>CP001622.1:2077500-2770000 GCA_000023185.1 Rhizobium leguminosarum bv. trifolii WSM1325 | reverse complement strand
GGTCCGCCTGTGGCGGGCGCTGCCGAAGAAGCCGGAGAAGGGTCGCCTCGACGACTGGTGGACCGATATCGCCCGCTGGCGGGCACGCAACTCCTTCGCCTATACGAAGAGCAATGACGTCATCATGCCCCAATATGCGCTGGAGCGGCTCTTTGCCCACACCAAGGACCGGGATACCTACATCACCACCGAGGTCGGCCAGCACCAGATGTGGGCGGCGCAGTTCTTCGGTTTCGAGCAGCCGAACCGCTGGATGACCTCGGGCGGCCTCGGTACGATGGGCTACGGCCTGCCGGCCGCGCTCGGCGTGCAGATCGCCCATCCCGACAGCCTCGTCATCGACATTGCCGGCGACGCCTCGATCCAGATGTGTATCCAGGAAATGTCGGCGGCGATCCAGCACGACGCGCCGATCAAGATCTTCATCATGAACAACCAATATATGGGCATGGTGCGTCAGTGGCAGCAGCTGTTGCACGGCAATCGCCTGTCGAATTCCTATACGGAGGCGATGCCCGATTTCGTCAAGCTGGCGGAGGCCTATGGTGCCGTCGGCCTGCGCTGCGAAAAGCCGGATGCGCTTGATGACACCATTCTGGAGATGATCGAGGTCAGAAAGCCTGTCATCTTCGATTGCCGTGTCGCCAATCTCGCCAATTGCTTCCCGATGATCCCCTCGGGCAAGGCCCATAACGAAATGCTGTTGCCGGACGAAGCCACCGACGAAGCGGTCGCCAATGCGATCGACGCCAAGGGCCGCGCGCTCGTCTGACATTTTTAATTTGCGCATGACCCTTTCCGAAAATCGCTTTCGATTTTCAGGGTTATGCGGCAGGGAAGAGGAAACTCAAGACCATGAACGCACACCTACAGCCCACGGGCTCCGCTTACTTCATCTCGCCGGAAACGGCGGCGGTCGAAAGCCACACGCTTTCGGTTCTCGTCGACAACGAACCGGGCGTTCTTGCCCGGGTCATCGGCCTGTTTTCCGGCCGCGGCTACAATATCGAGAGCCTGACGGTCTCCGAGACCGAGCATCAGGCGCATCTTTCCCGCATCACCGTCGTCACACGCGGGACGCCGCAGGTGCTGGAACAGATCAAGGCGCAGCTCGAGCGCATCGTGCCGGTACATCGCGTCGTCGACCTGACGGTGCGGGCCCGCGAACTCGGCCAGGATCGGCCGATCGAGCGCGAAGTGGCGCTGGTTAAGGTGATCGGCGAGGGCGAGATGCGTGCCGAGACCCTGCGCCTTGCCGATGCCTTTCATGCCAAGGTGGTGGATGCGACCGTCGGCCACTTCATTTTGGAGATCACCGGCAAATCGTCAAAGATCGATCAGTTCGTGGCGATCATGAAGCCGCTTGGCCTCATCGAGGTCTGCCGTACCGGCATTGCGGCGATGAACCGCGGCGTGCAGGGGATGTAAATAATACAGCCCGGACATGTAAGTATCACAGCCCGGGCATCTAAGCCCGATGCTGCAATGATTGCGAAAGCCGCTGGAGATCAAAGCATCTCCAGCGGTTTTTTCTTTGTGGGCGGCGGAAAGGCGGCGTCGATGGCATCCCAGTCGTCGTCGGTGATTTCGAGCGAGACGCAGTCGCGGTTTTCCGCCGCGCGTTCGGCATTCGAGGTCTTCGGCATGACGATGACGCCGTCGCGTTCCAGCAGGAAGGCGAGTGCCAGCTGAGCGGGTGTCGCCTGATAGGCCTTGGCGATGCGGATCAACTCGGGATGGTGCAGGATATTTCCCTGTTCGATCGGCGAATAGGCCATGATGGGAATGCCTCGGTTCTGGCACCAGGGCAGCAGATCGAATTCGATGCCGCGGCGGGAAAGGTTATAGAGCACCTGGTTGGCGGCGACATTGGCGCCGTCGGGCACTCCGAGCAGTTCCTCCATGTCGTCGGTGTCGAAGTTGGAGACGCCCCAGGCGCCGATCTTGCCGGATGCCTTCAGCATTTCGAAGGCGGCGACGGTCTCTGTGAGCGGATGGTCTCCGCGCCAGTGCAGCAGATAGAGATCGATGCGATCGGTACCCAGCCGTTCGAGACTGCGCTCGCAGGCCTCAATCGTGCCTTTCAGGCTGGCATTCCAGGGATAGACCTTGCTGACGATGAAGACCTCATCGCGCCGGCCCCTGATCGCCTGGCCGACGATCTCTTCGGCGCCACCGTCGCCGTACATTTCGGCGGTGTCGATCAGCGTCATGCCGAGATCGATGCCGGCCCTGAGGCTTTCGATCTCGGCCCTGGCATGACCGGCATCCTCACCCATCGCCCAGGTGCCCTGGCCGAGCGCCGGCACCTCAGTGCCATCAGGGAATGTGATCGATGGAATCGGGTCGTCCTGCATGGTTTCTGTCCCTTCGACAGGAGATTGGGCCGGGTCGCCATCTTTCAAGTAATCCTGTCACCATGACAATGATGTAATGGCACCGGCGGTTTAGGACAGCTATGCTGACCTAAATAAGCAGGCCGCAGAAAAGCTGGCTTCGGGAGGTCGCATGCCGCTGGATACATTTCTCGCCCTCGTTCTCTTCGCCTTCACGACCTCGATCACGCCGGGACCGAACAATATGATGCTCTTCGCATCGGGCGTGAATTTTGGCTTCCGCAGGACGATCCCGCATATGTTCGGCATCGGTGTCGGTTTCTTCTCGCTGCTCATCGGCGTCGGCCTTGGGCTCGGCGCGCTGCTGCACACGGTGCCTATTGTCTATACGGTACTGAAATTTGCGGGCGGCGCCTATCTCATCTGGATTGCTTGGAAGATTGCCTCGTCGCGCTCGCTGAGCGAAGGCAGAAGCGGCGTCGAGCCGATGTCCTTCTCGGCGGCGGCGGCCTTCCAGTGGGTCAATCCGAAAGCCTGGGTGATGGCGGTCACCGCGATGGCGACCTACACCAATCCGCAACTCTACCTAGTGAGCGTGCTGATCGTTGGTCTCGCTTTTGCGGCAGTCAATGTGCCCAGCGTTTCGACCTGGGCCGGCTTCGGCTCGGCGCTGAGGGAATGGCTTTCCGATCCGGTGCGGCTGAAATGGTTCAATATCAGCATGGCGGTGCTGTTGGTGCTAAGCCTCTGGCCAATGCTAAAATAGAGTGATTGCGGGCTTCATGAGCATCAGCCAGAGAATGCCGATGACAGCGAAGAAGGCCGGAAAACCGCAGGCGAACCAGATGCGGTAGAGGCTGAAATAGCCTGGCGGCAGGGCTTTTCCCGCCGCTGCTGCGGCGCGGGCGAGGTCGCGCAGCCGGATCTGGATCCAGACGACCGGCAGCCAGAACAGGCCGATCACGACATAAAGCAGCAGCGACAGCGCAATCCATCCCTCCGACAGTTCCCAACCGATCGACCGGGCCAGCAGATAGCCGGTCACCGGCTGGAGAATGGCTGCGGTGGCGGTGAAGAGGGTGTCGGCGATGACAACCGTGCTGGCGACATGGGCGATCAGACGGGGATCGCGGGTTCGGTGCGCCATCACCATGAAGAAGGCGATGCCGGCGCCGGTGCCGAAGAGCACGGTCGCGCCGATGACATGGGCAAGCAGCAGCCATTCCTCAATCATCAGCGTTCATCCAGCGTGGCAAGTGCGGTGAGCGTCAGCAGGATCGATGGCAGCACCTTGACGAGGGGACCGAGAGGATCGAGCCAGAGCGCGGGTTCGAGCAGGCTGGCACCGGCAAGATAGGCGAACGACACGGCCAGCATGCCGAGAAGGGCACGTTTTGCCAGCGGGCGAAGGAGGACGGCGGCGCCGAGAGCTATGTCGGTCAGGCAGGTTGCAAGCGTCAGCGCCGTTGCTGCGGCCTCAGGCATGAACGGCAGGAAGTGAGCGGACGTCTGCTCCAGCGCCAGCAGCGGGATCAAACCTGAGAGCAGCCAGAAAACGGATAGGCCCGATATGGCTAGCGGCTTCAGGAGATAGACCCTGGCAAACCAGAGATCCTGTACGCCGGACGGATTGGCCGAGAGCGCTGCGGCCGCGGATGTCGCAGCAAGGCCGCTCCCTGTTTTTGAGCTCCGCACGCCTTCGGACATGACAGTCATCGCCGTCGAGCGCAGCGGCGAACGCCAGCCGAGCAGTCCTGATAGATCGGCCAGCCACGTCACCGGGCCGGCAAGCCAGCGGGGGAGAGCGAACATGCGGGCGGGCGGCAGGCCGAGCCACTGCCGATGCAGGCGGACGAGATCGGCGAGCGTCAGAACTTCGTCGGCGGCCAGATCTATATCGCCGGAGATGCCGTCGGAGACCGCCCGCGACACGGCTTCCGCCACATCGTCCACCGAGAGTGTTTCGACCGGACTTTCGGCATGGACCAAGGGCAGCACACAGGGGAAGGCGGCAAGCGCCCGCAGCAGCGCCGAACCGCCATGGGCATTGCGGCCGAGAACGAGGGCAGGGCGCAGGATGAGGTAACGCAGGCCGCTTGCCGCCAGCGCCTCGTCGGCCCGCCGCTTGGTGGCGAAGAAGGGAAGAGCACCCGCCGCTCCCGCTGTCCTTGCCGATATCTGTACGATCAGCGGGCGCGACGAGCGTTTTGCGGCGGAATAGAGTGCCAGCATCGCCTCTGCCTGGGTGGCCAACAGATCATCAGACAGGCCGTCCTGCAGGGCGCCGGCGCAATTGACGACGACATGCTGATCCTTAAGGATCTCGTCCCAATCCGCCGGTTTCGTCATGCGCGAGAGATCTGCACACCGCCAGTCGATCGCCGGCTGTTTCAGGCGCGCACGCGCGGGATTGCGACCGATGCCGGTGACGGCGTGGCCGTCGGCAACGAGCCGGGCCGCGACGACGGAGCCTATGAAGCCGGTTGCGCCGAGAATCAGAATGTTCATGGCAGGAGATTAGCGGAAAAGCGCATGAGACATAGAAGGGCTTGGCGGGCCTGTGGCGTATGATAGAAATAGCGGGCAGTTTCGGGAGGGCTTCGCCTTGCACGACCATGACGACAAACATGCTCACGGAGATGAGCACGCCCACGGGCATGATCACGACAACCATTATTCCGATATGCAGGCGCGCGTGAAGGCGCTGGAAACGCTGCTGACGGAGAAGGGGCTGATCGATCCGGCGGCGATCGATACGATCGTCGAGACCTACGAGACGAAGGTGGGGCCGAGGAACGGCGCGCATGTCGTCGCCAAGGCCTGGAGCGATGCCGATTTCGCCGACTGGCTGAGGCGCGATGCGACGGCGGCCATCGCCAGCCTCGGCTATACCGGCCGGCAGGGCGAGCATATGCGCGCCGTCTTCAATACGGCCGAGACCCATAATCTCGTCGTCTGCACGCTCTGCTCCTGTTATCCCTGGTCGGTGCTCGGTCTGCCGCCGGTCTGGTACAAGGCGCCGGCCTATCGTTCGCGCGCCGTCATCGATCCGCGCGGCGTGCTGGCCGAATTCGGTCTGACGCTGCCTGAGGACAAGAAGGTCCGCGTCTGGGATTCGACGGCGGAGCTGCGTTATCTCGTCATTCCCGAGCGGCCCGGAGGGACCGACGGAATGGATGAGCAAACGCTCGCCGGCCTCGTCAGCCGCGATGCGATGATCGGTACGGCCGTTGCCCGCAAGCCGGAGAGCGCCGCATGAACGGACCGCACGATCTCGGCGGGCAGATGGGCTTCGGTCCTGTCGCACCCGAAAAGGACGAGCCTTATTTCCATGCAGAATGGGAAAAGCGGGCGCTCGGCATTACGCTTTCCTGCGGCGCGTTCGGCGCATGGACGATCGATGAAAGCCGGCATGCGCGCGAGAATATTCCGCCGGCCGATTACCTCGCCGCCAGCTATTACGAGATCTGGATCCGCGGCATCGACAAGCTGCTCGAACGGCATGGTTTTGCGACGCGCGCGGAATTGCTGTCCGGTCATGCGCAGCAGCCAGGAGCCGTTCCGAAGCGGGTGCTGAAGGCGGACATGGTGCCCGGCGTTTTGGCGAAGGGCGGCCCTTGCGATCGTCCTGTTAAGACCGCGCCGCTCTTTGCTGTCGGCGAGACGGTGAAGACGAAGAAATTCAATCCGCCGACGCATACGCGCCTGCCGCGTTATGCCCGAGCCAAAACTGGCGTGGTCGAGGTAGTGCAGGGCTCTTTCGTTTTCCCTGACGACAATGCACATGGCAAGGGCGAAAACCCGCAATGGCTCTATACGGTCGTTTTCGACGGCACGGAGATCTGGGGCGGAGATGCCGATCCGACGCTGACCGTGTCGATCGATGCCTGGGAGAGCTATCTTGAGCCGGCGTGAGATGTCGCCGCTGGCGCAATCGTCCGGGCTGCCGAGGTCGCCGGAGGGCGAGCCGGTTTTTCCCGAGCCATGGGCGGCCGAAGCCTTTGCCATGACCGTGCACCTGCACGCAAAAGGCCTGTTCAGCTGGAGCGAATGGGCTGAAACGCTTTCCGCGCAATTGCACAAGCCTGGCCGGGCCGAAGATGGCAGCGACTATTTCGACTGCTGGGTGGCGGCACTCTCCGACCTTATCGTCGACAACGGAATCGCCGATGCGGAAACGATCCTGGCACTGCAGCAGAGCTGGCAGCGGGCGGCGGAAGCGACGCCGCATGGACGGCCGATCGAGCTTGGTAACGATCCCTCGCGCTGATCCTTAGATCGGTTCAGCTGCTCACGGAACCGCAGAACCGCTCTAACCTTTTGTTTCTTGGCGCAATTCCTGGCGAAAATCGCTTCGCGCTTTGCCCGGGAAAACCGCTTTGCACTTTTCCTGGAATTGCTCTAGGTCGGGAACTGCTTGTAGCACTCCTCGGCTACCTCCCGCAGCGTCTCGCGGGAGATTTCACCGGTCACGGCATAACCGAGTTCACCGTCGATCCAGTAAAAGGTTTCGAGATTGCCCGATGAGGCGAAGCGGAAGCTCGTCGTGCGGTTCTCCGCGTTGCGGCCGACCATCACGGTCAGGCGCTCGCCGGCCTGGTTTTCATACATGAACATGGCGCCCGGCCTGCCGTCGACCGGCAGCAGCCGGCCGCCGACCAGCTTGAAGCCGAGCGGCTGCAGGTTCGGGATCTTGAGGTTCTGGATTGCCAGGCGCTTGCCGAGCCAGGTGGCGAGGTGGACCTCCTCGTTTGCGAAGACCTCGACGGGATGGCGAACCTCGGCGGCATAGACCGTGAACGCGGTCTGGGCCTGTTTCGGCAGGGTTTCGGAGCCGGCAAGCTGCAGCTCCGGCTTTTCCAGAAGTGCGGGGCCATAATGGCCGCTGACGGCGCCGAGCGTGAAGACGAGGAGGGCTGATGCGGCGATTGCCCAGCGTTTCGGTCCCGATGAAACGACACGCGGGGGGACGACGAGCAGAGGATCGGTGTCTTTCGCCTTCTCATAACCGGCAAACAGCGATCGGATGCCTGAATTCTGCGCCTGCCATTCGGCGACCATTGCCGCCTCGTCGGGATTGTCGGCTAGGAAAGCCTCGATGCGGGGGCGCGCCGTTTCCGGCAGCTGGCCGTCGGCATAAGCGTGAAGGTCGGCTTCGGCGACGCTCGGATTGGTCTCGTTCATTTCGGTCTCCGAAGCGTAATGATGTTGTCGGCCTTCAATCGTTCGGCGACGCGCCGGCGGGCGCGCGACAGGCGCGACATGACGGTGCCGATCGGGATATCGAGCGCGGCGGCGACCTCGCCATAGGTGTATCCCTCGATGACCACGAGCATCAGCACGGCGCGGTGTTCCTCCGAAAGGCTGTTCAGCGCATCGTCCAGCCGGGCACGTTCCAGCGGATCGGCCGGCGGTTCGGGCGCGGCCAGATTGTCTGCGGCATCGAGCTCGACAAGGCCGTCGCGCGTCTTGCCGCGCCGGCCGTTGCGGTAGAGATTGGTCATGATGGTCAGGACCCAGCCGCGCAGGTTGAGGCCGCGCCATTGGCCGCGGCGCGTGAGAACCTTCTCGACACAATCCTGGAGCAGATCCTCGCCATCGGCATCCGAGCGCGTCAGGCTGCGCGAATAGCGTCTGAGTGAGGGCAGGAGGGCCAGGATCTGGCCCTCGAAGGTTTCGGGTGCGGGTGTTTTCACGCCGACAACTCGCTTGTGATCGGGATCTTGGCGATCAAGGCTTGGCGAGATCCCAGTTGCCGCCGACGCCATCGCCGGTGATGTCGCCGGCCTTCTTGTCCTTGACCCAGTAATAGAGCGGCATGCCGTCCTTGGCCCATTGCTTCGTGCCATCTTTGCGATCGACGATCGAATATGCACCATCAGCCTTGGCATCACCAGCGGCCATCAGCGGCGGCCAGTTTTTGGCGCAATCGTCGTTGCAGTTGGAAACGCCTTTGACGTCCTTCTTGAAGGTGTAGAGCGTCATGCCGTTTTCGCCGGCAAGCACCTTGCCCTTTTCGGATTCGACGGTCTTGACAGGAGGGGCGGCGAAAGCAGCGGTCGCGGCAAAGGCGGCGGCGGCCACGACGGACAGGAATTTCACGGGTTTCATGATGTCTCTCCTCAGATTGGGCACGCAATCTTGCGATACCTGAGATGAGACACGAGGCGCGGTGGTTTTATTCCAGACGCAGCAAAAGTTTTCACGGCGGGCGAGGTGGGCCGAAGCCCGTTTGGCCCGGGCATGTCGCGTCGAGCGCTTTGCCGGCTATTCTCCGGTAGCGGTCGCCGCCGCCATGTCGACCCAGACCGCTTCGAATATATGGCCATCGGGATCTTCGAAGGCACGGTTGTAGAGCCAACCCACGTCCGTCGGCGCGCGCGGATCGGCTTTGCCACCGGCGGCTGCAGCTGCCTCGACGATAGCGTCCACCTCTTCACGGCTGTCCATCGTCAGCGCGATCAGCATTTCGCTCGTCTTCTGCGCTTCGGCAACGGGTTTCGGCGTGAAACTCGCGAAGAAATCGCGCGTCAGCAAATGGAAGATAATGACCTCGGACCAGACCATGTTCGACGCCTGGTGATCGCTGAACTGTTCGTTCTTGCTGCAGTCGATCGCTTCATAGAAGCGGGTCGCAGCGGCAAGGTCTTTCACCGGCAGGTTCACGAAGATCATCTTGGGCATTGCAGTTCTCTCCTCTTCATTGTCTTCCGCGCTTTGCCTTCCAGGCGGCTTTGCCTCACACAAACTCCTGCAAGATCGTGTCGCTGGCATGAATGCAGACGATTTCGAGCCGTCCGGTGCCGACATTCTCGAAACGGTGCGGAATGTTGGCGGCCACGATGACGATGTCGCCAGGAAAGGCGCGGGTCTTGGCGTCGCCCACGGTAAATTCGGCTTCGCCTTTCCTGACGGCCCACGTTTCGGAATAGGGGTGTATATGCAGGTCAGGCCCTTGGCCGGGCTCATTGTCGACCAGGAAAAGCGATATCTCGCCGCAATGGTCGCGGCCTTCAAAGCGGACCGTGCGGCTTTGATCGGCTCGCGGTTCCTGGTGGCGAAGAATCCTGAACATCCCGTGCCTCCTGCTGGTGCCATTTCCGATCGCAAAACTATCTTCACGAGAAGATATATTCCCAAAACTATCTTCCTGTCAAGATATCTTCCTTGATGCAGATGGAAGGTGTATGTCTCGGCTGTGGTGGCATATGAGGCAGAAAATGACGAATGGGGTTAAAGAAGGCGACTCTTACGAGGATCATGTCGACCGGCTGCGCCGGCAATGGGCGCTGGAACTGCCCGACCTCGACACCGAGCCGATGGCGATCCTGGGCCGAGCCTTCCGGCTGTCGAACCTGGTGCGTCCGAGCATTGAGGCGACATTTGCCGATTTTGGCCTCGACCGCGGCGAATTCGACGTGATCGCAACGCTTCGCCGTTCCGGACCGCCTTACCTGATGACCCCGACGGAGATGTATTCGGCGCTGATGATCTCTTCGGGAGGCCTGACCCACAGGCTTGACCGGCTGGAGAAAGCGGGACTGATCCGCCGGGAGAAATCACCACGCGATGGGCGCAGTGTGCTGGTGGCTTTGAGCGAGGCGGGTGCGGCACTCGCCGAAAAGGCCTTCCGCACGGACATGGCGAGCGAAGCTTCGTTTCTGCAGGCTCTTGATGGAAAGGAGCGCGAGGCGCTTGCGGCGCTGCTGCGCAAGCTGATCGCCGGAATTGAAAATGAGCAGGCGCGGGGAGAGGACGAGCAGGCGGGCTGAGGGAGATCGGAGCCCGCATCGCCGTTCAGGCAACAACACGCTGCTTTTGCAGCTCATTTACATCGTGTCGGTTTTCGGATATGATATATCCTTAATTCCATTGGCAGAGCCAGCCATCACACGAGTTGCTGAATGATCCTGAAAAGCCAGGTCGAGTGGGCGCTTCACTGCTGCGCCATTCTCGCGGGCCTGCCAGAGGGCAGGTATCTTTCCACCAAGGCGCTCGCTGAGCTTCATGGTCTGCCGAAGGAATATCTCTCCAAAGCACTGCAGAGCCTTTCGCAGGCATCGCTGGTCGAGACCACGCTCGGTCCGAGTGGCGGCTACAGGCTTGCCAAGACCCCCTCGGATATCAACTTTCTCGAGATCGTCGAGGCGGTCGAGGGGAAGGCCCGCAGCTTCACCTGTACGAACATTCGGGCGAACAATCCCTGCCGGCCGGAAGGATATTGCGACAGCAAGCCATGCGCGGTTGCGCGCATCATGTGGGAGGCCGACGAGGCTTGGCGGGATACGCTGAGGCGCGTCCGGCTTTCCGATCTGGTCGGCACCTTGTCCGAGGAGGTGCCGGCCGACATTTGGCGGAGCACGTTCGAATGGGTGCTCAAGCGCGCCGGCTGAGCAGGATGCCGGTCTCTATGCCTTGAAAATAGTCCTGATCGTCTTCAGGATCGCATGGGCGCTGCGGGCATGTTCCGGGGGCAAGGAGGCGCCATTGTGGAAACGCTCGGCGCGGCTGGCGAGGTGGTCGGCGATTTCTTCGGCCAGCGCCGGGCGTTCGCTTAGCAGCGGCGCGAAGGCCTCCTGGTCGATCTCATAGGCGGTCACGGGGGTCAGAGCCTCCAGAGTGCAGACTTCCTGCATACCGGCGAGCAGTCCGGTCTCTCCAAAAAAGTCGCCCGGCGCGAGCCGTCCGCATTCCTCGCCTGCGTTCCGCGCCGCGATGATGCCGGCGCGCACCATCATCAGTGAGGGGAGCATTTCGTCCTCCTGCACGATCACATCGCCCTTGCGGAACTCCCGGACAGTCGTGGTTTCGGCGAGCCTGCGCTTTTCATCTGATGTCAGCGTCGTAAAGACCGGAATGGCCTCGATCAGGGCGAGCGGCGTTACGCTCGGCGGCTTTGCGCTTTCTTCCGTCGGCAGATCGGCGGTCAGCACCGTCGCCGAGGGCGGAATGGCCAGCAGCAGGCCGGCGGATTTGCAATGGCGATAGACGAGATCGAGCACCTCGTTCCGCGCCGGCACCCGCTGGCTCGGGCTTGTCACCCGAAACTGCAGCTCGACCTCAAGCGCCGTGGCATCCAGCCCCTTCAGTGCCACGACCGGCGGCGGCTCGCGCACGATCGAATTGCAGCTCGCAAGAGCCGTTGCCATGACGTGGCGGACCGATGCCGGCATGCGCGTCGGGGCGATGCGGATGGTGAGGATCAGGAGATGGCTCTCGTCCGGCCGGCTGACATTCGTCAGACCGAGCTTTGCCAGAAAACTGTTCGGCAGAACGACGACATTGTTGCCGCTGGTCAGGATGTGTGTCGCACGCCAGTTGCTTTCGACGACGCGTCCCTCGGTGCCGTCGCTGAGAAGGATCCAGTCGCCGATGATGTATGGCCGGCCGAGTGTCAGAGCGATGCCGGAGAAGACATCAGCGAGCGTGTTCTGCAGCGCCAGGCCGAGAATGATGGCGACCACGCCCGAGGTCGCGACGAGGGTTCCGATCGGCACGCCGAAGACGAAGGCCAGAACCGACAGGGCCATGCCGATATAGACGACGCCGATGACCAGATCCTGGAGCAGGCGGGCCTCTCGCGGACTGCCCTCCAGCACCAGATAGAGCCTGATAAAACCGATGACGGCCCATGCTAGATGGATCCACCAGAGGGTTTTTGCGACGATGACGAGCAGGGCCCGCGGGTCCTCGGACTCATATCCTTGAAACCGGTGGGGTTCGATGCCGCTGCCGACGAGGATCAGCGTCATCACTGCAAAGAAGAGGATCTGCACCACCAGCCGCGTCGTCGGCCGGTGGCGGGAGAGCAGATGCCAGACGACGATTCCGGCGAATCCGACTGTTATCAAGGATATCAGAGGTTTGCCGAAGAGGGCGTCGTCAATCATCTCTCTGTCTCCGGGGTGCGGGCCGTACATGATTCAGCATCTCGGCCGCCCGCGCAAGCATCAGGCCTGCGCGGGCGGTATCGCATCGGCCCGAAAATCGGAACCGATTTTCGGAAAGCACGATGCGTAGATTCAAAGTGTTACAGCGTCCTTTGCGCGTCTGAAAGACGCGCGGCGCTGTAATGCGGATCGTCACTTCTTGAGCGGATAGGTCAGCTCTTTCTGGTTGGTCTCGACGACGAAGACGGCGAGCAGGCGGGCGGGCTTGGTCTCGCTGCCGTTGGCGCTGACGCCATGACGGTCGCCCGGCATTTCGGAGAAGCTCTCTCCGGCATGATAGACCTTGACCGGGCCGTCATTGACCTGGCTGCGGATCGCTCCTTCGAGCACGGTGGCATAGATGAAGGCGGTGTCGGGATGGGTGTGGCCTTCGGAGAAGCCGCCCGGGCCGTATTCGACCAGCACGCCTTTGATGCTCTTACCCGGCACGTTCGGAAGCTCGTGCTCATAGACGAGTGTCACCTTCGCAGACTCGCTGCTGTCACGGGCGCTGACGCCGGTGGCAGCCGGAAAGGCGAGGGCGGCGGCGAGGAAAAATGTTCTGATCATCGGAATCTCCATGGTTGCTGGGTCGGGGGAAGACGCGCCCGAGCGGTCGCGTCTCGAGGGCACGTCAGTCATGTCGGCTGGATGGACTTTGCGAACCACTGCTCGAAGGTAATCGAGCCGAGCCGCGGGTTGTTGTCGGAAACGAGCGACTGATCATTCAGTCTTGCGCCGAAATATCTCGCCTCGACATCAGCCTCGGTGGTGCGCGGGTCTTTCATGGCCTTCAGATAGCGGGCGACGAGCTCGCTGAGGCGCGCCCGTTCCGGACCCGCGATCTCGAGCGTCGCGTTGGCGGGAGCAGAGAGGGCCACGTCCGCCATGGCGTCCGCCACGTCGTCGGAAGCAATCGGCTGCACATAGGCCGGCGACAGGTGGACCGTCTGGCCGACCGTTCCCGATCGGGCGATGCCACCGAGGAATTCCATGAACTGCGTCGAATGGACGATGGTGTAGGGAATGCCCGATGCCTTGATCAGTTTTTCCTGGGCAAGCTTGCCGCGGAAATAGCCGCTTTCCTGCAGACGCTCGGTGCCGACGACGGAGAGGGCGATATGGTGCTTGACGCCGGCGAGTTTTTCGGCGGCGAGAAGATTGCGGCCCGAGGTCTCGAAAAATTCGAGCACGGCCTTATCCTCGAAGGACGGCGAATTGGCGAGGTCGAGCACGACTTCGGTGCCCGAGAGCGCCTCCGCCAGTCCTTCTCCCGTGATCGTGTTGACGCCGGAGTTCGGCGAGGCGGCAATCACGTCATGGCCGCGTTTGCGCAGGCGTTCGACAGTCTTCGAACCGATAAGGCCGGTTCCGCCGATGACAACGATTTTCATAATGGATCTCCGTTCGCTGCCGTGGTACGGCAGCGTCAAAGGTGAATCTTCTCAATGAATTGCGCGGTTTAGTTCAGGCCAGCCTTATCGAGGCCGTAGGCCTTGTCGGCCGTGCCGGGCACGGTCTTGAAGCCGACATTGACGCGGTTCCAGGCGTTGATCGCCATGACGACGAAAGTCAGATCCGAGATCTCCTTCTCGGAAAGCTGGCCGCGCACCCGTTCGTAAATCTCGTCGGGAATGCCGCCCTCGGGAAGCTTCGTCAGTGCTTCGGTCCAGGCAAGGGCTGCACGCTCGCGGGGGATGAACAGGTTCGATTCCCGCCAGATGGCGACGTGGTAGAGCCGCAGTTCCGTCTCGCCGAGGATCTTGGCCTGCTTCACATGCATATCCAGGCAAAAGCCGCATCCATTGATCTGCGAAGCGCGGACCTCGACGAGGGCCTGCAGCTTCTCGTCGATCACGCTGCTCTTCAGCGCCATGCTGAATTCCATGAATTTCTTGAAAAGCTCGGGGGACTGTTGGGCGTAGTTCAGTCGCTGGGTCATGTGTCTCTCCTTTAATTAAGGACATTAAATATCCTTATGGATAGAAGATATCCTTAATTGCTGGACTGTAAAGCCATTCTCGCTTAGTCTGGCTGCATAAAGCCTATGCGCAAAAGTATGAGGGACAGGGGATGGATATCGTTTCGGCATTGCGGACCTTTCAGCGCGTCGTGGAGACGGGTTCGTTTTCGGCGGCGGCGCACGATCTCGACGTGACGCAGCCGGCGGTCTCGCGACAGGTTGCAGCCCTCGAGGGCCATTTCAACACCCGCCTCCTGCATCGCACGACGAGCGGCCTGTCGCTGACGGCAGAGGGGGAGCGGATGCTGCCGATGGCGCTGCGGATTCTCGAAGCGGTTGAGGAGCTCGGCGATGCGGCCGGATCTGACGGAACCACGGCCTCGGGAAAGGTCAGGCTCAGCGTTCCAGCACCACTCGGCCTCTATCTCAGCGAGCGGCTCGGCGATCTTCTCGCCGCCCATCCGAAGCTCTCGGTCGAACTCATCTTCAGGGAGCAGGGCTCGGATATGATCGAGGAGCGCCTGGATCTCGAAGTGCGCTTGGGCCAGGTCGCCGACAGCAGCCTCGTCTGCCGGCGGATCGGCTGGACGACCGCCTTCCTCGTTGCATCTCCCGCCTATCTCGCACGCAGGGCGGCTCCCCGCGCACCGAAGGAGATCAAGGACCATGAATGCCTGTGCTACAACAGGGCAGGCGAGGCCAATACCTGGTCCTTCTCGAACGGTTCGGAAGACATATCGGTCCGGATCTCGCCGCGGCTGACCGCCTGCAATGCCGTCGCCATTCACCGGGCAGCCCTTGCCGGCGCGGGTCTTGCGGTGCTTTCGCACATCATCGCGATGCCCGATATCGCCGCCGGCCGGCTGGTCCCCGTGATGAAGGATTTCCAGCCGAGCCGGCTGCCGGTTACCGTCGTCTATCCCTCGCGGCGCAACATGCCGCTGCGCGTCAAGACGGTTCTGGATTTTCTCACCGGAGCTATGGGGCAGGACCCGTCGATGTGCGCCAGCGGCGCGGACCGGCAGTGGAACTGATGATCGTCCGGCCGGGCGATTTGCCGTTTTCCGCCTTGCCTAAATCCCGCGAATCCTGCCAAGTCCTACGATCATGCAATTTGCGCCGCAACAAGATGAAGCCCTGAAGGCTGTTTCGAAATGGCTGAAGGAAGGGCGCTCGCCGCTCTTTCGCCTGTTCGGCTACGCCGGAACGGGAAAGACGACGCTTGCCAAGCATTTTGCCGAAAATGTCGACGGCGACGTGCTGTTTGCCGCATTCACCGGCAAGGCGGCGCAGGTGCTGCGCTCGCGCGGCGCCTCCAACGCCCGGACGATCCATTCGCTGATCTATCGGCCGCGCGGCGAGGAGGCCGTGGAAGACGAGGAAACAGGCAAGACCTCGATCGCGCCGATGTTTTCGATCAACCGGCAAAGCCCGGTCGCCAAGGCGGCGCTGATCATCGTCGACGAATGCTCGATGGTGGACGAGGCGCTCGGCAAGGATCTGATGAGCTTCGGCACGCCGATCCTGGTGCTCGGCGATCCCGGCCAGCTGCCGCCGGTCACAGGCGGCGGCTACTTCACCAATCAGGATCCGGACTACCTGCTCACCGATATCCACCGGCAGGCGCGCGACAATCCGATCATCAAGCTCGCCATGCAGGTGCGCGAAGGCAATGAGGTGATGTACGGCGATTACGGCACGGCCAAGGTGATCTCGAAGAACGAGGTGACGCAGCAGCTGGTGCTCGATGCCGATCAGGTGCTCGTCGGCACCAATCGCACGCGGCGGCGCTACAATCAGCGCCTGCGTGAGTTGAAAGGCTTCAATGCCGATTATCCGCAGACCGGCGACAAGCTCGTCTGCCTGCGGAACGATCCGGCCAAGGGCCTGCTCAACGGTTCGCTCTGGCAGGTGATGACCTCGTCCAAGGAAACGACGAAGCCCGGCATCAATCTGCTCGTCCGCCCTGAGGATGACGACATGGACCGGGGAGCGGCCAAGATCAAACTGCTGAAGCAGGCCTTTGAGGATGTCGAGGGCGAGATTCCCTGGAACACCCGCAAACGCTACGACGAGTTCGACTTCGGCTACGCGCTGACCGTTCACAAGGCGCAGGGTTCGCAATGGAACGATGTCGTGCTCTTCGACGAGAGCTGGGCGTTTCGCGATACCCGGGAACGCTGGCTCTATACAGCAATCACGCGCGCGGCAGAGACGCTGACGATCGTCCGCTGATTCCCGGTCGCACCTGCGACCAGGTCTCATTCGCCATCTGGAGTGGTGAGGAAGAAACGGTGGCGGCCGTATCTTGGGCGGATGGTACTAAGCCTGCACGATGCCGAGCAGAACTGCCTTGGCGATGGCCTGGAAGCGGTTGTTGGCGCGGAATTTCAGGATGATTCCGGCCTCCAGGTCACGGGTTTCGTCATGCTTCAGGTCGAGCGCCCGGGCGATGCGCTGGGTGGAATAACCCTCGGCCATCAGTTCCAGGCAACGCCGCTCCTGTGCGGTCAGGCTTGCACTGTCCTGATTGTCGTTTAACGGCGGCTCCTCGATGCTGCCGTCGTAGTCCAGGAGGTCGCCGACCTGCTGGAGCTGGCGGTGCAGCGTCGACATCTCTGCCGTCAGTTCGCGCTTGCGCACCTGCAGGGCCTCGCGGAACATTGCCTCGGCCGTCTCCTGCGAATCAGCGTTGCGGAGTTCGCCCATCAGTTCCTGGATGACGGCGATCGGCATACCGGTATCGCGGCAGACCGTGATCACGGCCATGCGCATCACATCGTCCTGGCCGTAGACCCTCATCAGGCCGATGCGGTTGGCTGAAATCAACCCTTTCTCTTCATAGAAATGCAGTGTCCTGTGTGTGACGCCGAATGCGTTTGCCATGTCGGCAATAGGCACCGGACCATCAGGTAGATCCGGCGGCAGCGCGGCTGAAGGCAGGAACCGATATCTCGATCGGGCCTCCGAAGCGATACCGGCGGTGGCAAACAGGCGTTTGGAACCGTCTGGCATGAACCCTCCTGGGGCATGTTGTTGCACCTCATGCGGCTTTGCCAGTTGCTTCCCATGCGCGGCGAGTGGGGTTTCCTCTAGGCGTTTTTCTCATTGGGAAAGAAGCAGTACGCGGCGTACTCTACGCAATACGATCTCCACGTTATGCGTGAATGATCTTTTTTATAAGTGCTAAAAATAATCTCTTTTAAATGGGATAGCAACTTTACCGGCATATTTTGCCGGGTCCTTGGGTGTGTTGCACAAAAACCTGTGCTGCACTGCGGGATCTCGCGGTTCTCTTCAAAGGTGACGGGATTTACTATCTGCGGTACGCGTGCGGCAAATGCTCAGCGTAATTTCGGTGCCCATCAGCGATTGGCATCGCATCCATTTGTGAATCTCGTTGGCCATCGCGGAGCACTTGGCTTAAAAGCAGGCCTCCCATTTCCGTGACCGATGGATCTCGCCATGCCCGCCAAGCTCTCCGTGAACCTCAACGCCGTCGCGATGCTGCGCAACCGGCGCGACCTGCCCTGGCCGAGCGTCGAAGCGCTCGGGCGTATCGCGCTGAAATCCGGTGCGAGCGGGCTGACGGTGCATCCGCGCCCCGACCAGCGGCACATCCGCTTTTCCGACCTGCCTGTGATCCGCAACCTGATCGACGACGAATTCCCCAAGACCGAGTTCAATATCGAGGGTTATCCCACAGAGGAATTCTTCGAACTCTGCGCCGGCGCGGCACCCGAGCAGGTGACGCTGGTGCCTGACGATCCCGCCCAGGCGACCTCCGATCACGGCTGGGATTTCCGCAAGCACCAGGCGTTCCTGACCGATGCCGTCGCGCGGCTGAAGACGATGGGATGCCGGGTGTCGCTGTTTGCCGATGGTGACGGGGACGCACAGGCGGTTGAGATCGCCAAGGCGGTCGGCGCCGATCGGATCGAACTCTATACCGGCCCCTATGGCGGTTGCTTCGACGCACCGGAGCGGGCAGGCCCGATCCTTGAAGCGCTTGGACGGACGGCAGATGCGGCCCTTGAAATCGGCCTCGCCGTCAATGCCGGCCACGATCTGACGGTCGAAAACCTGCCGGCGCTGGTCAGGCGCATTCCCCAGCTTGCCGAGGTCTCGATCGGTCATGGGTTGACCGCCGATGCGCTGGAATACGGCATGGCGGAAACGGTGCGGCGCTTCTGCCGGGCTTGCGGGCAGGTGGTTTGAGGAAGGTCGTTTTCTTCAACGCTTTGACTGGAAGCGGGTTATTACGTTTTGGGCCCTGAGTCAGACAGTGCGTCTTGAAGGAAGAGTCTCCCGCGCCCAAGGACTTGGGCGCGCTGGATTCCTATGACAGGCACAGGAATGAGGATGGGAGAGGTAGCGCTTCCCATCAACCGTTGTCTCAATGTCGACGGGAAATTTTGGCGAAGGCGTTTAATTCACCCTCCCTCATTCCTGTGCCTGTCACAGGAATCCAGCCACGGCGCGGCTGCGCCGTGAGCGACTCATCTGACCTGATGAGGGATCCAGAATCGGAGTTCGCTCATCCCTGCGACTAGCGCAGGGACACAGCGAAAGGCTTCAATGCGCAGCATTGCCTGAAGTCGTCAGCGCCGCCTTGTGCTCCACGAAGAAATCCTTCAGCGGCTGCGGCTGTTTGCCGGTCAGCTTGGTGAAGTCTTCGGTGACGATGTCGAACTTGCCGGCGCGGGTGTTGGCGTCGGCAGAGACCAGCATGTCGGCGACAAAACCGGGGAGGCCGGCGCCGAGCATACCCTGACCGAGCTGCTCATCATTGACGTCGACGACCGCGAGCGGCTTGCCGGCGACGTCGGAGACGATGGCGGCGATCTGCCGGTTGTTCAGCGATTGCGCGCCGGTCAGCGTATAGGTGGCGCTCTCGGATGTGCCGGAGGCAAGGGCTGCGGCGATCGCCAACGCGCAGTCGTCACGCGAGATGGTGGAGATCTTGCCGTCGCCGGTGGCGCTGTACCATTTGCCGCCCTGCAGATTGTGCGGCATCCCGTGCAGATAGTTGTCGTGGTACCAGGCATCGCGGATGATCGTATGGGCGATGCCGCTTGACTTGATGGCGTTTTCGCTGCCGAGATGATCGGGCGCGAAGGTGACGAGCGAATTGTCCGGCGCCGGCATCGAGGTGTAGGCGATGTGCTTGACGCCTGCTTTGACTGCCGCCGCGACGGCACCCTGGTGCTGGGCAAGGCGCTTGCCGGGGGTGTCGAGCGCATCGGTGCTGATGATCAGCAACCGGTCGACGCCGGCGAAAGCCTCCTCCAGACCGGCCGCGTCATCGAAATCGGCCTTGCGGGTGACCACACCCTTCTTTTCGAGTTCGGAGAGCTTTTCGGGGCTGCGCGTTGCCGCGACAATGCTGCCGGGGGCGATCTTGTAGGTCTCGATGAGGTGATGGATGACACGCTGTCCGAGCTGCCCAGCAGCGCCGGTGACCAGGATGGTTTCGCTCATACGTCGTTTCCTTCTGTGTTGTGCTGGTGGTCTCAAAAAGAGAGTAACACTAGAATAGGAATTGACTTGACGGTGTAAAGGAGGCAGTTTTTCGGCTGTACGTTACCAAAAGGGAACCAGCAGATGAGCGGTGCAGTCCTCAGTTTGAAGAACAGGATGCCGGGGACGCGGCGCGAGATCGATCTTGCCGGCCTCGATTTCGGCAACTGCCCGGTCAGGGACATGATGCAGCAGATCGGCGGCAAATGGTCGACGCTGCTCCTCGATGTGCTGGCGGATCGGCCCTATCGGTTCGGCGAGCTGCGGCGGATGATCCCTGATATTTCGCAGCGCATGCTGACGCAGACGCTGCGCGACCTGCAGAGGGACGGTTACATCCACCGCGAGGTGTTCCCGACCAAGCCGCCGAGTGTGGAATATTCGATGACCGAACTCGGCCGCTCGCTTTACCAGACGCTGGCGCAACTGTTGAACTGGGCGGAAGCAAACCATGATGCCGTTCGCGCCGCCCGTTCTCAGTTCGATTCTCACAACAGCTAGGGCCGCTGATAAATCAGGAAGAGCGATCATCACGTCGATCGCATAAACAGAGCGCGGAATAATTCCTCCGATCGTCGCAAACCTTCGTCGCTCAGAACCACAGACTTGGCCTTGCCCGCGGGATTTGCAATCAGACCTTTCTGATGCAAACGGTCCATCACGCCCCAGTCAAAACCTTTCCAGGCACGGTCTCCGTCATGCAGCGTCAGCCATAACAATGCAAGCACAGCATCGTCGATTTTCTCTTCGTCTATCTCCATGCCGGAATCCCATGCAAAAAGGCGAAAATTCTGCAGCTCTCAAACGGATGAATACGCTGCCTCCTGGAGGTGGGCATCCAAAAGTTGGCTCTGTCAAGGTTTTAGACGTTCAATCCTGAATTCTGATGTTGCCTTACTTGCCGCGTCCTTCCGTCAGGAACAGCAGGAAGGCCAGCGCAGGGAAGCAGAAGCCGATCCACGCCGTCATCGTCCAGCCGCCGGTCGCATAGGCCCAGCCGCCGAGTGCTGAGCCCAGTGCGCCGCCGGCAAAGAAGGTCGCCATGAACAGGCCGTTGAGCCGGCTGCGATGTTCCGGGTTCAGCGCATAGATGGCGCGCTGGCCGCAGACGAGATTGGTCGTCACGCCGAAATCGAGAAGGATCGCTGCCGCCGTCAAGAGCAGCAAAGCGCCAAGCGAGCCGTCGCCGGCGAAATGGCCGATCAGGAAGGCAGCCATGCCGAGCAGCATGGCAAGCGTCGAGGCGATCTTCGTCATACCGCGATCGGCAAGCCGGCCGGCAATCGGCGAGGCGATGGCGCCGGCAGCACCTGCGAGGGCGAAGAGGGCGATGCCGTTCTGTGTCAGGCCGAAGGCGGGACTTGCGAGCAGCAGCGGCGTCGTCGTCCAGAACAGGCTGAAGGCGCCGAACATGCCGGCCTGATAGAGCGCCCGGCGCTGCAGCACCCGCGAGGTCAGTGCCAGGTGGCCCATGGAGGCGAGCAGTTCGCCGTAGCGTAGCCTGGTCGTCGGCCGGCGGACCGGCAGGTTAGCGCGGAGCACGACGGCGAGCACGAGCATGACGCCAGCAGTGACGTAGTAGACCACATGCCAGGAAGAGGCCTCGGCGACGAAGCTTGCGAAGGGGCGGGCGAGCATGATGCCGCAGAGCAGGCCGCTCATGACGTTGCCGACGACCTGGCCACGGGTGGCATCAGGCGCCATGTTGGCGGCAAAGGGAACCAGGACCTGAACTGCGACCGATGAAAGACCGATAGAGAGCGAGGCGACGAGGAAGGTTGTGGGCGTCGAAGACAGCGCCGCGCCGATGAGCGCGACGGCGGAGACGGCGATCAGCATCAACACCAGACGGCGGTTTTCGGTGAGGTCGCCGAGCGGCACGATCAGCAGCAGGCCGAGGCCGTAGCCGATCTGCGTCAGTGTGACGATCAGGCCGGTGGCGGCAGGCGTGAAGCCGAGATCGGCGCTGATCGGGCCGGCGAGCGGCTGGCCGTAATAGAGATTGGCGGCCACCAGCCCGCAGGCGGCGGCGAAAAGGAAGGTGAGCCAGGGAGATAGCGCCCTGGGAATGGCCTCGTCCGGCGTGGTGGCTGAAATGCTCATCAGAAGCTCCGGTATTCAAAGATTGAAAGAATTGAATGCAAAAAAGCTGGCTGCGGCCACCCGATCCTTGACCGAATGCCGGTATTTCTCTCGTCCACGGTGCGGACTTTTCAGGTCACGAGCTTCATCGCGGCCTCGGCCGCGGACAGCATCTCTTCCCTGCTGCGTCCTGTTTTGCCGATGACGCGTAGGCCCTTGGTAAAGCAGAGGAAGGCGAGGGCGGCGGTATCCGGGTCTACCGTCTTCGGAATGGTGCCGTCTGCCTGGCCGATGCGGATAAGATCAGCCATCAGCTTTTCGTCCGCGGCAAAGGCAGTCACGACGTGGGCAGCGGCTTCCTCGTCGAGCAGGGCGAAGTCGTTGGCGCCGCCAACGACGAGACAGCCTTTGCGGCCGGCTTCGCCATAGGAGAGCTCGGTATAATACATCACCATCTGGAAGACCTTCTCGCGACCGGTCTTCGCAGACGCGATCATCGCTTCCAGCCGCCGTCGGCCGAGTTTTCGATAATGGGCGAAAGCAGCGAGGAAGATCCCGCGCTTGTCCTTGAATGCCTTGTAGATGCTCCCCGAAGCAAGGCCCATTGCTTCGGTCAATTCGCTGATGGCGGCGGCGTGGTAGCCGCGTTCGGAAAAGACGCGCAGCGCCGCATCGAGTGCTGCGTCCATATCGAACTCGCGCGGACGGCCGCGGCTGCGGGTCTTTGCTTCGGATGTGAGGGTGGCGTCGGTCATGGCGCCCTAATTAGGGAATGACCGTTTCCAAATCAAGTGAAATTTCTGCGACGCAACAAATTCAGAGATCGAGCACCCAGTTCTGGCCGTTCGCCTCGGGGCCGAACATGCGATGTCTCTCCTCGGAGACAAGGCGAAATCCTGTCTTGACGTAGATGGCGCGGGCGGTCTCCAGCATGTCGTTGGTCCAGAGCGAGAGTTCGCGGTAGCCTTTATCCCTGGAGAAGTGGATGCATCCGTCGACCAGCAGTTTGCCGAGCCCGAGGCCGCGGGCTGATTTGTCGACATAGAGCAGGCGGAGCTTGGCGATGTCGTCGCCGCCATTGGTGACGAGGACGGAGCCGACATTGACGCCGCCGCGTTCGGCGATCCAGCAATATTCCTTGGCCGGATCGAAATTGGCGAGGAATTTTCCGGCGACCTCGGCGACCAGCGCCTCGAAGCGCAGGTCCCAGCCATATTCCTCGGCATAGAAGCGGCCCTGGCTCTGAACGATCCAGCCGATATCGCCGGCGCGGTGGGCGCGGATGATGGCCGGTGCGGGCTTTGCCGCCGGGTCGAGCAGGGCGCGGATCGTGTGCATGGCGGAGACCGCTGCCTCCGGTTCGCCAGTCGCCAAGCGATCGAAACGGGCGGCGATCTGCGCATTGGAGCGTCGGCCGAGTTCCTCGAACGTCTCTCGTCCCCGATCGGTGACAATGATGACCTGGCTGCGAAGATCTGCCGGATCGGGGCTGGTTTCGATCAGCCCTTCGGCGCGGAAACGCTTGAGGATGCGGCTGAGATAGGCCGGGTCGAGCTGCAGGTCGCGGGCAAGCGCTACAGCGCTGATGCCCTCATGCGAGCCGACCTCGAAGAGGATGCGGGCATCGGTCAGCGTGAAGGGCGTGTCGAGATAGGCCTTGTTCAGCAGGCCGAGGAAGTTCGTATAGAAGCGGTTGAAATCGCGGGCGGTTTCGATGAGGGCGATATCGGGCATGGCAAAGATCTCCAGATGGAGATCTTTGCCAGTTTGTTGACAAACCTCGCTCTTTACTCGGCGTCATCCTCGGCCTTTGTGCCGAGGATCTGCTGCACCGGTTGCAGATGTTCGGGACAAGCCCGAGCATGACGAAAGAGGAGTTGGCCGACGTTGTCAGCAGTCCGGCAAAGATCTCCAGATGGAAATCTTGTCCTGCATTTAGTGGACTGAGTCAACTAACGTGGCAATATCAGGCGGCTTCCTCTTCTGCTGCCTCGTCCATTCCCAGCGCGAAATCGACCGCCGCCCGCGCATGGATCGCTGTGGTGTCGAAGCCTGGCAGCGGCAGGTGGTTGGGGTCGAGGATCAGGCAGATCTCGGTGCAGCCGAGGATGATGCTATCGGCGCCGTTGTCGATGGCGCGTGATATTACCGCCATCAGCTTGTCGCGCGAGCTGTCCAGCACCTTGCCGGCGCAGAGTTCGTCGAAGATGATGTCGTGCACGGTGGTGCGGTCGCCGGCATCGGGAACCATGATGTCGAGGCCGAGGCTCTTCATGCGGTCGCTATAGAAGCCGTGCTCCATCGTGTAGCGGGTAGCAAGCAGCAGCGGGCGCTTCCGGCCGGCCGCATGCAGCGATTTCGCCGTCTCGTCGATGATGTGGATCAGCGGCACGGAGATCTTCTCCGCGACCTTGTCGGCGATCAGATGCATGGTGTTGGTGCAGATCAGGATGCAGCCGGCGCCGGCGATCTGCAGGCGCAGAGCCACGTCGGCGAGGCGACGGGCGGCCATATCCCAGTCGCCGGCCTTCTGAAGCGCGACGATCTCCTCGAAATTGACAGAATGCAGGATGAGTTCGGCCGAGGCGAGGCCACCCTTGCGATCACGCACCATCTCGTTGACGACACGGTAATAGACCGCCGAACTTTCGAAACTCATGCCGCCGATAAGGCCGATCGTTTCCATTTCTTCATGCTCTCCATGCTTCTGAACTTTCGAAAATGATGCCGCAATCCCGACGCGACGTGTTTGCTTTGTTTGTCTCTTGCGTCAGATCTGTGATAGAACTTTGCATCATTTTATGAAATCATGCAAAAAATAGGCGAGAGGTTTATGTCGACGCATGCTTGATGATCGCGACAGACGCATTCTGGACATGCTGCAGAAGGATGCGGGCATATCCGTGACCGATCTTGCCGAGCGCGTGGCACTTTCGATATCGGCCTGCTCGCGGCGTATCCAGCGGCTTGAGGAGAGCGGCCATATCGCCCGGCGCATCGTCGTGCTCGACCGGGGAAAGATGGGCGTGCCGACGACGGTCTTCGCGCTGGTCAAGACGGCGCACCATTCCGACGAATGGACGGAGACCTTCCGCCGGATCATCAGCGACATTCCGGAGATCGTCGAAGCGCACCGGCTGACCGGCAACCACGATTATATCCTGAAGATCGTGCTGCCGCGCGTCGAGCATTACGATGTGATCTACAAGCAGATCGTGCGCAAGATCGAACTCTTCGACGTCTCGGCCTCGATCTCGATGGAGCTTCTGAAAGGCGGCACGGCAATTCCCGTTGGGTATGCCGATTGAGCCAGCTCCACCGACCGGGATGCAGGGGAGCTATGCCGAAACGGCAGTTGCAACCATCGCGGCGAAGGCCACATTGGCTTTGAGCGAAATGGCGCAAAAGGGGTAGGTCATGAGCGATCATCATGTCGTCGTTGTCGGCGGCGGTTTCGGCGGGCTGCAGCTCGTCAACGGCTTGAGATGTGCCGGCGTCAAGATCACGCTGGTCGACCGGCGCAATCACCATCTCTTCCAGCCGCTGCTCTATCAGGTGGCGACCACCATTCTCTCCACCTCCGAGATCGCCTGGCCGATCCGGCGCCTCTATGCCGACCGGCCTGACGTAACGGTGCTGCTCGGCGAGGTCACGGGCGTCGATAGTGGCGCCAAGACGGTTTCCCTACGCAACGGCATGACTCTCAGTTATGACACGCTGGTGCTGGCGACCGGGGCGACGCATGCTTATTTCGGCCATGACGAATGGGAGCCGGTGGCGCCGGGCCTGAAGACGCTGGAGGACGCGACGACGATCCGCCGGCGCCTGCTGCTCGCCTTCGAGAAGGCGGAAATGGAGAGCGATCCTGCCGTGCGCGACGCGCTGCTGACCTTCACTATCGTCGGGGCCGGGCCGACCGGCGTCGAGTTGGCCGGCATCATTGCCGAGCTCGCGCATTTCACGCTGCCCAAGGAGTTCCGCAACATCGACACGCGCAAGACCCGCGTCGTGCTGGTCGAGGCAGGCCCGCGGGTGTTGCCGACCTTCGCCGAGGAGCTTTCGGCCTATGCGCAGAAGGCGCTGGAGAAGCTCGGGGTCGAGATCCATCTCGGCAAGCCGGTGACCGAATGCAACGCCGACGGCGTGAAGATCGGCGAGACCTTCGTTGCCAGCCGGACGATCGTCTGGGCAGCCGGCGTCACCGCCTCGCCGGCGGCAAGGTGGCTCGGCGTTGCGGCGGACCGAGCGGGCCGCGTCGTGGTCGAGAAGGATCTGAGCGCGCCGGGGCTGCCCGAGGTCTTCGTCGTCGGCGATACCGCATCGGTCATGCGCGAGGACGGCAAGCCGGTGCCAGGCATTGCGCCCGCCGCCAAGCAGCAGGGCGGATACGTCGCCAAGGTGATCCGCGCCCGCATATCCGGCAAACCGACGCCGGCGCCCTTCCGCTACTGGCATCAGGGCAGCTTGGCGACGATCGGCAAGAGCGCTGCGATCATCGATTTCGGCCGGATCAAGCTGAAGGGCTGGATCGCCTGGTGGATCTGGGGTCTTGCCCATATCTACTTCCTGATAGGCACCCGCTCGCGCTTCTCCGTCGCCTGGAGCTGGCTGTGGATCTATCTGAGCGGCCAGCACAGCGCCCGGCTGATCACCCAGCGCGAGACGATGCGGGAGGAGGGGTAGGCTCTTCTCGGTCCACCAGAGCCTAAGCCTCGAAGCAGCGATATAGGCAAACTTGACATATCTTCGGATCCGCCCTTAGGATTTGCCCGGCGGCTTCCGGATACCACCGGGGTTACGCATCCAGCCGTAGCTACAGCGAGTAGAGGTTCCAATGCGCCGATTCACTTCTCACGAAAATCACATTCGAAATTCTGAGAAGTTGGTGGTTCATGCGCACTTTGAATCTGGGCATCCTCGCCCACGTGGATGCAGGCAAGACTAGCCTTACTGAAAGACTGCTTTTTGACGCCGGCGTCATCGACAAGCTTGGCAGCGTCGATACCGGCAATACACAGACGGACACTCTCGAGCTCGAACGGCAACGCGGCATCACGATCAGAGCCGCGGTGGTGTCGTTCACCATCGGCGACAGGATCGTCAATCTCATCGACACGCCCGGTCATCCGGATTTCATCGCCGAGGTCGAGCGGGTGCTCGGATTGCTGGATGCCGCGGTCGTCGTCGTTTCGGCGGTCGAAGGTGTGCAGGCCCAGACACGGGTGCTGGTGCGGGCGCTGCGGCGGCTTGGCGTTCCCTTCATCTTGTTCGTCAACAAGGTCGATCGTCTCGGTGCGCAACTTGAGGACGTGCTGAAGGCTATTGCCAGCCAATTGCTCGTTCGCCCCATCGCCATGTCTTCCGTCATCGATGCCGGCAGCAGGCTTGCCAGGGTGGAGGCTTTGGCTCCCGGGTGCGAACCGCTTTTCACGCCGCTCTGCGAAGCTCTCGCGGAGAACGACGAGGCGCTGCTGGACGATTACGTCTTGGCGCCCGATCGCCTGACGGCGGATAGGCTTGGACGCTGCCTGAGCGATCAGGTCGCGAGCGGCCTGGTGCATCCAGTCTTTGCAGGTGCGGCAACGACCGGCGTCGGCGTGTCGGCCCTGACATCGGCCATTGCGACGATATTGCCCGGCCGGCGCCTCGATGCGGACGGGCCGATTGCCGGAACAATCTTCAAGATCGAACGCGGCTGGGGCGGTGAAAAGCTCGCCTATATGTATCTGACGTCAGGCACAGTCCGGCTGCGGCAACATCTGGATTTGCCCAAAGGCCCGGAAAGAGTGACGGCGATCGAGGTTTTCGGGGCCGGCCGGGTTCATGGCGCCGCAATCTTTTGCGCCGGGCAGATCGCGCGCGTAAGCGGCCTTGCCGGCGCTCGCATCGGGGATGTGGTGGGCACCGACCTGCTCGCGGGCGGGCAGGCGCAGTTTGCCCCGCCCAGCCTCGAAACCCGCGTCCTTGCCCGGCGGCCCTCCGACAAGGCGGCCCTCTGGCTGGCGCTGAACCAGATGGGCGAGCAGGATCCGTTGATCAATCTGCGCCGGAACGATGATGCCGACGAAATCTTCGTATCGCTCTATGGCGAGGTGCAGAAGGAAGTCGTTCAATCGACCCTGCTGACGGATTTCGGTCTCGAGGCTGGGTTCGAGGAAAGCACGGTCATTTTGGTGGAAAGGCTTATGGGAACCGGGGAAGGCCTGCAGATCCTCTTCAAGGAGCCCAATCCATTTCTCGCCACCGTCGGTCTACGCGTCGAACCGCGTCCAGAAGGGGCAGGCAACAGCTTTGCACTTGATGTGGAGGTGGGCCAGATGCCCGCCAGCTTTTACAGGGCAGTCGAAGAAACCGTGTTCGAAACGCTGAAGCAAGGCATTTTTGGCTGGCAGGTCATCGATTGCCACGTGGCGATGACGGCAGCCCGGCACAGCTCGCCTACAAGCACCGCCGCCGATTTCCGGCAGCTGACACCTTGGGTGCTGGCAGATGCACTGTCGGCCGCGCAAACCGTCCTATGCGAACCGATCGACCGCTTTCATCTCGAAGCGCCCGCGGAGAGCTTGAGCGGCTTGCTGACCCTGCTTGCGAAATCTGCCGCGACGATGACGGGTTCCGTGATTGCCGACGGCATGGCCTGGGTGGAAGGCACCATGGCGTCCGCGATGATCCAGAGCGTCCAGCAGCAATTGCCGGGCCTGACGAGCGGGGCGGGGACCATGGAAACCTCTTTCGACCATCATGCCCCGATGGCCGGCCCGCCACGTTCGCGCCAGCGTTCAGGCCCCGATCCGTTCAAACCAGTCGAATATCTGCTGCGGCTGCAGTCCACGAGAGCCTCAGCATGAGGACGGATGGAGGATGCCGTTATCAAAAAGGCGGCTCTCGCGAGCCGCCTCTCATTTTCTCAAGCTGCCAGCGAGGCGATGTCGATGACGAAGCGGTAGCGGACGTCGCTTTTCAGGACGCGTTCATAGGCTTCGTTGACCTGCTGGATGTTGATCTTCTCGATCTCGGAGACGATGTTGTGCTCGCCGCAGAAGTCGAGCATTTCCTGGGTTTCCTTGATCGAGCCGATCATCGAGCCGGAAATGCTCTTACGGCCGGGGATGACCGAGAATGCATGCACGGGGATCGGGTTTTCCGGCGCGCCGACCACCACGAAGGAACCGTCCACCTTCAGGAGGCCGAGATAGGCGTTCCAGTCGATCTCGGCGCTGACGGTGCAGATGATCAGGTCGAAAGTGCCGGCGAGTTTCGTGAAGGTTTCCGGGTCGTTGGTGGCGTAATATTCCTTGGCGCCGAGCTTCAGCCCATCTTCCTTCTTGGAAAGGCTCTGGGAGAGAACGGTGATATCGGCGCCCATGGCGGCGCCGAGCTTGACGCCCATATGGCCGAGACCGCCCATGCCGACGATCGCGACCTTCTTGCCGGGGCCGGCATTCCAGTGGCGCAGCGGCGAGTAAAGTGTGATGCCGGCGCAGAGCAGCGGCGCGGAGGCGTCGAGCGGCAGATTGTCCGGAATGGACATGACATAGCCTTCCCTAACGACGATCGAGTCGGAATAGCCGCCCTGGGTCCGTGTCTTGCGGTCGGCTTCGAAGTCGTTGTAGGTGCCGGCGAGCCCCGGCATATACTGTTCGCGATCGAGGTCGCGCTCGGCGCAGCCGATGCAGGAATCGACGAAGCAGCCGACGCCGACGCGATCCCCGACCTTGAATTTGGTCACATCGGAACCGACAGCCGAGACGATGCCGGCGATCTCATGGCCCGGCACGATCGGATAGACGGCGTTCTTCCATTCGTTGCGGACAGTGTGGATGTCCGAATGGCAGATGCCGGCAAACTTGATGTCGATAACGACGTCATCGGGGTTCGGGTTGCGGCGTTCGAAGGTGAAAGGGGTCAACGGCTTGGAAGCGTCGGTCGCGGCGTAGCCTCTTGCAATAGGCATGGGAACCATCCTTTTCGATTGTGGTGGGGGTTGAAAGAGATGGTGGACTATTGCCCGGAACTGCGTCAGAGGGTTAGAGCGATCCTCTCAGCTTTTTGCACGATCCTGCAAAAGTGAGGCGTCGGCCTGTTTGCGAAATGGCCAGGGCACTCTAGATAAGAGCGGTATCGCTGGCGTCAGACAGTTGACAGAAAGAGTTACCGCATGACTTTGCCCTTCAGCCCCTATCAGGAGATTGTCGATATCGCGATGCGCTTCGCGGCTGGTGACGGCGAGTTCGCGACTGATATCGGCAATCTTCACATCAGCCGTCGGTCCAAGCCCAGCGATCCGCTGCACAGCAGCTACCGGCCTTGTTTTGCCTTTGTACTGCAGGGAGCCAAGAGCCTGCGCCTCGGTACGGAACTTATCAGCTACGGGACTGGGGACTATCTGCTGACCTCGCTCGACCTGCCTGTCGCCTGGCGCGTCACGGAGGCGAGCCCTGAGGTTCCGCATCTCTGCCTGGGACTGGCAATCGACTCGGAAAAGCTGCTGGAGTTGCTCAGCCGCATCGATATTCCGAGCCCGGCCGCCCATACTGACGGGCAGCGCGGGATGGCGGTGAACGTCGCTCCGCCGGAGCTCCTGGATGCTGCCGTCCGCCTGCTGCGCTTGCTCGATCGTCCAGGCGACATTCCTGCCATGGCGCCGCTGATCGAACAGGAAATCCTCTACCGGGTGCTGACCGGGCCGGATGGCGCGCGGCTGATCAACATCGCCACTGCAGACAGCCACAGCAACAGGGTCGCGCGCGCCGTCGCATGGCTGAAGGAGAATTTCGCGCGGCCATTGCGCATCGAAGACCTTGCCGACCGCGTCAGCATGAGCGTGTCGTCCTTCCATCATCACTTCAAGTCGGTCACGGCGATGACGCCGGTGCAGTATCAGAAGCAGCTTCGCCTGCACGAGGCGCGCCGTCTGATGCTCGTGGAGCGGCTCGATGCGGGCACGGCCGGTCACCGCGTCGGTTATCAAAGCCCGTCGCAATTCAGCCGCGAATACAGCCGCCTCTATGGCGCCTCGCCGGCCCGCGATATCGACGGCGCCCGCGAGGTCATGGCGGCGGAATAATCGGCCTTGCGACCGGCAGCCAATCGTTAAAGGATGTTTGACGTTTCATCGCTAGTCTGGCGCCAAACATCAAGCAGGCACCGACGTCAGCATGGCGCAAATCCCATTTCTTTCCATCGTCGCGCCTTGTCACAACGAGGAAGAAGGGCTGCGCGAGTTCTGCCGCCGCGCTGCCGCCGCTGCTCACAGCGTTGCCGGCGATGCCTTCGAGCTCATTCTCGTTGACGACGGCTCGTCCGATCGTACCTGGGAGATCATTTCGGATCTGGCGGCAGATGTGCCGCAGGTGCTCGGTGTTCGTCTTCTGCGCAATCACGGTCACCAGCTGGCATCGACGGCGGGTCTTTCCGCCTCGCGGGGCGAGCGCGTGCTTTTGATCGATGCCGATCTTCAGGATCCGCCCGAGCTGCTTTTGATGATGATGCCGATCATGGAGCGCGGCGCCGACGTCGTTTACGGTCAGCGCACGCGCCGCCAGGGCGAAACCTGGTTCAAACTCGCCTCCGCTTCGCTTTTCTATCAGGCTCTCTCCAAGCTCGCTTCCGTGACCATCCCGCGCGATACCGGTGATTTCCGGCTGATGCGGCGCCGCGTCGTCGACATCCTGCTGGCGATGCCGGAGCGCGATCGCTTTATCCGTGGCATGGTCAGTTGGATCGGCGGCAGGCAGGTAGCGCTCCCCTACGAGCGGGACCCTCGTTTTGCTGGCACGACGAAATATCCGCTGCGCAAGATGATCAATTTTGCCCTGGATGCGATCACCAGCTTTTCGACGACGCCGTTGCGGATCAGTACATGGCTTGGCATGATGAGCGCCGGCGTCGCGATCGCCTTGCTTGTCTACACCTTCGTTCGCTGGCTCGAAGGCGAAACGGTCACCGGCTGGTCGTCGATCATGGCCGCCGTCAGCGCCTTCAGCGCCATCCAGCTGATCTGCATCGGCATCATCGGCGAGTATCTCGGCCGTCTGGTACAAGAGAGCAAGAAGCGGCCGATGTTCATGGTCGAGACGATCGTCCGCGGCAGTGAACAGTCAGAATTGTCGATCGCTTTCTCGGAGATGAGCGCCAGCGACAAGCGCGCCGCGCTGGATGCGGCCTTTGCATCCGAAGAGCCGCCGCGCTCGCAAAAGAACGGCCGGATCGGATAATGGAGCGGATTGCCGCGCCTGCTGTGGCCGCAGCCGGGCCTGAGGAATCGATCGCCAGGCAGGATTCCACCGTTGCGATCGTCGCATTCGTCGGGCTTGCCGCGGCTTTGGTCCTCCTGTTTCCCTTTCCACCGGTTCTCGATTACGCCAATCACTACGCCCGTATCTGGCTCCTTTCGGGCGGGATAGGCGAGCAACCGTTTCCTGAGATCTATGCGGTCGACTGGAACCGCACCTTCACCAATGTCGGGATCGACGTTCTGGCCACCTGGCTGGGGCCGCTTGTCGGCGCCGACAGGCTTGCGCGGGCTTTGCTTTTCCTGGCGATCGTGCTGCCGCCACTCGGGGCAATCGGCCTGCACCGCGCGCTTTTCGGTGGTCGGCATCACTGGCAGACCGCCATGCTGTCGCTTAGCTGGTGCGCCACCATGATCGGCGGCTTCATCAACTTCCAGATCGGCCTCGGCATGGCCTTGTTCTTCGCCTGCCTCGATCTGCGGCTGCAGCGCAGAAATCCCGCCCTGGTTTTTGTCTGGCGGCTCGCCGCCGCGCTGCTGCTCACAGTGATGCACATCTTCGCGCTTGGCTTCTATATGGCGATCGTCTGCGGCCTCGAATTTTCCTGGCGCATCGATATCGTGCGATCGAAGGTGGGCCTGATGAGGCTCGCCGGCCGGTTGGTGCTGGCGTTTGGCGCCTGCGTCTTGCCGCCGCTCGCGCTTTACCTTCACACGGCAGCTTTGCCCAACGCCGGTGGCGACGGCCTTGGCCTTGTCTGGAACGACGGCGTCGTCCTGATCGTCATGAATCTGCTCTCCGCCATCACGACCTATGTCCCGGTAGTGGATGTCGTGCTGGTTCTGCCGCTGATCCTCATCTGCACGCGTGCCGTCCGCGCGGGCGACATCCGCATCCATGCGGGGCTTGCCGTCACCGCCTGCGGCCTGCTGCTTCTGTCCTGTGTTTCGCCCCGCCACATGCTCGGCACCGGATGGATCAGTTGGCGCTTTCCGATCATGACGGCGCTCGTCGCCATGGCGATGATGTGCCCCTTTGCCAATCTCACGCGCCGGCATGCGCTGCTGCTAGCGCTCGTCATCAATTTCGCGGTCTTCGGCCGCACCGGCTGGGTCGGCTGGAACTGGTGGCTGGCACAGAAGGATGTTGCTGCCGTCGAGGCTGTGCTTAAAAAGGCGCCGGCCGGTGCCGCCGTTCTGCCTCTGGGACATGAACCCGAGACAGTGAGCGGTCTTGCCCACTCCAACCGGCATTTTGCCTGGGGGCTGGATACTTTCCGGCACCTGCCGACGCTTGCCGTGCCCTTCTCGCATGCTTTCGTGCCGACGCTCTTCACGGCAAAAGGCAAGCAGCCGTTATCCGTTCTGACGCCCTGGTCTGAGATTGCGGTTCCCGAGGGCAATCTGCTTTCGATCGGCGTGCTTTCATGCCCGGCAATGATGCAGCAATATCGAGACTTCACACCCTATCTGTCAGATTGGCGCAGTCGTTTCGATTTCGTCCTCGTCGCCAATGCCGATATTCCCGACCGCTATGTTGGCACCTTTATGCCGGTCGGCCTGACGCTCGTCGAGGATGCCGGATTCGCCAAGCTTTACAGGATCAACAAGGCGGTGCCGGCAGAGCCTTTCGCCATCCCGGCAGGTTGCGCCACGGCGTTATAAGCCGCGGCTCATCAGCCGGGGAATTTCAGCGCCTTGTCGGCACGGCATTTGGCGAGCTTTAGCTGGCGGAAGGAGAGGATTTTCGTGATGCGCTGCTTGCCGTCCGTCTCCACACTCATGCAGGCGCAGGCGTAGCCGTAATTGCCGTTGGTTCTCACATACTCATGTTCGGATATGTCGGAGATCAGCTCCATGCCTTCCACCTCGCCGGCATCGTCGCCCTGGGTCATGATCGTCCAGGTGTTCTCCGCATCCTCCAGCCACCAGTTGGCGGGCGTCGGATTTTCAATCCAGCCGCAGCGCGTTTCGGCCGCCTGTGCGTTTGCGGCGATGGTGAGAGCTGCGGTGATGACTGCGGCTGTTATATGGTATTTCATCTGCTTTTCCTCATCGCCAGATTTCAGTTATTGATCGCGATGATCGCCCAATGGCTCGCCTCGCAGGCGTTGTCCTCACAGATCGCGCCCATCCAGACGGCGCCGCCGGCGAGCATGACGCCGTCGCTGTTGACAAAGAGATCTTCGTATTGCTGGCGCCCGACGGCGCTGCGCGTTTCCGGCGTCACGAGATCATCGAAATTGTCGATGAAATCCTCTGCACTCTCGACGTCGTAGCTCTCGCCATTGGCCTTGACCGTCAGCGGGTATTCGGCAAGGCCGGCGATGGTCTCGGCGTCGCCCGAGCGCATCGCTCGAACGAGTTGGCGCAGCGGCCTGTCGAAGCCCGCGGCATCGCCGTGCAGTTCCTCAATGCGGTTATAGACGTCGCTGTCGGACTGCGCGAGAGCGCTTGAGCCGCCAAGGAGGATTGCTCCGAGCAGGAGAAGAGCTGCTGACAGGCGTGACATCGGAGTCTCCGGGCAAATGGTGTAGCGCGACATTATGCGATGGCCGAGGATTCGCGCCTATCCAATTCTGGTGTTTCATCGCGGTTTCCCGTATTAAAAAAAAACTATCCAGGCTTCTTGACGACCTGATCGGATTATCGCATAAACCTCACGAACCGTACCGTACGGTACGTATATGGGAGCCATGACCGTGTCCGTCGATACCGCAGAGCCGAGCGAATTTTCGCCGCGCCAGAACGCCGTTCTGGAGCAGGCGCTGCAGTTGCTCGTCGATGGCGGCGAGAAGGCGCTAACGACCTCGGGCGTGGCGCGAGCCGCCAATTGCTCGAAGGAAAGCCTCTACAAGTGGTTCGGCGATCGCGACGGGCTGCTATCGGCGATGATCGCCTATCAGGCCAGCAAGGTGCGCACCTTCGAGCGCAACGGCGAGCGACTGACGGCGGCCAGCCTGCACGACCATGTGGTCATTTTTGCGCGTGACTTGCTGGAGGTGCTCGCCGGCGACGTCTCGCTGGCGCTGAACCGGCTGGCGATCGGCCAGTCGAACCGCGACGGCTCGAAACTCGGCAAACTGCTGCTGGAGCGCGGCCGCCGCCAGATCGACCGGCGGGCCATGGCGCTGATCGATGCCGGCAAAAGGGCAGGGCTCCTGCGTTTTTCCGATGCCGACGAGGCTTATCATACGCTTTACGGCCTTGTTGTTTCCGACCTGCATGTGCGCATGCTGCTCGGCGAGCCAGGCCTCAAGGATACCGCGCGCCAGGCGGAGAGGGCGGTCACCGCCTTCCTCAGGCTCTATGGCACGGACAAGGTTCTGGCGGAGATGCCGGTTCTCGGCTGATTCCGCTTTAATGACAGTCAACAAGACAAGCAAAGGGAAGGAACTTCAAATGCGCGTCTATTACGATCGTGATGCCGATCTCAACCTCATCAAGGCCAAGAAGGTCGCCGTCATCGGCTATGGTTCGCAGGGCCGTGCCCATGCACTGAACCTCAAGGACAGCGGCGCCCAGAACGTCGTCATCGCACTCAAGGCCGGTTCGCCGACCGTCAAGAAGGCCGAAGCCGATGGCTTCAAGGTGATGACGGTTGCCGAAGCTGCCGCCTGGGCGGACCTGATGATGATGGCGACCCCGGACGAACTGCAGGCCGACATCTACAAGGCCGACATCGCGCCTAATATCCGCGATGGCGCCGCGATCGCTTTCGCCCACGGCCTCAACATCCACTTCGGCCTCATCGAGGCGAAGGCTTCGGTCGACGTCGTGATGATCGCGCCGAAGGGCCCGGGCCATACGGTTCGCGGCGAATACCAGAAGGGCGGCGGCGTTCCCTGCCTCGTGGCCGTTCACCAGAATCCGTCGGGCAACGCCCTTGAACTCGCTCTCTCCTACGCCTGCGGCGTCGGCGGCGGCCGTTCGGGCATCATCGAAACCAACTTCCGCGAAGAATGCGAAACCGACCTCTTCGGCGAACAGGTTGTTCTCTGCGGCGGTCTCGTCGAGCTCATCCGCGCCGGTTTCGAAACGCTCACCGAAGCCGGATACGCGCCTGAAATGGCCTATTTCGAGTGCCTGCACGAAGTGAAGCTGATCGTCGACCTGATTTATGAAGGCGGCATCGCCAACATGAACTACTCGATCTCCAACACGGCCGAGTGGGGCGAATATGTCTCCGGTCCGCGCATCATCACTGCCGAGACCAAGGCCGAGATGAAGCGCGTCCTCAAGGACATCCAGACCGGCAAGTTCACGTCCGATTGGATGCAGGAATACCGCGCCGGCGGCTCGCGCTTCAAGGGCATCCGCCGCCTGAACGACAGCCACCCGATCGAAGAAGTCGGCGCCAAGCTGCGCGGCATGATGCCCTGGATCGGCAAGAACAAGCTGGTCGACAAGTCGGTCAACTAAGCGGTTCCGGTGAAATAAAACAGGGAGGCCGGAGTGAAAACTCCGGCCTCTTTTGCTATTGGTGCGTCTGTTGTCGAAGCTGCTATATCGGATTTGATGTGTTTGAAGCGATCATGCGGTCGGCAAAACAAGACCTGGAAGATAGCCTTGGGGCGCTCTACCCAGCATTTCTGGAATATCCGTTCCCATCTTCGCTGGACGCTTCGCCCTTACGCGACGCCGAGAAAATTCTCGCTGCACTCAAATCGGCGCCTTTGCGGGAGATAGATGCGACAGAGCTGGGTCGGTATGCGGCAAGCGCGATAACGACAGTTGGTTCGGCTGATGACTTCAAGCACTTCCTGCCGCGTATCCTCCACTGTGCCGTCCTCAGCCCTTCCGCGTATGGTTTCGAGCCGCCGATCATTGCTTCCAAGCTTTTATTGTGCGACTGGCAGCATTGGCCGATACCTGAGCAGACAGCAGTCGCGAATTTTGTCTATTCGGCCTGGGCTTTCAAAAGGCTGCAGGATCCCGATTTCGATGCGTCGGCTTGGGATTGGATAATGGCGATGGCAAAGCTCGATCTTCAGTTCGAGGCATGCCTCAGTCTTTGGGTGAAGCAGCCGACACCCAATGCTTTCATTCAGCTCGCCACCGCCGATCTTAAAAGCCTCTACAGGGGCAGCTGCTTCTGGCAGGACGTCGCGCCGGAGAAGCGCCATCTCGTCCTTGAGTGGCTCAAGGGTGATGTCATTGAGAATGGGTTTATCGAACTGATTGATGCGATACCGCCTCAGCGGCACTGGATTGTCGATCGCTTGCTCGATGAAATGAGAGAATTGCGGCGTTTGCCTTCTCGCGTTGAGGCGCCGGAGTGAGAAAATAGGCGTGCTGCACCGCCGGGGCGAAAGCTCCGGCCTTTACCGTTCTGCGCCGACGATCAGCCAGCGGGTCGGCTTGCCGTCATAGCCGCCGCCGTCGCTTTCGCTAATGGCGATATTCCGCCAGCCGCCTTTCGTCAAAAGCTCCGAAAGCCATTCGGCGGAGGGATAGTTGTAATAACGCCCGAAGCCGTCATGGCCTTCCACATCGCCTGCCTTGAAGGTCGCATGAATGATGCCGCCTGTCCTCAGGGCGCGCCGGATGCGGGCGAAGACATCGGGCAGCTCTGGCCTCGGGACGTGGAGAAGGCTTGCCTGCGCCCAGACGCCGTCGAAGGCGCTGTCGGCGTCGAGTTCTTGAAACAACATGACCCTGACCGGCCGGCCGATCAGCACTTCCGCCTGTCTCGCAAGCTCGGTCGAGCCATCCGTCGGCGTCACGTCGAAACCCTGCGCCAGCATGTAGGTGCTGTCCTGTCCGCCGCCGCAGCCGAGTTCGAGGATTGCCGCACCCGGCACAAGCCCGGCGAGGAAGGCATCGACCTGCTGCTTCGGCAGGCTGCGCGCCCGCTTGGCGTATGTCTCGGCATTTTCCTCATAGAAGGCGGAGGTGCAATCAAGAGGCATGCTGTTCGGCCGATCGTGGGCGTCGGTTGGATTGAAGATGTCTTTCGGGGAGCCGGTCGGCGTCGATGATGTCAATGACGACAATCCCTTCCGATGCCACCCGGTAGAAGGCGACGTGGCGCATGTGGAGGAGGCGGCGAAGGCCGGCGCCGAGTTCGTCGCACTCTTCTCCCATCGAGGGAGCGTGCGAAAGAAGCACGAAAATCCTGTCCCAGTCGAGAAGATAGGCGTCCGCCTGCGCCTCGCCGAAATTGAGGCAAGCATATTCGTCGATGCCTGATAGCACGGAGTCTGCGGCTCGGGTTAGCCTATAGGTTGTTGTCACGCAGCTTTGCCTTCGTTTCCGACAGGATGTCGGGAATGCGTCGACCGCTCGGGCCGCTTTCCTCAGCCTGCCTCAGGATGTTGCGCAGTTCTTCGTCGTCAAGCTTGTGATGGAGCTGATCCTTCAGAATAAGCTCCGCCAGGAATGCGCCGGCACTGCTGTATCTGCCGCTTGCGACACGGTTTTCGACGTATTCCGCCAGATTATCCGGAAGCGAGATCGTCATTTTCGCCATTGGATTCGGTGCCGCCTGCACATGCCGGTTTTCAGCCATTCCAGATGCCAGATTATCATTTCCCAGTTTGTGATAGAAGCGTTGTGCCGCGCCGTCGAGGGCTTGGGTCACATGCGGATCAGTCTTTTTTATCGATATAGATGACGCGTTCGAGATCCTTAAAATGGGCATCGCAGGTCAGGATGTCGGCGTCGTGGCGCTCCGCGGTCGCATAAATGATCGCATCGGCGGTGGCGAGTTTATGGGCTGCCGATATTTCGGCAGCACGGCGAGCAAGCGTCGTGTCGAGAGAAACAACCATGCATGTCGCGGTATAAGCGATGAAGCTGTCGACGGCTTCCTCGTCCTTTTCGCGTGCCAGCCATTTGGAAAGCTCAAGCTGCACGATCGTCGGAACGATGCATTGATCGCGTTCCGGGATTTCGGCCTGCAGCCTGGTTCCGGCAGCACTTTTCGTCAGCCATTCTATCCATGCGGAGCTGTCGATCACGCGCATTAGAAACGGTCGTTCCGGTCGCGGTAGTTTTTGTTGTCTGCGCCTTCGGCGAGGCCGCGAAGATCGGCAAGCGTCGGGACCGGCATCAGCAATACGCCTTTGCCTTTGGGTATGAACACGAATTCCTGTCCCGCCGACCAGTGCTGTTGTTCGCGCACTTCCTTGGGAATGGAGATCTGGAATTTTGTAGAGAGGGTTGCGGTTGCCATTCTTACCTTTCCTCTATCGATTAGGAGATAGTAAGAATTCACTTCGCGTCGGTCAATGGCGAACCGTTTTTGGCGTTGGTGCTATTCCGGTCGCCAAATGGGACGTTGACGATGGTCTTTCCGGCTGACTCGGCCACAAAAAAACCGGGCGACGCCCGGTTTCGAAAGAGATCCGCGGATTGCTTAATGGCTGTCGGCTCGAAGAACATCGTATCGTGCAGATTGAAACGAACTCCAGGGCCGAATAGATCGCCAGCCCGACGGCTTTTCCGGGCGAGGCGGAAAGCGGCGTCCACCAAGTCGGTGTTGACGCCGCCATTCGCTTGGAAGGTCCGGAGTTCAGGCCGGGATAAGGCGCGTCCAGCCGCGCTCATCGTTCGTTACGCCTTTCTGCAGACTGACGAGCTGCTGGCGCAGTTCGCTGGTCAACTTGCCGGTCTGTCCGTCTCCGACCAGAAACTCGCCGCCGGCATGTCGAACCAGGCCGATGCCCGCCAGGACCGCGGCAGTGCCGCAAGCGAAGGCTTCGACGAGCTTGCCGCTGGTTGCGTCCTGCTGCCATTCCGCGAAGGAGTAGGGACGCTGCTCGACGCGGAGGCCCTTTTCTCCAGCGAGTACGATCACCGAGGCCCGGGTGATACCCGGCAGGATCGTGCCGCCAAGAGGCGGGGTCACCACCGATCCGTCATTCATGACGAAGAAGACGTTCATGCCGCCGAGTTCCTCGACCCAGCGATGCTCTGCTGCGTCTAGGAAGACGACCTGATCGCAATCCTTCTTTGCCGCCTCGGCTTGCGCCACGAGGCTGGCTGCGTAGTTTCCGCCGCATTTTGCAGCACCAGTGCCGCCGGCGGCAGCACGGGTATATTCGGTCTCGACCCATAGGGAGACCGCCTTCGCTCCGCCTTTGAAGTAGGCGCCGACCGGAGAGGCGATGATGCAGAAGACATATTCCTGAGCCGGACGAACGCCCAGGAACGCCTCGTTGGCGAACATGAAGGGGCGAAGGTAGAGACTGGCGTCGCCGGATGGAATCCAGGCCTTGTCAACGCGGACCAGTTCTTCGACCGCCTTCAGGAAGAGTTCTTCGGGCACAGGAGGCATAGCCATGCGGGTCGCCGATTGCGCGAAGCGGCGGGCGTTCTCTTCGGGCCGAAAGAGCAGAATCCGTCCATCGTCTGCCTTGTAGGCTTTCATGCCCTCGAAGATTTCCTGAGCGTAGTGCAGCACGGCGCTGGCAGGATCGAGCTCCAGAGGACGCCTCGGCGTGACCTTCGCATCGTGCCAGCCCTTGTCGGCAGTCCATCGTGCCAGGACCATATGATCCGTGAAGACCTTACCGAAGCCGGGCGTCTCCAGTGCCTGGATGCGGTCGGCGTCGGAGACGGGAGACTTGTGCAATTCGATTTTGATTTCAGGAGAGGTCGTCGTCGCGGTCATTGCTGGCACCTTGATAGTACATTGAATAGTGGCGGCGACACTACTGCCGCCGGGCTGGTTTTGGAAAGGCCTGAATCAGCCGGTTTCGGCATCGATCAGAGGAATAATCGCTTGATGTAGCTGACGTCGAGCAGCAAAATCGGATTGAGCGCCTTCGATATTGGATGGCATCCGCCTCCAGTGAAATCCCGATATCAGCGGCACTCAAACGGATTCGATTGGTTCGGGAAATTTCATTCCTATCGAAGACGTTCGCTAATCTCCCACCAAGGCTTTGGAATATAAGATCTCCGAACTTGTCACAGGGACAAGAAAGTAGGTCAGCATTGTTGACATAAATTCTCCGGCATGGTCTGCTGGGGGAATAGAAAAATACGAGGAAACCCCATGCTGAACTGGGACACCATGTTTGCGTCGCGCTCGTCGCGCATGCGCGCATCCGAGATCCGCGAGCTTTTGAAGCTTCTCGACCGGCCCGACATCATCTCCTTTGCCGGTGGAATTCCGGATCCGGCACTGTTTCCGGATCAGGAATTCAAGCAGGCCTATGCCGATATCTTCGCCGCCGCCGTCAATTCGGCGCTGCAATATTCGGTCAGCGAGGGCTACAAGCCGTTGCGCGAATGGCTGGTCGGGCAGATGGCGGCTCTCGGCATCCCCTGCGAACTCGACAATGTCTTCATCGTGTCCGGTTCGCAGCAGGGCCTCGATTATCTCGGCAAGCTCTTCCTGTCGCCTGATGACACCGCGCTCGTGACGTGGCCGACCTATCTCGGCGCACTGCAGGCCTTCAATGCCTATGAACCGGCCTACGACCAGCTGACGCCGAACGGCAACCGGACGCCCGACTCCTACCGCTCGGCCGCTTCCACTGCCGGCGGCAAGGTGAAGTTCGCCTATCTCTCCGCCGATTTCTCCAATCCGACCGGCGAGACCGTCGACCTTGACGGCCGCAAGAAGGTCCTGGCGCTAGCGGAAGATCTCGACATCGCCGTCATCGAGGATGCGGCCTACCAGTCGCTGCGTTACGACGGCGATCCGATCCCGCCGATCCTGGCGCTCGAAATCGCCGAGAAGGGCCATATCAACGATACGCGCACGATCTATTGCGGCAGCTTCTCGAAGACGCTGGCGCCCGGCCTGCGCGTCGGCTTCATCGTCGCCAATGCGCCCGTCATCCGCAAGCTCGTGCTGATGAAGCAGGCGGCCGACCTGCATTCTTCGACGATCAACCAGATGGCGATATCAGATGTCGCCGAGCGCGGCTTCGACGCGCAGGTCGCCAAGATCAAGGCCGCCTACAGCCAACGCCGCGACTGTATGCTGACAGCTCTCGATAAATACATGCCTGAAGGCACCAGCTGGACGAAGCCGGAGGGCGGCATGTTCATATGGATCACGCTGCCGGAGGGCATGGACGGCGCCAAGCTGCTGGCGAAATCGCTCGAAACCGCCAAGGTCGCCTTCGTACCCGGCAAGGCTTTCTTCGCCGACGGTTCCGGCGCCAACACCATCCGCCTCAGCTTCTCCTGCGCCAACGAGCAGATGATCGAAGATGGCATCGGCCGCCTGAGCGCACTGATCTCGGCCGAGATCGGCAGCTGATCCAGTCGTCCGGCCGGCTGGGAAGGGCAGGGCGCCGATCAGAAGATCGTCGTCCAGCCTTCGTTCGCCGTCTCGCTCTTGCCGTAGCCGACCCGATCGGCGACGGCGCCGTCGGCATTGCGCAGGATGATGTCACCGCCCCGGTTGGCAAGCTGCGGGCCGCTGGCTGCGGCATCTATGGTGCGCAGCTCGCCTGCGCTAAGCGATCCCGACAGCGTCTGGGTCCTGCCGTTTTCGTCCTCCAGCTTCCAGCCTTCGAGCGATGCCTCCATGTCGGAGCGGTTGATGATCGTCACCGTTTCGGCCTCGGTGCCGCCTTCGCCGTTGACCGGGTTGATCAGCGCGGCGACGATGCGCAGCGACGAGGCGACGATCGGCTGCGGCCGGCGTGTGCCTTCGCCGCGGCCCTGGCCGCCACGGCTGTCGGAAACCGGATGGCCGGTCGTCGCATCGGTGTTCCAGTTCTGCGACTGAAAGCAGAGGAAGATCGCCGCCCATTCATCGGTATCGTTGAAATGGACGAGCAGCGCGCCGTCCTGGTTCGGCCCGTTGGTGGCCTTGAAGCTGCCGCCGTCGCCCTGGTTCATGTGGATGTCGTGGATACCGTTGCCCGGTTCGAAGTCGAAATATTGGTCCGGCTTGTTGTTCTCTGGCCCCCAGGCCTCGCCGAAGGCGTAGAAATGCACGTCGGAATCGGCAATGCCCTCCTGGACGATCGGCTCGATGAAATCGCGCAGGTCGTTCTTCGGGCCGGATAGCTGGAAGGGCGCGACATTCATGTCCTCGCGTTCGATCAGTCAGCCGCGGACATAGTCGATCGCAAGCTCCGGCCGTTCCTTGCGGATATCGGTCAGGCCCATCGGCAGGGCTTCGAGCGCCTCCGTCAACGCCGGGTGCTTGAAATCGACGATATTGGCGTAGAGCAGGTCGTGCGGCGATTCCTTGGAGCGGACGTTGAGCGCGATGCGGTAGCTGACGCCGTTCGCCTCGATGCGGATCTCGATATGGGGATCGTTGTCGTCGTCGAGGGCGAGTGCGCTCGCCGTACCCTTCAGGACCTTGTAATTCTTCAGCATGGAGAACCTCGCGGGGGTGGCGGGATCTTACGGTAACACGGCGAAAGTGCATCTTTTGTGACGGCTAAAGTATGACGCGATCCTTCAGATTCGCCTGCCACACTTTAGGTCTTTGATTTGAGCATGTCGTGGTCGCAAAACCGCTGCACACTTTTGCGCGACATGCTTTGTCTTCCGCCGTGCAATGCTTGATCCGCTATCGCCTATTGCTGGAGATGCGGACCGAAAAGCTCGAGATCGGCTTCACCAAGCCTGTCGCTAACCGTGTTCAGCTGGTGCCAATAAGGATAGATCACCGGCGGCAGGCTGACCGCGTCGAGGCGCTTGCGTTCCGCGTCCGTGAGTTTCAGCTCGGCGGCGGCGATGTTGTCGCGGAACTGGGCTTCGGTGCGGCCGCCGATGATGACCGAGGTCACCGCCTTGCGGCCGATCAGCCAGGCGAGCGCCACCTGTGCCGCCGAAACGCCGCGCTCGTCGCCGATTGCGACCAATGTCTCGACGATGTTCCAAAGGCGGTTCTCATCGCGGATCGGCGGTTCGGTCCAGCCGGCGAACTGGCGTGTGCCTTCGGGGGCCGCCTGGTTGCGGCGATGCTTGCCGGAGAGCAGGCCGCCGGCGAGTGGGCTCCAGACCAGCACGCCGAGGCCCTGATCGATCGAGATCGGCAGCAACTCGTATTCGGCGTCGCGGGCTTCCAGCGTATAGTGGATCTGCTGGCTGACGAAGCGCTGGTACCTGTGCTCGTTGGCGAGCCCAAGCGCCTTCATGATGTGCCAGCCGGAATAATTCGAGCAGCCGACGTAACGCACCTTGCCCTGCCTGATCAGTGTGTCGAGGGCTTCCATCGTCTCTTCCAGCGGCGTCTGGCCGTCCCATTCATGCACCTGGTAGAGGTCGATGACATCGGTCTTCAGACGCTTGAGGCTCGCCTCGCATTCGCGGATCAGGTGGTAGCGCGACAGGCCCTGGTCGTTCGGGCCGTCGCCCATGCTGAAGCGGGCCTTGGTGGCGAGCAGCACGCCCTGCGGCCGCTTGCCGGAGAGCACGTCACCGATGATGTTTTCGCATTCGCCTGATGAATAGGCGTTGGCGGTGTCGATCAGGTTGATGCCGGCATCGATGCACATATCGATCATCTTTTTCGCCTCGGAGACGCCGAGATCGCCGACCATCTTCGCCCAACCGACGCCGCCGAAGGTCATCGTGCCCATGGTCAAAGTCGAAATCTTCAGGCCGGAACGGCCGAGCAAACGATATTCCATTGAAGCTCCTCCCTTTAAACAAGACTGACGTACCTCAACGCTCCGAGATGGCAATGGGTGCGCGTTCACGGCTGCGTGAGGCTTAGGCAAGATTCTGAGCGCCGGCATCTTCCGGCCATGCGGCGGCTATGGCCGACCCGAGCCGAGCGGCAGATCGTACAATATGTCATCGGCTTGTCGACGGAAATTGTCTTGGCGCAGCGTCGACGTGGTGGAGGCCACGTCAGCTCTCGTGTTTGTCCTTCTTGTGAATATTGTCGCGAAGCGAAGCGATTGTGTCCCGAATCTTGCTGACAGCCTGGGCGTCGAGACCGACAGCCTTGCCGATGCAGTCGAACACATGGGAGGCACGGCTCTTGAGGGCCAGTCCCTTCTCCGTCAGGCGCAAGAGCACCTGGCGCTCATCGGCAGGATTTCGGTTGCGGGTGACGAGACCGACATTTTCCAGCCGCTTTAGCAGCGGAGTGAGGGTGCTGGAGTCGAGAAAAAGCGTCTCGCCGAGATCCTTCACCGTGCGGTCGTCGCGCGCCCACAAGGCGGTCATGACAAGGAATTGCGGATAGGTAAGTTCCAGTTCGTCGAGCAGGGGACGGTAAAGCTGGTTAAAGGCGTGGCTTGCCGAATAGATCGAAAAGCAAAGCATTTCATCGATCTTGGGCACGTCAATGAGATCATTTGATGTGGTGTCTTTCATCACGCTCTCCTTGATCTCAATATAATTTGTGCGCGATCTGTTTGCAAGCTATTGACTCGGCAGACGAGACCACCTATTTAGATCGTGCACAAAGAAATCGCTGACAAAATATAAACCCAACACGGAAAGCTGCAGAGGCTTGCTGCGTCAATAGATGCGCAAGCAGGGGAATTCCCTTGTGGCTCCCAATTGCTCCTTTGAAACTCGACCGATGAAAGGAAATGACCAATGTTCAAGTTTGCTGCTGCCGTCGCCCTGGCGGGGGCTCTTCTTTCCGGTGCTGCCGTTGCCCAACCGGCCAAGCCGACCGTTGTCCTCGTCCATGGCGCCTTTGCCGATTCATCCAGCTGGAACGGCGTCGTCGAAATCCTGCGCAAGGACGGTTTTTCTGTCGTGGCAGCCGCCAATCCGCTGCGCAGCGTTTCTAACGACGCTGCCTATGTCTCCGACGTGGTTGGCAGCATCGCCGGCCCTGTGGTCCTTGTCGGTCACTCCTATGGCGGCCAGGTCATTTCGACCGCGGCCAACGGCCACGACAACGTCAGGTCGCTGGTCTATGTCGCGGCCTTCGCGCCGGATGCCGGAGAATCGGTCGCAGATCTCGCCGGCAAGTTTCCGGGCGGTACGCTGAGCGGAGCGCTTGCGGCCCCGGTGAAGCTCAGCGCCGGCGGTGTCGATCTCTATATCGATCAGGCCAAGTTCCATGATCAGTTCGCCAGCGACGTGCCGGCCGAACAGGCGGCCTTGATGGCGGCTGCCCAACGTCCGGTCACCGAGGCTGCCCTGACCGAAAAATCCGGCGAGCCCGCCTGGAAGAAGCTGCCGTCGTGGTTTGTCTACGGCACCGGCGACAAGAACATCCCGGCCGCAGCCCTTGGCTTTATGGCCGAGCGGGCAGGCTCCAAGCGGACCGTGGTGGTCGATGGCGCCTCCCACGTCGTGATGGTGTCGCATCCCGAGAAGGTGGCTGAACTGATCGAAGAAGCTGCAAAGTAGTACTCGATCCGAGGGGCCCAGGCGCGTGAGCGCCGTGGCCGGCCGCCGCGGAGGTTTTGTCCGCGGGCCATGACCGGCTCTGCCTGCGCGACGTATCGGCGGGGCAGGCCCCGCTGGTCAACCATCTGCTGCAGTTGATCCTCAGTGAACTGATCGAGGCGAGCGTGGCGAGGTCACGACTGGTCGATGGGAAAGCTGTGGCGCAGGGCGTGGACCAACCGCCGTGCCCTGTCACATCTCTGTCAACGACCCCTAATAAGGGAGGGGTATCGAAATCGAGGATCCTCCCATGAAAACGATCGTTTCTGCCGCAGCACTTGTCGCAGCGAGCCTCTTTGCCATTCCGGCTTCGGCCGCAAACCTCGTTCTCTACACCAGCCAGCCGAACGAGGATGCGCAGGCGACGGTCGACGGCTTCATGGCCGCCAATCCCGATATCAAGGTCGACTGGGTGCGCGACGGCACGCCGAAGATCATGGCGAAACTCCAGGCCGAGATCCAGGCCGGCAACCCGGTTGCCGACATTCTCCTCATCGCCGACGTCGTGACGCTGGAGCGCCTCAAGGAAGACGGCAAGCTCTTGGCCTACAAGTCGCCGGAAGCTGCGCAATACGACACCGCCCTTTATGACGCCGACGGCTACTACTACTCCACCAAGCTGATCACCACCGGCATCATGTATAACACTTCGGCCGCGATGAAGCCTGCGAGCTGGAAGGACCTGACCAAGCCGGAAGCCAAGGGCCTCGTCACCATGCCGAGCCCACTTACCTCGGGTGCGGCCCTCATCCACGCCCAGACGCTTGCCGTCGTTCCGGGACTCGGCTGGGACTTTTACAAGTCGCTTGCGGAAAATGGCGCGATTGCTGCCGGCGGCAACGGCGCGGTGCTGAAGTCCGTCGCCTCGGGCGAAAAGGCTTATGGCGTGGTTGTCGACTACCTGCCGATCCGTGAGAAGGCCAAGGGCGCTCCCGTCGAATTCGTCTTCCCGAGTGAAGGCGTTTCGGCCGTCACCGAGCCGGTCGGCATCCTCGCCAGCAGCAAAAATGCCGATGCCGCCAAGAAGTTCGTCGATTACGTGCTCTCCGAAAAGGGCCAGGAAGGCTTCCTGAAGCTCGGCTACATCCCGGCCCGCAACGGCATGAAGCTGCCAGAAGGCTTTCCGGCGCGCGACACCATCAAGGTCCTGCCGATCAAGGCGGCCGAAGCATTGAAGAATACCGATCAGGATCTCAAGACCTTCTCGGGCATCTACGGCTCGAACTGATCCTTTCATGCACGGATACATCAAAACCGGAAACAGCCAGCCCGCCTGGCTGTTTCCTTTTGTCGTCATTGTCGTCCTGATCCTCAGCGTGCTGCCGCTCGCCCGCCTTGCCATGGTCGGAATAGCGGCCTTCGCCGATGGCGGCGTGATGACGGTTCTCGGCGAAGCGTCGCTCTGGTCGGCGACCTATTACACCGTCGTCACCGCCATTCTGGGCACGATCATCTCGCTCGTCATCGGCTGCCTCTTTGCCTTCCTGCTGACGCTGACCAATATCCGCGCCAAGGGGCCGCTCAGCTTCTTCTTCGTGCTGCCGATGATGATCCCGCCGCAGGTGACGGCGCTTGCCTGGGTGCAGATGTCAGGCCCCTCCAGCCCGCTGTTGAAGGCGCTGCACATCGCCCCGCCACTCGGCTCGCCGCAGCCACTCTATTCGGTAGGCGGCATCGCGCTGCTCTATGGCGTGCAGCATGCGCCACTGGTCTACCTGGCGCTCCGAGCCGGGCTGATGACGCTGCCGCGCGACGGCGTCGAGGCCGCGCGGCTTTCCGGCGCCTCCAGCTTGTGGGTATTCCGCGATATCATCCTGCCGCTGTCGCTGCCCGGCATCATCGCGGGTGCGGCGATCTCCTTCGTCTCCTGCACCGGCAATTTCGGCATTCCCGCCATTCTCGGCATTCCGGCCTCGATCTTCACGCTGCCGACGTTGATCTTCACCAAGTTCTCCGCTTTCACCAGCCGCACCTTCGGTGATGTCGCCGTGCTCTCGGTGATCATCGCCATCATCTCGGTCGTCGGGCTGATGATCCAGGACCGGGCGCTGCGCGGCCGCGACTACCGCGTCATCGGGCTATCCGGGGCGAGTGCGGCCTTCGAACTCGGCGCCTGGCGCCTTGTTTTCACACCGCTGCTCTGGGTGATCCTGTTCTTCATGCTGGCAGCACCCTTCTTCGCGCTTGTCGCCGGCGCGCTGGTGCCGGCCTATGGCGTGCCGCTGACTTTCAAGACGATGTCGCTGCATGCCTTTGAGGAGATCCTGTTCCGGCAGGCGGTGACGCGTACCGCCTTCATCAATTCATTGTCGCTCGCCGGCGCGACCGCGCTTTGTCTCCTTGTGGCGACAGTGCTCGCAGCCTACACGCTGACGCGGCGCAAGGATGCGGCTTCCCGCATCGTCTCCAGTCTGATCGAGATACCCTATTCGCTGCCCGGCATCGTCATGGCGGTCTGCTTCATCCTGGTGTTCGCAGCACCGATCCCGATCCTCCACGTCTCGCTCTACGGCACGATCTGGATCATCCTGATCGCCTATTTCTCCTCGTTCTTCGCCGTCAGCCTGAAACCCGTGGTCAGCGCCTTCCACCAGCTCGATCCGGCTCTCGAAGAGGCGGCGCGGCTTTCCGGCGCCGGCTTCTTCCGCCGGCTTGCCGATATCATCGTGCCGCTGATTGCGCCGGCCGCCGGCGCCTCCGTTATTCTTGTCTTTCTGATTGCCTGCAACGAGCTGACGATCTCGGCGCTGCTCTGGTCGGCCGGCACCCAGACGCTCGGCGTCGCCATCTACAATCTCGATGATAGCGGCAGCTCGGACCTTGCTTCGGCACTCTCGGTGCTCGTCGTGCTCATGGTCGTCGTGCTGATGCTGCTGCTCGAACTTCTGGCGAAACGACTGCCGAAAGGAGTGATCCCATGGCGAGGCTGATCCTCAACCAGCTCGGCAAGGACTTCGGCACCGGGCGCGCCGCAGTCAGCGGTTTTTCGCTCGATGTGCGCGAGGGCGGCTTCCTGGCGTTGCTCGGGCCTTCCGGTTGCGGCAAGACGACAGTGCTGCGGATGATCGCCGGTTTCGAGACGCCGAGCGACGGCTCGATCCATCTCGGCGAGAGATTGCTTGCCGATGCCGCGCAGTCGCTGCCGCCGGAAAGGCGCAACATGGCGATGGTCTTTCAGTCCTACGCGCTGTGGCCGCATATGAGTGTTGCCGACAATGTCGGCTATCCTCTCAAAGTGCGCGGCATCTCGGGTGAAGCCTACCGGGCGAAGGTGCGCGACGCGCTCGGCACCGTCAGGCTCGCCGACTACGCCGAACGACGTCCGGCCGATCTTTCCGGTGGCCAGCGCCAGCGCGTGGCGCTCGCCCGCTGCCTGGTGACATCGCCCGACGTCGTGCTGCTCGACGAGCCGCTTGCCAATCTCGACCGGCACCTGAAACAGGAGATGGAGGAGACTTTTCGCGAGTTCCACCAGCGCTCGGGCGCGACGATGATCTATGTTACCCACGACCAGAGCGAGGCGATGGCGCTCGCGACCGACGTCGCCGTCATGTCGGAAGGGCGGCTGCTGCAGGTGGCGCCGCCGGCGGAAATCTATGCACGGCCGGAAGGGCGCATCGTCGGTGGGCTCATCGGGCGAGGGGCCATTCTCACGCTGCCGCTCATGGGCCGTGAACGCCATCTGGAGTGGGACGAGCTTCAGGATGCGCTTCATGCTGCCAATAGCGATGACGCCGATGTTCTGGTGCGGCCGGAAGATGTGGTCATCGGCGGCGAGGGGGCTCCAGCAACTGTCGAATCCGTACTCTTCGAGGGCGAGCGTTATGCTGTGAAACTGACGCTCGGCAACAGCCAGACACTGCGCGCCTTCAGCCGCGTGGCTGTCGTGCCTGGCGAGACGGTGCGCGTCGTCATCCGCGCCGGCTGGCGGCTTTGAGGAAGGCGGGGCTAGACTTCTACGGTGACACCAATCGAAGCCCGACGATATGAGGTTGAAGTCGCCGGTGCCTTCTTTCGAATCGCCAAAAAGTTGAATATCTTCGGTCTAGTAATCCGTGATGGAAGCAAACGGCTAAATCACTACGCGCGCGATGGGTCAAGTAAAGCCCGCGCGACAATCATTTATTGAGGGACCATACTCGCATGCCAATTCAAGTAAGGCGTATCCGATCCGTTTTCGTGCTTTCAGCTGTTCTTTTAAGTGCCGCGAGCGTTCTTCAGGGATGCCCATCTTTAGAGCGGCAGAAACGGGGCGACGGATGAAAAACCCGAACTTTTAGGCCAAGTGAATTACATGGCGGTTCGAGCAACGGGAGTTCGTCGAGCAGTTCTGATGGTGGGCATAGCCAACCTCACGATGGCGCCACCTCAAGCCCGCCCGGCGGGATCTGAAGCCAACGCCGTTAAGTAATGCGTCTAGGCAGTCGGTTCGCTTGATCGTCTCGCCTCCGGGCTTGCCCGGGTAAACGGCGGGTCTTCGTCAAGCCTTTTGCCTCATTCGGCCTGTCGGTCGGTCGCTCCGGTTTTCCGGCGTCGAGAAAACAGCCTTGTCCGAGATGAAGAAGCCGCCCGCTTAAAAAGCGCTTAAAACTGGAATTTCGATTGCCAGTTCGCCGGCATGCATCGCCTTGTGGTTTAGCCGTATCATTCGCTGCCGGAACATTGCCAGCGGATGACGTGGCAGCTGCCGGTTTGCTTTCTGCAGCTGCGGATCGCCTGGCGCTGGGCCTCGCGGCCATCATAACCCCAGCCGGAGCCCCAGCCGCTGCGATGGCCGACGGCCACCGCGCCACAGCCGTTTCGGAACCAGATAGCGATGCGACAATCGTTGGCGCTGCTGTCGCAGTTGCGCCGGGCAACGGTTTCGGCGTCGCCGCGGTTGGCATGAGCATAGGACCAGCCGATGGCGCTGGTCGACGGCGAGTAGGCGATGGCGCCATAGGTGTCGGCAAGGGCCGCGCCGGCGAGGGACGTCAGAACCGCAAACGATGCAAGAACCCGCTTCATGAAATGCCCCCGCGCCGGAACGGCGATTATCCTCTGAGCAGAACTATCCGAGGCTTGCGGCGGAATGTCTGCCGCCCAAGTCACAAGCAATCGCCTCTGGGGATCCAGGAGGAGTGATTATTCGCATATTTCTTCACCCTGCCATCTTTTCCCGCGGCTATTGCCGGATAAGGTACTGCCCGCAACCGGATCCTTCCCATGTCGCTTCGCCTCGCCACCTTCAATGTCGAAAATCTTCTCACCCGTTTCGATTTCACCGGCTTCCGCAACCAGCTGCGCCAGGACCGGGTCATCAAGCTTTTCCAGGTGTCGAGCGAGGGTGTCTATCAGCAGCTTGAGCAGGCGCGGGTGATTGCCGCGACCGACGACACGCGGCAGATGTCGGCCCTTGCGATCGCCGACGCTGACGCCGATATCCTCTGCCTGCAGGAAATCGACAACATGGCTGCCCTTCAGGCCTTCGAATACGGCTATCTCTTCCGCATGGTCGGAAACGGCTACCGCCAGAAATACCTGGTCGAGGGCAATGACAGCCGCGGCATTGATGTTGCCGTGCTGATGCGCGAGGAAACGCGCGATGGCCAGAAGATCGAGCTCAGGGATATCAGAAGCCACGCGATGACGACCTATCGCGATCTCGATCTCTTCGACGAGGAACTGGCGCTCACCAACCGCATCGACGACAAGATCTTCAAGCGCGATTGCCTGGAGCTCGACCTTCTGATCGGCGGACGGCCGTTTTCGCTCTACGTCGTGCATTTCAAGTCGATGGGCAATCCGCGCGACGGGTTGGACGGGCGGCAATCGACCATGCCGATCCGCCGCGCCGAGGCGCGCGCCGTGCGCGGCATCATCGAGGATCGCTTCGGGGCGGAGCAAGCCGGCACGAAGAGCTTCGCTATCTGCGGAGACATGAACGATTATCAGGAGCGTGTCGATGTCATCGGCCGCCGGGGCACCGGCTATCGCTTCGAACATCAGAACGAGACCGCAAGCGCGCTCGACGTTTTCAGCAGCGACGGCTTTGCCGAAAATGTCGTGCGCCGCCGCGAACCCCTCGACCGCTGGACGCTCTATCACGCGCGGGGCCCACAGGAGCAGTGGCTTTGCCAACTCGACTATCTCTGGCTTTCGCCAGCACTCGCCGCCCATAATGCCGGGTGCCTGCCCGAAATCATCCGCAGCGGCCAGCCCTACCGCACCGTCTTCCCGCCCGGGCAGGAGGTGGAGCGTTATCCGCGCACTGGCTGGGACAGGCCGAAGGCGTCCGATCACTGCCCCGTCGTCATGACACTGGATCTCCCATGAATGCAAATTTGAACGCGAATTTCACCAACATCAATTTTTCCGATGATTTCGCCGGCTGGCCGCCGGAGGCGACGGTCTTCCCGATTGCCGGCGTGGATCTGCGCATTCTGCCCGGTCCCCATCCCCTCGTCGCCGCCGAAGAAGCGGCGATCCGGGAGAACTGGGTCAGGGAGACTGCTGCCAATCCGGCGCTATTCGACGGGCGCATGGTGTTCCAGCGGTTGGTATCGCTCGGTGAAGACGGGATTGCCGGCGAGGGCCACGTCATTCCCTTTTCGGCCTTCATGTGGTGGCGCCGGCAGCCGCGGCGTCAGGGCGGCATTCACATCTTCGCCTATCCGGTGCTCGAGACCTCCGATGGCGCACTGGTGGCGATCCGCATGGGCGCCCATACCGCCAATCCCGGCCAGGTCTATTTCGCCGCCGGCTCGCTGGAGCCGGAGGATATCGTCGACGGGCGCTGCGACATCGAGGCGAACATGCGCCGCGAGGTCCATGAGGAGACCGGGCTCGATCTTGCCGAATCCGTCGCGGGCGAGGGGCTGTTCGCCACTCATAACAAGCGCACGGTGACGCTGCTGCGGCTATTCCGCTTCGACATGACGGCGGACGAGATGATCGAGCGGATCGAGCGGCATATGCTCGTCGCCGAGGACCAGGAGATCGCGGGCGCGGTGGCGATCCGCTCGGCTGATCCCTCCGCCCATGCCTATAACATCGCCATGTTGCCTGTGATCGAGTGGTATTTCGGTAAGGCCGAGCGGAGTTGATCTATGCCGCCCAAAGCCATGTAGCGTTTCGGGATAACGACACGCATCACGTAACGATCGAAAGCGCGTCGTGTGAATCCGGTTGACGTGACGCGTTTTAGCGCCTTGCACTCGCTCGCGTGGTCGGGCAGGTTGGCGGCGCGATGACGATTCAAGGAGGCCGATGTGGCGCGAAGCTACAGCGTCTATGACGTGTTCACCGATCGAAAGCTTGCGGGCAATCCGCTGGCGGTGATCTTCGACGGAGACGATCTCAGCGACGAGGCGATGCAGGCGATCACCCGGGAGATCAATCTCTCCGAGACGGTTTTCGTGCAGCCTTCGACCAATCCCGCCTACGCGGCGCGGCTCCGGATATTCACGCCGGGGCGCGAACTGCCCTTTGCCGGCCATCCGACGGTCGGCACGGCGGTGGCGCTGGCCGAACGGGCGCATGGTGCTGCGACGCGCGATCTCGTCTCGGTGCTCGAGGAAAATGTCGGGCCGGTGCGCTGCGCCGTGCGGCTGAGAGAGGGGGAGGCGAGCTTTGCCGAATTCGACCTGCCGCGCAAATCGCAGCCGGCCATCATGCCGCTCGACAAGCTCGGCATCGCCGACGCGCTATCGCTGAAGGTGACCGAGATCGGCTTCGAAAATCACGTCCCGTCGGTCTGGAGCGCCGGCGTTCCCTTCCTGCTCATTCCGGTGCACGATGTCGGAGCCACGCAGCGGGTGGAATTCGATCCGCAGCTCTGGGAAAAGATCGTGCCCTTCGTCGATGGCGCGCTTGCCTCGGCCTATGTCTATTGCCGCGGTGGAATCAACCACGTGGCAAAGTTCCATGCACGCATGTTCGCAAGCGGCATGGGCATCGTCGAAGATCCGGCCACCGGCTCGGCGGCAGCCGCGCTCTCCGGCGCGATCCACCATTTCGACCGGCTGACGGACGGGCATCACCCGATCATGATCGAGCAGGGCGTCGAGATGGGCCGGCCGTCCTTCATCCACCTGCATATCGATGTCGACGGCGGGGCGATCTCCAACGCGCGGATCGGCGGCCAGGCTGTGCGGCTGGCCAGCGGCACGCTCGACCTTTGATTTGATCAGCGCTAAGAACGATCTATCACTTTGAATCCGCGCATAATCCTTTCCGAAAATCGATTCCGACTTTCGGGATCGTGCGCTGCATTTCAGCCATGCCGAAAAATCTTCGCGATTAACCAAAGAAATTTTGCCTATGTGCTGGACAAGCCTGCCGATCCTGTTTATACGCGCCGTCACACCGCGCAGCCAAGCGCGGACGGGTGATTAGCTCAGTTGGTAGAGCAGCTGACTCTTAATCAGCGGGTCGTAGGTTCGAGCCCTACATCACCCACCAAATCTCTTGAAAAGATTGATGTATTTGAACTCAGGCCGGATTTTCCGGCCTGCCGGAAACCGTTCTCGAAGCGAGCGGCACGGTTCGCGTTGTCCGCAGGGCTGGCCGCGCCGGTCCGTGCGCCCTATCTCCCTCTCGCGTATCGGGAGGGATCTATGAGAAGCGTTATTTTTGTCGTCGCATTGTCTCTGCCGTTTCCTGCCTTTGCCGCAGCCGTCATGAACGTCAAAGCGAGCGAGCATAGCTGCAGCGAGCTTACGCAGATGATCCGCCAGAACAAAAAGGTCTTTGTCCGCGTCGGTTTCGGCGGCCGCAGTTTCCGTTATCCGCCCGCCCAATGCAGCATGGGCGATAAGCGCACTACGACCAGTTTGCGCGATGCAGGTGGAAAGCAGTGCATCCTTGATTATGCCTGCGTTTTCGACCCCGCGTCGCCCTATAACTTTCCCTAGACGCTTCCGGTGAGAGAGGGAGGGAGCGGGAAGTGCGGGTGGCGGTCAACTTCAGACGGCGCCAACCGAGGTTGCCTCAATCGCCGCCGCTCAGTTTCATGCCTGCGAGCCAGAGAGCTGCGACGATGAAAAACGACAGTGCCGCCATCACTGCGATCGGCGCTGCGTATTCCTGGAAGGAATGCGAGGCGTTTAGCCTAAGGACGTAAATAGTCGCAACCGAAAGTTTGGTAGCAATCAACAGGACCAAGGTCGCGTTTTTGGTGTAACGCCTGATTTTCGGCCAATCGAAACTTCCGGCGGGCGACGCATCGACCTTCCGTGCTGGAACGGCCCTGGTCCGCTCCGGCTCTGCCAATGCAAGGTGTCTGCGTCCAAACGTCGGTTTCATGGCCGGCAGCGTAGACCAAACATCTTAATGGATCGGGATGTAGCGATGCCCTCGCCGGGGCAGTAGCGAAGGAGTGCCCGTCCACCTGGGTCTTGCTGCCTTCAAAGAGCTCGTGCCTTAGCTGACTTCTCAAGCGTGCCGGGAAGTAAAAGGCACGGCTGTGCTCAGGCGTACAATTCGTAGGGTTTCCGGACTGGCGGCACGCGGTGGGATGCCCTACCTTGGCTCTCTCCAATTCAGGAGTTTCCATGAAAAGCGTTGTTCTGGCCGTCGCACTGTTGTTTCCGTCCGCAGCTCTTGCCATCGAGGCGGTGGAGGTCAATGCAAGGGATCACAGTTGCGAGGAGCTTGCGCAGATCATTCGCAAGGACAAGGCGGTTTTTGTGCGTATGGGTTTTGGCGGCCGCAGCTTCCGTTATCCGCCGGCCAGGTGCAATCTCGGCGACAAATACGACAGCGCAAGGGTAAGGGATGCCAACGGCAAACTCTGCCTTCTCGAATACGAATGCGTGTACGATCCGCAGTCCTTCTATAACAGGATCCCGAAATAATATCCCGATCGAGGCGTTGCCAATAGGGTCAAGAAAAAAGGCCGGGCGAAACTCGCACCGACCTTCCTCGATCAGTCTCGATAACGGCTGCCAGTACCTCCGTGGTCAGCCGTCAGAGACAGATTTAGTATCCCTTAAATAGGGTTTGCTTAAAAATCTTCAAGAACTCGCGGCAGAAAGGAAGCCGGCACTGGGCCGGCTTCTTCTGAACGAGCAGCGATTACTGCTGTGCAGGGGCAGCCGGCGGAGTGGCCGGTGCTGGTGCCGGTGCAGGCGCTGCGCTGTTGTCGGTCGGAGCGATCGGCTTGGCCGGCGCCGGCTCTGATTGGGTCGTGGAGGCTGTCGTGTCCGGGGATGTGCCGGGGGTGCTCCACTGCGAATAGGCGAATGCAGCGACAGCGATCACGGCCAATGCAGCGACCCAGACAACCCACGTATTACTGCTGCGCGCGCTCGGCGTGGTGCGCAGATCCAGATTTGGGTTCAGCGGGCGGTTCGGGTCGTTGGCATTATTGGGGTCGTACGTCATGGTACTTTCTCCTCTTTCGGTGACAGAAGAATGCAGAAGTGGGCATTTTGTTCCGTTCTGGGCCGAAGCGCTTGTGCTGACTGGGTTTTCGTACTCACTTTTCGCGCTTTACTGGCGTTCCGCGCATTCGCGGCTTTGCCGCTCACCCATCATATGCTTGCGGGCGACCGGCAGAAGACCCGGTGGTAGAGCTGCCGGCTGAGCGGATGCGGTGATGGATGGCGGCCCGCCGGTGCGGACGGCAAGCCGCCTGGGCGCAATGCGCTTGACACCACGGAGTCTGTTTGCGAATGATTTCTGCATGGGGTCGCGATCACCCCACGAGGCGTCATGCTGAAGAATCGCGTCCAGTAAAACCGATCAACGGAGGGACGCGTCATGCCGTCATTTCTCGAAATTTCTCCCGACAAGCTCAACCGCCTCATTGGAACCCCCGGTGCGCCTTGCATTATCGACGTTCGCACCGAGGAGGACTTCGCGCTCGATCCGCGCCTGGTGCCCAGCTCGATCCGGCGAAGCCATGCCGAGGTCGGGTCCTGGGCGGGCAGCGTCGATGCCGATTCCGTCGTCGTGGTCTGCCAGAAGGGCAGCAAGCTCAGCCATGGCGTCGCCGCCTACCTGCGCCATGCCGGGATCGACGCCGAGAGCCTCGAAGGCGGCTTCGAAGCCTGGATCACAGGTGGACTGGCGGTGCCCGAGGAAAAGCTGCCGCGCCGCGACGCTGAGGGACGTACCGTCTGGGTGACGCGGGCGCGGCCGAAGATCGACCGCATTGCCTGTCCCTGGCTGATCCGGCGCTTCGTCGATCCGAGCGCCGTATTCCTGTTCGTGCCGGCGCCTGAGGTTTTAGCCGTCAGCGAGCGCTTCGCGGCTACGCCCTTCGATATCGATGATGTGTTCTGGAGCCATCGCGGCGAACTCTGCACCTTTGATGTCATGGTCGAGGAGTTCGGGCTGGCATCGGAGCCGCTCCTGCGCCTGGCGCGGATCGTCAGGGCGGCGGATACCGCAAGACTCGATCTCGCGCCCGAGGCGGCGGGCCTGCTGGCCGCCTCGCTCGGCCTCTCCAGGATGTATTCCGACGATCGGGAACAGCTCGAGGCCGGGATGCTTCTCTACGACGCCTTCTTCCGCTGGTGCCGCGATGCGACCGAGGAAACCCACAACTGGCCGGCGCTGAAGAAGAGAGCATGAGATGGTCGAGATGACGGATAATGCGCCCAGTGGCAAAATGGCGGAGGAAGACACCGGAGAGGGGCATCATCACGGCGTCTCGTTTGGCGATGCCTTCAGGGTGTGGCTGCGCGTCGCCGCCCTGAGTTTCGGCGGCCCTGCCGGCCAGATCGCCGTCATGCACCGGATCATTGTCGACGAGAAGCGATGGATCGGTGAGCACCGTTTTCTGCATGCGCTGAACTATTGCATGCTGCTCCCCGGACCCGAGGCGCAGCAGCTCGCCATCTATATCGGCTGGCTGATGCATCGGACAGCAGGCGGTCTCGTCGCCGGCCTGCTGTTCGTAATGCCTGGGTTCCTGTCGATCCTCTGTCTCAGCTATATCTACGCGGCTTACGGCAATGTCGGCATCGTCGCCGGCCTGTTCTTCGGGCTGAAGGCGGCGGTGCTTGCCGTCGTCGTGCAGGCCGTCATCCGCATCGGCGGTCGTGCGCTCAAGAATCGCGTCATGGTCGGTATCGCGGCCGCGGCCTTCATCGCCATCTTCTTTCTCCATGTGCCGTTCCCGCTGATCGTGCTCGCGGCCGGCATTGCCGGCTTCCTCGGCGGCAGGTTCGGGCTTGCCGCCTTTCAGACGGGCGGCGGCCATAAGGCCGGAAGCGGCCCGGTGCTGTCGGATGCGGAGTCGGCGCTCGGCGAAGGCATACCGGCGCATGCGCGCCCGAATCTCGCCTGGTCGCTGCGCATCTCGGCCGTGCTGCTTGCCCTCTGGCTCGCGCCGCTCGCGGCGCTCTACGCAACCTTCGGTGCTGACAACGTCTTTACCGAAATCGGCCTTTTCTTCAGCAAAATGGCGGTCGTCACCTTCGGCGGGGCCTATGCGGTGCTTGCCTATGTCGCACAGGAGGCCGTGCAGCATTTCGGCTGGCTGAAACCCGGCGAGATGTTGGATGGTCTCGGCATGGCCGAGACGACGCCGGGGCCGCTGATCATGGTCGTCCAGTTCGTCGGCTTCATGGGCGCCTACCGGGATTCGGGAGCGCTGAACCCGATGCTTGCTGCGACCCTTGCGGCGATACTGACGAGCTGGGTCACCTTCGTGCCCTGTTTCCTGTGGATCTTCCTCGGTGCGCCGTTCATCGAAAAACTGCGCGGCAACATAGCGCTCGCCGGCGCGATGTCGGCCATAACAGCGGCGGTGGTCGGGGTTATCCTCAACCTCGCTATCTGGTTTGCCCTGCACACGCTGTTTGCAGAGGTTGCGACCGTCCAGCTTGGCGGCTTGCGGCTCGATATTCCCGTGCTGCAATCGGCCGTGCCGGCGGCAATGGCGCTGTCTGCCGCCGCGGCGATAGCGATCTTCCGCTTCAAGGCTTCCGTCATCGCGACGCTGCTAGCCTGCGCAGCCGCGGGAATGCTCTGGACGCTGGCGGTGAACTAGAGCCTTTCTTTGGCCCTAGGCCTCCGCCCCATCCGCGGGAATGCGCGTCGCGAGCATCTTGTCGATACGCATGCCGTCCATGTCGAGCACTTCGAAGCGCCAGTTGTCGAAGACGAAGGTTTCGCCGGCTTCGGGGATGTGCTGGAGCTGATGCAGCGCAAAGCCCGCCAGCGTATGGAAATCGGCATCCGGACGATCGCGCAGGCCCAGCCGTTCGAAGGCGTCGAAGGCCGGCATCATCGCATCGATCAAGAGCGACCCGTCTTCCCTGACGACGATGTCGGGCTCTTCGTTGGATCCCGGCAGGTCGCCGGCGATGGCTTCGAGCAGGTCGGTCTGGGTGACGATGCCTTCGAGGCTGCCATATTCGTCGATGACGATGGCGAGGCGAACGGGTGAGGCCTTGAAACTGTCGAGCACGCGGACGACCGAGGTGCCCTCATGCAGCACCAACGGCTGCTTGATCACCTCCATCGGCCGGACCTTGCCGCCGTCGAGAACCTGATCGAGAAGGTCCTTCTTCAACACCATGCCGATCGGCTCGTCGATCGAGCCGCGGGCGACCAGTAATTGCTCGTGGCTGCATTCGCGGATGGTCTTCAGGATCTCGGCCTCGCTGTCGTCGGCGTCGAACCATTCGATGTCGAGACGCGGGGTCATGATGTCGGAGATCGGTCTGTCGCCGATGTTGAACACCCGCTCGACGAGCTGCTGCTGCACCTGGTTGAGAAGGCCGGCCTCCTGGCTCTCAGCGACCAGCAGCTTGAGCTCCTGCGGCGAATGGAACGACGATTCCCCGGTTCCGGCGCGAAGACCGACGCCCCGCAGCACCATGTTGCCCATGCCGTTCAGGACAAAGATCGCCGGCTTAAACAGCACCAGGAACAGACCGAGCGGGCGCACCACGGCAAGCGAAGTGGCCTCGCTGCGTTGAAGCGCTAGGCTCTTCGGCGCGAGCTCGCCGAGCACGATATGCAGGGCCGTGATGATGACGAAGGCGATGACGACGGCAACAGTATGCGCGCCCGCCGTCGCCCATTGCCCGGGCAGCCAGGACAGCAGCGGCTCGATCAGATGGGCAAGCGCCGGTTCGCCAACCCAGCCGAGGGCGAGCGACGAGATGGTGATGCCAAGCTGGGTGGCTGCAAGGTTGGAGTCGAGATTGTCGACGGCGCGCTGAAGTGCCGAGGCGTTCATGCGGCCTGCCGCAGCGAGTTCGGCGACGCGGCTACGCCTGACTGACACCAGGGCGAATTCGGCGGCAACGAAGAAGCCATTGGCGGCGACGAGAAGAAACACGGCTAGTATCCCGATATAGTCGGAGAGCCCGCCGGCGGAATCGGACATGTTTTCCCTGCCTTCGAATTGATAGGAATCCGAAACTACACGCTCGCACACTGGTGGCAAGGCGTTCCGGCCAGCCTCGCGGCGAGAGATGCCAACGCCGGCAGCCGTGATCGAAATACTGCGTCGGTTTGCTGATGACTGCAAATGCGTGGCAACCGCATGACCGGCGTCGCGCCATTCACCGCTTGGGTGCTTCGAAGAGCTCGATCGGGTTTCCGGCCGGATCATCGAGCAGGATCTGCTTGCCGCCGATGCCCTGCACGATCTCGTTGCGGAAGCGCGCACCGGCTTGGCGCAGCGCGGTGACTTTCGCCTCCAGGTCTCCGACCTCGATCTGGATACGATTCCATCCGCCAGGCTCCGGCTTTCGCCCGTCGGGCATTGCTTGAGATGCTCCGCCCGGTCCCGTCATGCCGCTGACGAACAGACGAAAACCGTCCCTGGTCAGGATGGCGAAACTCGGCGCGGGGCGAAGCGCGACGGAGAAGCCGAGATGTCTTGTGTAGAATTCCACCGCGGCGTCGACGTCGTCGACGATATAGCGCATGCTGATACCGGGCATGTTTTCCTCCATTGTGGTCTTCGTTGTCTTGATCTGATCGTCCCCTCACGGGACATGCAGAATTCTCCTGTTCCTAATGCGTCGCTTCGAACTCGATTATGCGCCCGTTTCAAGTTTATGCATCTCGCTATGCCAATCGCGAGCACCTTTAGGCGATAGGCAAGATATCGAATCGAGGGCATGCCCGTCGGCCGCCATCCGCAGCGACCCTCCACGGCGGCGTCTTCCAGGCGATGGGCACAGGAAGGGCGCGCCGCCCTAGGCTCATCCTCGGATGCCCCGCAACTGTCTTTTCTTCAATCCCGCCCCGATGTGCTGCCAAGGGCTTCCAAGGACGAACTGGCCGGCCGCGCCGATGCCCCGTCTGCGGCGATAGAATATTTGTTACCATGTATAAGATTAATCTAAAATATAAACTTCGACCCGTAGCTATTGGATTTGATTACAAAAGTTTAATTTTTATTTCAGTTTCGGTTCATCTTTTCGGCCCTAGTTTGGTCACGTGCCCAACATGAGGAATCCCACATGAAAAAGATTTTTGCAGCTCTTCTTTCCGCCTCCTTCCTTCTTTCCCCGATGGTTGTTTCCCAGGCCAGCGCCGACGATCACCGCCGTCCCCACGTCGAGCAGAAGAAGGTGGTCGTCCGGTCGCATTGGAAGAGGGGATACCGCGTCAACGCCAGCGAACGTCGCCGGTTCTCCGATGTCAACGACTACCGCCGCTACCGGCTGGCGCCTCCGCCCCGCGGTTATCGCTGGGTGCGGGCCGACAATGACTACCTGCTGATTGGCGTCACCAGCGGTATCATCTCCAGCATTATTGCCGGTCGCTGATCGGTCGATAGATCAGGAAGGGCGGCTTCGGCTTTGACTCTGCGGCGGCAAGCGCTTCCGTCTCGGATAAGATCGTCGTTCTCTCTATCCTTCCTCATTCCTGTGCTCGTCACAGGAATCCAGCCACGGCGCGTCTGCGCCGTGAATGACTCTCATTCGGAAGGAAGTCTCGCGTGCTCAAAGACTTGGGCACACTAGATTCCTGTGACAAGTACAGGAATGAAGGAGGGTGAGGCGGCGTTCGCGCCAGACTCGCTGCGTCGGTTGTGATCGCTTAGTCCTGCCGACGCAAAGCTACCCGGCCGGCGATGATGCCGAGAAGTCCCTTCGGTTTGCGGGCTTCAGTCTCTGTGTCCGGTTTATACGTCAGCGGATGCAGCCCTTCGATCGGTGGCAAAGGATCGCATTCCTGGCAGACGCAGAGATAGCGTTTGATTGCCTTCGCTGTCATGCCGCCTGCCTGTTCCAGCTGGCGAAGGGGTCGGACAGGTTGCGCCAGCGTTCCGGTGTAAACACAGTGGCGTCGACCAGACAGGCGTCGAGTTCCTTCCTGATCCAGGCTTCGTCCATCGGATCGGCGCCGATGAAGACGATTTCCTGGCGGCGGTCGCCCCAGACGGGGTCGAGATAGGGGCCGATGGCGCGCATGAAGGCCGGTTCCTCAGGCCATTGTTCGCGTGGCACCGCCGCCCACCAGAGACCCATCTTGCCGGTGCGCACGATCGCGCCCGCCTGGCTGATCTCGCCGACATGGTGCGGGCGCGTCGCCAGCCAGAAGAAGCCTTTGGCGCGCACCACGCCTGGCCATGTCCTGTCGAGGAAGTCCTGCAGCTTAGCCGGATGAAAGGGGCGTTTTTCGCGGTAGACGAAGGAGCGGATGCCGTATTCTTCGGTCTCCGGCAGGTGGTCGCGGAAGCCGTGCAGTTCCTTATACCAGAGTGGATGGGTCTCGGCCTTGTCGATATCGAAGCGGCCGGTGCCGAGCACGTCTTTCAGGGCGACCTTGCCGAAATCCACCTCGATCAGCCGTGCATCCGGGTTGAGGCCGGTGACGATCTTGCGGGCGGCGTCGCGCTCTTCCTCGGCTGCCGTGCCGATCTTGTTCAGCACCACGACATCGGCGAATTCGATCTGCTCGACCAGCAGGTCGACGATGGTTCTGTTGTCGCCGTCGCCGGCCGTTTCTCCCCGGTCGGCGAGGAAATCGGCCGAGGCATAATCGGCAAGCAGATGTGCGGCGTCGACGACGGTCACCATCGTATCCAGCCTTGCCACATCCGAGAGGCTTTGGCCGTTCTCGTCTCGGAATTCGAAGGTGGTGGCGACGGGCAGGGGCTCGGCGATGCCGGTCGATTCGATCAGGAGGTAATCGAAGCGGCCCTGATCGGCGAGCTGGCGCACTTCCTTCAAGAGGTCGTCGCGCAGCGTGCAGCAGATGCAGCCATTGGTCATCTCGACGAGCTGTTCCTCGGTGCGGGAGAGATTGGCGCCGCCATCGCGCACCAGGGCGGCATCGATATTCACCTCGCTCATGTCGTTGACGATAACCGCGACGCGTAAACCTTCGCGATTGGTCAGTACGTGGTTGAGCAGCGTCGTCTTGCCTGCGCCGAGGAAGCCTGAAAGCACCGTGACAGGAAGTCTGTTGTCCATGGGAACCTCATCAGAGTCTTATTTATGTTATATCATTACATTTGATGGTCCGAAAAAAGGCGGAACGGGGTTGTCCGCCTTTTTCCGCCTCAGCTCTCCCTGGAGCGTCGCGTGTCCGGCAGGACGCGCGGAGCGGCGCATGAGAGTCATGCGCTGGAGAGGCAGTCCTTCATGCTGTTGGCGATGCCGCGCATGAGGTTGAAGTAGAGATCGGGACCGGCCTTCAGTGTTGCCGCTTCGGGATCGAGCACGCCTGACTTGGCGCGCGTGCCTTCGATGACGACATTGACGAGGCGCGGCTCGAACTGCGGTTCGGCAAGGACGCAGGTGGCGCCGAGTTCGCCGACCTTGCGGTGGATTTCCGAAACACGCTCGGCGCCGGGAATGGTTTCCGGGCTGACGGTGATCGAGCCGGCGACGCGGATGCCGTAGCGGTGCTCGAAATACTGGTAGGCATCATGGAAGACGATGAAGGGCTTGCCCTTGACGGGAGCGACCATGCCCTTGATCTCGGTATCGAGTGCATCCAGCCTGTCGTCCAGCGCCTTGGCATTGCCCTGATAGGTCAGTGCATTGGCGGGATCGGCGGCAACCAGTGTCGTGGTGATCATGGTCGCCATGGCCTTGGCATTCATCGGGTCGAGCCAGAGATGTGTGTCGAAGGCACCGTGGTCGTGGTCGTGGTCGGCTTCGGCGCCGTGCGTGGCTTCGGCCTTATCGTGCTCATGACCGGAAGCGCTGTCGTGCTCGTCGCCGTCGTCATGCGGCTCGAAGGCGCCGCCTTCGCGGAAAGGCAGCTTGACGAGGCCGGGGGCATTGTCGAGTTCGGCGATGCTGGCATTCCGACCCAGCGCCTGCAGCGGCTTTTCGAGAAAGGCCTCGAGGCCGGGGCCGACCCAGAAGATCACCTTGGCCTCCTGCAGGGCGCGGGCATTCGATGGCTTCAGATTGTAGGTATGCGGGGAGGCCGCGCCATCGACGATCAATTCGGGTTCGCCGACACCCTGCATGATCGCCGAAACCAGCGAATGGATCGGTTTGATCGAGGTGACGACGACAGGCGCATCGGCTGCCCGCATGGTGCCGGCAAAGAGTAGGGCGGGGATCGCCAGGGCCGGGATTGTGAAGGCCGGCATTCGGAGGGCCAAGATTTTAAGGGCAGGCCCCAAGGCGCGTTTCATCAATATGCTTCCCTTGAATTGCAATTGTTATGTTATTACATCAATTGCGTTATGCTATAACGTGTGCAATAGCAGGACGCAACAGCACTTTCGGAAAATTTGATGCTCTCTCCCGCAAAGACCCCCGCTGGTATCAGGGCCGAACCGCTGGTTTCGCTTGAAAATGTCGGCGTTCTGCGCAATGGCCGCTGGCTGGTGCGCGGCGTTGACTTTTCCGTTTCGCGCGGCGAAATCGTCACGCTGATCGGGCCGAACGGCTCGGGCAAGTCGACCAGCGCCAAGGCGGCGATCGGTGTGTTGAAGCCTGATCAGGGCAGGGTGGAGCGCAAGGCCGGCCTCAAGGTCGGCTATGTTCCGCAAAAGCTCACGATCGACTGGACGCTGCCGCTTTCGGTGCGCCGGCTGATGACGCTGACCGGACCGCTGCCCGAGCGCGATATGCTCTCGGCGCTCGAATCCGCCGGTATCGCCCATATGCTCGATGCCGAGGTCCAGCATCTCTCCGGCGGCGAGTTCCAGCGGGCGCTGATGGCCCGGGCGATAGCGCGCAAGCCCGATCTGCTGGTGCTCGACGAGCCGGTGCAGGGGGTCGATTTCTCCGGTGAGATCGCCCTCTACGATCTGATCAAATCGATCCGCAATGCGACGGGCTGCGGCATCCTGCTGATTTCGCACGATCTCCACGTCGTCATGGCCGAGACCGACACGGTCATCTGCCTCAACGGCCATGTCTGCTGCCGCGGTACGCCCGAGTCGGTCAGCCGCAGCCCGGAATATGTGCAGTTGTTCGGCAGCCGGGCGGCGCAGACGCTTGCCGTCTATAGCCATCACCATGATCATACGCATCTGCCTGATGGACGCGTGCAACATGCCGACGGCACGGTGACCGACCATTGCCATCCCGATGACGGGCATCACGCGCATGACCACAGTCATGAGCACGACGATGGTCATGATGGGCACCGCCACGAACATGACCATCCGCATACCCATGCCACGGAGGACCGCCATGCTTGACGACTTCTTCGTGCGCGCCATTCTTGCCGGCGTTGGTCTGGCGCTGACGACAGGGCCGCTCGGCTGCTTCATCATCTGGCGGCGCATGGCCTATTTTGGCGATACGATCGCCCATTCGGCGCTGCTCGGCGTCGCACTGTCGCTGCTCTTCGAACTCAACCTGACGCTGGCTGTCTTTGCCGTTGCCGCGCTCGTGTCGGTGCTGCTGCTCTTCCTGCAGAAGCGCCAAGCGCTGTCAGCCGATGCGCTGCTTGGCATCCTCTCACATGCCACACTGGCGATCGGCCTCGTCATGGTCGCCTTCATGAGCTGGGTGAGGATCGATCTCATCGCCTTCCTGTTCGGCGATATCCTTGCCGTTTCCACGACCGACATCGCGCTAATCTGGGGTGGCGGGCTGTTCGTGCTCGTGGCAATGGCCTGGCTCTGGCGGCCGCTCCTGGCTGCGACCGTCAATGCCGAGCTCGCCGAGGCCGAGGGGCTGAGGCCGGAGCGGGCGCGGCTGTTCTTCATGCTGCTGATGGCCGTCGTCATTGCCATTGCCATGAAGATCGTCGGCATCATGCTGATCACCTCGCTGCTGATCATTCCGGCGGCTGCGGCGCGGCGCTTCTCGCCGACACCGGAAATCATGGCAGTGCTCGCTTCGCTGATTGGAGCGGTCGCCGTCGTCGGCGGGCTGTTCGGCTCGCTCACCTACGACACGCCCTCGGGCCCCTCGATCGTGGTCGCGGCGCTGATCCTCTTCATTCTCAGCCTGCTTCCGGTCAGGCGCCACCGCGCGGTCATGCAAGGACAAGGCTCATGACGACACCGCAATTGACCAAGAACCAGTCGCTGGTCTTCGACGTGCTCGAAAAGGCCGAAGGGCCGCTCAGCGCCTACACCATCCTCGATAAGCTGCGCGACCACGGTTTTCGCGCGCCGCTGCAGGTCTACCGGGCGCTGGAGAAGCTGCTCGAATATGGCGTGGTGCACCGGCTCGAAAGCATCAACTCGTTCGTCGCCTGCGCCCATCCGGGCGACGATTGCCACAGCCACGGCATCGTCGCCTTCGCCATTTGCGAAAGCTGTGGCCAGGTGACGGAGTTCCACGACCACGAGGTCGATCACCGACTTATGGAATGGGTGCGCGGGCAGAAGTTCAAGCCCGAAAAGACGACGATCGAGATCCGTGGGTTGTGCGAGGCCTGTGCGGCATAAGCTTCCTCGCCTTCGCTAGACGATCGCCTCGCGGGCTATTGCGATGGCAGAACCCGTAAGATCCCGACGTTATTAGACGCCGATCACAAAGCGGCGATCAAAAAGGGCGAGGCCGGTAACCCGGCCTCGCCTCTCACTTTCTTTTGCCCCGATCGGGTTAGTCCGGCTTAGATTCAGAGCCGCCCTTGCCGGGGCCGTCATTGCCGCCCTTGCCGGGACCGTCGTTGCCGCCCTTGCCGGGGCCGTCATTGCCGCCCTTGCCGGGACCGTCGTTGCCGCCCTTGCCGGGACCGTCATTGCCGCCCTTGCCGGGACCGTCATTGCCGCCCTTGCCGGGACCGTCATTGCCGCCCTTGCCGGGACCGTCATTGCCGCCCTTGCCGGGACCGTCGTTGCCGCCCTTGCCGGGACCGTCATTGCCGCCCTTGCCGGGACCGTCATTGCCGCCCTTGCCGGGGCCGTCATTGCCGCCCTTGCCGGGACCGTCATTGCCGCCCTTGCCCGGACCGTCATTGCCGCCCTTGCCCGGACCGTCATTGCCGCCCTTGCCGGGACCGTCATTGCCGCCCTTGCCGGGACCGTCATTGCCGCCCTTGCCCGGACCGTCGTTGCCGCCCTTGCCTGGGCCGTCGTTGCCGCCCTTGCCGGGGCCGTCTTTGCCGCCCTTGCCGTGACCGTCGTTACCACCCTTGCCTGGGCCGTCATTGCCGTCATTGCCGCCTTTGCCTGGGCCGTCTTTGCCACCTTTGCCGTGATCGTGATCTTCTCCGCCCTTGTCGTGGTCGTGATGATCGCGGTCCTTGCCGCCGTGATGGTCTTTTCCACCGTGGCCCGGACCGTCCTTGCCGTGCCCGTGATCTTTCCCGTCCTTGCCGCCGTGATGACTATGGCCCTTGCCGCCGTGATCGTCCTTTCCGCCATTGTCGCCGCTGCCGCTGCCGTCGCCATTGCCGTCGCCATTGCCGTCGCCGCTGCCGTCGCCGTCGCCATTACCATCATCGCCATTATTCCCATTGCTGGCGACGGAGCCGGTGCTGGATGTCTTCTTGCCGCCGCCAATGTTCTGGCTGCCGCGATCGTTATCGTTCGGATTGAACCTGCTATCGGACTGAATTGCTCTGGTCGGCATGCACAGCCTGTATTCGAGTGTTCCGCGAACTGCGGCCTTGCAATTAACGACTGCCGGCGCTGCCGTTGCCAAGCTGCTGCTTGCCAGAAGGGAAGCAACGGCGATGCTGAATTTCGCTGCTCTGCTGATCATTTCAATCCATCTCCCAAGGTTAACCGAATGTTAATGGGGAGAACTCTTACACTAACAATAAATTAACACGAAGAATAGATGATGGTTAATCTGTCTAATTCATCTAATACAGTTAAATTCGCAAGTATAAAATTTTACTAAATTTTTATTGTGCCTATGTTATTGTTTCGCAACAAATAAAAGGAATCGGCTATGAAGCGCCTCTTTTCGCTCGCTGCCTTTTTATTCATTCTTCTGCATTTTCAAGCGGTTGCGGGATCCTCGCTTCCTGTGACGCGAAGCATCGGCGCACCCGTGGGATTCGCCGCAGCCTGCGCCAAGTACAAGTGGCTGTGCGGCAGGATGGCGGCGCAACAGCTGAATGATCAGGCAGGAACAGCGCTACTTCAAAAGGTCAATCGTGCCGTAAATGGACGTATCATTCCCGCGGAAGATCGCCCGTCTTCCCGAAATAAGGATGTTTGGTCTCTGCCGGTTGCCGGCCGTGGGGACTGTGAGGACTACGCTCTCCAGAAGATGAAGGACCTGATCGAAGCTGGTTTTCCATCGAACAGGTTGGCGCTTTCCGTGGTGATTGGACCGCACGATCAAAACCATGTCGTTCTCATTGCCCGGACGGACGGCGGCGATTATGTGCTCGACAATCTGACCAGCGCCGTCAGGCTCTGGCGCACCACGGGCTATACGTTTCTGGCCACTCAGGATTTCCAATCGCGAACGGGCTGGCGCGTGACGCTTGCTGGTCCCCGTGCAGGCGAGTTCTCTTGAACTGAAAGTCTCGAGGCGGCGCGCTCGCCGCTGGCAAGTGCAGATGCCGGCGCTATCTTTGCCTGAGAATCCAAGCCAGAGACGATCGCGTGACGAAAACCGAACTCGCGAAGATATACCGCGGCTACATCGCCTGCCTGAACAGGCAGGACTGGCCCAATCTCGGGCAGTTCGTCGGCGACGATGCAGTTCATAACGGTCGGCGCCTCGGGCTGTCGGGTTACGTCGCCATGCTCGAGCGGGACTTCGATGAGATTCCCGATCTCTATTTCAAGGTGCTGATGCTTCTTTGCGATCCGCCATACATCGCCTGCCGGCTCGGCTTCGATTGCAGGCCGAAGGCAAAATTCCTCGGCCTCGATGTGAACGGCAGGCGCCTTTCCTTCACCGAGAACGTCATCTACGAATTTCGCGGCGGCAAGATCGTCGAGGTCTGGTCGGCCATCGACAAAGTGGCAATCGAAGCCCAGCTTCGGGGTGGGGAGAGGCCCAACAAGATGGAGTGATTGGCGTGTTCGATGCAAGGAGCCTCGTCCCTCGTGACAAGCACGACGTTGCCGCTCTTTCTGGTATCGAGAGCGCTGGTTATCCTGCGATCGCTCCGATCCTGGATGACTTGCTGGCGTGGACCGCGGACGGCAACTGGCCTATTGCTCCACCTCTGGCTCGTTTTCTCGTCTCACTCGGAATGCCAATTGTTGACCCGGTGTCGCGCGTTCTCCGAGGAGATGACTCCCCTCAAAAATATTTCTGCTTTCAACTGATCGTCGAAGCTGTCGATGGAGGTTGTTGAAGCGCTTGAGGGCGACCTCCGGAAGCTGGCGGATCAACCGAGCAAGGCGGACCAGTTGGAAGGGGTCGACGAGTTGGCACGTGAAGCGCTTCAGCGCTTGCATTCATAGCTTCCGGCAGCGCTGTTGCTGATCGTCTGCTCGGGGCCAAGTTGAAGATGAATGCCATCAATGTGATGTGGAGGCGCGATTTTGGTGCGCTTTTGATCAGATGATAGCGACGCGCTCGCCGAAGGGCGTGTCGTCGTCGAAATTGCGGGTGCCGATCCGATCGCTTTCGCCTGACAAGGCCGGCTGTTCCGCCTGTTCGCCGGCCTCTTCCCCTTCTTCCGATGCCGCATGCCGGTGCCGCTTTTGCGGATGCTCCTCGTCGTCGACGATCAGATCCGCGTGCGGAATGAGATCGGCTGCGGCTTCCTTCTCCACGGCCCTCTTTGCTGCCAACTGATCGGCGGTGATCTGCGACTGGCGGGCGGCGACCCAGGCGTTGTCTGGTTCGGAGTCGATCGAGGTGCTGGTGCCGACCTTGGCGGGTTCGGGCGCGGCGGTGGCGGAGATGGGGTTGATCGCGTCGACCATGAAACTCTCCTGCGGTGACCAACTAGCGAAGCAGTCGGCCGCTTCTTGGGATGAAAAACGGTGCGTTCTTCGGACCAATCAGGGAGACATATCGAGCCCGCGCCGAAAAACACAAGGGGACATCAACGTGACTGCCACCTCGGAATGACGAAATCGGTAGCAGGTAGCGGGAAATTCGACGAAGAATTGTGTGCACAAGGGGTGATCGGCGCGTGGTTAATGTAAGAATCGGAAACACTTTGTGACTAAGTGTCTCCAAAAGCAGCGTTTTTTGACTTGCTGCGCGCGAAGACATGACGGATATTGTTTAAACGTTGAGGAAGCCGTCATGATTAGAATGATTGAAAACCCTGCCGAACTGGCTGGCGAAGATATCACCGGCAAATATATACTCCGGAGGCTGAACTATCACTGGTTCGCTTACGGCAAGGCGGCTATCGTGACCGCCTGCAAGGGAACGATTCTGCAGCTTGAGCGGGAAGAGACGGTTTATTCCGAGCGTTGGGGACGTCGCGCCTATACGGGCACCGGCAGACGCTATCCCGGCGGTATCTGTCCCATTTCTGCGGTCGCCTGCGTTTGCGATACGCCCGACGACGTCAATGCCGTCATTCAATTGGACGTCGAAGCGCAGGACGAATTCTATCAACTGATCGCCAAGGCGGAAGCCAGGGTTCAGGCACTTGCCTCATCTTCACGAAACAGCCTGTTTCTCGAAGCCGCCGAGTAACGTGATTTTTTCAACGAAATCCGCCATGTTCAGCGTCCTTCTGCGCGTCCAAAAGGACGCGCGGCGCTGTCATGGTATGGAGAGCGATCATGACGCAGCGGGACACTCGGCCCGGTCACTCATTCGCCGCGGCGCCATCTTTCGGATCGCTCGCCATCACCATTGCCGTCATGTTTGCCGCGCTGTTCTGGCCGGCGGGCACGCTCGACTGGCCGCGCGGGTGGATTTTTCTCGGCCTGTACCTTGTGCTGACACGTGTCGCGCTCATCTGGATCCGGCGGACGAATCCGGAGCTGTTTGCGGCGCGCAGCCGATACCAGAAGGGTACCAAACCCTGGGACGCCGTGGTGGCGACGCTGACGATCATTCTCTTTGCCGCCATTTTTCCGGTCGGTGCATTCGACGACGGACGGTTCCACTGGGCGCCGCAGCCCGATTGGGTCGTCCTCATCGGCTATCTCCTGATGACATCAGGTTATCTCGGCCTGACCTGGGCGCAATCGGTCAACCGGCATTTCGAGCCGACTGTGCGCATTCAGACCGACCGTGACCACAAGGTGATCGACACCGGACCCTACGCCGCCATCCGCCATCCCGGATACGCAACCGCCCTCGTGCTCAGCGTCGGCATGGCGCTGTCGCTTGGATCGCTCTACGCGCTGGTTCCCGCCGGCCTGCTCATCATCGTCCTCTTCGGCCGGACGCTGGGGGAGGAGGCAGAATTGCGCAAGGGGCTCGAGGGGTACGAGGAGTATATGGCGCGCATGCGGTGGCGTTGGATTCCGGGCGTGTGGTGAGCGCTTTGGCGGGCGGAGAGGGGCCTAATCACCCGCCCCGGTCCTTCGAGGCTCCGGCCCTTGGCCTGCGCACCTCAGCAACCGTGTTGTTGGGGCTGGTTCCATGGGGTTCGTCTTTTAAGAATAGTGTTGATCATGATGATGAGCTTTCGCATGGCGGCGACGATGGCGACCTTGGGCGGTTTGCCCGCGTCGCGCAGCCTTTTGTGGAAGGTCTTGATGGCCGGGTTGCAACGGATGGCCGAGAGCGTAGCCATATAGAGGGCGCATCGGACGGTGGCGCGGCCGCCGGCGATATGGCGTTGTCCACGCCATGTGCCGCTGTCGTGAGCGATGGGGGCGACGCCGACGAGGGCTGCGAGCTTCTTGTCGTCGATGGCGCCGAGTTCGGGCAGTTCGGCGATGAGCACGGCGGCACTGACCTCGCCAATGCCCGGCACGGTCAGCAGCAGATTGCGGCGTGCGGCCATGTCGGGCTCGGCCTCGATGGCGAGCGCGATGGCGGCATCGACGCGGGCGAGCTGAGCCCTGAGGGCGGCGAGGGTCTCGCCAATCAGCGCTGCGACGGCCTCAGGCGCATGCTCGAGGCGGTTCTTCTCGGCGACCGCCATGTCGATGAGTTGGCGACGGCGGGTGACAAGCGCAGCAAGCGCGATGCGGCCGTCGTCGATATGGGGGATCTGTGCCGGCCGCATCGCTCTGGCGAAGTGGAGCGTGACGCGGGCGTCGACCTGATCGGTCTTGGCCAAACGACCGCTGGCCCTGGCGAAGTCGCGCACCTGGCGGGGATTGACGACGGCGACGGCAATACCGGCGGCCATAAGCGTTCTGACGATTGCCATCTCGTAACCGCCGGTCGCCTCGACGACGACAAGCTCTGCGCCGGCCACTGCCGCAGTGAGTGCGGCACAGCCTGGCGCATTGTTGTCGAAGCGGACAACGGCGCGTTTGCCCTCAACGGCAACGTCGAGATGGGCCTTCGAGACATCGATACCGACCATGAAAGATTGCTGGATATGCATGACTGCTCCTCCTTGCAACGCGGGCTCGAAGCCCAACCAACCGTTCGAGCGAAGACATGGCGACGGAGATGCTTGCTGAGGTACGAGTTCAAGACCCAAGGATGACACGCATCCCCGCCGCACAGCCCCTTTATACAGCAACGGCAACGTACAAGGATGAGGGCTGATCGGTGTGCCGTGTCGTTGGAAGGCTATGGATGTGTCTGCAGGCTGATGAATTCGCGACCGTCATCTGTTGCTCTTCTCTCACCCGTGCCCTCTCTCCAGCCTCATCCTGAGGTGCCCCGCAGGGGCCTCGAAGGACGGGGCTGGCCACCGGTCGCGTTGCCCGATCAACTGATTTGCCGGAGATCCCGCGCAAACCGCTGCCAATTCGCCACGTAGTTTTCCGCCGAGCGGCGGATGCTCTCGACAGCCTTCTCGTCCAGCACACGCACGAGCCGGGCGGGTGCTCCGACGATCAGGGAGTTGTCGGGGAATTGCTTGCCCTCGGTGACCAGCGCATTGGCGCCGACGAGGCAGTTGTCACCGATCTTCGCACCGTTCAGGATAATCGCACCCATGCCGATCAGCGTGTTGTCGCCGATGGTGCAGCCGTGGAGGATGGCGTGATGGCCGATGGTGCAGTCTTTGCCTATCGTCAGCGGGAAGCCCATGTCGGTATGGGCCATCACGCCTTCCTGGATGTTGGTGCCTTCGCCGACGGTGATCTTCTCGTTGTCGCCGCGCAGCACGGCGCCGAACCAGATGCCGACATTCTCGCCGAGCTCGATCTGGCCGATGATATTGGCGTCCGGTGCGATCCAATAGAGGCCGGCGGCGGGCAGTTTCGGCGTCGATCCGCCAAGTGCGTAGACGGGCATCGCTTTCTCCTCAGACGACCTCGACCGATAGGGTGGCGACGCCGTCGATGCCGCAATTGATGCGATCACCCCTGGCCACCGCGCCGACGCCGGCGGGCGTGCCGGTCATGATGATATCGCCGGCTGCAAGAGTGAAGAGCTTCGACAGTTCGGCGATGATCTCCGGCACCTTCCAGATCATCTGGTTGAGATCGCCGTCCTGCACGCGCTTGCCGTTCTGTTCCAGCCAGATCCTGCCTTCCGCGGGTTGGCCGAGGCGGCTGGCCGGAACGATTGACGAGATAGGAGCGGAATGTTCGAAGGCCTTGCCGACCTCCCAGGGACGACCAAGTTTCTTTGCCTCGCCCTGGAGGTCGCGGCGGGTGAAATCGATGCCGACGGCATAGCCGTAGACGCAGTCGAGCGCGTCCGCGGCCTCGATGTTTGCGCCGCCTGATTTCAGCGCCAGCACGCACTCGACCTCGTAGTGCACGTCGTTCGACAGAGACGGATAGGGAAAGGCCTTCCCCGCCGGCAGCAGGTTGTCGGCATTCTTCTGGAAGAAGAAGGGCGGCTCGCGGCTGGGATCATGGCCCATCTCGATTGCGTGATCGGCATAATTACGCCCGACGCAATAGACACGGCGCACCGGAAAGCGCTCGTCACTGCCTTCGACCGGCAGCAAAACCGGTGCGGGACGCGGAATGACGGTGGCGGGATGGGGCATGGCGGGTTCTTCCTTTTTGCGAGTCTTGCCCCATCTTAGACGCAAAACATCGCGCCGGGAAAGCCGTCCTTGGCGTCCGGCTTCGGCGCATTGACGCTGTCACCGTCGCGGGTTAACATTAGCCATGAACAGGACTTTTGCAGTTTCGATGACGTCTACGACCACCGCGCCGCGGTGGGTGGTAGACGCGTGAACTGAAATCCGTTCATCGCTGCTAAGACCAACCCGCCGGAGACGAGCGGGTTTTTTGTTCCCGCCCGTGCCCGCATTCGAGGACGAGATCGTGGACGATATCCAGAAGCATATTCTTGCGGAGCGGGCGCTGACCGCTGCCAACCGCTGTGTCGTTGGCCGCTATGTTGGGGCTGCTTTCGCCTACGCGGCGGGTTCCATCATGCGCGGCGAAGGGACCGCCTTTTCGGATATCGATCTGGTCGTCGTGTTCCCGTCCCTCGAAAGAGCATGGCGCGAATCGTTCACTGAAGGCGGTTTCCCGGTCGAGGCCTTCGTCCATGATCCGCAGACGCTGGCGCATTATCTCCATCAGGATGCCGACAGCGGTTATCCCATCATGGCCAACATGGTTGCGACAGGCAGAATCCTGGGATCGGATATCGACCGCGCCCGCGCAATCCAGACAAAGGCGACGGAGATGCTGGCGGCAGGACCCAAGCCTCTCGGCGGTCCAAGCTATGACATGCTGCGCTACCAGGTCACCGATCTGGCCGATGACCTGCGCGGCGCCCGCCCACCCGAAGAGATCGCCGCCATCGCCGCGCTGCTCTACCAGAAGCTCGCCGACCTGATCCTGCTCGGGCGTGGCGCATGGGCCGGCCGCGGGAAGTGGGCGCCGCGCCTGATGCGAAAGCTCGATGCAGAATTGGCAGCGGAATTCGACGCGGCGTTCAGACCGGCGGCAGCGGGCGACGGCACCCGATTTCTGGCTTTGGCCGATCGGGAGCTTGCCCTGCATGGCGGCCGTTATTTCGAGGGGTTCAGACAGGACGCGCCGCTGGAAGCGCGCCGCCTGGAATAACCGCGGTCAAGAAAGGGAAGCTGCGGCTTCTTTCTTGCTCCGGCGGCGTTCACGCTCGCGAGGTCATCCAGACGCCCACCAGTGTCACCGCCAGCCCGATGAACATCGTTGCCGTCAGCGGCTCGGAAAATAGAGCCCAGGCCCATAACATGGTGACAGGCGGGCTGAGGTAGATCGCGGCGCTGACCTGCGCCACGGGGAACAGTCGAAGGCTGGTGTAGTAGACCGAATAGGCAGCGAAGGTCGCAATCAGCACGAGCCATGCCATGCCGATGGCGAAATCGACGCTCATCGGCGGGATCATGTTGCCCTGCATGAAGGCGCAGAACGAAAACAAGGCCGAGCCGGTCAGGGTCTGGATGCAAAGGCTCTGATGGACAGGCATATGCGCCTCGCGCCGCCGTCTGTAGAGAACGGAGGCGAGGGCAAAGACCAGCATCGAGCCGGCCGTCAGCCCGTAGGCCCAGAGCGGGGCCTCGCCGAAGCTCAGGCTTTCGAGCGAAACGAGCAGAACGCCCGCCACGGCGATTGCCGTCCCCAGCCATTGTCGCTGCGTCAGCCGTTCGCCCAGGAGGGGTTGCGACAGGCACGCAATCGCCAGCGGCAAGAGGTCAGAAATCAGTGCGACTAGCCCCGTCGGCACGCGCTGCTCGATGGCGAGAGCGAATCCGCCGAGATAGAGGAAGACTGACATCACGCCGAACAGCATCTGGCCCAGCACAATGCGCAGATGCATCCTCGGCCCAATGGTCAGCGCGAAGGGCAGCAGTGTCAGTCCCGACAGAAAGGTGCGCCAGAACAAGACCAGGATGACGCTCGCCTCCTCGCTGGCGTAACGGATGCCGACGAAACCGGAACTCCAGCTGATCACCAGAAGCGTCGCCAGAACGGGCCATAAGAAGCGGTGATTTGGCGCACGCCGAGCGAGAACTTCATCCGTCATGGGATACTCATTTTGATTTCGTTCTGCTCAGCCATAGGCCAAAGGGATCGACCTCGCACATGACAAATTTCGATGACGACATGACAGGATGATTGATTTATCGATGGTGGCTTGCCAACGTCACCACCTCCATGCATAGGCTTTGCAGCATAGTCAGCGGAGAGTGCCTGCCTTGACCGAACTCAACAGCCGACGATTGGAAATAGACGCGCTACGGGTCCTTTGGTCCGTTCGCCGTCATGGCGGCATCACTCGCGCTGCCGAGGCGCTGGGTCTGTCGCAATCGGCCGTCAGCCACAAGATCAAGCGGCTTGAAGTCAGCCTCGATTGTGATCTTCTCAGCCGCAAGCCGGGAGCGCCTGTGTTCACAGCCGCCGGCGAGGATTTGCTGGTTTACGCCGAACGCATTCTCGGTCTTCATGACGAAGCGCTTCTCAGCCTGACGAAAACGCCGCTCGCAGGACGCATCGCCCTCGGGCTGACCGAGGACACCACGTGTACCGATCTCGCCCGCATATTGGGCCGGTTTCGCCGCCTCCATCCTGATGTCGCCGTGCGCACCAAGGTCAGGATGAGTTTGGTTCTACGGGCGATGCTGGAGCAAGGAGAGATCGACGCTGCGATCGTGCAGATCTTTGCCCATGAGGTTCGCCCGACCGATATCGTGCTTTTCCGGGAGCAGCTCTACTGGGTGAAACATTCCGACCTGGCTCTGCCACCGAGTGGTCCGATTCCATTCCTGTCTTTCGACGACGAATGCTTCTATCGCCAATGGGCACTCGATATCGGCCAAGATGACGACACCCTTTTCGAGACGGTGTTTGAGTGCACCAGCGCCGCCGGAATCGTCTCGGCAGTCACCTCAGGCCTGGGTGTGGCGCTTCTGAACGGGCGCCACCTGCGTCCCGCGATGGATATCATTACCAACCGGCTGCCCACGCCTCCCGCCCTGGCCTATGTGGTGCGTCGGGCCCGTAAGGCGCGAAATCCTGCGCTCGATACTCTGGTCGCAGAAATCGAAAATGAAGTCAGTCGTTACGGCGGCCTGACCTTGGCGAGCTGATTTGCCGCCCTTAGGACGCAGAGCTGCCGGTGGCATTCGCCCCCCGAAAGTGATGGTCATTCCTCACCGGATCCGGCCAACGCATCCCGCATGATCGCGTAGTAGCCGGAAAGCCCTGGGATATCGGCGGCCAGCCTGTCGAAAGCGGGGTCGGATGGCGCAAGCGTGCCGGTGTATTTCGCCTCGAGAAAAGCCCGATGGGCGGCGAGGGCTTCGGCTTCGGCCTTGTGCACGACGGTATAGACAGGCGAGGGCGCGGTGCGGCCCTTGACGATGATGCGGTCGAGCTCGACGACGGTGTAGATGCTGGCGACCAGCCTTGCGGTCTCCTCGCCGAGTAGCAGGGCCACGCCATAATTCTTCGAGGCGCCTTCGAGGCGGGAGGCGAGGTTGACGCTGTCGCCGAGGCAGGAATAGTCGAAGCGGCGGGTCGAGCCCATATTGCCGACGATGCATTCGCCGGTGTTGATGCCGACGCCCATCTTCAACACATGCGGCCTGCCGCCCCGCATCGCCGCCTCTTGCTCGAGCTCGCGGTTAAGGCTCGATATCGCCGCCTGCATGGCAAGCGAGGCTTTGACGGCGTGCAGGGCATGATCGGGATCGTCGAGCGGCGCGTTCCAGAAGGCCATGATGCAATCGCCCATATATTTGTCGATCGTCCCGCCATGGTCCATCACCACGTCGGAAAGCGGCGTCAGCAGCCGGTTGATCAGGCCGGTCAGCTGCTCGGGGTCGTCCTTCAGCGTCTCGGCGATGGTGGTGAAGCCGCGTACGTCTGAGAAAAGCACCGAGAGGGTGCGCCGCTCGCCGCCGAGCTTCAGCTGCGAGGGATCGCTCGACAGGCGCCTGACTAGATCGGGCGAGATATATTGGGCAAAGGCGCGGGTGATTTGGCGCTTGTTGCGGCGCTCCTCGGCAAAATCGAAGGCGGCCTGGCCGAAGACGACAGAGATATAGGCGACCGTCGGCCCAAGCGGCGAGACGAAGATATGGGTTAGCCGCATACCGGCGGCACTGACGGCGGCGAAGGCGAGCAGCGCCGCCGCGCTCGTTACGATCGTCAGCCATCCCGTCGAGCGCCAGACGGTGGTGGCGGCCAGCAGCACCGATATCAGGATGCAGGCAGCGACCGTCGGCAGCCGGGCTTCCGCGATCGACAGGCCGCTGCGGATATTGTCGTAGATCGTCGCCTGGATCTCGACGCCGGAGACGAGCTTGCCGGTATGAACCGTGTAGGGCGTCGCAAAGGCATCGACGCCACCTTTGTCGATCGCCGGCGCATTCTGCAGGCTGAGGCCGACCAGCACGACACGGTCCTTGAAATAATCCGGCGGCAGCAGCTTCTTCGGGTCGAGCGCCTGGTAGTAGGAGACGGTGGGATAGCTGCGGGCGGGGCCGAAGGACTGGATGAGCCGGCCGGCGGGCAGAGTCTCGGGGGCCACGCCGGCGACCTTGGCCAGCATGGCGGCAAAGCCGTCCTCATAGCCCGGAATACGCCGGAAGGTGCCGTCGCCACTGAGTTCGACGGAGGCGATGCCAGTCACGGCACCTGCCTCGGTCAACTGCGGCAGCGGTGTCGCACGGATCAGTTGCGAGGCCTGCGGCGTCTCGATCAACGTCTCGTCGCCGGCAAGGACGACATCCGGGCCGACGGCGTTAGTGATCGCGTTGTCGTTCTCCGGCGTCGAGGGTTCGGCCAGGATGATGTCGAAGCCGATGACGCGGGCGCCGGCGGCGCGCAACTGGGTGACGAGCTGGGCATGAAGACTGCGCGGCCAGGGCCATTGCGCGTTGATATCGGCAAGCGAGGGTTCGTCGATCGCGACGATGACGGGTCCGCCGGGTGGCGGACGGGGATCGTCGACGGTCGAGAGATAGTCGAAGCTTCTGAGCTCGAGCAGTGACCAGGCGGGCAGGCGCGACAGCAGCGAGATGGCGATCAGCGTCGTCAGCGACAGCACGAGCAGCCTGAGATGGCGGCCCCTGGTGTGACTGGCCTGCCGAGGTTTGTCCCGCAGCCGCATCAGAAGCGGACTTTGAGCGTGCCCTTGAAGGCGCGGCCCCAGCCGGGCACACCGGGGGTGATCTCGAAGTCCTCGTCGAGCAGGTTATAGGCGGCCGCCTCCAGCTCGATGCGCTTGTCGAACGGTTCCCAGATCAGGTGGGCGTCGAGGCTCCAGTAATCGTCGAGCTTGGTGCCGAACCGATCGCCGTCGCGCTCGCCGATATAGTTGGCGGCGACCGTCGCCTTGACCTTGGCTTCGTTGACCCAGGTCAGCGCAATCTGCCCTGAATTCTGCGGTATGAAGGGAAGAGGGCCGCCATAGATCGGCTCAAGTGGATCCCGGTTTTCCGAATCCATGTAGGCATAGGTAGCCGAAAGGCCGAAACCATGGCCGAGCACGACGTTTGCTGTGACGGCAGCCCGATCGATGCTGCCGCGCGAGATCGGCAGGCTGCTATCCGAGGGAAGCGAGATCAGCGGAAAATCGATCGAGAAATCATGCAGCTCCTGGTGCTGGTACTCGACCGAGGTGAAGAAGCGGTCGGTCCATTCGGCATCCCACTGCAGGGCGACCGTATCCGTGTAACCTCGCGGATTGGTGGAAAACTGGTTGGCTTGCAGCCCGAGAACGCCGATGGGGGCAAGGGTCGGAATCCCAATATCAAAGCTCTGACGCATGAAGGCAGCACGCAGCCAGTGGTTTGGAACCGGCGCCCAGGCGAGGCCGAAGCGCGGCTCCAGCCGGGTGATATCGATGCCGTCGCCCTCCAGGCGCGTGGCAAACAAGGCGTATTCGCCCTTAAGATCCGGCGTGATCTCATGTAGCACATCGACATAGCCGCGGCCGATATCGATGGTGTTCTCATTGTGATCGAGGGGCGCCGTCAAGCCCAGAAGCGTCGTATCGACGGTGCTGCTGGCATCCATCCAGCCGCCTTCGATGCCGTAGCGAAATGTCAAAGGCCCGGCACCTATGGAATGGCTCAAAGCGCCGATATAGGTTTGGGATTCGCTTTCCTGAGTGACGCTGGCAAAGGGAATGATGAAGGGAACCCCTCTGCCGATAAACACTGGGTCCAGGTCGACATCAAGCACGCTGCTGGTATTCGATTTGCTTCCTGAATAAAGCAGCGCTCCATTCAACACGTTTTCATACGCAAAAGTGTGGCTCCAGCCGATGCCGGCATATGTGCTTTCTCGTACAGTCTCCTCTGTCGTGTAGAGAGGCAGAGGGATAGGGACACGGAACACGAGTTCCATGAACCCGGTGTTTGACGACAAGGCGCTCAGCGCTCCATCATTCTTGCCGTGGTTGACGAAGGCTACCACGCGATCATCAGGTGTGACCGTTGCCGTCAGATAACCGTTGGCGCTTAGCAGCTTGTTATCCGTCTGGACACCGCCGAAATCCTGGTAGTCGCGGTCGAGCGCCAGCTCTTCCCAGGTCAGGTTGCCATAGAAGCTGATTGGGATCGTCGCGTTCGAATAACCTTGGATATCGGCCTCGCCGATGCGTCTCGTGTGGCCGTCGACGCTGTTGATGCCGCCGCCGAGCGAGCCTTCGATGAAGGGGACATCGAACAGCGTTGCCGAGCGCGAGCGGCCGGAAAGCATGTGCGGCGAAAGCAACAGGCCCTGGATGAAGGATGAGTAGCTCGACGCGTTGCCGCGGTTTTGGATGATATTGTCGTCGCTGAAGCTGGTCGCGTTGACGAAAGGAAAGATGCTACCCTTGATCGTTTGATCGATATAACCGGTGCCGCTGAAGGGATCGAAGACGGCATCGCCGTAATAGCGGCCCCAGGCATCTAGGCCCTGCAGGCGGAAGGCGTTGTTGAGCGTAGAACCAGCACTCGCATTGGCGCCGAGCGAGCTGTAATCGCCGCCGCGGGCGCGCGAGCGGCGCAGGAATTCCTGCGCGTTGCGGATCGCGCCGTCGGCGTCGTAATCGTCGATATCGACGGCGGTGCGGAAGGCCGAGATAACCGGGTCGTTCTTGTCGAGCCGGTCGGCATTGTCGAGCGCCTGCTGGGAAGGAATGCGGTCGCCTTTTTCGTAATGGGCGGCGGCGAGCATCAGCTGTGATTGCGAATGCGCCGGGTTGGCGGTGCTGGCGGCGAGCAAATCTTGCAGCGCCTTATCGCGCTCGCCAGTTTGCAGGTAGTATCGGCCGCGGGCGAGCAGGGCGATATCGAAGGATGGATCGAGCGCAATTGCCGTGTCGATCTCGTGCTTGGCTTCCTTCATGCGCCCCTGATCGAGATAGAGGATTGCGAGATTCGCGCGCAGCAAGGGGTCCTGCGGATCGAGCTCGATCGCCTCCTTGAAGGCTTTTTCCGCTTCGCCATTAGCATCGCGCGAACTCTGCAGCAGGCCGAGCGAATTCAGCGTGCCTGAACCGCCGGGGGCAAGTTCGATGGCGCGGTTCAGATCGGCAAGCGCGCCGTTGACGTCGCTCTGATAGACCGCCTTGTAACTCGCGCGGGCGGAGAGCGCCATCGGATGGTCAGGGTCGAGCGACAGCGAGCGTTCTATCGCTTCCTTCATCTGCTCACGGTCGTCGGTGAGCTCCGCCAACTGGGCGCGGACCGCCGGCAGGGTCGGATCATCGGGATAGCGTTGCTCCGCTTTCTTTATGATCTCGAGCGCTGCGTGTGGGTTTTTTAGGAAGCCTGTCGTATAGGCCTGCATGATCGCGCCATAGGGGCCGGTGGTATTCGCGGGCGGCTGTTCGGCATGGGCAGGCTCGGCCAGCGAGCGGGCGAAATAGCCGCCATATTGCGCCATGTTGCGGCGTATCGGGTCGAGATGCGGCAGGGCCTTCTGGAAGAGCTTGGCGGCATCGCCATAACGCTTTTCCGAGCCGGCGATGGTGGCGTCGATCAGGTCGACGCGCGCCTGCTGGGCTGCCGTCAGTTTGCGGTCGCGGATATTCGTCAGCGTTGCCGCTGCAGCCCGGCGTCCGTCGAAGGCGCTCTGAACTTCGGCAAGTGCCAGCCAGTCTTCGGTCGTGCGGCGTTCCGGCGGCAGCGCCAACAGGCGGCGGCGTTCGGTCGCCATGCGGTCGGCCCGTAGCGGCGAAGTCGGCATCAGGTCGAAGCCGTCGCGCAGGTCAAGATAGAAGAGCATCTGTTCTCGGTCGTCAGGATTGACGCTGATGATCTTGCTCGGCGCCTGGCCGATGGTCGCCACAGCCCCTTCGCCCTCGTTCACCTCGACGCTGCCCTGCGGGTTGCTGAGCGCGACGCGGCCCTCGAGCACAATCATCGAAGTCTTGTTGCCCTCGACCGTCATCGTCCAGTCGGTGCCGCGGATTGCGGCCGCGGCGGCCGGCGTTTCCACCGTCAGGCCCTGGCCGCCGCGCTCGGCGCGCGCCCAGATCGTTCCCGATTGCAGCTCCAGCGTCGTGTCGCCGCTCGCGGCCATCTTCTTGACCTGCAACGAGGAATTGCGGCCGAGGCGAACCTGGGTGTGATCGGAAAAGACGATGGCGAGCTGGCCGTTGGCGTTGGTGCGCAGCACGTCGCCGGTCAGCAGATCCTGATTGATGTCGACGACACGCCAGTTCGACACGTCGATGAAGCGGACTTCTTCGCCGGTCTTGCGGGCGATGACGGAACCGGCCACCGGTGTTGCACGCTGCACCGGGTCAGCCGCGGCCGGCGAAAAGCCCGGCACGGCAAGCGCAAGCGCCACCCCGGCGCGACAGATGTTTTTCCAGCGACCCAGCATGACCCAACCCCAACTCCCGCTTCCCCTTTGTCCATGTAGAAAAGAAAAGTCAAGCACATTGCACACGTGTTCTTGAATTCTCTGTGAAGTGTAATATCAGGGAAACACTTGTTGGGTGGAGTATTCATGTGAGCGAATTCGAGAGTGCAACTGAACTTATGCCAAGCGAACCGTCGACAGGTGACATTGGTGTCGGGTATTTTGACCATATCAAGAAAATCAACGACATATTCTACGATCAGATCAAGATCTCAGACCAGAAAGCCGCCTATATCTTTACTTTTATGCTGGCCTTCCTGGTGAGTTCCAGCGAGGTGAGGGCGGTCTTCAGCCTGGCGCGTTACGCGACCGGGACACCAGGGAGCATGCTCTTCTCGGGCCTGCTTGCCGCCGCCTCGGTCTTTTCCATCCTATCGGCGATCCTCGTCGTGCTGCCGCGCCGTTTGGACACATCTACCTCGCTGTTCTGGGGCGCCTGGCAGAACCATCGCGACCTGTTCTTCGAGGCGGCACTGCGGCGCGACGAGCGCTACCTCTTCGACCAATATCTCGAAAACGCCAACATCCTCTCTGCTATCGCCCGCAGCAAATACCGCTGCGTCACCTTCGCGTTCCGCGGGCTGATGGTGAGCGTGATCGCCTATGTGCTGCTGTTGGTGGCGGTGTGAGGGTGTGATGCTTTGAGCTTATCGGTCGGCCGCGGCCGCGCTCACGAGAGCCTCATCCTGAGGCGCCCCGCAGGGGCCTCGAAGGACGAGGCGGGTGCGCCGGCGGTCGGTAGATGCAAGGAGCAGTGCCGGAGCGTGTCCTTCGAGGCTTCGCCCTGCGGGCTACGCGCCTCAGGATAAGGGACCTCGGACGATGCCGCGCCGGTACCGCCCCCATTCAGCCCTCGACCTCAAGGACAAGTTCAAGTTCGATCGGCACACCTAAAGGCAGGCTAGCGACGCCGAGCACGACGCGGCCGGAGAGCTTCTCCTCGCCGAAGACCGCAAGCAGCATTTCGGATGCGCCGTCCGCGACCTTCGGATGGTCGCGGAAATCGCCTTCGGTCGCGATATAGATGCCGAGCTTGACGACCCTGACGACCCTGTCCAGCGAGCCGAGATAGTCCCTGGCGGCTGCGAGCGCGCTCAGCGTTGCCGTTTCAGCCGCCTGCCGGCCGTCTTCGGCCGTCAGCGCGCCGCCGACGCGGCCTATATACCGCGGCTCGTGGCCGACGACCGGCAGCATCCCGCTGAAGAAGACCAGGTTGCCGGTCCTTATCGCTTCGACATAGGCCCCAAAGGGCGTCGGCGGCGGGGGAAGTGTGATGCCGAGTTCCTGCAGCCGTCGTTCCGCGCCGGCTGCCTGCGCTTTCGCATGGTCTACCATCTGCCCAGATGTGCGCCGCCGTCGACGTGCAGCACCTCCCCGGTTACGCGCGGCGCTTCGGTGAGGAAGACGACTGCGTCGACGATCTCCTCGACGTTTGATATGCCTGCCATCGGCGACAGCGTCTTCAGAAAATCCTTCGGATTGTCCTTGTGCAGCGGCGTGTCCACCACGCCAGGAGCGACAATGTTGAAGCGAATTCCCTCGTTCGCATATTCCATCGCCAGGTTCTTGGAGATGGCGTTGATGCCGCCCTTTGTCATCATCGAGACTGAAGCAGAGAAGCCGGCGATCGGATGATCGGTCAATGGCGTAGTGATGCTGACGACGCTACCGCCCGTTTTCTGCGCGAGCATCTGTCCGACGACCAGTTGGGTCAGATGGATGAAGCCCTCGAGATTGGTCGAGGACAATTTCTGGAAGTCGGCCATGGTGAACTCGACGAACGGCTTGGCTAGAAAAATGCCGGCATTGTTGACGAGTGCGTCGATCGAGCCGAACCGGTCGATTGCTGTCCTTGCCACCCGCGCTGCGGTTTCGGCATCGCCGATGTCGCCATCGACAAGCGCCAGTCTGTCCGAGGCTTGGAAAGCCTCCGAGGCGCTGACCTGGCGCGAGGTAGCAACGACATTGTAGCCGCGCTGGATGAAAGCGTTGACGAGGCCCGCTCCGATACCCTGGGAGGCGCCCGTCACGATGACTGTTTTTCTCGTAGTCATGCTGATCTCCATAATCTGGTTCGGGCAACGCGGGCCTTGCGGTTGCAAAGGCGGGGTCGCTCGAGATGGGGCTGCTGCGAACGCGCCTCCATCGGGTTGTCTTGTTTTCGCAAGGTGAATATGGCGAAAACTCCATTACTCGATTAGATGGAAATATCTGGATTCTCTTTTGCATCCATGCAAAAATCAGAACATGGCTGATCTGAACGACATCGCGGTTTTCGTGAAAGTGGCGCAGTACGGTAGCTTCAGCCGTGCTGCCCATTCCCTCGGCATGCCGGTATCGACCGTCAGCCGGAAGGTGACGTCGCTGGAGGAGCAGCTCGGCGTGACGCTTATACAGCGCACGACCCGCAAACTGAGCCTGACCGCGCAAGGCCGGGCCTATTACGACAGGTGCAGCGAACCGCTCGCCCATCTTCTCGACGCCGAGCACGCGCTCACCGAGACACAGAGAAAACCGGAAGGTCTGCTGAAGATCTCCGTGCCAGTCATCTTCGGACAGGAGGTCTTCTACGAATTCGTCTCGGCTTTCCAGAAGACCTATCCGAAGATCCAGGTTGACCTCTTCGTCACCAACCTGTTCCTCGATCTGATCGCGGAGAACATCGATCTCGCCATCCGCTTCGGCGACCTCAAGGATTCAACCATCGTCGCGCAGCGGCTCGGCAAGAGCGTGCGTTATCTGGTCGCCGCACCGGACTATCTGAAGGGCAGGGTGCTTCCCTTGAAGCCCGAAGAGCTGAAGGACCATCAGTGCGTGCTCTTGAATGGCCGCAACGGCGAGGCGGAATGGCATCTGGTGAGCGGTCGCAAATCGGTTCGCCTGCATGTGTCGGGGCCGATATCGAGCCGGGATTTCGACGCGGTAAGCGCCTTCACCTATCGCGGGCACGGCATCGGCCTGCTGCCTTCGACCTATTGCGAGGAGCAGATCAGAAAAGGCGAACTCATCCGCCTGTTGCCGGACTGGTCGTCCGAGGAAATTTTCGTGCACGCCGTCTATCCCACACGCCGCTTCCTGCCCTCCCGATTGCAGGTCTTTCTCGAGGCGCTGAAGGCATGGAAGACCCCCTTGTGGCTTCCCTTGCATTGAGGGCTTTCGATTCCATCACTGAAAATTGAAGCTGCACGCGCGGGCGAGCGTCCAGCGTCCGCCAAGCTGTGTTAGAGTTCTCCCGCTTGGATGGCGCAGGGATTGGATTGCCAATGCTGACGACACTTGCGGTGCTTATGGGTCTTTCCGGCCTCGTGCCCATCGCGCAGGCGGGGGGAAGCGAGGTCGATGTGACCCTCGTGCTTGCCGTTGACACCTCGCGGTCGATGGACTTCGAGGAGATCGGCATCCAGCGCGAGGGTTATGTCGAAGCGCTCAAGCACAAGGAATTCATCGACGCGGTGAAGGACGGGCTGACCGGCCGCATCGCCATCAGCTATTTCGAATGGGCTGGCTATGTCGTTCAGGATTCCGTCATCGACTGGCAGGTGATCGAGACGGAGGAGGATGCGATCGCTTTTGCCGATAAACTCGAAGCCCGGCCGATTGCCACGCAGCGGCGCACATCGATCTCCACCGCGATCGCCCAGGGCGCCAGCATGATCGTTTCCAGTCCCTTTCAGTCCAGGCGCCAGGTGATCGATGTCTCCGGCGATGGGCCGAACAATTCCGGCAATCCCGTCACCCCCGCCCGCGACAAGGCGGTAGAAGCCGGCATGATCATCAATGGTCTCGCCATCATGCTGCGGCCCTCCGATGCACCCAACGGGCTCGACAAATATTATGCGGATTGTGTGATCGGTGGTCCCGGCGCCTTCGTGCTGCCGGTCCGCAAAATCGAGGATTTCGCCGTTGCCGTGCGCCGCAAGCTGGTGCTGGAGATCAGTGGCCTATCCCCGCCGGCGACGGTGCAGAAAACAGCCGGCGCCGAGACGGGCGCCGACTGCCTGATCGGTGAGAAGCAATGGCGGGACATCTTCGACCGTTGATGCCAGAACAGGATGATTTTAGGCCGGGGCGGCCTAAAATCTCAATCCTGTTCTGAATTAGATAGTTAGAGCATGATGTTGTCCGAAAACCGCGTACACTTTTCGGCATCATGCTCTACCGGGTCAGCGCGCCGACGTTATATCAGTCAGTATCCGGTAAGCGGCAGAGACGCGATCCTCGTTGGGATAGTTTTTGTTGGCCAGAATGACGATGCCGAGCCGCTCCTTCGGGATGAACGCGACATATGCGCCGAAACCATTCGTTGAGCCGGTTTTATTGATCCAGACATCCTCGCGCGGTTCCATTGCGGGCGTCAGTTGCTTGACGGGAATGGTCTTCAGCATCGCGCTGGAATTGTTGTCCAACAACGTCGTCAGCGTCGCCGGATAGGAATACTGCTCCCAAATAAGGTCTTGGGTCATCGCGCCGACATCGAAGTATCCCCTATGCGTGTTATTGATCGCCTGCTGGAGCTTATCGCCCAGTTCGACCAGTCCCATGTTCGCGTCGATGAACCGGATCATGTCGCTTGCTGTGGATTTCACGCCATAGGCCTCGGACGAAAGAATGGCAGGTGTCATCCGCGCCGGCTCGCCGTTCCGCTTGTAGCCTTGGGCATAATCCGCCATCCGCGATTTCGGCACATCAATAAACGTGCTTTTCAATCCAAGGGAGGGAAACAATTTGCCTTCCATCAAAGCGACGAAACCGTCATTCATGCTTTTCGCCGTTATATATCCAAGCATCCCGATGCTTGGATTGGCGTATGTCCGGTGCGTTCCGGCGGCATATGAGGGTTTCCAGGTTGCGAGATACTCCATCAGTTGCTTCTCGGTTTTGACTTCATCGGGAACTTGAAGCGGAAATCCACCAGCCGTATGGGTGCCCAAATCCGTCAGGACGACATCGCCGAACGGCCTTCCCTTCATCGCCGGCAGATATTTGCTTGCCTTGTCCGACAGCGAAAGTCGGCCGGTCACGTCTGCGTAGGAGGTGAGGGTGACTGTAAAGGTTTTGCTGATCGATCCCAGTTCGAACATGGTCGCCGGGCTGACGGGCCTGTTCGTGTCCTTCGACTCGACGCCGTAGTTGAAGATGTGGTTCTGCCCGTCAACGGCGATGGCAACAGCCATGCCCGGAATGCCGTATTTATCCATGATTGGTCTTATCGCGGCGTCCGAGATGGCTTTCAGTTTCAGCGCGTCAGCCGCAAGGCCACTTGTGGAAATGCATGTCGAGACCAATGCGGCCGATAGAATTTTTATCCAATTACGATTCATTTTCATCCTCCGCAGGCAGCTTTTCATCAGCGCAAAGGCGCATGAGGACGGCATTTAATGGCACTGTTTTGCGGCAGCAAACGATGATATCTCGGAGGAGATCCAAGAAAATCTAGGGCTAAGATGGTTCGGCAATTCCTCCCCTTAAATGGCTTGAGGGCCTTCGAAGCATCGGCGAGACATCTCAGCTTCACCCGCGCCGCGATCGAGCTTTGTGTTACCCAGGCCGCTGTCAGCCAGCAGGTCAAAAGCCTGGAGAAGCGATTGGGGGCTGCCCTTTTTCAGCGTCTCCCGAGGGGCTTGAAAATCACCGCAGAAGGCGAAGCTCTTTTGCCGACCTTGACCATTTCCTTCGATCAGATGGCGATCATGCTGGACCGGATTGAAGCCGGGCAGGTTCGGGAATTGCTGTTCCTGGGCGTGGTCGGGACGTTTGCCGTCGGCTGGCTGTTGCCAAGGCTTTCGGATTTTCAACAGCAGCATCCGTTCATTGATGTGCGCGTTTCGACTAACAATAATCGCGTCGATATGGCGGCCGAGGGACTGGACTTTGCCATTCGCTTCGGCAGCGGCTCCTGGCACGGCACAGAGGCGCTGCGTCTGTTCGACGCTCCGCTCTCTCCTCTGTGCACACCCAAATTGGCCGAGCGTTTAAAGTCGCCTGCAGATCTGGTCGAGGCGACGCTTTTGCGGAGCTATAGGGCGGACGAGTGGAGCACGTGGTTTACCGCAGCGGACGTCCCTCCGGCGGCACAGATAAACGCCGGTATCGTTTTCGACTCTTCCCTCGCCATGATGGAAGCGGCCCTGCAAGGACTGGGGATCGCTCTGGCACCGCCGTCGATGTTTTCCAGACATCTATCCTCGGGGGCTGTTAGACAACCTTTTCCGACGACCATATCATTGGGGAGCTATTGGCTTACCCGGCTGCAATCGAGGCCGCCAACAGCAGCCATGCTTGCATTTTCCGATTGGATAACGTCGCAGAAGTCTCCCGCATCTCAATGAAGGCTTCCGGCGCACCCCAATATCCGACTTCGGTCTGCGCCCCGCGGATGGGGCCGGCGCGAAGCCGCAATGCGCGAGGCGGACTCATATCCGACGTCCGGGCCGATATAGCCGACGGGATAATCGGTTGACTGCAACAGCGAGAGGGTGGGGGACATCCTGACGTCGGCAAGGAGACCGGTGAGATTGGTGGCGAAGACACGATAAAGCGTTTCGGTATGGCGCGCGCCATACCGAAGTTCCCTTACTTCTCAGAGGATGTCACCGCCTATAGAGGTAGCTGCTTGCCGGCCTGTTCGCTGACCATGTATTCGGCGTACCAGTCCGGCCAGTTGTCGTCGTGTTTGCCGCCGTTTCGCTTCTCGTGTTCGCCGTGCGCGGTCGCCGCACGGCGCATGGCTGACGCGAGATCGGTCGAGGTCGTGAATGTCGTCCCGTCGGCGTCGATGCGTCCCGGCAGGCGCGTGGTGACTTCCTGGAACAGCCAGCCGTTGCCATCGGGATCCTTGAAGGAGGCAAAGGAGCGATAGCTGCGGTGATCGGGATCGCGGCCGGCAATGCGGAGCCGCCCGAACAGGTATGGTTCGTCCTTGCCGGCATAGACGCCGGCCGCGTCATGGAACACTTCGCTCACCTCGACGCCGCGGGCGATCAGATCACGGCGGGCGGCCTCGACGTCGGAGACGATAAGGTAAAGGCCTTGGGCCGAGCCGGGTGGCGCGGCGGTGACGTTCTTGCCGAAGATGATCGCGCAGCCGGAGCCGGGCGGGGTAAACTGGATCACACGGAAATCGGCATCATTGGCGAAGTCGGCGTCGAGCCGCCAACCCAGGCCGTCGTAAAAACGCTTGGCGCGGTCGACATCGGAAACAGGGATGACGACGACCTCGAGCTTGGTGTCGACGGGCTGTGTTCTCGGGGTCTCAATGGGGGTTTCACTGCGCATGGCATTGCTCATCTTCAGCTCCTTGGCGTTTTGGATGCGTTAAGAATGGCGATACATGTCACCGGCCAGTGGACCACAGCGCTGTGAGGCCGTCGAATCAATTATTCTGTCTGATTTGGCTGGCATTGGCGGATTCCACGCCCATTCCTGTTGAAGGCAGATCCCGGCCTGGCCATGCGAAGATCCCGCAGACGGCGCGTCACTCATGATCCGCCTTCAGCCGATGCCGGTGAGCTGCCTGTTTTGCGCGGTTGCCGCACATCGCCATACTGCACCAGCGCCGCCGGTGGCCTCGGGTGTGGTCGGCGAAGAGCAGCGTGCAGGCCGGCCCTTCGCAGGCCTTCACCGTGGAGAAATCCTCGGTGCAGACGAATTGCGCCAGCGCCTCGCCGACCGGCAGCAGCAGCGCATCGGGTGCGCGCCATTTGCGCATTGGTTGAAGTGCGAGTGTGGCATCGGCATGTCCTGCGATGATGCGGCTGAAGCCCTCGTTACGTTCGAGTAGGCGGTTCAGCGGCTCCAACTCCTCCAGGGCATTTGCCGGAAGAGGGTGGCCCTTGTGGCTGCGGACGAAATCCCGGAACCATTCGCGCAGGCTCCTTGCCTGGTCTGCGACCTTGTCGAGTTCGCCCGGCAGCGCCTGCGCTCGCATTGCCTCCAGCGTCGCATGGGGGACGAGCCCCGCCTGCTCCAGCCAGCGCAGCAGGCCTTTGCCATCATCGATCCAGTCGACTGGCGTATCGACCGGAGTGGCGATCGAATTCAAAAAATCCAGTCCCAGCGCATCGCCGACGAAAAGGGCAGGTGAGCGGTTGTCCATCATAACTCCTGTTCCGGTCGCCACGATGTGCACCGCTGGCGGTCTCTCGAAGACATGAGTGATATGTAACCTCTTAAAAGGCGCTTGACAAGTTATGCGCTCTTGGAGTAACCGTCATAAATACATTAGATAGGTTACTTTAGCAGAGCAAGGAGAACGCTGATGTCCCCCGAGAATGTGAATCTCGCGAACAGTGTGAATGTCGTATTTGTCCACGGCGCATGGGCGGATGGTTCGAGCTGGACAAAAATCATTCTGCCGCTCACCGCCGAAGGCTTGAGCGTGTTCGCGGTGCCGCTGCCGCTGACCTCCTTCAGCGACGATGTCGCAGCCCTTGAGCACACGCTGGAGCGGGTGACCGGGCCGGTGGTTCTCGTCGGCCATGCCTATGCCGGCGCGGTGATCGCTGCGACCCGGGACGAGAAGGTCAAGGCGCTGGTCTATATCGCCGCCCTGGCACCTGATGAAGGCGAGACGGTCGCCGATATCTTCTATCGCGGCGAGCCGCACCCCAAGGCGCCGAAGCTCGCGCCCGACAGTCATGGCCTGATCTATCTGCCGCAAGAGGCTTTTAGCACCGCATTCGCGCAGAATGCCGAGGCGGGTGAGCAGGCGGTGCTTGCCGCCGTACAGCGGCCGATCTCGCCGGCCTGCATCACTGTTCCCGTGCCGCGCCCGCTCTGGAAGGACCGTCCGGCCTGGTTCCTGATCGCGGAACAGGACCGGATGATCGTTGCCGACAATCAGCGCTTCATGGCCGAGCGCATGCAGGCGCGGGTGCGCTCACACGCCGCCGATCACACGCCAATCGTTACGGCGCCTGCCGCCGTGCTCGACATCGTCAGGGAGGCGGCCGCCGCGGTGGCAGCCTGAATTCAACTGTCAAAACAAGGGATGAGGAGGAAATCGAGATGCACGGAGAGAAGATGACGACCGAGCGGGTGAGCGCCTTTTCAGACGCCATGATCGCGGTGATCATCACCATCATGGTGCTGGAGCTCAAGGCGCCCGAGGTTCCCGACATATCAGCCGTGCTTTCGCTCTGGCCGATCCTGGTCAGCTATGCGCTGAGCTACCTGTTCATCGCGATCATCTGGATCAACCATCATCACCTGCTGCGGCTGGTGCGCTTTGCCTCTACCCGGCTGATCTGGATCAACTTCGTGCACCTCTTCCTGGTGTCGCTGCTGCCGTTCACGACGGCCTGGATGGCGAGGACCGGCCTCGCGCCGATGCCGGTTGCCGTCTATGCCGCGGTCTTCGTGCTGGTCAATGCTGCCTATCTGATGTTCGAGCGCGAGATATTCGCGCAAGCCGAGGCGGGCGCCATGCCGGAACCCGCCCGCCGCCTGGCGCGCCGGCGGACGCTCATCGGCCTGGCGATCTTTGCCGTGGCGGGGCTCGTTGCTCCCTTCGTACCGCTCCTCGGCTTCTTCCTGATCTGCTGCGCCCTCGTTCTCTATCTCCAGCCGGAGATCTTCAACAGCCGCCAGCAAGGGCAGGCGGAATAACCAGACCGGAAATACCAATCAAGTTATCACAGCAAAGGAGACTGTCATGTCCACCATCAGATACCGCACCGCCGACGTCGACGGCTTCAACATCTTCTATCGCGAGGCCGGTTCGCCGGATGCTCCGAAGCTGCTCCTGCTGCACGGCTTTCCGAGCGCCGGCCACATGTTCCGCGACCTGATGCCGCTGCTCTCCGATCGCTTCCACATCGTCGCGCCCGATCTTCCGGGCTTCGGACGATCCGACCTGCCGGCACGCGGCGCCACTTTCGACGGGATCGCCACGACCATCGATCGTTTCACCGAAGTCGTCGGCTTCGATCGTTACGCCGTCTATGTGTTCGACTACGGCGCGCCGACCGGCTTCCGGCTGGCCGTGAAACATCCTGACCGGATCATGGCGATCATCTCGCAGAACGGCAACGCCTATGTCGAGGGCCTGAGCGAGGGCTGGAACCCGATCCGGGCCTATTGGGAGGATGCGTCCGAGGAGAACCGCAATGCGCTGAAGGCGATGCTGCAGCCGGAAACGACGGTCTGGCAATATACGCATGGGGTTGCCGATCCGACGACGGTTTCGCCCGACGGCTATTCGCTCGACAATTTCTATCTGGCGCGGCCCGGCGTCGAGGACATACAGCTCGACCTCTTCGGCGACTACAAGAGCAATGTCGCGCTCTATCCTGCCTTTCAGGATTATTTCCGCACCCACAAGCCGCCGTTCCTGGCCGTGTGGGGCAAGAACGATCCGTTCTTCCTGCCGCCCGGCGCCGAGGCGTTCAAGCGCGATAATCCCAATGCGGTCGTCCGCTTCCTCGACACCGGCCACTTCGCGCTGGAAACGCATGCCGCAGAGATCGCGGCTGCGATCCGCGATTTTCTGGCCCGCTGAGAGCAGAACCAGGCGCTGCCCGCCGGAAGGGCGGGCGGTCGCCCAAGCCAACAGGAGAGACGACATGTCTGATACAGTTGCCATCATCACCGGCGCCAGCCAGGGTATCGGCCAGGCGACGGCGCAGCGCCTCGCGCGCGATTTTTCCGCGCTGGTGCTGGTCGCCCGCAACCGCGCCAATCTTGAGGAGACCGCGCAGGCGGTGAGGGCGGGCGGCGCGCAAGCCCTCGTCATCGGCGCCGACCTCGCCGAGCCGGAAGCGGCGCAGGCCGTGGTCGATCAGGCGCTTGGCGCCTTTGGCCGCATCGATGCGCTGCTCAACATCGCCGGCGGTGTGCCGCAGATCGATCTTTTCGAGATGACCGATGCGCAGTGGGAAGACGGGCTGGCGCTAAAGCTGCACGGCGCGAGGCGCCTGACGGTTGCGGCATGGCCGGCGCTGAGAGAGGCGAAGGGCTCCGTCGTCTTGATGTCGGGCAATTCGGCGGTGTTTCCGAAGGCGCCGTATGCGGCGGTCGGTACCATCAATGCTGCCATCGTCGCACTCGCCAAGGCCTTTTCCGATCGCGGCATCACCGATGGCGTGCAGGTCAACAGCGTGCTGCCCGGTCCCGTCATGACCGGCCGGCGCCGCTCCTATCTTGAGCACTGGGCGCCGCTGCACGGTGTGAGCGTGGAGGAGGCGACCGCGCATTTCCCCGAGCAGGCGGGCATCGCCCGCTACGGCGAGCCGGAGGAAATCGCCGAACTGATGGCCTTCCTGGTGTCGCCGGGTGCCCGCTGGATGACCGGCTCGGCGCTACGCATGGATGGCGGCGAGGTGAAGTCGATCTGATGCGGTCGACGGCGGGAGTGCACCGCCGTCTTCATCTCCTGCGTTCCTCTATTCGTCGAACCGCTGACTACGCGGCAAGAGCGGCGCGCGTTTTGCCGATCGTCAGAGCCGCTTTTGCTGCTTCGCGGCCTTTCTCGACGAAGTGCGCGCGGTAGATCTGCTTGTGGTGCTCGGTTTCTTGATACTGATGCGGCGTCAGTGAGACCGACAGTACCGGCACGCCCGTATCCATGCCGGCGCGCATCAGCCCATCGACGACGGCCTGGGCGACGAATTCGTGGCGGTAGATTCCGCCGTCGACGACGAAGGCGGCGGCAATGACCGCGCAGTAACGTCCGGTTGCCGCAAGATCGCGGGAAAGCAGCGGCATCTCGAATGCGCCGGGGACGTCGAACACGTCGACCTGCTCGGGCGGAATAAGCTGATGGAAGCCATGAAGGGCGCGGTCGACGATGTCGGCGTGCCAACTGGCTTTGACGAAGGCGTAGCGGGTGGGTGTCACGGTAATCTCCTTTGGCGAACAGACACATCACCCAAGGCGATCACGAACGTTCCCGACAGCCGCAAGGGCGGCAGGAACGCACGTTCTCTTTCATCCGGACTATGACCGTCGGCTCAGGCATCTCACCTGATCTGCTGACCCTTCCTAAGAAGGCGCTCGCGGGCTCGCAATCGAAATTGCATACCGCCGGTAGGGACTTGCACCCCGCCCTGAGAACGGCGCGGACAATAGGGGGAAGGCGGCGGGCTGGCAATAGGTCGATATGCTTTCGCGGCCGGAGCTGGATCAGGCTCCCCAAGCGGCGATTTCGCTCGTTCGCCGATGGCGGCGGGCAATCCCTCTTGCGAAGGAGGAGCTTGCGCCTACATGCTCTCTGTGAGGACATCCACGTCAGAAGCACGACAAGACAGGACGCGCTGTCTCCGCCTGGGCGAGGCCGTGACAACCATGGGAGAGAGTGATGCCAGAATCTTTCGTCGTTCACCGCGAGGCGCATATTGCGGCGCCGCCGGCCGCGGTGTTTGCGCTGATGACCGATCCGGAGAAGATCCTGCGCTGGATGGGAACGGAAGCGCAGGTCGAGCCGCAGCCCGGCGGGCTCTATCTCGTCAACGTCACCGGCGCCCGCTTTGCGCGCGGCTCGTTTCGTGAGGTGGTGCCGGTTCATCGCCTTGCCTACAGCTTCGGCTGGGACGGCAGCGAAGTGGTGCCGCCGGGGTCGAGCCTGGTCGAGATCGACCTGATCGAACAGGAGGGCGGAACGCTGTTGCGGCTCACTCATAGCGGCCTGCCCAGCGCCGATCAATTCGCCGGCCATGCGGAAGGCTGGGCGCATTACCTGGGGCGCCTGACCGAAGTCGCCGCCGGGCGGGATCCGGGTCCCGACGCTTTTTACGGCCGGACATGAACAAATTTGCCGGCAGCGGGGCGTCTCTGATGCGCTTGCGGTTGTGACAACAACGGTCGGCGAGCGCCCAAGCGGGTCGTGCGGAAGCGCTTCTTTTGCTACCGCAAACATGAACGCGCAGTTCATCTCCAGTTCAATTTAGCGGTCCTAATCTGCGGACGGCTGGATTGAAAATGGAGTTCACGATGAAGGCACTTTCTATCGCGGCTGCCTTGCTTGCCGGCAGCCTCTCGATCGGTACCGCGGAGGCAATGCCGATGGGGACAATCAATGTCCAGAGCAGTGTCACAAAGGTCGACTACGCCTGCGGTCGCGGCTGGCATCTGACGCGCTGGGGCGAATGCCGGCGAAGCTGGAGACGCCCGCCGCCGGTAGCTTTCTACGGTGGTCCGCCCCGCTGGGGCTGGGAGCGGCGTCACCGCGATTGGGATGGCTCGCGCTGGCGCCATGAGCGGCGCTGGGATCGCGACCGGCGTTGGCGGGATAATGACTAAAAGTCTCGCTTAGATGTAAATGGACGAAGGCCGGAGCGATTTTCGCCCGGCCTTTTCTCATGAAAAAGCGTCGCCGACGCTGACAGCCAGCGTTCTCCCGATTTACCCGAGAGGGTCAGATCCTGCTGACGAGCCAGTGCTTGTCGTCGATCAATTCCTCGAGCTCGACGGGATCCTTGACGCCGAATTCGAACCATTCGACGAGTTCCTTTGCCTTGCGGCTGCTCTCTTCCGCCGTCAGCTCGACCTGATACCTTTCGCACCATCGCCGAAGGATCGACGTCAGCACCGTCATGTCATTCCCATCCAGCGGATCTTTCGGCCAGAATACCGTGCCCATCGTACCCCTCAATCACACGATGACGAACGGCCCTATAATGGAATCAAAGTCGCGCGAGTTTAAAGTGTTTATTTTTTGTTTTCCACCGCGTCGAAGGGTTTTCGACAGGGGAGTGGACGTCCTTTGGGGCGACAGCTTGAGTCTATGGGAATCTCTTCACGGACACCCGCGGGGTGTCCTGATGGACGTGCGAACGTCGGCTTGTCGCACCCAGGGATGACCGCCAGCGGTCACCCCGAGGGATATCCTTGCGGACGTCCCGGCGAGCGTGCGATGTTAAGCCATGGATCTGCCATCTCCCCTTGCCTGGCTGGTTGACGAGGCCGGGGCCTCGCCTGGTCCCGAACGGTTTCTGGCCGAGCTCGGGCGCCGGTTGCTGGCCGATGGCCTGCCGATTTCCGGCGGCGCGCTGACACTTTCGGTGCCGCATCCGATCATCGCGCGGCGCACCTGGCTGTGGCGAGCCGAGACCGATGCTGTCATCGAGGCTTTGGCCTTTGCCGCGGCGCCGCAGAGCGAGGCTGGGCGCGAGTGGCTGGCTGGGCTCGGACCGGTATGGGAGGAGAGAATCGGGCCTTCGCAGGATAGTCCGATACTCGGCTGGGCGGGTATCGCCAACGGGGCAGGGGGCAGCGCATTCGGCCCGACCGAGGCTGGCCTGCTGCGCGAAGTCGCGCGTTTTTCCGTAGCCCCGCTCGCCGCTTTGGCGGCGCGGGAGGCGCGGGCCGCGCTGCTTGAAGCCTATCTCGGCCGGCGCAGCGCCGCCCGGGTGCAGGCCGGCGCGCTTGCCCGCGGCACTGGCGAGACCATCCGCGCAGCCCTTCTCTGCGCCGATCTGCGCGACTTCACCGCGCTCTCCGAGGTGACCGAGCCTCACGTGATGATCGCCGCATTGGACGCCTGGTTCGACCGTGTCGCAGGCGCCGTGCATGCCTTCGGGGGCGAGGTGCTGAAGTTCATCGGCGACGGCGTGCTGGCGATCTTTCCGGTCACGGCTACGTCGAGCGAGGGCGACACAGGCCGAGGGGATCGCGAGGCTTGCGAGGCAGCGTTGCGCGCGGTCACCGCCAGCCGCGCCGGCATGGCCCATCTCGATCAAGTTCGCCAGGCGCAGGGGCTAGCGCCGCTGCCCTTCGGCGCAGCACTGCACTTCGGCGAGATCCTGTGGGGGAATATTGGTGCTGCCGACCGGCTGGACTTCACCGCTATCGGCTCCGCCGTCAATCTGGTCAGCCGGCTGGAAGGGCTGTGCAAGCCGCTCAGCCGAAGCGTGTTGATCTCGGGCGCGGTGGCGGCGAATACGGCGACGGCGCTGATGCCGCTCGGCGAGCACACCTTGCGCGGCATCGCCGACCCTTGCGCGGTCTTCACCCTGCTTGAGGATTGAGCTGCGGACAGGGCACTTGCACTTACGCAAAGAAAGCTTTGCAAAGATGTCTTTGTAATAGTAGGCTTCCGGCATGAAAGACCCGCGCCCGCAGCCTGCTCAATCCGTCACCGCACCCCGCACCCTCAGCCGCGTCGTGCCCGATCCCACCGCGCTGAAGGCGCTGACGCATCCTGTCCGGCTGCGCATGCTCGGCATGCTCAGGGTCGATGGACCCGCCACGGCGACGCAACTGGCAGTGCGGCTCGGGCTGAATAGCGGCGCGACCAGCTATCACCTACGCCAGCTCGCCCAATACGGCTTCATCGAGGAAGCGCCGCATGCTTCGCGGCGCGACCGCTGGTGGCGCGCCAGCCACGAGCTCACCTCGGTGCCGGCAAGCGAGGCCGAGGGTGAAGCGCTTGATCTCGACCTCGCCTTCAACCAGGCGATACTCTCTCTGCAGGTCGGTCAGATGCAGCAGGCGCTGGAGGAATATGCCGAGCTGCCGGCGGAATGGCGCAAGGCGAGCACGGCCAGCGACATCATCATCCCGATGACGGCGGAACAGGCCGAAGCCCTGACCAAGCGGCTGACCGATACCATTCTCGAAGCGATACGGGTGGCTCCGCCTTTGGGGGAGCTGGCACCCCCGGATATGGTTCCCTTCTCGATCATGCTGCACGCCTTTCCCTATCCGGGCCGGCTCCCGCATCGCGAGGAAGATGATGGGTCATGAGGAAGGGTGGGCCATTCCTGGCGCTTGCCGCGGCCGAGACGCTTTCGCTTTCCGGCACGCGGCTGTCGACCATCGCTATTCCCTGGTTGGTGCTGAGCGCGACCGGCAGCCCCGTTTTAACCGGGCTGACAGCGATGATGGAGATGCTCCCCTATGTCGCCGCCAAGGCGCTCAGTGGGCCGCTGATCGACCGCGTCGGCCCGAAACGCATCGCTGTCGTCTGCGACACCGCCTCGGTGGCCGTGGTGATGCTGGTGCCGCTGCTCGATTGGCTCGGCCTGCTTGATATGTCGCTGCTGCTGCCTGTCGTCTTTGCCATGGGTGTGCTGCGCGGTCCATCCGATGCTGCCAAACAGGCGATGGTGCCTGATATTGCCGAATTGGCGGCGGTGCCGCTCGAGCGGGTGACAGGCCTCGTTGGTGCCATCGAGCGGCTGGCCTCGACGGCGGGTGCGGCCGGCGCCGGCGCGCTGATCGGCCTGATCGGCCCGGGCCAAGCGCTGGTGGTCAATGCCGTCACCTTCGCCGCCGCTGCGCTGATTGTGGGAGTAGGCATCCCCGGATTGCGGCGCGTCCCCGAGCTGCGCTGCATGCCCGAGGCCCGGCCGGGCGGGATGTCCTCCTATCTCGGCGATCTCAGGGAAGGCTGGCGCTTTCTGCGCGGCGACGCGGTGCTCGTCAGCATTGTCATCATGGTGGCGACCACTAACCTGCTGGACCAGGCTTATCACGCGGTGCTGCTGCCCGTCTGGACGCGGAGCTCAGGCCATGGCCCGGAATTGCTGGGGGCGATGTTTTCGGCCTTCACCGGCGCCTCGATCGCGGGTGCTGCGATTGCCGCTGCGATCGGCGAGCGGATGCCGCGCCTGATGGTTTATACCGTGGCCTTCCTGCTGACCGGATTTCCGCGCTTTCTCGTTATTGCGCTGGATGCGCCACTCCCCATCATCTTCCTCACCCTGGCAATCGCAGGATTTGCCTCGGGCTTCCTCAATCCGATCCTGTCGGCGGTGATCTTCGAGCGCATCCCCAAGCCGCTGACCGGCCGCGTCACCGCGATGAACGCCGCCCTCTGCTTCGCGCTCATCCCCTTCGGCGGCCTCGTCGGCGGCGCCCTGATCAGCACGATCGGCCTCGCCGCGGCGCTCTCGCTCACCGGGCTCGCCTATCTCGCCGCAACCCTCTTTCCCCTGGCGCTGAAGAGCTTCCGCGGCTTCGACAAGCCTATCACCCAGACCTAGCGTCGCGGTTGCGTGCCTCGCTCTGGTCTCCAAGCTCCTCGACCATCAGATCGATGAAGCGTCGGACACGCGGTTCCAGCAGGCGCTTGTCGGGATAGAGCGTGACGATCTTTACGTCGTCGGTTTCGAGGTCGGGCAGGATCTGCCGGAGGCGGCCGGTGACGAGATCGTCGGCGACGAGAAAATCGGGAAGCAGCGCGATGCCCAGTCCCGCCAGGGCGGCGTCGCGGATCGCCTCTGCGCTGTCGAGCCTCAAGCGGCTGCGGTCCTGCGCCTTGATCCAGGAACCGCCTTCCCCGCGAAAGCGCCAGCCCTGCCTTTGATTGCGGCCGGCGAAGATCAGGCAGTCATGGACCGCGAGATCGTCGATATCGCGGGGCTCGCCGCGCTCGGCAAGGTAGGCCGACGAGGCGCAGAGCCGTGCCTTATAGGTGGCGATCACGCGTGAGACCAGGCGGGTGTCCGTCGCCGTCGCGCCGATCCGGATCGCCAGATCGAAGCCTTCCTCGACGATGTCGGCCAGGCGATCGGTGAAGCTCACTTCGACCTGGATGTCGGGCCAGGCCTGAAGATATTTTTCAAGCAAAGGCAGCACGACAAGCCGCCCGAAGGCATCGGGAACGGTCAGCCGGAGAACGCCTCGCGGCGTGCTGTTCTGCCCCGCAACGCTCGCCTCCGCCTCGTCGACCAATGCAAGGATCTGCAGCCCGCGCTCGTAAAACATCCGGCCTTCGTCGGTCAGGTTCAACGTTCTCGTCGTGCGGTTGAGCAGACGCGCGCCGAGCCGGTCTTCCAGGCGGATGACAGCCTTGCCTGCCGCTGAACGCGACAGGCCCATGGTTTGGCCGCCGGCGATAAAGCTTCCGGCATCGACGACGGCCATGAAGATCAGGATATCGTTCAGGTTCGTACGCGGCATCAGGCAACTCGAGCGGTTCGGCTACGGCATAACTCGGTCAGTCATGCGACCGATTCAAGGTTCGGAGCATCAACGTCCAACACGGCAGTAAGGTCCGAGCACGTCGCTTCTGTATCGGCGGTCGGCGTTTCGCGCCTCGCTTTCCGCGTCAGCTGCGCGGTCGCCTATACCGGATGACATGCAGCCAGAGCCGGGGTTGTGCCGAATGAGGCAGTCGAACCAAGCTACAGCATATCGCCGAGGCTCCAATGGTTATTCCATCGGACGTCGATCTCGTCGTCGACATTCTGATACCTGATGTCGGTTGAGAGGCGCAGCCGCCGGCTGTGGTCCTGGTTGGTGGTCGAGGCGTGGATCATGTAGGGCGAGTGAAGCACCACGTCGCCGGCCTCATAATCGGCGGCGAGCCAGCGGGTGTCGAAGCGCTCCGCCATATCGGGCAGATCCTTCGAGATCCAGCCGCCTTCCGCCATGTGGCGGTTGTAGGCACTGATCCGCTCTTCCGCAGAAAGATCGCCGCTTGCTACCTGGAACTCGGTCTCCATCTTGACGCCCAGCGCGTGCGAGCCTTCGAGATACACCAGGCCGCCCATCTCGGCGGGGATGTCGCCGATCGGAATCCAGGCCGTCACCAGGCGGCTGGTGCCGCCGCGGAGATAGACGAGATCGTAGTGGGCGGGTGTGGCCGTCGGCGTTCCCGGCTGGACGAAACGCATGAGCTTGCGCTTGTGCAGATAGGAGATGCCCTGCAGGAAATCGTCCATGAAGCGGGCGAGCGGCGGTTGCGCACAGAAACCTTCATAGGCGGCTGAGCGGACGAGGGACATCAGGCGCCTGTCCCCAAGGCTCCTGTCGAAGCCGCCGGCAGACGCCATGCCCAGAGAAAAATCGCTGCCGGGATCGACCAGCCCGGTTTCGGCGAGATGTTCGAAAACCCAGCGGCGGAAGTCGATCACATCGGCCCGCGGCAGAAGGCCTTTCAGCCAGACATAGCCATCGTCCTGGTAGCGGCGGCGGATGGCGTCGATGCCGATGCCGGGATCGGTCGGCGCGAGCCAACCGATCCGCTCAACGGGCAAGGTTCTGCCGTTTGCGGCAAGAGGCAAATCCATCTTGCGAGCTTGTATGACCTCCGCAGCAATTGACATTTCACTCCTCCGTCGCTTGAGTTGACTTGCCATCAATTACCTGATCCGGCATACCAACCGACATAGAGGAAATTGATAGCTGGACTTTTCGCTCACCATGAGAGACGCCGAAGCCATCTATAGAACGCCGCTCGGCGCAGCCGGCGGACTGGCAGTCACCGGCAGCGGCAGGCAGCATGCCCGGCGTGCGGTGACGGACCGGAAACTGCCGAGTTTCGCCGTCGTGCTGGTGGAGCGAGGGCAGGGCTGGCTGGAAACGGCCGCCACCGGCCGCATGAGCCTGACCGGACCTGCATTGTTCTGGCTGTTTCCGAACCGCGTGCATTCCTATGGCCCCGACGAAGGCGGCTGGGACGAGCGCTGGGCGCTTTTCGAAGGGTCGTTCACGCGAGACTTCGTGAGGCTGAGGATCATGACCGAGCGACATCCGGTCGTCGCCCTGCATCATCTCGACGAGGTGATGCGGCTTTTCGGCAAACTTCATGCCGATCTGCTTGACGACACCAACCTCGGGCAGGCCTCGGCGGCATTGATGCTGCATCGCATCGTCATATCCGCCGCCAGACAGGCAAGCGGCGCGGCCGATCGACGCCAGGAAAGGCTAGATATGGCCGACATCGTGGAAACGCTACGGCGGCGGGCGATGCAACCGTTGGACCTTGCAGCCTTTGCCGCCGAGCATGGCATGTCTCCGGCCACGCTGCGCAGGCGGTTCACGCTCGAAACTGGACTGCCTCCCAAAGCATTTCAGCTTCGGGCGCGCATGGATCATGCCAAACAGCTATTGGCAACCACCGACGAAAAGATCGAAACGGTGGCCGCGATGATCGGCTTGGATGACCCGTTTTATTTTTCGCGGGCCTTTCACGAACGTGAGGGCTGCAGTCCTCGCGAGTTCCGTGCGAGGTATCCGCGGGTTTGAGAGCCCGGCAGCAATGACAGCGCGTCAGCGCCAACCCATCGCCGGCGCGACGTGGGTCAGGATCGCTTCGATGACGTGGGCGTTATATTCGACGCCGAGCTGGTTGGGCACGGTGAGCAGCAGCGTGTCAGCCTCGGCGATCGCCTCGTCTTCGGCGAGCTGCTTGATCAGGGCATCGGGTTCGGCCGCATAGCTCCGACCGAAGATCGCCCGGGTCTTCTCATCGATGAAGCCGATCTTGTCGCCCTCGTCGTTGCCGTAGCCGAAATAGGCGCGGTCGCGATCGTCGACCAGCGCGAAGATGCTGCGGCTGACCGAGACGCGCGGCTGGCGCGTGTGGCCGGCTTCTTTCCACGCCTCGCGATACGCCCGGATCTGGTCGGCCTGCTGGACGTGGAAGGGCTCTCCCGTCTCATCGTCCTTCAGCGTCGAACTCTGCAGGTTCATGCCGAGCTTGGCTGCCCAGACGGCGGTGGCATTCGAGCTCGCGCCCCACCAGATCCGCTCGCGCAGGCCTTCCGAATGCGGCTCGAGGCGCAAGAGGCCGGGCGGATTGGGAAACATCGGCCGCGGGTTCGGTTTGGCAAAACCTTCGCCGCGCAGCATTTCGAGGAAGACTTCGGCATGGTGGCGAGCCATGTCGGCCTCGCTCTGGCCTTCGGGCGGGGCATAGCCGAAATGGCGCCAGCCATCGATCACCTGTTCGGGCGAACCGCGGCTGATGCCGAGCTGCAGACGGCCGCCGGCGATGAGGTCGGCTGCACTGGCATCCTCGGCCATGTAGAGCGGGTTTTCGTAGCGCATGTCGATGACGGCAGTGCCGATCTCGATCCGATTGGTTCTAGCGCCAACGGCTGATAGCAGCGGGAAGGGCGCGGCCAGTTGGCGGGCAAAATGATGCACGCGAAAATACGCCCCGTCGGCGCCGAGCTCCTCGGCCGCCACCGCAAGGTCGATCGACTGCAGCAGCGCATCGCCGGCCGAGCGCGTCTGCGATTGGGGCGAGGGCGTCCAGTGCCCGAACGAGAGAAAACCGATCTTCTTCATGCTGATGCCGCACCTTGATCTGTTGTGTCTGGGGTCGATGGGTCATCGCACAGTTTTGGGCCGGAAGACAATCGGAACCGGAAGGGCACGGCGGATCTGCATGGGATCGGATCAGACGGAATGGCAGACCGAGTTGGCTTTGAATGTTCGGCCTCACAGCTCTCCTCCGTTAGGAATTTGCCAAGCGATTGGGGATGAGTTCCGACTGCATCCAATGCGTTTCACTCTGAATGTGGTTGTCGCGCACATACTTGCCCATCCGAACTGGCATTTCGGCTTCCAGGAACGCATCAGCGATCCGAACGACAAACCCCTCCTGCTTGGTCCTATCCAGCGATGCCGCAATATCCTCGAACAGGCCGGTTTTGTATGGCCCCCGATACAGAGTCGACACCGGAACGATGCTCAGTTCTTCGAAGCGAGCCAGAGTCAGATCCCAGGATTGAACTTTGCCGTCGATAATCCAAGCAAAGCCGAGGAAGTATGACGGAAGATCATCATAGCCGATCGAGTGCCGGGCATAGAGGTTCTCACCCACGATGCGTTCGCCATCTGCCAGTTGCGGACTGATGCCGGCAGCAAAAGCCTTAAGCCAATCGCGCGATGAATGGTAACGGCTATCGGGACTGCGGGCATGAGACCCGCCCCGATGAATGGTCGTGTTCTCACCATCCATTTTCTCGGTGATGACAAGATCGCCAATCACCAGCCCGTCAAGCTTCGCCATGACCTTATCGTCGCTTGTCGCTCCGGGCGAAATCGGCAGGTGGTAGGTTCGTCCGTATTTCTTCATGGTGATGAAGGCATAGCCGGTGGCGACCGTACTATGCAAGATCGCACCCGTCTACGGATCGGCATCTTCGGTGGTAGGTGCGATGATCATATTCGAACTCAAGCCAAATGAGAGCCAATGATCATAAACGCCGGAGAAAGAGTCGGTTTTCGCGATGGCGACTGGCTTTCGTTCGTTATGATGGGGCGGGCGGCGGGCGGTGCGAGCCTCGGCACAATGTCCTGGCGCGTCTTCTCATCCTTGGCCGCGGGCCGTCGCAGCAGCCGAGAGGGTTGAAACATGCGCTACACGTTCGCCATAGGTGATATCCACGGCTGTATCGATCCGCTGAACAGGATGATCGATCGGATCGAGGCTTATGCGTCTGAAGGGACCGTCGTCTTCGTTGGCGACTATGTCGATCGCGGGCCTGACAGCAAAAGTGTTCTCGACCGGATCATTGCCGGTCCATCGGACCCGTGGAGATGGATCTGCCTGAAAGGCAATCATGAGGACATGATGGTCGCTGCCTATGCCGACAGCGACAGCAGAGACGTATGGATCAGCAACGGCGGACTTGAAACCGAAATGTCCTATGACGGCAGGGTTCTGCCTCAGCATTTGCAATGGGCCGCCGATCGTCCGCTCATGCATGTTGATCGATATCGCATCTTTGTCCATGCCGGCGTTGTTCCGGAATTTCCGCTGGAACGGCAGACCAAGCGCGATCTTCTCTGGCTACGGTTCCCTCCCGGTGAGTCCAGCATCTATTGGGGCAAGCACCTGGTCCACGGCCATACGCCGTCGCTGTCCAACCCGGTGACAACTGGAAACCGCACCAACATCGACAGCGGCTGCGTCTTCGGCGGCAAGCTTTCCTGCGCGGTGTTCGATGACGAAATTGCCGGTGGGCCGATCGACTTTATCGAGGTGAGGGCGTGAACTAGGGTGTGTCGGCAGGGAGATAATACCGGAGGCTGAGCGGAGTGCTGCTTAGCGGGGAAGCTATCGCCCCGCCATGACTCGTCAGCAGAAAGTTTGGCGAGAATGCCATCCCAATCTCCGTCATTCCTGTGACGGGCACAGGAATGACGGAGGAGAGATGTGGCGGCATTTAGCACGTCACTAACGACTCAGGCCTCGCCAGCCGGCGGCGAGCCGCAGCCAGGGCGCCAGGTGGAAGCCGCTCATCAGCAGGTACATGGGCAGCATTCCGCCGATCGGGAAAGCATCCGGCGTCGTCATGCAGATCATGTCGGCGCTGCCGGTCGTGGCTGTCAGCACCGCCATGATCGCGAATGTCGGAGCGGCTGCGAGCGACAGCCAATCGGCTACGCGGCCGGCGATTTGGTCGCCTGGGCTAGCCATGCGACGGCTCGGCTTAGCAACTGATCCGTCTGCTGCGGCGGCCAGCGAGAGCCATTCGGCGGCGTTGAGAGCGGCGTTGCCGTCGGCTCTCTTTGGAGTGTGGGCGGAAAGCAGCATCGGCGTCACTCCTTGCCGTACCGGTCGTGGTGGCGCCACCAGATGCCGGTTTCGTTGCGACCCTTGGGGGTGCGGTCGAGCCATTGGTACATGCCCCATAACCCGTCCAGCCCGCGCGCATAGCTGGAATAGCTGTGGTAGACGGCGCCATCGATGAGCTCGAAGGCGCTGACACCCGGCCGGTCGCGGGTATAGGTTGGGACATCGGTGCCGGTCATGGCGGCGATCTGAGTGATCGGCGCCTCGCTGTCGCCCGGCTGCCATTCCTGGACAGTCCTGCCTGTGAGCGGTTCGGGGGCGGGCGGTTCACGGCGGTAATTATAGTCTACCTCGCCCTGGTGCTGCTGCTCGGCAGAGAACCAGACGCTGAAATCGCCGTTGAAATCGCTGCTGAAGGAGGAGGCCCAGGGAAAGCTCCAGTCCATCCGTCGCTTGAATGCTTCGAGCTTTGCGAGCGGCGCGCGCGAGACCGCCCAAAAGGCGACGTCGTGGTTTTCCAGGTGAACGAAGAAGCCGTTGAAGCCATCGGCGATCGAGGAGCAGGACGGGCATCCCGCGGTATAATCCGGCCCGAACATGAAGTGATAAACGAGCAGCTGCGAGCGCCCGCCGAAGAGGTCTTTCAGCGAGATGTTGCCGCCGTCGGTGTCGAAGCGATATTGTTTGTCGATCCTCACACGCGGCAATTGCTGGCGCTTGATCGCCAGCACGTCGCTCTGCCGGGTCAGTTCCTTTTCCTCTTCGAGCAGATCGAGGCGAGCCGCCAGCCATTGCTGCCGTGTTGCGTTCAGCTCTGTCGTCATGGGTCTTCTCCTTTGCCTGTCTCTCGTCGTAGCATCCGGCGCAGGCTTGCTTGCCGGTCGACGACAAATCTAAGGCCGGGTGGGGAAATGGTGGGAGTGACAAGTGTGACGGGATTTGAATGGACTCGCTGATCACGGCAGCGGCGCGGGCGCTGGCAGTGGGAGACGCGCTTGGCGCGCTGAAGCGGGTGGCGCTGCGCGACGATGCGCCGGCGCTGGCGCTGCGCGGCATTGCGATGGCGCAGCTCGGCGATCTCGTCCGCGCCAAGGCGCTGCTGAAGAGTGCGGCGCGTGCTTTCGGCCCGCGGGAGGCGGTGGCGCGAGCCCGCTGCGTGGTCGCCGAGGCCGAGATCGCACTGGTCTCGCGTGATCTCACCTGGCCGCCCAAAGCGCTGGAGGCGGCGCGCAAGGTGCTCGAAGCGCATGGCGACAGGGTCAATGCCGCCCATGCCAGGAATGTCGAGCTTCGCCGGCTGGTGCTGATCGGCCGGCTCGACGAGGCCGAGCGGGCGCTCGAAACACTCGACCCGACGCCACTGCCGCCGGCGGCAAGGGCCGCTCATGAGCTGGTGGTCACGGGCATCGCGATCCGGCGCCTGCAGACGAAAGCGGCGCGTGCGGCGCTTGACCGGGCGAGGCAGGCGGCGCGCGAGGCCGGTATGCCGATATTGACGGCGGAGGTGGAAAATGCCGCCCAGGTGCTCAGCGCGCCGGTGGCGCGGTTGATCTCGCGCTGGCGGGAAAGCCCGCTGCTGCTCGAGGAGGTGGAAGAGCTGCTGGGTTCGGGCACGCTCGTTGTCGATGCCTGCCGCCATGTCGTGCGCGACGATCAGCTTTCGGTGTCGCTGGCAACGCGGCCGGTGCTCTTCACGCTCGCCCGGACGCTTGCCGAAGCTTGGCCGGCGGATGTGGCACGCGGCACGCTCATCGCGCGCGCCTTCCGCGGCAAACATGCCGATGAATCGCATCGTGCCCGGCTGCGCGTCGAGATCGGCCGGCTGCGTGCCGAACTGCGGGGACTGGCGGAGGTCTCGGCGACGAAACGCGGCTTTGCGCTTTCGCCGCGGCGCGCCGGCGAGACTGCCGTGCTGGCGCCGCTCGTCGAAGGCCAGTATGGGGCGGTGCTTGCCTTTCTCGCCGATGGCGAGGCCTGGTCGAGCTCGGCGCTGGCGATCGCGCTCGGCGCCAGCCCGCGCACCGTGCAGCGGGCGCTGGATTCGCTTGCCGGGGAGGGCAAGGTGCAATCCTTCGGGCGCGGGCGGGCGCGGCGTTGGATGAGCCCGCCGCTGCCCGGTTTCCCGACGGTCTTGTTACTCCCGGGACCTTTGCCAAGCGATTAGTATGGCCTGACTGATGAAGATGGCCCGACGGGCAAACAGGATGGAAGAGATGAAAAAATCGGCAGCGAAGATCATCCGTGAATATGGACCCTTTCCCGGCGCCGAGCGCGTCAACGGCGTCACCTTCGATGGTGAGCACGTCTGGTTCGCCTCGGGCGACAGGCTGAACGCGCTCGATCCCGCAAGCGGCGAGGTGGTGCGCTCGATCGAGGTTGCGTCCCATGCCGGAACGGCTTTCGACGGCGAGTTCCTCTATCAGATCGCCGAGGATGTCATTCACAAGATCGATCCGAAGACCGGCCGCATCCTTTCCACCATCCCGGCGCCCGGCAATGGCGGCGATTCCGGCCTTGCTTGGGCCGAAGGCTCGCTCTGGGTCGGCCAGCACCGCGGCCGCAGGATACACCAGATCGACCCGGAAACCGGCAAGATCCTCCGCACCATCGAATCCAACCGCGTCGTGACAGGCGTCACCTGGGTCGACGGCCAGCTCTGGCACGGCACCTGGGAGGGCGATGACAGCGACGTCAGGCGCATCGATCCTGAAACCGGGGAGGTGCTGGAGCGGCTTGATATGCCCGAGGGTACCGGCGTCTCCGGCCTCGAATCCGACGGCGGCGACTGCTTCTTCTGCGGTGGCGGCGGCAGCGGCAAGATCCGCGCGATCAGCCGGCCGGCGCAGGGCAAGGAGGGGAAAGGGAAGTAGCCGATGCGACGCCGAAGAGGCCGATACGACATATCTCTCCCGGGCGACAGTCAGCTCGCCAGCAATTCGGGCGTCAAGTTGGAAGTCGATATCAAGGGGTCAAGTTGTTGGAATTTTAACCGAGTGGGAGATTGATTTCGGTACGTGACGAGCTACTTTCGCGGCAGTGTCGGTCGAGGTCTTTACGCAAAGCCGGTATGATCGCGGGGGAGAGATTTTGAAATATCTGCGCACCACGCTCGGGCCTAAGAGCAAATCCGAACTTGGGATGATCCTCCCGCACGAGCACGTTTTCGTCGACCTCAGGACGCCGGACCAGCCCGGTTATGCCGAGGCAGACATCGACGACGTCGTCCGTCTGATGGCCCCCGAAATCGAGCGGATCAAGAAGCTCGGGGTGACGGCACTGGTCGAATGCTCGACGGGCGGCGTTGGACGCCGTGCGGATATCGATCTTGCCGTGTCGCTCGCGACGGATTTTCCGATCGTCGTGCCCACCGGCAATTACCGTGAACCCTGGATTCCCGAATGGGTCCGCCAGGCTTCCGAGAAAGAGCTGGAGGCGTGGATGCTTCGCGAGCTGACGGAGCAGATCGACGAAACCGGGTTCCAGGCGGGCTGGATCAAGCTCAGCGCCGGCGATGACGGCATGACGGCGCTTGAGACGAAAATCCTGCGGGCAGCAGCACGCGCCGCGGCCCAGACGGACGCCGTCATCGGCAGTCATACGATCAGGGGACGGGTCGTCATGGACCAACTCGATGTCATCGAGGCGGAAGGCTACAAGGCCGACAGGTTCATCTCCATCCACACGCAGGAAGAAGCGGACTTCGCCCTTAATGTCGCCGTCGCTGAGCGAGGCGCCTGGATCGAATATGACCATGTCGGCCGGAGCGGGGACAACGAGGTGGCGGAGCTGGTGATCAAGGCGCTGGAGGCGGGCTGCGGCGATCGCTTGTTGTTGAGCCATGACCGCGGCTGGTTCGATCCGGCGCAGCCGATGGGCGGGATACCCAAACCGTATACGCATCTTTCCACGGTTTTGCTGCCCGAGTTGAAACGGCGGGGCATAGACGACGACACCCTGGTGCGCCTGACACACGACAATCCGTTCGAGGCTTTCGCCCGATAGGAGAGTGGCCGGGCGAAAGGAGCCTGGGCATTCATGTCGCGATCCCCGGAATTGCTCAAGACCGGGTTCAGCCGATTGCTGACACCTCTGCTCCGCGGGAGCGGAGTTCGCTGAGAATGCTGTAAGGACCGTTCAAAAGGCCTATCGGCAGGATGACGAAAGCGTTGGTGCCTGCCGGCAGATTTGTGATCCGCTCGATCAGAAGCGCGCGCAACTTGTCCGCATCGATGAGGTCGGTGGGCGTCACGATGCCTCTGGCGGTGATTTCCTCTCCGAGGCTTGCAATCTCACCACTTTTTCGAGCCTTGTACAGCTCGTCGAAATAGGCGCCGATCGGTCCGATCCGGCGGCGCAGCTCGAGAAGGTAGATGATCGAGGCGGGGCCGACCGAATTGACCGTTTCGAGCGTCAATGGCTTCTGCATGGCCTGCATTTCCCCGTCGGCGGCAAGCGTCTCCACATCGCGCCCGATCGATGCGCCATACTTCGCAAGCGCCAGGCCGATGCTCGGCGCGTCTGGGGCGAAGGCATGCTGTCCTTCGCCGATGAGGAGCAGGCTCGCCTCGAAACCGGAAAGCTTTGCGATCGCTCCCTTTGCCGGGGATGTCGAAAGGATTGTCTTGAACTCGTCCTGACCGGATGGCGTCAAACCTGACAAGACCGGCGTGATATCGCTGTTCTTGAACTTGGTAGTAGACAGGATAAGGCTGGGATTGACGTCGATCAGCACCTTCTTCGATTGATCGATCAGGCGTTTTCCCTCGGTAACGATGTCAGGAAAAGCGTCGGCGCGGATGCGCACGTAGCCAAAAAGTACATGGTCATTCGCGGGGGATTTGGCGCGCCAGAAGAGGGCGTTCTCCTCGTCTGCTGCGCGTGGCATCCCTGGTAGGAAAACTACGGCTGCAAGCGCTGCAAATTGCCGGCGGGTGAAGTGCATGGCTGCCTCCTCGCTGAGCCCGATGCATGGCGGCGCATTCGCATGGGACTAATCGCGTGAAAGAGCATTTGTTCCAACTCCCGGTGGAAATGATGAACATCCGGGGCACGGGAGTCAGCTGGACTCATTCAAAAATTCTCGGCGATACCTGGATCTATGCCGCGCCGCGCTCGTCGAACAAAAGCGCCATGCTGATCGCATCGATGAACCGACCGTCGATGCGTGCCGCATGTCGGACGATGCCTTCGCGGGCAAATTCCATCTTTTCGTAGAGAGCGATAGCACGGGCGTTGTCTTCATAAACATCGAGTTCAACCCTGGCAAACCCGCTTTTCTGCGCCGCTCTCAATGTGGTCTCGATCAACATGCGTCCGAGACCTTTGCCCCGATAAGCTGGAAGGATTCCCATTCCGAGGTTTCCGCGATGGGCGTGCGACGGGAAGAAATGCCGGCTGATATCGCACCAACCGACGACCTTGTCTTGAGCGGTGGCAACGAATTGCGGATTGCGTTTCGCAATCATGCCCATCACGAATTCACGCGTCTGCGGCAGCGGAGTCGCTTCCAGCATGGACAGGTATTTTTTCTCCCGCGCGACAACGTCGAGCGCATGATGAAAGCTGTCGATATGGGCGGTAGCGATCGGCTCGATCCTGATGCCTGAGGTGTCCGACGATGCTGCTGCATCCACGTGCTTCTCCTTCAACGATTGCGATGCCTATGGGGACCTGCCACAGACCTTCACGGGAGCGCATAATTCATGGTCCGTCAACCTTTGCGTGTCAATTTCTCGGCAGCAGGCGCCATCAAAAGGTTGCAGATATTGAAGGTCGGGCTCACATCCCACATCACATTCGTCTTGGTGACGCTCACCTGCGCGGCGGCTGCGTTGCTGTGCGGATTTGCGTGGCTCGCCGCGGTGAAGGTCGATGATCTCTCGTTGCGCCGGCAGGCCGACTTCGTCCGCCAAGGATTGGAAGAGCAGATCGCGGCACTTCCCCGGGAACAGGAAAGCGTCACCAAATGGGATGACGCCTTCCTCTATGCCAAGCAGCGGAACCATGAATGGCTGCTCGACAATGTCGGTCGGTGGACGAGCCAGTATTTCGGGCACGACAGAACCTATATCTTCGACGATACCAATCGCCTGATGTTTGCGTTCCGCGACGGCGCGGATGCCATGCCGCCGCGGCTCGGTGACGACGACGGCCATGAAATGACCGCTCTTGCCGGAGAGATGCGCGCCGCTCTCGTCGAGCGGGCTGCAAAACCCGGCGCCGAAGCGCTTGGTCAACTGGCCACGGTTCGGACGATCATGATCGGCAACAGGCCGGCGATAACAAGCGCGCGTCCCATTCTGCCGAGCTCGGCCAGGATGCAGATCGAGGCGGGCCAGGAATTCATCGCCGTCTCGGTCAAGTTCATCGATGGAAAGACCGCCGAAAGTATCGCGCATCATGCGCTGCTCGAAGGCTTGAATTTCGCGCCTTCGAAAGGTGAGGACGAGCGGGCGCAAGTGCCTGTGTCGTCCCATGACGGCGGCACGATCGGCTATTTCGTGTGGCCGCCTATCCGGCCCGGCTTCATGCTGCTGCAGCAGATCGCGCCGGCGGGGCTCGGCTGCCTGGGGCTGCTGATCACCGTCGTGTTCTGGCTCGGACGAGGTCTGCATCGCACCTCGCTGACCCTGCTGGACAGCCAGGCGCAGCTCACCCACCACCGCCACCATCTGGAAGAGATGGTGGCCGATCGAACGGCCGAGATCGAAAGGCAGAGAGAGGAACTGGACCGCCTGCTGGTGCACGAACGGCAGGTGAATGCGCTTCAGCGGCAGTTCGTCGCCATGGCCTCGCACGAGTTTCGCACGCCGCTCGCCATCATCGACGCCGCTGCCCAGCGGCTCTGCCGCTCGACGACCAACGTCAGCGGTGATTACGTTCACGAAAAAGCCGGCGTGATCCGCAGTGCGGTCGTGCGCATGGTGGATCTGATGGAGAGTATTCTCGCCAGCGGCCGGCTCGAAACCGGACAGATCACACTAAAGCGCAGCGAAGGCGATCTGAAAGCCCTGCTCGTCAGCTGCTGCGACAGGCAGCGCCACCTCAGCCGCTCGCATGTGTTCCATCTCGATCTCGAGCCCATACCTGACATATTGACGTTCGACCGCAGCGCCATGGAACAGGTCTTCACCAACCTGATTTCGAACGCCGTCAAATATTCGCCCAACGCGCCTGACATTCATGTTCGCGCCCGGGCCGACGAGAAAACGGTGGAGATCGCCATCTCCGACAGTGGTATCGGCATGGATGCGGAGGATCTGCCGAAGCTTTTCCAGCCCTATTATCGCGCCTGCAGCGCGACGGGCATTGCCGGAACCGGCATCGGCCTCAACGTCGTCAAGCAGGTCGTCGAACTGCATGGCGGCACCGTCGAGGTGACGAGCGAGCTCGGCAAAGGCACAACATTCACCATTCTTCTGCCAATAGAGTTTCTATTGTCGGATCAACAAGTCGCAGCTTAAGGAAGAGCTCATGGTTACAGTCCTGTGCATAGAAGACGAAGTCGAGATCCGGAACCTCCTCGTCGAAGAATTGAGCGAAGCCGGCTACAAGACGCTCGAGGCATCGAACGGCGCCGAGGGACTGGAAATGATCCTGTCGAAGTGGCCCGATATCGTCATCAGCGACATTTCGATGCCTGTGATGGATGGGCACCAGCTTCTGGCGGAAATTCAGATCAACCACCCCGAGCTTTCCAACATCCCCTTCATCCTGCTGACGGCACTGACCGACCGGGAAAACACGCTAGCCGGCCTGCGCGGCGGAGCGGCGGACTATCTGACGAAGCCGCTCGACTTCGATCTGCTGCTCGCCAAACTCGAAGGCTGCGTGACGCGCCTTGCCAACGACAAGGCGGTCCATCGGTTGTTTTGATGGTTGTTGGGCGGCGCCCAAGAGAGCCTCATCCTTGTACGTTGCCGTTGCTGTATAAAGGGGCTGTGCGGCGGGGATGCGTGTCATCCTTGGGTCTTGAACTCGTACCTCAGCAAGCATCTCCGTCGCCATGTCTTCGCTCGAACGGTTGGTTGGGCTTCGAGCCCGCGTTGCAAGGAGGAGCAGTCATGCATATCCAGCAATCTTTCATGGTCGGTATCGATGTCTCGAAGGCCCATCTCGACGTTGCCGTTGAGGGCAAACGCGCCGTTGTCCGCTTCGACAACAATGCGCCAGGCTGTGCCGCACTCACTGCGGCAGTGGCCGGCGCAGAGCTTGTCGTCGTCGAGGCGACCGGCGGTTACGAGATGGCAATCGTCAGAACGCTTATGGCCGCCGGTATTGCCGTCGCCGTCGTCAATCCCCGCCAGGTGCGCGACTTCGCCAGGGCCAGCGGTCGTTTGGCCAAGACCGATCAGGTCGACGCCCGCGTCACGCTCCACTTCGCCAGAGCGATGCGGCCGGCACAGATCCCCCATATCGACGACGGCCGCATCGCGCTTGCTGCGCTTGTCACCCGCCGTCGCCAACTCATCGACATGGCGGTCGCCGAGAAGAACCGCCTCGAGCATGCGCCTGAGGCCGTCGCAGCGCTGATTGGCGAGACCCTCGCCGCCCTCAGGGCTCAGCTCGCCCGCGTCGATGCCGCCATCGCGCTCGCCATCGAGGCCGAGCCCGACATGGCCGCACGCCGCAATCTGCTGCTGACCGTGCCGGGCATTGGCGAGGTCAGTGCCGCCGTGCTCATCGCCGAACTGCCCGAACTCGGCGCCATCGACGACAAGAAGCTCGCAGCCCTCGTCGGCGTCGCCCCCATCGCTCACGACAGCGGCACATGGCGTGGACAACGCCATATCGCCGGCGGCCGCGCCACCGTCCGATGCGCCCTCTATATGGCTACGCTCTCGGCCATCCGTTGCAACCCGGCCATCAAGACCTTCCACAAAAGGCTGCGCGACGCGGGCAAACCGCCCAAGGTCGCCATCGTCGCCGCCATGCGAAAGCTCATCATCATGATCAACACTATTCTTAAAAGACGAACCCCATGGAACCAGCCCCAACAACACGGTTGCTGAGGTGCGCAGGCCAAGGGCCGGAGCCTCGAAGGACCGGGGCGGGCGCGCCGGCGTGGACGCATGCAAGGAGCTGCGTTGCGGCGTCTCCTTCGAGGCTTCGCCCTCCGGGCTACGAGCCTCAGGATGAGGGACGTTGGTGAATACCGTTCCTAAACAATCAGCGTTGGTGGACGCCGCGAGAAGAGGGTGCTTGATCCGTTACCGCCCACTTTCCATTATCCTCTTCTTGCCAGCGCATCACCCAGCACCTCGAACACCCTTGGATCGAGCGCCTGAGACACGTTGAAGCGCATGAAATTGGTTGCCGATTGCGACAGGCTGAATGCGTTTCCGGGAGCCAAAACGATCCTCTCTTCCAATGCGGCGCGCGCCACATCAGCCGCATCGATGCCGTCGGGCAGCCGGCACCAGAGGAACATTCCGGCCTGGGGCTCCAGCCAGGGCGTTATGCCGAGGTGCTTCAGCTTGGCCGAGACCTCACTCATCGCTCGGGAGAGCCGGTGTCTCAGCGTCTCCATGTGTTTGCGATAGCTGCCGTCGCTCAAGACGTTTAGCACCAGTTCCGCTGTCAGCCGGCCGCCGCCGAAGGAGGTGGCGATCTTCAGGTCTGTCAGGCCGTCGATCCATTCCGGTTTCGCCACGACGAAACCGCAGCGGGCCGAGGCCGACAGGGTTTTCGAGAAGCTGCCGATGTGGATGACGCGCTCGAGCCCGTCGAAGGCAGCGAGGCGGGGTGCTGGCGTGTGCTCGAAATCGGCAAAGATATCGTCCTCGATGATGGTCAGGTCGAACTGGTCGGCGAGTTTTAGAACCCGGTGAGCCGTAACAGGAGACAAGGTTGCGCCGGTCGGATTGTGGATGGCGGAGTTGGTGATGTAGAGCCGCGGACGCTCATCGGCGACGACTTGCGCAAACAGCTCGATGTCGGGACCGGACGCGGTGTAGGGCACGCTGACGATCTTTGCCCGATGGGCGCGCAGCAATGCATGGAAATTGAAATAGCAGGGATCGTCGACCAGCACCGTGTCGCCGGGTTCCAACAGAAAACGGCAGAGCAGATCGATTGCCTGCGTGCCGGAATCGGCCAGCATGATTTGATCCGGGGAGGCTTCGATCCCCCGTTCGCCCATGCGGCGGGAAATCAGCTGGCGCAGTTGCGGCAGGCCGAGCGGCGAGCCGTAGTCGGCAAGCGCCGGCCCGTCAGCGCGCGAAAGTGTTCTGAGCCCGCGGCGCATGCCCTCCCCCGGCAGCCAGGAGGGCGGCAGCCAGCCGCAGCCGGGCTTCAGGTCGGCTTCGCCGGCCTCCAGCGATTGCCGCGATATCCAGAACGGGTCGACCGCGCGGTCGAGCTTCGGCCCGGCCTCGGCAAGCGCAAAGGGCGCTACCTGGTTGGCGACGTAGAATCCCGAGCCTGGTCTCGCCAGGATCGCGCCTTCGGCGATCAAGCGTTCGTAAGCGTCGACGACGGTCGAAGTTGAGAGCTTCAACGTCGCAGCCAGCCCTCGGACGGAAGGTAGCCTTGCGCCCGGCGTCAGGCTGCGCCCGGCGATGCGCTGCCTGATCGTCGCGACGACCATCTCTACGCGTGTGCGTCCTTCGCTCATCTGTATTGCTTTCTGAACCATTACAGTTTCGCAAAATCGTATCAGACTGTCACTGTCATGGCCATCCGTGTTGGCTGATAAGAGTGAGAGAATGAAGGAGTGCAGCGCATCATGGACCGCATGGCATCGGGATGGATCAATGGTTTTATCGGGGTGGTGATCTTCAGCGGATCGCTGCCGGCGACACGCGTGGCGGTGATGCAGTTCGATCCCGTCTTCCTCACCGTGGCGCGCGCGGCGATCGCCGGCTTCCTCGCCCTCGGCCTGCTGATCGCTTTCAGAGAGAAGCGGCCGAGCCGAGGTGATATTCTCTCCCTGGCCGTCGTCGCGCTCGGCGTCGTGGTCGGTTTCCCCCTGCTGACGGCGTTGGCGCTGCAGCATGTCACCTCAGCCCATTCGATCGTCTTCATCGGCCTGCTGCCGCTCGCAACCGCGATCTTCGGCGTGATCCGTGGCGGAGAACGGCCGAAGCCGGCATTCTGGGCCTTTTCCGTTCTCGGCAGCGCGCTGGTGGCGGGATTCGCATTGACACAGGGCCTGACGGCCTCGCCGGTCGGCGATCTGCTGATGCTGGCGGCGGTCATCGTTTGCGGCCTCGGCTATGCCGAAGGCGGCAGGCTTTCGCGCACGCTCGGCGGGTGGCAGGTGATTTCCTGGGCGCTCGTGTTGTCGCTGCCGGTGACGGTCGCAGTCGCGCTTTTTCATCGGCCGGAGACCTTCTCGGGCATTGAAGCGCCGGCGCTGCTCGGCCTTGCCTATGTCTCGCTGTTTTCCATGCTGATCGGCTTCATCTTCTGGTATCGCGGCCTGTCGCAGGGCGGCATCGCCGCCGTCGGACAACTGCAGCTGCTCCAGCCGTTCTTCGGCCTGGCGCTCGCCGCAACCCTGCTGCACGAGCCCGTGACCTGGGCAATGCTCGCAGTGACCGTTGCCGTCATCCTCTGCGTCGCCGGCGCTCGCAAGTTTGCGCGGTAGGGAGGATCATGACGCTCTCTCTGTCCTCAGATTTGATCGAGAACCTCGGGCTGCAATTTTCCAATCTTCATCAGATGCTGCAGCGCGTATGATATCGACAGAGCGTCGTCGAGCCCGTCATGTCCCCGCAATGGAGGATGTTCGACCTGGTAATAGTCGGCCAGCTTGTTGCTGGGCGTCTTTGCCAAATCCTCGATCGGCATGCCCGCAGCGACGAGAAGCTTGACGGCGTTGTCGAAGCGGCGAGCCGGGATGGAGGGCTGAATGCCTGCGACATAGCAGCTAATGGCCAACATGTTCAGCTCGTCCTTGCCCCACGACCAAAATCGGGCGCCGCCCGAGAAGCTGTCGACGCCGGAAAGGGCATCCTCCAAGACCACGCCATGGGTGTCGATATCCTCTTCGGTGATGCCGGTCAGATTGGTGAAATAGGGACCGAGCGGATACCGCTTGCCGAAACGATCGATGGGCCGAACATAGGATTTATACGTATCGAGGATCGGAAACTCGCCCTCGAGGCCAAGCTTGACGGCTCCGATCTGCGCAATGATAGGATCGGGATCGTGGGCCGCGCACCAAAATCTGCGTTGCGAGCCTTCCAGGCAAAGAAATTCACAGTCGAATATGATGGCTGTCTTCATCGTCGACGTTACCCTCACGAATTTGGCCGATAAGCTTAAGGAGGAATCCAACACATGGAGCACTCCAAATAAAGGCTATGAGCCACGCAATCGCCGTCGCTCCCACACACTCCTGTTCATCAATCCGACAGCTAGGCTCGACGGCGAAGGTGTGTAGGCAGGTCGCCCCAACCAATATTGCTAAGCTCGCGATTGCGATGGATATCCAAAGTCTGATCCCTCGCTTCATGATCAAGGCGGCGATAAAGACTCCTGCGAAGGGCAACACGATCAGCCAAATTACGAACTGTCCCTCCTGGATAGTGGTCCCGAGCGTGGAGTTTATCCAACCAGCCTGACTATGCAAATGACGGGACTTTGGCCGAGGCGGCAAGTGCAGTGCTGTCGTAGGTGGCACCCTGCGACAGGAACTGCCCGGTGCCGGCGGCGAATTGACATTGACCAGCGCAAGCCGCAAGAACAAGGCAAGGGCCGCTACCGACGCCTGGCGGGTCGGGACGGTGGAAGAGTGAGCGAAAGTGTCAGGCGGGATGGAGCGACGGGTTCTCGAGGCGCTTGGAATTGCGGCAGGACTGGTCTTTGTCGCCGGTCTCGGCCTCATCGTGTGGTCGGGGTTCATCGCAAACGACCAAATCGACCACTGCTCGGACCAAACGTCCGGAAGCTACATCTTCGATGATGCAGCAAGAGCTAAAGCTTGCGACGGCGGTCCCTAAACGATATCGCGCCCGCTCGGATCGGTTTCGACCCGGCACGACGATCAGCTGCCCGAAACCAGCCTGAGGCCGATCACGCCAGCCAGGATGAGAGCGATGCAGAAGAGCCGCATCGGTGAAGCGGCGTCGCCCAGCGCGACCATGCCGAGGATCGCAGTGCCGGCCGCGCCGATGCCGGTCCAAACCGCGTAGCCGGTGCCGACAGGCAGCGTGCGGAGCGACATCGACAGGAGAAAGACGCTCGACAGGCCGGTTACGACGGTCAGCAAAGTGGGGATCAGCCGGGTAAAGCCTAGCGATGACTTCATGAAGAAGGCGAATCCGATTTCGAGGATGCCGGCGATGCCGAGGAGCGCCCAAGCCATAGTTGTGAATCCCTTGATGGGCCGAACCTTGCGGCCGGCGAGCTTTATTCTGAGGGGAGCAGGCGCCCGCATATGTGAGCGCCCGCCTGACAGCTTCAGGCCTTGGCGACAGCCGCCGGTGTCGAGCGGAAGGCGATGCCGAAGCGGTTGAAGGCGTTCATCAGGCCGATCGCATAGGTGAGATCGGCAAGTTCCTTGTCGTCGAATTCGGCGGCAGCGGCGGCATAATCCGCATCGGGAATACCGGTTTCGGAGACGCGCGTGACCGTTTCCGCCCAGGCAAGGGCTGCGCGTTCGCGGGGGCTGAACAGGTTGCCGGCATCGCGCCAGACCGCGACCAATACCAGCTTCTCCACCGTCAGGCCTGATTTCAGCAGATCGCGGGAGTGCATGTCGATGCAGAAGGCGCAGCCGTTGATCTCAGACACCCGGAGATAGGCGAGATCGACCAGTTCCTTCGGCAGGCCGCTTTTCTGGATGGCGACGTAGACGCCGCCGAAAGCCCGGTATCCCTCGGGAGAAGCCTTTGCGTAGTCGATGCGGTTGCTCATGACGATTGTTCCTTTCTGATTGAAGGACTCCATCGTCGTGCATCTTGGCCTATATCAGAAGGTCCATGAATGGCATTCTGCATTAGGCCATGACATCGGGTCACAGCAGTTTTAAAATCCGCCTTGCCAGTGTTTCGGCGGTGCGCTGAGAGTCGATATTGGTGAAGTTGAGAAGCAGGGCCGGGGCGGCTTCGCCCTCGATCATCCAGTCGGTCAGTGCTTCCGCATAGAGGCCTTCTCTGCGCATAAGGGCCACGAGCTCGCGGTCCGAACGCTCGCCTAACAGCCGCAGGATCAGGTGCATGCCGCCGGGCTGTGAATCGATGCTGACATGGCCGGCGAGCACGCTTTCCAGGCCTGCCGCCGTCATCTCGCGGCGCTCGGCATAGAGCCTGCGCATGCGCTGGATATGCCTGGCGAAGTGGCCCTCGGTGATGAAGGCGGTGACGACTGCCTGCGTCAGCTCGGGACTGCCGGCGGCCATCGCCTCGGTCATCTCTTCGAACCGCGCCACCTCAGCTTCCGGCGCGATCAGATAGGCAAGCCGGAGGCTTGGAAACAGCACCTTGCTGAAGGTGCCGGCATAGAGCACGCGGCCCTCTCGATCCAGGCTCTGCAAGGCCGGCAGGGGACGGCTGACATAGCGGTATTCGCCGTCGTAATCGTCCTCGATGATCCAGGCGTCGTTGCCGGCAGCCCAGTCCAGCAGCGCCTGGCGCCGCGGCAGGGAGAGCGAGACGCAGAGCGGGCTCTGGTGCGCCGGCGTCACCACCGCCGCACAGGCCCCAGGCGCCTGCCTGATGCCGTCGGAGACGACCAAACCGTCGCGATCGACCGGCACGGGCACGGTCGCGATCTGCATATGCCGGAACAGCTCCCGGGTCGGCGGATATCCCGGGTTTTCAAGCCAGACCCGATCGCCAGCCTCAGCAAGGTATGCACGATCAGCGCGATGGTGTGGCGATAACCTGAGGTGACGAACACCTGAGACGGCGAACAACAGATGCCGCGCGAGACCTGCAGGTATGCGGCGATCTCGGCGCGAAGGGCCGGCAGGCCGGAAACGGCAGGGTGAACCATGTCAGCCGGCTGCATGGCGCGGACGCAACGCGCGCCGAGCCGCGCCCAGATCTTGCGGGGAAAGGTATCGAGTGCGGGCAGGCCCATCTGGAAGGGCAGGCTCGAGTCGGGACGGAAACTCGTCGGCACGATGCCGCTGCTCTCGGCCGACAGGATGGGTTTCGACACCGGCATTTGCGGTTTGAGATCCGGCGTGACGATGGTTCCGGCCTGGCCGCGGGCCTGGATATAACCCTCGGCGGCAAGCAGGGAATAGGCGGCCTCGATGGTGCCCCGGGCGAGACCCAACTCCTTGGTCAGCGCTCGTGCCGATGGTATCCGGTCGCCCGGCTTCAGCACACCGCTGGCGATGGCGCCGCGGAAGCGATCGTAGATCTGCCGGTAAAACGGCGTGGCCGCCGCTGGATCGAGCGGCGGGATATTGCCAGGCCTTGCGCCGGTCATGGCTCGTCAACCTTTTTTATATGGATGGGCAGGTGATGATGGCATGACGGTTCGGCCAGGGCAATCATGGCCCAGTTGTAAACTTCCTTCATGGATCTTTGGGATGGACCATAAGATTCGTAAAACCATTGCCACTTCCACGCTTCAAATCGGATCGCGCTCTTTCAACGCGGCGAAAGGATTTGGACAGAACTTCGGAGTAGGTCAATGAAGACAATCCTACATGTGTGCTGCAGTCCGCGCGGGCAGGCGGCCGAGAGCTACAGGCTCTCCCAAGCGATTATCGGCTTCCTCCTGCGGAGGGAGCCGGGGGCGACCGTCGTCGAGAGGGTGATCGGCAATGGCACGATCGCCCATGTCGACGCGGCCTATGCGATCTCCCAGGCATCGGCGGCGGATGTCTCGCGCGAGGGCTCGATGGCCCTGTCCGAAGAGCTGATCCGCGAGCTGGAGGCTGCGGACTTCGTGGTCATCGGAACGCCGATGCACAATCTGACCGTCCCCTCGGCGCTGAAGGCCTGGATCGATCATGTCGTGCGGGCGCGGCGAACCTTCACGATCGGCCCGGCCGGAAAGGTAGGCACGCTACGCGACCGCCCCGTCTTTATCGCGATCGCCTCGGGCGGGCGGTTTTCCGGGGAGCGCGCCCGCCAGCCGGATTTCCTGACGCCTTATTTGAAAGCCATCCTCGCCACGATCGGGCTGCAGGACCTGATCTTCTTCTCGGTGCAGGGGACAGGCGCCGGCTCCCATGCCGCTGCGGAAACCAGGATCGGCACACATCGCGCGCTGGAGGAGCATTTTTCTTCGCTTTACGCTCACTCGTAGCTCGGAATCGACTAGGTGTATGCAAATGCTTGTGAGGAGATAGAAGGCTCAGATGACGATACGTTCAATCAAGTCCGTCGCAGTGTTCTGCGGCTCCAATTTCGGCGCTTCGGAGGCCTTTGCCGACGGTGCCCGCGCCCTCGGCGGGGCGCTGGGGGAGGCGGGGATAACCATCATCTATGGCGGAACGGTCAAGGGCCTGATGGGCGTCGTCGCCGACGCCGCCCTGGAAGCCGGCGGCAGCGTGCATGGCGTCATTACCGAAAGCCTGCATCAGCGCGGCCAATCGCATGCCGGCCTGACCAGGCATGAGATCGTCGAGACGCTGCGCAGCCGCAAGGAACGCATGGTCGAGCTTTCCGATGCCTTCATCGCGCTGCCGGGCGGCATCGGCACGATCGAGGAATTGATGGAGGTCTGGACCATGAACCAGCTCTCGGAGATCGACAAACCCGTGGGGCTGCTCAACTCCGCCGGTTTCTTCGACGCCTTCCTCGGCTTCATCGACCATATGGTCGAGACGAGGTTCCTGCCGGCCGCGCACAGGCACTCGATCTCTGTCGACACGGATGCGAGCGCCCTGATCGACAAGCTGCGCAGCTATACGCGCGTCGAGGTGCCGAAATGGCTATAGCTTCCATCCGACAATGCCGCCGGCCGGTTATTGGTGTTGTTGGGCAAGTGCGACAGGTACGCCGCAGCGAGCCGCGATGAAGGTTCGGGAGCAGCGCTTCTTGCAGCGGGCTGCTCCCGATCCGGCGAGGGGTTCTACGAAGTGTTCACTTGGCAGGCACGACGAGCGGCGCCCCTTTGCGGACGATGTAGGTTGCCAGCTCCGACGCCTTGCCGCTGCCGATGTTCTTCGCCGAGTGAACGACGCCCGACGGAATGAACAGTGATTGGCCGGCCTTAAGGGTAACCGGCTGGCTGCCTTCGAGCTGGTATTCCAGCGTTCCCTCGATGACGAAGGCGATCTCCTCGCCGGGATGCGAATGATTGGGTGCGAGAACGCCCGGCGCGAAATCGACGCGAACCTGGACGGCCTCGTGGCCGGGCACATCGATATCGTTCTTGATGAGATCGGTGCGCTGCAGCGGCTGTTCTGCGTGTGCTGCGGCTGCGCCGCCGAGAACAAGGGCGAGCGCGATAGCCTGGATCATTTTCATGTCGTCATCCTTCCTGAATTGACCATTTCCGACCGGTTGGCCGTATCGGGATTTAAGTCGATCATTGAACCAGAGATGTGTCGGCAAACTCGCATTTTTGTAAGCCAGTGTATCTGCGGCACGCCTATTTGGAGGGCGGCGCGGGGTTGGCGAGACCGCCAACCCAATCTCCCTCATCTCTGTGCTCGTCACAGAGATCCAGTATGCTCAGGTCCCTGGGCGTGGGAAGTTTTTCTTGCAGCGTCAATCACGGCGCGGACGCGCCGTGGCTGGGTTCCTGTGACAAGCACAGGAATGAGGAAACGTGAGTGACGCCATTGACTGAATTAGGCCGCCGATGATGAGCCCGCGGTTCTGACGCCGACGAGACTGGCGATGTCCGTAATGCCGCCGGAGGATTCGAAGTCGAATATTTTCTGAGTGACAAGGGCGGCGGCGCCCCGGGCCCAGGAATTGTCCTCCCAATCGGGCAGGAGGGGAGGCGCAGTCCGGAAGGTCCGGGCGGAAAGCGCTTCGCGCAGCGGTGTCAGGAAAGGGTCGCCGAGGGAGACGGCTTCGCCACCGGCGACGATGACTTCGGGATCGGTAATGTTGACGAGATTGGCAAGGGCGGTGCCGATGCCGCGGCCGGAATCGGCGACGAGGGCGAGGGCGGTGGTATCGCCTGATGCGAGCGCAGCCGACAATTCCGGCAGTCCCAGTTCCTCGCGGCCGGTCGCTTCCCGCCAGCGCCGGAGCATTGAGATTTCGGAGTGATAGGCCATCAGACAGCCGCGCTTGCCGCATTCGCAGAGCCGGCCATTCTCCTCGTAGAGCGTGTGGCCGAACTTGCCGGCCGCGCCGTTTGCGCCGCGGTAGAGCTTGCCGTCGATGACGAGTGCGCAGCTGATGCCGACGCCGACGGCGAGAACCGCCATGTTGCGATGCTGGCGGCCGAGCCCGAAGAGCTGCTGCGCGATGGCATAAGCGTTGGTGTCGTCCTCCAGCCAGACCGGGACATGGACGCGGCTGGCGACCAGCGAGGCGAGGGGGACATTGTCCCACTTGAAGCGGTAGCTGCGCACGCAGGCCGTCTGTTCGTGGTTGATGACGCCGGGCATGGAGATGCCGATGCCGGCGAGTTTCGCGTTCGGCCGGCCGGCGAGCTTCACCAGTTCGGGCACGGTGCTCGCCAGCAGGTCGGCAACCTTGTCAGGATCGTGGCCGCCGAGGCTTACCCGCATGGCGGCGACGGGGTTGGTGGCGAGGTCGGTTGCCACGCACTCCACCGAATCGACCATCAGCTTGAAGCCGACGGCGAGCGCGTGCTCGTAGTTGATGTCCACCGGGATCGGGCGGCGGCCGGTGAGGCCGGGCACGGTCTTCCCTTCGATGACGATGCCTTCCTCCAGAAGGTCGGCGACGACGAAGGTGACGGCGGCAGGACTTAAACCGATCACCGTCGCGATGTCGGCACGGCTCCTTGGCCCCTCGCGCCGGAGAAGATTGAGGATGAGGCGTCGGTTCATGGCTCTCGCCGTGGTCTGGTCGCCTTTTAACTTCACGATGCATTCCTTAATTTTGTAAATTAATTATTGCGAGCTGCAAAGATCTATGCATAAGTTCGGCCGCGGATCAACTCAGCCAAGCGGATTATCGCTGGAATCGCCGAGCGGATCGTAGCGTTGAATGCCTGGTCGGTCGTTTCATGGAGGAGGCGACGGTCGGGAGATGTTGATCGATCAACTGGGAGGAATTCAATGACATTTTTGAAGCAATTTCCGTCGACCACCCGCAGACGCTTCCTGAAAGGCGCGGGGCTGGTTTCCGCCGCAGCGGTCACCGGCAGCTTTCCGATCCCGGCGATCGCGCAGGCCCAGGAGGTCACGATGATCTCCGCCGAAAACAATGGTGCCGCACTCGATGCGCTGAAGGCGATTGCCGCGGGCTTCAGCAAGGAAGCCGGCGTCAACGTCGTCATCAACAATATGGACCACGAGGCCCACAAGACGGCCATTCGCAACTATCTCGTCGCCGGCGCGCCCGACGTCTGCTCCTGGTTTTCGGGCAACCGCATGCGCGCCTTCGTCAAGCGCGGCCTCTTCGACGATATCTCCGACCTTTTCGAGAAAGAGAAATATAAGGACGTGCTCGGCGCGACGGCAGGGGCCGTCACCGAAGACGGCAAGCAGTACGGCCTCCCCACCGGCGGCACGCTCTGGGGCATGTTCTATCGCAAGGATGTGTTCGAGCAGCATGGCCTGACCGTGCCGAAGACGGCCGAAGAGTTCATGGCCTATGGCGACAAGTGCAAGGCCGCGGGCATCACGCCGGTCGCGATCGGCACCAAGGAATTATGGCCGGCGGCCGGCTGGTTCGACCAGATGAATCTTCGCATCAACGGCCTCGACAAGCATATGGCGCTGATGAACGGCGAGATGAGCTATCTCGATCCCTCGCTGAAAGCGGTTTTCGACCAGTGGGAGGCGATGATTTCGAAGGGGTTCTTCACGGAGAACCATACGTCCTTCGGCTGGCAGGAGGCTGCAGCGCTGCTGGCGCAGAAGAAAGCCGGCATGATGAACCTCGGCGCTTTCCTGCGCTCGGCTTTCACCGCCGAAGATCTGCCACAGCTCTCTTACGCGACCTTCCCGGTGCTAGACGCCAAGGTCGGCCACTACGAGGAATTCTCGGTCAACTCGATCCACATTCCCGCCAAGGCCAAGAACAAGCAGGGCGCGCGCGAATTCCTCGCCTATTTCTACAAGCCGGAGAATCTGGCGGCCTATCTGGAGCCGGGCGGCAATGTGCCGCCGCGCCACGACCTGCCGCCAAGCAAGGACCCGCTGGTCAACGTCGCTGTCGAGACGATGAAGACGGTGCAGGGCACGTCGCAATATTACGACCGCGACAGCGATCCCGATATGGCGCAGGCCGGCCTCGTCGGCTTCCAGGAGTTCATGGCCAAACCCGACCGGCGCAAGGCCATCCTGACGCGCCTCGAGGGCACGCGCAAGCGCATCTACAAGATCTAGCAGCTCTCCCAGGGGCGGCGGCGAACCGCTGCTTCCAAGGGGTGGAGGCTGTATGCCTCCACCCCTTGGGGGAGGTGCGCCTCTGCTCCCGGAGCACGCATGAGTCTGCTCCTGTATTAATGAGGTTCTTGAGATGTTGATGTTATGGCGCCGCCAGCGTTGGTGGCTCACCCCGACTTTGCTCATCGCGCCCGCGATCGTGCTGTTCTTCACGGTCATCCTGCTGTCGGCGGTCAGGAGCCTCTGGATCAGCCTGCACGACTGGGATGGCTTCGGCCCGATGGTGTGGATCGGCTTCGGCAATTACGTCGAACTTTATAACGATCCGCAATTCTACGTGTCGCTGAAAAACAACTTGATCTGGCTGGTGATGTTCATGGCGGCACCACCTCTCGGGCTCGCCATCGCGCTGCTGGTCAACCAGAAAATCCGCGGCATGCGCTTCCTGAAGTCGCTGTTCTTCATTCCGCTGGTGCTTGCCTCGGTGACGGTCGGCGTCGTCTTCACATGGGTCTATACGCCGGAGTTCGGGTTGCTCGCACTGATCTTCAGGGCGTTCGGGGCGACGGCGCCGGCGGTTCTCTCCGACGAGCATTTCGTCACTTTCGCCATCGTGATTGCAGCACTCTGGCCGCAGATCACCTTCTGCATGGTGCTTTATCTCGCCGGTCTCAACAATTTGAGCGAAGAGCTGATCGGTGCCGGGCGCGTCGACGGGGCACGGGGCTGGAACATGTTGTGGCACATCGTGCTGCCGCAACTGACCCAGGTCACCTTCATCGCCATTGCCGTCACCGTCGTCGGGGCGCTTCGCTCCTTCGACATGGTGTCGGTGATGACAAACGGCGGCCCGTTCGGTTCGTCCTCGGTTCTCGCCTACCAGATGTTCGAACAGTCAATCTTCTCCTACCGCTTCGGCTACGGCGCGGCAATCGCCTCGGTGCTGTTCGTGATCATGGCCGCCTTCATCGTCTGGTACCTCAGCCGCATCATCCATACCGAAGAAAGGGGAGGCTGATGTATCCTCGTCCCATTCCCGATGTCGCCATCTGGCAGCGCCGTCTCTACGTGCTCGCCGTCGTCATCGTCCTCCTGCTCTGGCTCTGCCCGCTGTTTGCGATCATCCTCACTTCGTTCCGCTCGACCGAGGATGTGATGGGCGGCAATCTATGGGGATGGCCGACCGGGATCGGCGTCATCGACAACTATGCTGATGTCTTCACGCAGACGCCGATGGCCCGCTACTTCCTTAGCAGCCTGACGATCACCATTCCCTCGGTGATCGGCGTGCTGGTGCTCTCCACGCTCGCCGGCTATGTGCTGTCGCGCTACCGCTTTCCCGGCAACATGCTGATCTTCGCGCTGTTCGTCGGCGGCAATTTCCTGCCGCACCAAATCATGATGATCCCGGTGCGCGACCTGATGGTCCGGCTCGATTTGATCGATACGACGGCGGCGCTGATCATCTTCCATGTGGCCTTCCAGACCGGCTTTGCGACGCTGTTCATGCGCAATTTCATCGCCGCACTGCCCGATGAACTGTTCCAGGCGGCGCGAGCCGAGGGGGCGTCTCCCTTCCAGACCCTATGGCATGTGGCGATCCCGCTGGTGCGACCGGCGCTTGCCGCACTCGCCATCCTGATCTTCACCTTCATCTGGAACGATTACTTCTGGGCCGTGGTGCTGACCGTCAGCGACTCCGTCAAGCCTGTGACCGCCGGCCTTGCCAATCTTCGCGGCGAGTGGGTCTCGGCCTGGAACCTGATTTCAGCCGGCACGATCGTTGTCGCCGTGCCGCCCGTCGTCATGTTCTTCCTGATGCAGCGGCACTTCATCGCCGGCCTGACGATGGGCGCGGTGAAGGGATGAGCGATCTCCTCAACCTCCAAGTTTCAACAGCAGAGAGCCAGGACGCATGACCAGTCTCGAACTCCGACAGATCAACAAGAATTACGGCGCTTATCACGCGCTGCGCGGCATCGATCTTTCCGTAGCGCAAGGCGAGTTCATCGTCATGGTCGGCCCCTCCGGCTGCGGCAAGTCCACGCTTTTGAAAACGATCGCCGGCCTGGAGGAGATCTCCTCCGGCCAGATCCTGATCAACGGCCGCGACGTCAGCAAACAGGAGCCGGGGGACCGCGGCATCGCCATGGTCTTCCAGTCCTACGCGCTCTATCCGCATATGACGGTGGCGGAGAACATGGGCTTCGGTTTGCGCATGGCCAAGCGCCCGAAGGCCGAGATCGAGGCGGCGGTAGCGCGCGCCGCCAAGATCCTGAGGATCACCGACCAGTTGGAGAAGCGGCCGAAGCAGCTCTCCGGCGGGCAGCGGCAGCGCGTGGCGATCGGCCGGGCCATCACCCGTTCGCCCGACGTCTTCCTGTTCGACGAGCCGCTGTCGAACCTCGATGCGGCACTTCGAACCCAGATGCGTGTCGAGCTCAGCAGCCTGCATGCCGAGCTCGGCGCCACCATGGTCTACGTCACCCACGACCAGGTCGAGGCCATGACCATGGCGAGCCGGATCGTCGTCTTGAACCAGGGGATAATCGAGCAGGTCGGCTCACCGCTCGAACTCTACCGCAACCCTGACAATCTCTTCGTCGCGGGCTTTCTCGGCGCCCCGCGGATGAACTTCCTCGGCGTTACCGTCGACGAAGTGTCCGACCGCAATGTCACGGTTTCGGCGCCGGGCCTCGTGCCGGTGACGGTAGAACTGGCGGAGACGACGGTGCTGGCGAAGGGCGCCAGCCTGACGCTCGGTGTCAGACCGGAAAACATATCGATGGTCGCCGACGGAGCGCAGGGCGGAGCGATCAGCGGTCAGGTCCGACTGGTCGAACATCTCGGGCGCGAAACCATTCTCTATGTCGATGCCGGCAATCTCAGGACCATCGCCTCGGAAAGCGGTACCGGCAACATAACGGTGCAGCTGAGCTACGTCGCGCCTTTTGCCGCCGACCAGAACGTGGCGCTGAAGCTCGATGCCAGCGAACTCTATCTCTTTTCTTCCGACGGCGGACGCACGATCAGCACCCGCAAGACCACCCTCGACAGATAAACACAGGAAAGACCACAGTGTCCGACAAGACCCTCTCCGTATGGAACCCCGTCAAGACCGACCGCTTTCTCGTCGGCGCGCCGCACTATCCCGAACATGTCGATGAAAGCTACTGGCAGCGCGATGCCGAGCGCATGGCGAAGGCCGGCTTCAACGTGGTCAGAATGGCCGAATTCGCCTGGCATATCCTCGAGCCGAAGCTCGGCACCTTCGATTTCGATCTGTTCGACCGCGCCATCGCCATGCTCGGGCGCTACGGCATCGACACGATCATGTGCACGCCGACGGCAACGCCGCCGCGCTGGCTGACCGTGGCGCATCCGGAGATCTTAAGGGTCGACGGCAAGGGCCGACCAATGAGCCATGGCTCGCGCCAGCATTGCGACACGGCAAGCCCGGTCTTTCGCGAGCACAGCCGGCGTATCACCAAAGCGATGGCCGAGCACTATCGCGACAATCCGTTTGTCGTCGGCTGGCAGACCGACAACGAGCTGAACACCAGCATGCCGGAGAGCTTTTCCAAGGCGACGCTCACCGAATTCCAGGCCTTCCTTGCCGGCAGATATGACGAGATCAGCAAGCTCAACACGGCGTGGGGTGGCGATTTCTGGGCGACGGCCTATGACAGCTTCGACCAGGTGGTGCTGCCGATCGAGTTTGGCCCGACCTTCCCCAGCCCCGGCCATCTGCAGGATTATCACCGTTTCCTTGCCTTCTCGACGGCGCGCTTTCAGCACGACCAAGTGGAGATCCTGCGCGCCGTCAAATCCTCCTGGTTCGTCTTCCACAATCTCGGCGGTCTCAGGGATATCGACTTTCGCGGCCAGTTCACCACCGATCTCGATTTCGTCGGCTACGACATCTACCCGATGCTCTACGACGAGTTCCAGCGGCTCGGAAACCACGCCAAGGTCCAGGCGCTGCATCTCGATATCTGCCGCGGTTTTTCCGGCAACTATATCGTTCCCGAGCAGCAATCGGGCTTCGGCAGCCAGCCGGGTTTCTGCACGCTGACGCCGGAGCCGGGCGAACTGCGCCGCATGGCACTTTCCTCGGTCGCCCATGGCGCTGACGGGTTGATGTTCTTCCGCTGGCGCCCGGCCCATTTCGGCGCGGAGATTTACTGGATGGGCATCATCGACCACGACGACGTCACCCGCCATCGGTATGACGAGGCGAAACGCTTCGCCTCCGAGATGACCGCGTTGGCGCCCAAGATCCTCGGCACTTATGTGCGCATGGATGTCGGCATTGCCGGCTCCGACTTCGATAATCAGGAAGCCCACAAGACCTATCCAATCGGCCTGCCGAGCCCGCAGGACGATGCGATCCTGCTGCACCAATATTGCTACGACCGCGGCATTGCCTGCGGTTTCATTCATCCCGAGGACGATCTTTCCAAGCTGAAGCTGCTCTATGTGCCCCATTGGGTGATGTGGAAGGACGAATGGACCGAAAGGCTGAAATCTTTCGCCGAGCAGGGCGGCACCGTAGTCATCGGCGCGCGCACCGGTACCCGCAACGAAGACAACCACGTCATCCGCGAGACCGCTCCCGGCACATCGCTGTCGCAGCTCACGGGCGTACGTGTCGAGGATTTCGGCCGTCTCGCCGCTCCCGGCGCCAACGGGCTCTTCGATGTGATGGAGCGTTCGGGCGGGCTTGTCATTCCGCCGAACAAGCCGGCGGAATCACATCGGCGCGAACGCCGCTTCAAGATCGGCAACCGCGAACTGGTCGGCGGCTATTTCTATGAAAACCTGGCGATCGCAAGTGATGTCGACGTGGTCGCGGCCTGGTCCAATCGCTATGCCGAGGGTCAGCCGATGGCGACGTCGCGCAAGCTCGGCAAGGGGCAGGTGGTCTATGTCGGTACCTATCTCACCCCGGATCTGACGGCAGCATTTGCCGAGCGGCTATTTGCACCCGTCGGCATCGAGCCGCTGATCGGCGAGCTTCCCGAGGGCGTCGAGGTGACCATGCGGATGAATGACGACCGCCGGCTGCTGTTCATCCAGAACTACACCGACCAGCCGGCCGCCATCGGCGGCGTTCCCACTGGCCGTGATCTCCTCGATGACGAAAAGCCCGTTGCCGGTAGGCTCGATCTCGAAGGCTACGGCTGCGCGATCATCGAGCTCGCTGAGTGAGGCGGCTTTCACGTACAAGGCAGGGGCCGCAGGCCGGCCTCTGTCCGATCAAGGCGGGTTCGCGAACGACAGATGGTTCTCAATACAGCGACACCATCGCCCGAAAACGGGATCGGTCGACGGCGATGACGTTGTCGAGACACGAAAAACGTGACCGCAGACCTGAAACGAATTATCCGAACGCTCGAAGGCTCATCACGACACAGGGACTTTGAGGTGGTGGGTGATCGACCGCCATCTTGGAGCAATTCGAGCAAAGGGTTCTGCGTCTGAAATTGATAAAAAAAGAGCATCTCCGTACTCAAACAAAACGGAAATGCTCTTCGTAGTTTAGTGTGGAGCCATACGTGTCGGCTCCACACCGCTCGCAACTGATTTATCGGCTATTCGTCTGATGTCGCCGGCGCAGCGTTCTCCAGAGAGGTGCGGATTTGATCGATCTTCCCGTTTGCGTCGCCAACCCCCAAGATGGTTTTGGCCTGGCTCAGAACCGCCGGACTGACTTCACCGGTTTTCGTGGCAGAAGCCAATGCGTCCTCCAGCGCCTGATCTCCCAACAGAGGGTCATCGGCTGCGGGCTCGATTCCATTGTCGAGTTCATACTGGGCATAAGCCACGGCATAGGCCGCGATGGCCGTCATGCGTGGGTCCGACGTATGCATCAACGCCTTGTAGTTTCGCTTCAAGGAGTTCAGGCCCGCAAGTTGCGCCGACAGGTTCTTTTGTTTGGTGCTGACTTTGGTCTCGTCTGCCTTGACGGACTTGGACTTGCTTGCCGCCTCGGTGGATTTGCCTTTCACGCCTTGAGATTTGGAGTTGCCATGGGTTGAACCGCTACCCTGGCTGCTGCTGCCATGGTTGCCGCTGTTTCCACTGCCGCCGTGACCGCCGCCATTGCCCCCACCGTTGCCGCCACCGTTTCCACCGCTCTTTGCCTGTGCGGTCATGTCGATTCCGGCAATCGTTGCCGGGCTTGCTGCAAGAGCCAGCGAAAGCGCGGCCAAGGACGCTAAGGTTGCTATCCGCATTGTTTTCCTCCAAGTCGGATCAAGCGCCGTGCAGATGCACGGCTTGAACAGATACGAGAGGTTAGACGGCGATCGCGCGTTGCACATCGGACCGAGGTCCGATGCCGCTCCCGGCAATGGTCCTACACGGCTTCATATACTTAACGATTCCTGGTCGGAACGGCCGACGGAACGGGAAGGCGGGAGACCGAGGAACCGGGGCGAAATTCTCCCTAGGTGTTTAGTCCGGTCGGACCCGAGGCTCTCTGGCGCAATTTCGATATTCTGGATGTTAATTTGCCCCCGGGACCGGGCAGTCCAGGTCCCCCTCATTGCACTTCAGGTAAACCTTGAGCGCTTCCGTGCGGCTTTGAGTCGGGCCGTCGTGGCACGAACTGTTGACGAACGGATAGGCGGTATCTCGGCCACACCTTGGCATAACTGGAAGCAGCTCGCCGATCCGGTTCTCAATCAATTCCCATTTAAGGATTTGTGCAGGAGCCGCAGGTCCGTTATCGAAAACATGTCGGCTTGATGCAGGACGCCTCGCTGAGTTTCACGAGAGCGTCGAACGGCATTGGATAGAGAATCACGCCAAGCGCAAATCGAGAAGCGGGTGTAACTTCTTGAGATTCGGCAGCGATTTCGCTTGCCAAGGATATTGGCTGGTGCCTTTGACGACGAGCAGGAGGTCGCCCATCTTTCTGGCTTCAATCGTCAGCTTGGCCAGGAGATTTATGCCGGAGGAATTGAGGAACTCGAGACCCGTCAGGTTGAACGTCACCTGCTTGTGCCCCTCATGGAGCAGGCCTGATATCAACGAGTAAATGGGGGCATAGGCGTCCGGTCCTGCCAGCCGGAATACGCCATCGAAATAGACCTCGTTTTTCTCAGCCCATACGCGGAAGTTTTCGTCGCTGATTTCCATTCTTCGCTCACAGATTGGAGGAGGGCGGCATCGCCACGGCTGCAGTCGTCGTCAGTATGATACGCTGGTTATCTTTCCCTTCGAATGCCCATGCCATTTTTGCATCGTAATCGCTCAGAAGGGTCAACAACCCCAAGCCCGAACCGCTTTCTGCCGATATGGCATTGGTTTCGATTTGCTCAATAAGAAGTTCCCCGGGGTCCCTCGATTGAAGGCGATGCAGCAGTTGCTGAAAGCGAGAGGATGTCACGCCATCGATCGTGTTTTTCACCCTTATTAAAAAAGTACCGTCGAATATGCCGGCTTCAATGAGGATCTCCCCAGGCTGTCGAAACTTGACGGCATTTTCGATCAACTCATTGCTGAGATATCCGATGTCATGATGCGCCTGCACGTAGTCTTTCCTTGAACGTGAATACCGCAGAGCCATGACTTCCGCTATAAAGTCCGAAGTCATTCCGGAGTGCTTCCAACCAAGCTGAAGCGGTCCGTCGCTTAACTTGAGGCGAGTGCTTGAATCCAGGCTTATGCCCGCCAGAGATTCGATACCATATACCGTTGGCGTCATGTCTCACCTATGTCGCACTGCGAGAAGCGTGATGTCGTCGTAAATCTTCTGCGATCCAATGAAGAGCATTAATGTCGCTATAATTCCGGCAACGACTTTCTCAGCGCTCTGGTCCTTCAAGCGCAGTGCTTCGCGGCACAGACGTTCTATGCCAAAGAGTTCTCCAGCGTCGTTTTCGGCTTCTGTTACGCCGTCCGTATGCAGGAGTATGAGGTCGCCCGTCTCGAAGGTTATTTCGCGGGTTTTAATAAAGGCAGAAATATCGGCTTCCAGCCCGATCGGTATACCCAGATCCATGGTGTCTATGCGCTCGACCTCGCCGTTCGCCCGCACGACGACAACTTCCTCGTGTTGTCCCGACAGGATCATCTCTTTGCCGTCATAGTCAAGAAACGCCAGAGTGAGATGCTTGTCGATTTTGGTTCTCACTATGTTTTTGAACAGGGCGCTGTTCAGGTCTGTGAGAAATTTGACGGCATCGGTGTTTCCTGCTTCCTGCAGGGCGCGGGCGACGGACTGAACCATCAACATCAGCACGCCGCTTTCGAGCCCGTGTCCGGTGACGTCGCCGATGCCAATCTTCAACCGATTTCCGCTCTTCAATACGTCGTAATAATCGCCGCCGACTTCTTCTGCAGGTCTCATATAGGCTGCGATCTCAAGGGCCTGAAACTCCTCAAGCTCCTGGTGCAGCGGAAGAACCATGAGCTGGATCCTCTCGGCGACGGCCAGCTCTGTTCCGAGACGTCTATTTTCTCGCTGGAGCTGTGCGTTCAGCGTCGAAATCTCTTCCTTTGCATCTTCGATTTGAGCTGTTCGCTCTTCGACAAGCTGCTCGAGATTTTCCGTGTGATAGCTGATCTGTTCGGCCATCCGGTTGAATGCTTCACCAGCCTCGCCGACCTCATCTTTGCTTGTTATGGCCACCCTGACCGAATAATCCTTCGCCTGAATCCGTTTGGCGGCATCTGCAAGTGCACTAATTCCGCTCGTTATTCGTTTCGAAGCCGCAATTACTGCTATAGCCACAACAAGCAGTGACATTAGGATCGCCAGGATTTGGTAGATCACGATCCGGTTGGTAGCTTCCGAAATTTTGGCTTGGGCCGCATAAAGGGAGGCCTGGATTTCTCGTTCAGGCACAACCACTCCAAGAGACATCGCCTCTTGCCGAACCGGGCCGCTGGACCAAAGATTGGTCGCGGGGAGTTTCTTGACGATAACGATATAGGGGACCTCGTTACCCTCCTGCCGCAACAACAAATGTTGGATGCCCAGTTCGCGATCAAGGGCCAGTTTTGCAATCGCAGGCTGGGAGCTTCCCTTCAGGGAGCGCTCCAGTCCGGTCACTCCGCTTCCGCTCGCATCGCTCGCAGAACGCAGACCGAGCGTTTTTTCGCCTGTGCTGTTGATCGCCACAACGTTTCCGTCGGACATTGCGAGAAATCCAAAGCCGGACTGAGCCACTTTCACATTTTCAACAGTCTGCGCGAGCTGGTCGAGTGTGATGTCCGCGCCAGCCGTCCCGGCGACATTCTTCCTGTCGGCTGTCCATAGTGGTTGAAAGAAAGAAACGATCAGTTTCCCGGTAATGGCGTCCGTATAGGGCGCTGTCTGGGTTATATCGTCCGCGACCGGTCGCGTTTTCATATCCTTGGCCCAGCCCTGCCAGGACTCATAAAGTCCGGGAAAAAAGAAGTCCCAGAAATTGGCCTCGTTATGACCAGGATAAAGGCGGTCGAAGGTCTGAGCCTGGTCGGTATAAGGCGCCGTTCTGAAGATTGGTCGTTCTTTCGATCCGATGTAATACATCTGCAGCTTTGAGGCCCCGTGCTGCAGCAAGCTCGGTGCGACAAGGTCCAGAACCGCGCTGGTCTGGATATCGGTCTGAACGTCGGGTCTCGGGTTGTGGTCTTCTCCGAGCAAGTAACTCCAGACGCTGACAACTGAGACTGAGCCCGGAGCGTTCTGAGACCAGTTCGCCTTTTGATCGTAGGACAGGCTGACGCTGCCGGGAGACGTGCGGGCGATCGCCGCGCCGACATCGGAATTACGCTCGGGATCGTCGATCTGCGCCTGGAGTACACCCGCCAAGGTGCTGACGTCGTTGTGAACCTGCCGCAGGAGCAAACTCACCTGTGCTGCGGTGGAATCGGCGTATGTGCGGATGTATTCCTGGCTTGCTGCTTCAAGACCCTGTCCGACTTCGAGCGTGGCGTCGCGCGACAGCCTCTGAACATTCCAAAGCGCCAGTCCACCGCTGACCAGCAGATCAAAGAGGACAGCTCCACCGACGACCAAGATGAACTTTGCCCGAAATGAGCCTAATCTTGCCGGTCTCTTCGACGAACTCTGGTCCATCACAGCGGCTTTCGGCCGGAAGCTGCCCAGATCGGCCAGCCTGCATAACCCTTGGGATGAAGAGCAGCAAAGACATGATCTTTGAATCCTTGCCGGAACCTGCGAATGAAATCTGATGAGTCGCCCCGTCGAACGGCCATCTCACCCGCGTAGACATTTTCCCATGCTTCGATGATGTCTGCGAAGTCTTGGGGATCCCCATCAAGATTCGTGACCATAAAGGAATCGACCTTGATGTTATCGAAGCCCGCGTCGGCGAGGAGGTGGCGGCTTTTCGGCCCCATCTCGACATCCATGTCGAAGTGCTTGAACAGTTTGGCGACTTCTTCGTAAGTCCATTTTATGGATTCAGCATGTGGCTCGCCCAGACAATGCGAGTTTTTTTCGTTGGTGATGTAGACACGGCCGCCAGGCTTGCAGATGCGGTAAAGCTCCCTGAGCAGCATCTCGGGCCGGTCGAAAATCTGCAGCGAATGTCGGCAGGTCACAAAGTCAAATTGATTGTCTCGCAGTAGCATTTGGGAAGCGTCGCCATAGGTGTACTCGATTCCCTGCAGATCGAAGTCGGCCGCGACCCTGCGAGCATATTCGAGGCTGCGCACGGAGTGATCCAGCGCGACAAGGCGTGCCGGTCTAAATTCCCGTTGAACCAGGGCGGCGAAATCACCAATTCCGCAACAGATATCCGCGATGACAAGGCCGCTGCGCAGGCCGTGGCGAGGCAACAGTTCGCGTTCGTGCCTCCATGTCATTTTCGTCTGGGTGCGCAGAATGGGAATGAAAGTCTCATCCTCGACAAAGCTCTGGCCCGGATAAAACGCCGAATCGTAGACTTCGACCGATAGGCTTGGTTGTGATGCCGACAGCGTTTGGAATAACGAGGTCGACCATGCCACCACGCTCGACGTAATGATGACGATCTTCCGTTCCGGTCTGATCCGGCAACTTGCCGCGAGTGTATCGGCCAGGGCCGCGAAGGCAGTCATGTTGATGTGTGTCAGACGTTTGACATTGACGTAAACGACCCCGCTGTATTTTTCTAAACTTTGCTGCACCAGCCTGAGGGCGTCGGTGATTTCAGCGGCGCTTTCGGGGCGCATCTTGCCAGACAGCAACAGCTCTTGATTTGTCGGATCAAAATGAACAGTGAAGGGTAGGGGAAGCAGGGTCATTGGAAGTCCTCGGTCGAGGGGAAATCCGCAATGATTTGAATCCCTTGTCTGCCGTCTTTCTCAATTCGGATCGTGGCGCGGAATATTGCTGCCAAATCACTAAGCAAAACCGTCCCGTCGGATTTCATCACCACGTATGCAGAGCCGGCGCGGGGGACAGGCTGGTGTTCGCTTGCTCTTGCACTCGTGTGCTCTGGGCTAGATGCTTCCTCGCACGGAAACGTAATTCTCAGCCGATTGAATGTGGAATTCCGGTAGAGACTGAAACTGATCCTTCCCAACTCGCTCGTCGAACGGAAAGCAAGTTCGATGAGCTCGTTCGTCGCGACGGAAAGAAAATTGGAATATCGAGCGGGATCGCTGTGACCTTGGCCGAGAATGTCTGAGAGATATTCCGTAATCTTGTCGCAAAACTGCCATCGGGATTTGAACATCGCAACGTTCAGTTCCAGCGATACCATCGGCGCAAATGCATGGTCATCGAAGCTAGCTGCTGCTTCCTGTTCCAATACACCCTCCCTTCTGTTGCCTGGGGCGTCAGGTTGATGCATGCGTAGCTAAAGGCACGGCGAAAATCGGTTGTTCACTGTGGTAGCGCCGGGCTTACGGCTGTTTCCGCCCGGGTGATGAATTCGCCAATCGCCTGGACCGGAAGCGGCCTGCTGATCAAATAGCCTTGAAGTCTGTCGCAGCCTACACTGCGCAACCATTCCGCCTGACCTGGCGTTTCAACTCCTTCGGCTGTCACCCGCATGTCGAGGTCATGTGCGAGGTTAATGATGCAGCGGACGATTGCCTGGCTTTTCAGATCGCTTTCGAGGTCGGTGATAAAGTATTTGTCGATTTTGATCGTGTCGAAAGGGAATGTCTTCAGATAGCTGAGCGAAGAATATTCGGTCCCGAAATCATCAAGCGAGATTCGTATCCCTAGCACGTTGAGCGTATTCAGTGTGTCGATATTGTTGACGGTCCGCTCAAGCAGCACGCTTTCGGTTATCTCAAGCTCCAGACGGTCGGGCGGCAACCCGATCAAGTCCAGCGTCTGGGATACCCGATCAGTGAGGCCGCTCGTCAAGAATTCCGCCGCGGACAGATTGACAGCGACGATGTAGTTTTGCGGCCACTTCATCGCCTCGCGACATGCCTGCTCCAAAACCCATGCGCCTATTTCCGGCATCATTCCATCGGCCTCGGCCATCGGAATAAATGCCGCTGGTGGGATTTTTCCAAGGAGAGGGTGGTGCCATCTGAGCAATGCTTCGAAGCCGACTATGCAGCCACCCTCGGCGATGGGTTGGTACTCGACAGAGAATTGCTGTTGGACCAACGCCATGCGAAGGCTGCGGCGCAGCAGTTCGCGTTGTTCCAGCAATTCAAGCATCGAGGGATCAAACGGTTTCGCGCGGCCGCGTCCTTCCTTCTTCGCGGCATAGAGTGCGACGTCCGACGCCTTCATTAGCTGCTCCGGGCTTGTACCGTCCGGAGGAGAAGCAGATATGCCGATGCTGGCACCGACAAACAGTGCGATGCCATCTATCGTGAAGGGCTTTTTGAAAGCATCAACCAAGACTTCTGCTAGCTGATGCCCTTTGGCGGGATGTCCCGGGCCCATGGAAATGACCGTGAATTCGTCGCCGGCCAGTCGATAGGCTCTATCATCGCTGGAAAGGCACGCTTGAATGCGGCTTGCAGCGAGCTGAAGAAGCTTGTCGCCAGCCGGATGCCCAAGCGTGTCGTTCACAGGCTTGAAATCATCAAGGTCGAGTTGCATCAGAGATAGAGCTTCATCCGAGCCCTCCGTCTCCTGTAAGGACACAGCGAGATCCTCACTGAACTGGCGTCGGTTCGGCAGTCCAGTGAGCGGATCGTGGGTGGCCAGATGCAAAAGGGTTGCGCGCTCATCGTCGATAGTCTCCTCGGACCGAACCACGGCAAACAGATCTCCGATCCGATAGATCGTCAGTCCGTGCGACGCTGGCGTGCCAAGATCACCCGATATTCGCAAAGGCTGGGCACTGTCGCCCAATGAACGGAGGGCGAGCGTGATCGCCGATTTGTCCAATTCCGGAAAATGCTCCCAAAACGACGCTGCTGGTTTGACAGAGGCAGGCAGCTCATTGCCCAACAAATTCTCGACGGGATTGAAGTCGCGGTCAAAGAACAAAAGCCGGTCGATCGAGCTCGAAGCTTTTGCCTCCGTTTGTCCGAGGGCCGAGCGGGCCGCACGAATTTTCCGCATGTCCGAGGCTCTCCCTAGTCGCATGTCATAACCAGATATCGTAGCAAATCAGCTCCAACACAACTTGTGCACGCCAAGATTTACATTAGGCATTTCTGATTAACAATCCCCAACTTCTGCCCAATTCGCGCACAGACGGGCTTATGCCACGCCTTTATTACCGCGACCCATTTGCACCCATTGTCTCGGCGTCGACCCTTCGATGGGCTGCGGACGCGGGATCTACGCGCCCGATCTGCACTCCGTCATGAACCAGTCGATAAAGCGGCGCACCGGCTTTTTCGCCCAGCTGTTCGATATGACATAATAGCCGTGGTTTTCTGCCGTCGCGACGCCGGAAAGCACCAGCAGATCGCCGCGTTCGATCTCGCGGCGGAACACCTCGACGGGGCAGAGCGCCACACCGTGGCCGGCGATTACGGCCGTCGCCAACATGTTGAAATCCTGGAATATCGGGCCTCGAAGCGGCCCTGGCGCTTTCTGGCCGGCCTTGCGGAACCACTCCTTCCAGCCATCGACGGATTCGTCGTGCAGCAGATCGGCGCCGGCGAGCGAGACGTCATCGATCGTCCAGTTGCGTTTGGCAAGGTAATGGCCGCTGGCGACGGGCTGGTTGCGGCGCGAGAAGAGCAGGCGGCTTTCCCTGCCGCCGCTCAGATCCTCGCCCATGGTGATCAGTACGTCGAGGCTCTCGTCGTCGAGGCGTTCTTCGGCGCGGGCATAGACGATCCTGACGTCGAGATCGGGGTCGCTTTCCTGGAAGGAGGGCAGGGCGGGGACGAGCCAGCGCGATGCGATTGAGGGAATGCAGCCGACGGTGATGGCGCGCATGTCGTGATCGCGCCGCATATTGCCGGTCGCATGCGCGATCGCCGCCAGCGATCCGGAGACGGCCCGGTAATATTCGCCGCCGGCTGCGGTCAGCGTAATACCGCGGCCCGCTTTCTGCAGCAGCTTGCGGCCGAGCCAGGTTTCCAGATGCTTTATCTGATGGCTGATCGCCGCGTGGGTAACGTGCAGCTCGTCGCCGGCTTTCGAAAGGCTCATCAACCGAGCCGTGGCTTCGAAAGCACGCAATGCGTTTAACGGCGGCAATTGCATTTGTAAAATTTCCTCACAGATGATGCAGAAATCATCATTTGAAAATGCCAGCCATTTCAATAGCTAAATGTTGCCGGCGATGAAAATGAATCATCGCCATATCTTCAATTATTTATCACGGGAACCGGCGATGTTCGTTAGAAATCTGAAAGAGGTGGAGCTCACCGAGCGTTTCGTCGACTGGGGCAACGGCACGAGCCACCGGCTGCTGACCAAAGACGACGGCATGGGCTTTACCGTGTGCCATACCGTCGTTCGCGCCAATAGTGAGGCCTTGCTTCAATACCGCAATCACCTGGAGGCCTGCTATTGCATCAAGGGCGAGGGCGAGGTGGAGGATATGGACGGCAACGTCTTTCCGATCCGCGCCGGCGATATCTACGTGCTCGACAAGCACGACCGGCATTATCTGCGCGGCGGCAAGGATCAGGATCTCGTTCTCGTCAGCATTTTCAACCCGCCGCTGACAGGCACCGAACGGCACGACCTGAACAATAAGAGCGGGTCGCAATACTGAACCAGAGCACGATGCCGAAAAGTGTAAGCGGTTTTCGGACGACGTCCTATTCTAGCCGATCTCTTCGTCGACTGCCGAGATGGAAAGCAGAGCCCGGCAATTGGCGGGCTCTGCTGCCGGCGCGAACGGCAAGACATCCGCAGCCTGTTCATGGCGACTTAAGCGCTACACTGCCTATTGCTGCGGCTGCTGCTGCCCCTGCTGCGGCTGCTCCTGGCCCGGCGGCGGCGTGCCTATCTTTTCCAGAACCTTCTTGGCCAGAGCCGGGTCGCTCTGCGCGGCCGTCAGGATCGACGAATATTCCTCGACAGAGATGTCGGGAGAGGCTTGGACGGTATCGACCATCTGCTTCTTGGCCTCTTCCTGCAGCTGTTGCTTGGTAGTCTCGTCCTTCGTCGCGCCGATCTTGGCCGAATATTCCTGTCTGACCTTGTCGACCTGCAGATAGGCAACGGCGAAGGCTTCGATTTTCTGATCGCTGACGGCTGCCGTCGGACCGTTGCCGCCGGGCTGTCCCTGCATCGGCGGCTGCGCCTGTGCCGGGGGCTGCGCTTGTGCCGGCTGCTGTTGCGCCTGGGCCATGTCGACAGCGGATGCCGGGCTGAAAGCAAGCAGACTGAAGACTGTCGCGCTCAATGCTGCGACAGATGTGTAACGAGTGATCATATTCATTCCTCTTCAAGTGCATGATTTGATTGGCAGCAAGACCGCCTCGGTCGATCGCTCAGCCACTTAAAGGCCGGGCGAGGTCGCGACGATGGAACCTTTAAGAGGGCACGGTGCGGCGGTAACGGGGCGATTTGCTGACGATTGAGCGGCGGCTTTGTGACCGCCGGCCTGTTGGCACGTGCGGAAAATTCAAGTCATTGCCGCTGTGATACCCGGACTTTCGGTGGCGTTCACCGCTTCTCTGGATGCAGAAATGCCGCCAGGAACGTGGTGACGGCCCCCTCGGCGTGGCGGTGAATCTGCTGCTTCGTCGGGATGGCCGCATCGCCCAGCATCATGACCCGGTTGACGGGGTCGGCCATTACCAGCCAGTTGAACTGTGACGCGGCCACCGTTGCATCGGAGAACTGCAGCAGCTTCTTGCCGGCCAATTGTTCGAAAGCGCTGCCCATGACCTCGAGCGCCCGTGCAGGCCCGCGCGCGTAAAGCAGCTTGGCGAGTTCCGGGAAGCGTTGCGCCTCCGCAATCACGAGCCGGCGCAATTGCATCAGCCCGGGCGTCAGGACGATGGTGAGCTGGCGGACGGCGTAGTCAAGGAGGTAGGCTTCCAGCTGAGCGCGATTCTCCACCTGGGGGAGGCCGGTGTGAACGGCGGTATCTGCCTCGCCCATCATCTGGGTGAGCACCGCGACGAACAGTGCCTCCTTGCTGGAGAAGTGTTTGTAGACCGTCTGCTTGGACACGCCGGACCGACTGGCGATCTCGTCCATACTGGCTCCGGCATAACCGGTGCTCAGAAAGACTTCGGCCGCGGCACCGACGATCGCCGCCTGTTTGCGCTCCGAACGAGTGCCAGCCCGCCCATGGGCCAGGTCGGCTTCCATACCCGGTATCAACATTCTCGATCTCCGCTCCAACCCTACTTGACACGATCAAACTGAACCGTCTAGTTCTTATAACGGAACCAAACGGTCTAGTTTGATTTTGCGGCTATCCAGCGATCCTCAACAGCGAGCGATGTCATGAACAACAAGACAACCCATCTGACCTGTGCCTGCGGAACCTTTCACCTCGAAGTGCGCGGCGCCCCGATCATCAGCGCGGAATGCCACTGCAAGAGCTGCAGTGACGCGGCTGGCAGGCTGGAGTCGCTTCCCTTGCCGAAGGCGATCCGGACGATCCATGGCGGTACGCGTTACGTGCTTTATCGCAAGGATCGGATCAGCCTTTTGGCCGGAACCGAAAACCTGCAGGAGTTCCGCCTCGGACCCAATGCTTCAACGCGACGTGTCCTGGCGTCCTGCTGCAACACGCCCATTTTTCTGGAGTTCAAGGGCGGCCACTGGCTTAGCTTCTACGGCAATCTCTGGAAGCAGGACGAGCTTCCACCCCTCCAATTGCGCACGATGACCCAGAATGTGCCCGATCGCGCGAGTGTGCCCGATGACGTGCCTTCCGGCGCACTGGCGACGGCCGGCTTCTATGGCAGACTTCTCACCGCGTGGATTGCGATGGGCTTCAAAGTCCCCGACATCACTGTCAAAGGAGCTATCGATGCCTGACGACGAAAAAATCCTCATTGAAAGCATAACCTCGCCGCACCATACGGAGCGGGTCAACAAGGCCAAATACATGGCAATGCGCCACGCTTTGCTGGCCGCACTCCCCGCGCAGGCACCCGGATTGACTGTGGCAGAGGCAAATATCGCCATCCTGCCGCACCTCTCCGAAGTCGAATTTCCCAGCGGTTCCAAGGCCGGATGGTGGTGAAGGCCGTTCAGTTGGATCTGGAAGCCAAGGGCATCATCCGGCGTGGGCCGGGAAAGCCGGTCAGGCTTTTCAAATGCCTTTGATACACCTGTCGGCTCAGCCCAGCGAACGGATGTCGCGGGCGACCTCCGTTGTCTGGTTAGGCTTCGGCTAAAGCAATTCTAGCAAACGCCGCGCGGGAGAGCTTGTTTCGCAGCGCAGCCGCTCTATGTCCTCTCCCGTTTCAGCATGAGATTGCAGGCAGTATTTCACCGTAAATCCGGGTGCCGACGGCGTTGTCCGCCGGCCGGCTTGAAGGAGCTGAGCAATGAAAATTCTCATGGTTCTCACATCGCATGATCAGTTGGGAAACACCGGCAGGAAGACGGGATTCTGGCTCGAGGAGCTTGCTGCTCCTTATTTGGTTTTCCGCGACGCCGGGGTCGATATCACACTCGCTTCGCCGAAGGGCGGCCAGCCTCCGCTCGATCCGAAGAGCAATGAGCCGGCCTTCCAGACGGAAGACACGAGACGGTTCGAACGAGACGCGGCCGCAATGGGGGCGCTCGCCAACACGCTGAAGCTGTCCGACATCAACCAGGCGGACTATGAAAGCGTGTTCTTCCCCGGCGGGCACGGTCCGCTTTGGGACTTGACGAACGACCGCAATGCGCTGTCGCTCATCGAGGACATGCTTTCGGCGGGAAAACCTGTGGCGCTCGTTTGCCATGCACCCGGTATCCTGACGAATGTGAAAGCGCCGGATGGAAAGCCCATCGCCAAGGGCCGGGCCGTCACGGGATTCACCGATTCGGAAGAAGAGGCTATGCATCTGGTCGAAGTCGTTCCCTATCTGCTCGAGGACGTGCTGAAAGAGCAGGGCGCAAAGTTTTCGAAGACGGCGGATTGGGGCGTGCATGTCGTCCAGGACGGCCTGCTGATCACCGGCCAAAACCCGGCCTCGTCAAGGCAGGGCGCCCGGACGCTGCTTGATGCCTTGAAAAAGCAGGCCGCGGCTTAAGCACAATCGCAAACGTTCGAATACGGGATGGGAGGGGCACGTGACATGACCAGGAAATATTCGGGGCAATGCGCCTGCGGCGCAGTGAGATTTGCCTTCGACACGGACCCGAACTTTGTCGCCAATTGCCATTGCCTGGACTGCAAGAGGGCAACGGGCGGCGAGGCCGCCACGTTCTTCGCCGTGCCGCAGGAGGATTTCACCGTGATCAGCGGCAGCCCGAAGGCGTTTCATTACATCGCCGATTCAGGCAAAGGGCTCGACCGCAACTTTTGCCCCGATTGCGGCGCCCGATTGTTCAGCAGCAACCTGGAGAGCTTCCCCGGCCTCGTCTTCGCGACGCTGGGCAGCCTCGACCGGCCCGAACTGATCAAGCCGGGGGTCGAAATGTTCACCCGGCGGCGGCTCGCCTGGGCAAGGCCGCTCGATCTTCCGCAGTTCGATGGTATGCCTGGCTGACCGGCGATACCCCTAAAGCGCGTCGCAATCTTTCAGATTCGCTGCTTGCGCTTTAGGTCTTTGTTTCCGCGCATATCGTTATCGCAAAACCACTGGGCACTTTTGCGCGACATGCTCTGGAGCAATTTTTCTTGAAGAAAAATTCGATCCGGTGTCGGATTGGCCAAGCCGCGCCCGTCCTAGGTTCGTCCATTCCGTAAATCCAAAAAGGATCACGACCATGCCGAGTACCATACGCCTGCACCGCGTTCTGGCGACCAGCCCGGAGAAAGTCTATCGCGCGTTCCTGGAGGCGGACGCGCTTGCCAAGTGGCTTCCGCCGAACGGCTTCCTCTGCACCGTGCACCATTCGGAGCCGGTTGTAGGCGGCACGTTCAGAATGTCATTCCGCAACTTCACGACGGGCAATAGCCACGCCTTCGGCGGCGAATATCTCGAGCTCGTCCCGGGCGAACGCCTGCGCTACACCGACAGGTTTGACGACCCCAATCTGCCTGGTGAGATGGAAGTCACCGTGACGCTAAAGAAGGTTTCGGTCGGCACCGAGGTGGATATCGTGCAGGCCGGCGTGCCTGATGTCATTCCGCCCGAGGCTTGTTATCTCGGCTGGCAGGAGTCGCTGCGAAACCTCGCCAAGGTCGTCGAACCAGACATCCAGGAATAGCACAAGATTGCGCCGGCCGGGCGACAAGCGCTGGGCATTTGGCGCGCGGCATTGGTGCCCGACATTGGCGACATCAATCAATCCTCATGCCGCGTTTGGCCAGGGCGTTGCGGGCGGCCGCAGCGCCCCAGTCGTCGGAAAGGTCCTGCCCGTCGATTTCGGTTTCGGCGATCGGCGTTGCACGGATCAGCGGTACGGGGCCGAAAGGCAGGCCGTCGATGCGCCCGGGGTCGCGGCTGAGCATGATGCGGGTCATGGGGCGGTAATCCTCGGTCAGCCGGCAGAACAGAATGCAGCCGTGCTTCTCGACGTCACGGGCGACGCGATAACCGTCTGCCACGAGGTCGCCGATGTTGATCAACAGGTTCGCCCAGTTTTCGATCCCGGCCGCCTCCAACGTCGCGGCGTCGAATTCCATGAAAAGCTCGCATTCGACGCCGTTCTCCGGCTCGGATATGCCGGCCCAGGGGGTCGACAGCCCGTCGGTAGCAAGTGTCAGCCTTCCCGGCGCATGGATGGCGAGGATGCGGCGATGCGGGCCGAACCATTTTGTCTGGGCGTGAATGTTGGCCGTTCCGCGCTCAGCGGCAAAGTCCTCCTGCACTGTACCGCGGCTCTGCCAGAAGGCGCGCCGGACAGCGGCGGTGGTTTCGTAGATCGGGTCGTCAGGCCCTCGCGGCACGATCGTCCGGTCATAGCTCGTTTCGAGCGTGATCTCTCCCCGCATGAAGGGAAACTTCGGCTTCTTCCACTGGATTACTACCTTGTTAAAGCGGGGCACCCCTGATTCCCCCAGCTTTTCGATGACATCCGAGATGATATCGAGCGGATGCCTGGAGGCCTCCGGGACATAATTTCCCTCGGCATCGCGGTAGCCGCCCGTCCGGGAGGAATGCCCCGCCTGCAGCGTGGTGGCTGTCCATTCGCCGCTGACCGCGCCCGCCGGCGCTTTGCCGAGAGCGGGCGCAAGTTCCCGGATCGCATCGTCAATCGAATAGGATGCCACGTCGCCCCTCCACCTTCGCCCAAAGATTGTATTCCCCGCGCCCGGTCGGCCGCGAGCAGAAGCTAGCGCTGAGGCGTCGCCGATCAATAGCGAGGTGGATTGGCGCGAGCAGACGAGGCGCCCAGATCCCTGGGCGCAGGAGAATTCTTTGCTTAGGTGAGGAGGCCTGCGACCCTATTTGCTTCCGTCGTTCGGCCGCGCCTTGGCGCTGTCGTTGTTGGTCGACGAGGCGGTTTTTCCGTCCGGTTGCTGTCCGAAATATGTGCCGCCGAGATGTCCGCCGGCGCTGGTATTCTTCACCTGCTGTTCGGCGCGTTTCTGAAGTTGACGAGCGTTGGTCTTGCTCATTTTCGGCTCCATGTTTGAGGTGGACCAATGGTCAACCGTTGGCGGACGACACTGTTCCATATTTTCTGCAGGAACCCATCGCCTCGCGGCCGGTTTATCCGCCATGAGACTCCTTGCCGTCATCATAACGGGCCTGGCGCTCGCAGCACCTGCAGCGCACGCTTTCGCGCTCTTGAACAAGATCGGGATGGCGAAGGCGGATTATTTCGTCGCGCAGCAGGCCTATGCCGGATGGTGGATCGTCGGTCTCCTCTTGCCGCTGGCGCTTCTGGCGAATATCGGCAATGCCGTGGCGCTCAGGGCTGACGGTACAGCCATGATGCTGTCGATCGCGGCAGCAGCGCTGATCGCGCTCAACCTCATCATCTTTATGGTCTTCACCCAGCCGGCGAACGCGGCGACGGAGAACTGGACAGTGCAGCCGGAGAATTGGGAAAGCCTTCGCGCTCAATGGGAATATTCCCACGCGATCAACGCCGCGGTCACCTTGCTTGCCTTCTGCTGCGCCACGCTCGCCTCGATACGGTAAGCCGCTTTACGCGAAAGTGTTGCCGCGGGAACAGTTGCTGATCTTTTCGGTTTTCCCTGTACCAACCAAGGAGGAATCACAATGGGCATGACGACACCGAAAGACGGCGCCCCCGGCACCACCGACCAGTCTCCCCGCTGGGAAGGGCCGAAGGGAAATAAACCTCGCGGCTACATGAAGGCCAAGGATGATCCGGATCGCGACCGCGACGCACATGGCGAAAACAATCGCGACCCCGAGACGAAGAATATCAGTGACGCGCTGAAGCAGAAAGGCGATTGACATGGCCAACCCCGAGAAAGACGCGGCTGGCCAGTTCGCCAAGTCGCGGGCCGACCGAAAAAGCAGTGGCGTTGCCAGCGCCAAGCCGACTGTCATCACCGGCTCGGAAGATGCGACGGTGAACAAGAACCCGCCCGGCAAGAAAAAGCCCGAGAAGGATTGGGACATCAACTACGATCCCGCCGACAGGAACGAGAGCCGGTCGCACTAGCTCGGGCTGTCGCTGGTTCTCCTCACGAGCCAAGCCGGGAGGCATTTCCGTTTTCTCCAGTCACGGAAATGCTCCATTTTTATATAGCGGCACGGTTCCGCTACCCACCGAAATAGGCCGGATGGTCAATATCGGCGAGGAGGCCGGGCTGCTGCGGCTGCCAGCCGAGCAGCGCGCGGGTATGCTCGCTTGAGGTCGGGATGTCGAAGCCGGCAAACATTCCGAACCAGCCGAAATGCTCTGCCGCCTCTTCCCGCGACAGCGAGACGGCGGGCACATCGAGCCGCCGGCCGATGACCTCGGCGATGTGCCTGAAGGCAACTCCCTCTTCCGCGACCGCCAGGAACGGGCCGCCGACGGCGCCACGCTCGATCGCCAGGCGATAAACCCGGGCGGCATCGAGCCGGTGCACAGCCGGCCAGCGGTTCTGCCCTTCGCCGATGTAGGCCGAGACGCCTTTGCGTCTGGCCAAATCGATCAGGATCGGCACGAAGCCGTGATCGCCATGGCCATGCACCGAGGGTGGGAGCCGGACGGTGGAGGCGCGCACGCCACGCGCGACAAGCGATACCGCGGTGATTTCGGAGGCGCGAGGGTAAGTCTCCGACGTCGGCATGGGCGGATCCTTCTCAGTGCCGACGCGGCCGGGGGCAAAGCCGAGGCCGGCCGTGACCAGCAGCGGACGATCGGAACCTTGGAGGGCCTCGCCGAGCGCCTCGATGGCGCGTCGGTCGCCGGCGCAGTTCTCGGCGAATTTCGAGAAATCGTGGTTGAAGGCCGTATGGATCACGGCGTCTGCATCAGCCGCACCGCTCTTCAGGCTTTCGAGATCATCGAGCGTGCCGTGATGGACTGCGGCACCAGCAGCCGCCAGTTGATCCGCTCCTTTGTCAGAGCGGGTGAGGCCCAACACCTTGTGCCCGGCAGCGATCAGTTCATCGACGACGGCCGAGCCGACCCAACCGGTGGCTCCAGTGACGAATACGCGCATGTGATATCTCCAGTTTTGCTGGAGACACATATCTGCCTTGCCTGTATCATGGTAAAGTAGTGACATTATCATAGTATAAAGGCTAACAGGATGGGTGAATTCGTCACCTCGGACAATCGGCTCGGCACCTATCTGAAGGACCGCCGCGTGAGGCTCGATCCCGCCGCCCTCGGCTTTGCGGGGGAGCGGCGGCGAACGCCTGGTCTGCGGCGCGAGGAGGTGGCGGGCCGGGCCAACATCAGCCCGACCTGGTACACCTGGCTGGAGCAGGGGCGTGGCGGGGCGCCGTCTGCCGACGTGCTCGACCGGATCTCTCGCGCGCTGATGCTGACTGATGTCGAGCGCGAACATCTCTTCCTCATTGGTCTCGGCCGGCCGCCCGAGGTGCGCTACCACAGGCAAGAGGGTGTGACGCCGAGGTTGCAGGGCGTGCTCGATGCGCTCGACCCGAGCCCGGCGCTGATCCGCAACGCCATCTGGGACGTGATTGCCTGGAACAGGGCGGCGACTGTACTTCTAACCGATTACGGCGCGCTGCCGCCGGAAGAGCGCAACGTGCTGCGCTTTATCTTCCTCGATCCGCGCGTACGCGCCGCCCAGTACGACTGGGAAAGTGTTGCCCGCTTCGTCGTCGCCGCCTTCCGCGTGGATGCGGCCCGCGCGGGTGCTGCGGCCGAGGTCGAGCCCCTTGTCGACGAACTCTGCCGCAAGAGCCCCGAATTCCTGGCGATGTGGCGCGACAACGACGTGCGCACCCATGGCGAGGGCGCCAAGCACATCAAACACCCCATCCTCGGCCCACTCGCTTTCGAATATTCCGCCTTCCAGGTGGATGGGCGGCCGGATCTCAGCATGGTGGTCTACAACCCGGCGACGGCGGAGGATGCGGCGAAGATCAAGGGGGTGGTGGGCTGAGGCGAGGGCGGTTGGTCGATCGATGATATAGCGCTCGTCATCGCCTCAATCCGGACAAATCTGCCGTCATGCTGTGCATCGACGCGCGCAAGATTGATGCTGCGCGGATGGGGGATTTCAATGAATTCATGTCGTGCCGCGGTCTTGGTCGCCGCGTCGGTCTTGATGGTGCTGTCGGCGTCAGCAGCATCCGCCTGCAGTTGCGGACGGTCGTCCGCGAAGGACAAGTTTGCAGAAGCTGATTTGGTCGTGAAAGGCCGTATGAAGCTGGTGACTTTCGGCGTCGAGATTCCAGATCCTCGATCCGAAGGCGAGGTGCCACGGCTGACGCGCGGCGACTTTGAGGTCGACAAGGTGCTGAAGGGGACGTTCAAGGGGAAGACTCTATCGGTCTATACAGGCGCCGGCATGGGGGACTGCGGGCGTCTGGGGGATTTCCTCAACGCTGCGTTTTACTACCACAGCGACAAATTCGGCATTTACGAATTCGGATTGTCGAAGACCGAATTTGCGGGGAAGACACTCTATTCTACGTCGATCTGTGACTATGCGAAGGGGCCGAAGGACGGTCAAGAGTAGGCGCCGAACCTCTCATGAAAATCGCGGTGTCCGGCGGCGCGATGTTCGACCGCCGGCACCGGCCAGGTTATCCTACTTGACGACCCTCACGTTCGCCACGCCCTCTTCGATGCGGCCAGATTCTTCGGGAGTCCTGAGAATGAACCTGTCACTGCCGACGTAGCCTGGCTGCGATATGTAATAGACAGCAACGCCATCCGCTTTGACTTTGTCGCATTTCATCTTCTTGCCGCCTGAATCAGCGGTAACCGGCTGGTGGACAATCTCGATGCGCCCATGCTTGGGCTGCTCCACGATGTCTACACGAGGATAGTCAATAAACTTGCAGTCGCCATTGAGGTGAGCGTTCTGCAGCACCGACGTCCTTTCGCCGCTGCGTGCCGTCATCCGGTGAGAATCGTGTCTGACATTTGACGTCGTCGTGCAGTTCGAAAGAGAAATTGTTGCGACTGCCAATATCGAATATGTAAAAATGCTTTTCACTGTAAACCCTCAACTTTTGCTTGAACAAACATTGAATTTTTCGGGAAGTCAAGAAGAGTACAGGCTCTGGATTGAACCCCTGTTTCGCTTCCAGGAATTATTGAGGTGCAGTCTGTGAAAAGACCTAACGCGGCTGCGCTGCAAGCGGTCGACGATCGCAATTTAGGGGCCGCAGGACGGCCAAGAATGGGTGCTGAAGCTCGTGTGAAAAGCGGCGTGCCCGGCGGCTGAATGTTGGACCGCCGGGCCGGGGCCCGCTACTTGACGACATTCACATTCATGATGGTCTCGTCGAGCCTCCCATTTCCGGAGGGAGATCTGACAACGATCTTGTCGCTGCCGATGTAGCCTTGTTCCGAAATATAGTAGCCAACCTCGCCTTGCACCTTGACGGTTCGGCATTTCGCAAGCTCTCCCTTTTCGTAGGGAAAGACCGGCTCGCGGACGAGCTGGAAACGCCCGTGCTTGGGTTGTTCGATGACGTGAGTAGGCAGATAACCGACAAAGCTGCAGTCTTTGTTGACATGCCAGGTCTGGCCCAACTTCGTCTTCTCACCGCTGAGCACCGTTTTGGATACGGACTTCTGCCGAAAGCTGTCGGAGGTTGTGGCGCAGCCACAAAGTGCAATCATCGCCGCTGCAATCAAATAAGAAAAAATACTTTTCACTGTAAACCCTCAATTTTTGCTTGAACAAACATTTAATTTTTCGGGGAGTCAAGCAGAGTACAGCCTTCGGATTGAGCCTCGTTCCTTTTCCAGCAATTGTTGAGGTGCAGACTGCCTATCGCGACGATCGCGGCTGCTTTGCAAACGGTCGGCGGTCGCAATTTCAGTCGATTACATAGCGTTCGTCATCGCCTCAATCCCGACAAATCTCCAGTGAAGCTGTGCATCGACGCGCGCAAGATTTGAGCCGTGCGGATGGGGATTTCAATGAATTCATATCGTGCAGCGGTCTTGATCGCGGCGTCGGTCTTGATGGTGTTGTCTGCGTCGGCGGCATCCGCCTGGGGCGAACCCCCCAAGGCATGGCAAAGCTGTTAAAAGCTAAAATACTACTCTTGATAGAAAATTTATTGACCAATCCGATCTCAGCTGCTTTCCTCCGATAGACTAAGGCGAATGGATCTTGAAGGAGATATCCATGACAGAGCTTGCAAAACCTGTGGCGGTCGGCGATGTCAGCAGCGCATCCGAGAATGACGTGATCTCGGGCAATCTGCTGGACAATGATCTGGCCGGGGGCTCCGGCAACATGTTCCTCAACTTCTTCGATGGCGAGCGCGTTCTTGCCAAGACGGCCGGGCAGGTCACCGATATCGAGGGTGAATACGGCACGTTTCACGTCAGGGCCGACGGCTCCTACACCTATACGCTGAACGAGCCTGCCAAGGCGGGCTTCGTTGACGGGATGACGCTGACGGAGACGATCGGTTACAAGATCTCCGACGGCGCCGGCAATACCGATGTCGGCCATTTCACGCTCGACATTCACGGGGTCACGAGCCCGCCGGTCGCGGTCGACGACGCCTTCTCCTTCCGCGAAGGAAGCGAGATGGCCCGCAACGTGCTCGCCAATGATCACCCGGGAGAGGCGGGCACGCTCTTCCTGCGCTCGGTCGAGGGCACCAGCATTCCTGCCGGTCAGGGGCAAGGGCAGACGACCGACGTGGCGGGTGAATTCGGCACCTTCCATTTCGCAGGCGATGGAAGCTTCACTTACGATCTCGATCCGGCCGTGAAGGCGGGCCTCGACGATGGCGAGCATGTCACGGAGAAACTCCAATATTACAAGGTCTCCGACGGCGCCGGTCACGCGGATGCCGGCGTGATCACCCTGACCGTCGACGGCGTGACGGACGGGAAGTCGTTGAATACCAATCATGTCGAGGCCCAGGCGGATGTGGTGCGCCCCTTCCTGGACCATTACGAACTCCAGGGGGTCGCGGTCGATCCGCTGACGGGCAAATTTTACGTCAGCTCCGGCCATGGTTTCCCAGATGATTCCATGGTGAGCATTTACGACAACGCCGCGGCATTTGAAGCCGACAACGCCAGCGGCGCCATCTCTCTCGGCGACTATGACAAGGGCGAATATGACATCGGCGGAACCTATTTTTCGGTCCGCGGCGGCGAGATCATCGGAAGAACCAACGAGGCGAGAGGCGAGGAGGACCCTTTCCCCGATCAGACCTATCTCGCAAAGTGGGATGCCGCCGACGGATCGTCCGATCAGCGGGGCGACCCGATCCCGGGCCTTATCGGCGAGAATTGGGCGGGTACGTTCGACTGGGGTGGATTCACGGCCGTCAATACGATGCAGGATTCGACCGGCATCTACGTCGTCGGCCGCATCGATGACTCCACCTGGCAGGTCTCCAAAATCGATCCCGAAACGCTGAGCCCGATCGAATCCAAGACCTTTTCGGCGGGCGGGCTCGGCTACGGCTTTGCCGTCGACGGCACGTTCTTCTTCGGCGATTCCTCCAGCAGCGAGCATATCGGCACGGCCTTCGACTTCGAAACCGGGGTCAAGACAACGGTTGACGTCAACATCGCCATACCGGGAGACGACTTGATCACCAACGTGGTCTATGACTCAGCGGCGGATAATCTCTACCTCACCAACACCGGGACCGACGAAATCGCAGTGGTGCACAATATCTCGGACGTGCTGTTCTCCTAGCGCATCGGCCCGAAAATCGGAATCGATTTTCGGGCCGATGCTAGGATTGAAAGTGTTAGAGCGTCCTTTGTGGACGTATGCAGTCTTGCCGTTCCGGACAAGGCCGCTCTCCAGCCAGTACGAGGCGTCTCCGGCTGTCCCGGCAGCAAGAGCGGCGGGCCGTGCGGAACATGGATGGCGGCCGACGCCTTCAGCCGGCCGCGTGGACCGGTTTTGGCCGATGATTTGGAACCATGATCCCGCCGTACTGTTTACCCGGAAGGCGCAGAAGCGCCGATAACGGGGATGCCGATTGCCGGCCAACCCGGTAATGACGATCGGCCTTTCGGTTCGCCTATGGAGGAACACGACATGCAAACGACCCGATCGAAAGAACTGGCGGACGAATACCTGCGGCTTGGCGGCAAACGGCTGGCCAAGATCGATGACAATATCGTCAAGATTCGCCACTGGGATGATGATACGCCGGAGGCCGAGGCCTTTTGGCAGAAGCACATTGAGCCGTTGGATGACAAGCGCCGCGTAGAGGTCGAAACGCACCTTCCCACGATCAACGACAGGTGATCGCGAATCAACGACCGGTGATCGCGCCGATTTCCCCGGAGCGCATGACATTGAAGCACGACGGCGCCGCGCGTCTGAAAAGACGCGGCAGGCTGTCGTGCTCGGATATGTCGCGCCGCTGCGCTTACTGTAGCGTGCGCGTCTGGATCTGCTCGGCGGCGTGAGGCGCGGATGCGGGCAGGGGGCTGCCTTCGAGGCCGGTCGCGACGACCGAGACGCGGAACTTGCCGTCGAGGCTGCGGTCGAAGATCGCGCCGACGACGATATCGGCGTCTTCCTGGACTTCGTCACGAATGCGGCTTGCCGCTTCGTCCACTTCGAACAGCGTCATATCCGAACCACCGGAAATCGAGATCAGCACGCCCCTGGCGCCCCGCATCGAGATATCGTCGAGAAGCGGGTTGGCAATCGCCGCTTCCGCCGCCTTCATCGCGCGGCTTTCACCGGAGGCTTCGCCAGTGCCCATCATCGCACGGCCCATGCCTGACATGACCGATTTCACGTCGGCGAAATCGAGGTTGATCAGGCCTTCCTTGACGATCAGATCGGTAATGCAGCCGACGCCCGCATAAAGCACGCGGTCGGCCGTCATGAAGGCATCGGCGAACGTCGTTTTTGCATCAGCGATGCGGAAGAGGTTCTGGTTGGGAATGACGATAACCGTATCGGCCGCCTGGCGAAGCGCCTCGATGCCGATTTCCGCCATCCGCATGCGGCGGTTGCCTTCGAAGGTAAAGGGCTTGGTGACGACGCCGACCGTCAGGATGCCGGCGGCACGCGCAGCGCGGGCGATGACAGGTGCGGCACCCGTACCCGTTCCGCCGCCCATGCCGGCGGTGACGAAGCACATGTGCGAGCCGGCTAGGTGATCCATGATCTCATCGAGCGACTCTTCGGCAGCCGCATGGCCGACCTCAGGCAACGAACCGGCTCCGAGACCCTCCGTCACATTGGCGCCAAGCTGGATGCGGCGCGTCGCCTTGGAGGTGGCCAGCACCTGCGCATCCGTGTTTGCGGCGACGAATTCGACGCCCGCCAGCTTTTCCGCGATCATATTGTTGATCGCATTGCCGCCACCGCCACCGACGCCAATGACTGTAATATGCGGCCGTAGTCCAGAAATGCCGCTCTTGGCGTCCGTCATCGCGCTCTCCTTTGATGCTTCGTTCATGCCCACCCTCGTATGCGGACGGCGAATCGGGCGTCAGGATACGCGAGCAACAAGGCAGAGGCGAGGCGAAAGACGTCTCGGCGGGAGCGGTTATCGGGAAGGGGGCTGGGTTGTGGCTTTGAGGAAGGGAGCATTATGCCGGGAGCTGAGAATTACGCTTCAGGGATAGGTCACGAAAGCAGCCTTGCGCCAAAAGCGGGCATCCCATCGAGATAAAACGCTATCGTGCGTTTCCTGCCCCATCGGCGAGGTGGCGGCCGTGACAGGACTCCCTTACGCGAACCGGACCGCTTTTCTCGCGCGCGCCTTTGCGACGACTTCCTCGCGATCGCGAGCCGACCCGCGGTGGAAAGCGCAAAACTGGAAGACGCAGAAGCACCGATGACAGGACGCGGATCGCAGGACAGCCGGCCTTGTCCCGGCAATGACGATCGGTCGCTAGGGAAACGCGTCAATGAAGTTTTGATACACAATATAGAAGTGTTCGCCAACCTTGCTGACGCTGAAAGGCCAGTCCGAGCCAGGATAGAGATTGACGCATTCTTTCTTTTCCGAGCACAATTTTTGGGTTCGCTGTTGCCAGGCGGCGGATTGCTCGCCGCTGGGCAGGGCAATTTCATCACTCTCATCGTACACAAGCGTCGTGGATGTTGTCGCCTTGAACATACTGTCCAATGCAAATGTCCTGAATCGCGGCTCACCGCTCGTCACATCGGTTCGTTCGATCTCTGCCAGATACGCTTGCTTGTTCAAAGCAAATCGAACGCTGTCGGGCGTTATGCCGGTAACAGCAACGATGTAAAAAATGACTAGCCACGGAAGGGGTGTGATCAAGAGCGACACGACACGCCACCAGCGCCGCCGCGCCAAGTTGATGCAGATGGAACCGGCGATGGCGATCACGGTCAGCGCGAGAGTGATAAGGCCGATGATCCACCAGTCCCATTTGGGGGCCAGCCACCATAGCCAAATTTGCGACAGGTACGGCAAAAACCAGATTGCATATGTCCAAGTAAACTTGTCATCACGTTTTTCCGACTCTGCCACGTTTAGCTACCGGTCATTTTTTGATTCCCTGATCAACAATAACACGCAGGATAGATGGCGATTTGAAGAAGAGGGGTGGCACTGATGACCTATCTGAAACACGACCAGCTGATCGCGGCCGTGATGCTGGCGGCAACGATGACATCCCTGCGTCAGGCCGATGCCGCGAGTGCGGCAGGAAACCTTCGAAGAGGCGGGATATGTCGGCTGTACTGCGGACGCTGACAAAGTCGACCCCTTTGCGAAACGTTGGCCACATGAAAGTTCTGGATGTCGCGGATCGGGTTATCGGCTTACAGCCTTCTTACGTGCCCCACGAACTTCCAGCATTACTGGCGGATATAGCTGAAGCGGCCCCGGCCCTCCGAAGCACGATCGCTTGGCGCCGCCTCCACAGCCTTGTCACGGGTTGAGCTCATCTGAACGAATGATGCCATTGGTTAGCTTGTCGTCATCACGCAGGACCAGCCCCACCGCCGCCGGCAAACACAACACACACCGCAACCCCATCGCCCCGTTCGCCTCCAGCACCAGCGACCCGCCATACAACCCCGCCAGCTCGCTGACGATACTCAGCCCAAACCCATTGCCCGGCACATGCTCGTCCTCGCGCACACCCGGCAGCAGCACAGCAGCGAGGCGGTCCGGGGGGATGCCGGGGCCGTCGTCCTCGATGGTGATGCGGGCGGTCGGGCCGTTGCGGCGGGCACTGACTTTCACGTGGGAGGCGGCCCATTTGAAGGCGTTGTCGATCAGGTTGCCGAGCATTTCCTCGACATCGCTTTCGTCGCAGGCGACGCGCAGGCCCGGCGCGATATCGGTGTCGAAGGCGATGTTGCGCTCGGCGTGGATCTGGCCGATCGCCCGGTGCAGATCGGCGACCGAAGTCGCCACGTCGGTGCTGACGACATTGTCCGACGAGGCCATCACGCGGCGGGCGGCGGCGAGGTGGTGTTTGATCCGGTTGTCGATGCGGGCTGCGAGGTTGCGCATTGCGCCTTGCGGATCGTTTTTCTCGTCGAGCGCCAGCAGCAGGCTCGCCACCGGCGTCTTGAGGCCGTGGGCGAGATTGGCGAATTGCATGCGGGTTGCCGCGAGCCGCTCTTCGTTGGCCACCAGCAGCGCGTTGGTCTTCGCCGAGAGCGGCGCAAGCTCCTTGGTCGCCTCGTCGGGCAGGCGGGCGCGTTCGCCTCGGTTGATGGCATCGATATTGGCCGCCATGGATTTCAGCGGGCTGAGGCCGAAGCGGATCTGCCAGAGCGTGCCGGCCATCAGCACGAGGCCGAGCAGCAGCATGCAGGGAACCAGCCAGAAGAGCGCGCGCAGCGCCGGGCCGACGAGGGCGATCATCGGCGCTGTCGCGGTGATCGTCAGCGTCATGCCTTCGATGCTGCGGATGGCCTGGCGAAGATAAAGCGGTCCACTGCCGCGATCACCGCCCCTGCCTGATGTCGGCATGCCCATCAGCACATGGCGCAGATCCTGCCGGGGCGGCGGCGCGTCTATCGTGCCGTTCATCAGGGAGCGGGAGGTCAGGCGCTGTTGCCCGTCGTCGATCTGCCAGTACCAGCCGGATGAGGGGCGATCGAAGGGCGGCGCATCGAGCGGCGCGGAAAGGACAATCTTCCCTTGAGCGTCGCGCGTCACAGCAGCGGCCAAGGCGCCGATCTGGGTGTCCAAACGCTGATCGACCTGCTCGCGCACCACCGTCTTCAGCGCCAGCCACAGCACGATGGCAGCAACGACCAGCGCTAGCGTCACGAAGATGCCGGAGAACATCAGCAGCCGACCGGCAATCGATTTCGGTTTGAGGGAGGCGGCCTTCATGGTGCCGCTGCTGCCGTCAGCATATAGCCGCGGCCGCGCACCGTCTCGATACGGCCACGCATCGTCTCGATGCGTTCACCCCCGAGCTTCTTGCGCAGGCGGGCGATGATGACTTCGATGGAATTGGAGTCGACTTCGGCATCGCCGTCATAGACGCGCTCGGTGAGTTCGCGCCGGTCGACGATCATCTCCTTGCGCAGCATCAGGCAGGAGAGAACCCGCCATTCCAGCGCTGTCAGCTTCAGCGGCAGGCCGTCGAGCTCGAAGGTGCCGAGCTGGGCATCAAAGACCAACGCGCCGCAGACGAGCCGCGAGGCGGCGTGACCGGACGCCCGGCGCACGAGCGCGCGCAGGCGCAGCACCAGTTCCTCCACCTTGAACGGTTTGGCAAGGAAATCGTCGGCGCCGGCCTTGAAGCTCGAGACCTTGTCCGGCCAGCCGTCGCGCGCCGTCAGCACCAGAACCGGCAGGTTGCGGTCGCCCTCGCGCCAGCCCTTCAGCACGCTGACGCCATCGATCTTCGGCAGGCCGAGGTCGAGGATCGCAACATCGAAGAGTTCGGTGAGGCCCGCATGGAGAGCGTCCTCGCCGTTGCGCGCGATATCGACGACGAAGTTTTCCGATCGCAGCACGGCGGCGATCCGGCCGCTCAGGTCTTCGTCATCTTCGACGAGCAGTACGCGCATGGGGCAGGGCTTTCATCGCAGGGCGTCTCAGGGAACGGGCCAAAACTATCGGGCCGAGCTTAACTCAATCTGAACGGAGAGGTTCAGGCAGGCGAGGGGGTGGGGCGGCTAGATTGCAGCCATTACTGAAGCAAGGAGCAGATATATGCCGAACGAAGACCAGGACAACGGGCATCCCGAAGGTGCCGCCACGCCCGTGCCGCCAGAACACCGCCGGCGCCGGCTGGCGATCCCGGTGATCGCTGCCGCCGTGGCGCTTGTTATCGGCGCTGCCGGGGGCGCGAGCGCCGTGAAGATGATGCGTCCCATGCCCGAAATGGCGCCGCTGACGCCGGTGGCGATTTCGGCCATGCCGGCCACCAGCCTCGTTACCATCAAGGGCAAGGTTGCCGAGATCTACGGCAACAAGTTCGTGTTGCAGGACGAGAGCGGCAAGGCGCTTGTTGAAACCGGCCGGGCCGGCGAGGACGGGGATCTTGTCACGAAGGATGAAGCCGTCACCGTCCAGGGACGCTTCGACGACGGCTTCGTGCATGCGAGCTACCTCGTTCGCCAGGATGGACGAACCGAAGCGCTGCGTCCGCCGAAAGGTCCGCCGCACAGACGATTTGCGGATTTCGATCACAGGCCCTGACGGGCGTGAACCAAAGCCGCGCTGCGGTGTTTACAGACACGCCTCACAACTCCGAAAGGAACGCTTCCATGCAACGACTTCTTCTATCAGGCCTTGCCCTTGCCGCACTCGCCGGCACCGCTTTTGCCCAACAGCCGCCCGCTCCGCCAACCGCCGGAACCCCACCGGCAGCGGCCGAACCCGGCTCGCCTCCTCCTCCGCCGTCTCCGTCCACTCCTGATGACGATGAGCAGATGACGGACCGGCCGGATGCGCGGCCGGGAGATCGCCCCGATTACCGCTGGCATGGTCGGAGAGGCGACATGGGCTTCCGTGGTTTCCGCGGTCATCGCCCGCCACCGCCACCGCCGTCCAAGGCAGCGCATTTCCGGATCGAGGACGGGAATACCCGGATCGATCTCAAATGCGCCGAGGACGAACCGATGAAGGTCTGCGCCGATCTGCTGCTGCAAGTGATGGACCGCCTGCAGGGGCAGGACTGATAATCCGCGCTTGAGGCGCGTGCCACACGATGCAACCGCCCGCGTTTTCTCGCGGGCGGTTTCAGTTTGACGCGAACGCCGCCTCGCTCTTCCGTCATGTCAGCCTTTTGCCGAGGCTCTGCTGCACCGATTGCAGATGCTCGGGACAAGCCCGAGCATGACGGAAGAGGGGTTGCCGCGTCCACTCACGCCTGTTGTTGGGAATGCGGCAGCCTCCAACGGCCCTCATCCTGAGGCGCGCAGCCCATAGGGCGGAGCCTCGAAGGACACGCCGCAACGCTGCTCCTTGCATCCATCCAACGCCGGCGCACCAGACAAGAACGTTCGTGCTGTCGCATCGAACGATCAGTGTCGTCGGCTCACCGCGTGACGCGGGCTGCCGATGTTGCGGAGTAGCGGTCGCCGTGGATCTCGATGCCTGAGAAGACCGCGTCGATCTCGGCCAGTTCCTCCGATGTGAAGGTGATGTCGGCGGCAGCGATATTCTCTTCCAGCCGGTGCAGCTTGGTGGTGCCGGGAATGGGGACGATCCAAGGCTTGCGGGCCATCAGCCAAGCAATGGCGATCTGGGCCGCGGTCGCGTTTCTGCGAGCGGCGATGACCTCGATCGCATCGACCACCGGCTGGTTTGCCTTGCGGTTTTCGGCCGAGAGGCGCGGATTGGTCTTGCGGTGGTCGTTGCCGCCTTCGAAACTGGTGTTCTCGTCCATCTTGCCGGTGAGGAAGCCGCGGCCGAGCGGGCTATAGGGCACGAAGCCAATGCCGAGCTCTTCGACGACGGGCAGGATTTCCTGTTCCGGGTTGCGCCACCACAGCGAATATTCGCTTTGCAACACGGTGATCGGCTGGACGGCATGGGCGCGGCGGATTGCTTCGACGCCCGCTTCTGACAGGCCGAAATGCAGCACTTTGCCGGCGCCGATCAGATCCTTCACCGTGCCTGCCACCTCTTCGATCGGTACGGCCGGGTCGACCCGATGCTGGTAGAAGATATCGATGCGATCGGTGCGCAGCCGCTTGAGGGCTTCTTCGACGACCACACGGATGCGTTCCGGCCGGCTATCCAGACCAACTTCCGGCCGGCCATCCCTAAAGCCGAATTTCGTCGCGATCACCACCTCATCACGGATCGGCGCCAGCGCCTCGCCGACGAGTTCCTCGTTGGTGAACGGCCCGTAGGCTTCGGCAGTGTCAAAGAAGGTGACACCCCGGTCGTGGGCCGCCCGCAGGAGCGCGACGGCATCACCGCGCTCCATCGCCGTCCCGCGATGATAGTTCAGCCCCATGCAGCCGAAGCCGATCGCCGATACGTCAGGGCCTCTTTGGCCGAGCTTGCGCTTGATCATTTCAAGTCCTCCTTCCCAGGTTTGATCCCAAGATAGGGCAAAGCCCGGCGGCGATTAGCCGGAGATATCGGCATGAACTCATGAGGTCCGCTCATGAATTTCCCGACTCGCTCGAACCGGGATCGGGTAAGAGAATCCCGGCAATGTCTGCAGCTTGCGCCGAAAGCTGAGGGGCTTGCGTTATGACGCCAGGCGAAACATGCCGCTGCGCATAGCCTCGATCACCTTGCGCAACGTGTCTTCCCTGTCGTGCCCCTCCGTCGAGACGACATGTTGCTCGAACGGGCCAAGTGATGAGAATTGCTGATGGAGCGCCGCAATAGGGGCGGGATCGGTCAGCGCGTCGCCGCCACGCTCCCGGCAGCGCCGGATGGCGACATCGAGCGGCGGACGCAGAATCACGTAGTGGAGGGGTGCCGCGATTTTCCGGAACGGTTCCAGGAACCACGGCCCGACGATGCCGTCGACGACGACGAAGTAGCCGCCGCTGGCATAGCCTGCCGCCGCCTTCGTCAACACGTCGACGACAACGATATTCTGTTCATGCGCCTCCGGCAGATAGGGCGGGATCACGCCGTTCTTGATGAAATGCCAGAAATCGTCGGAATGAAGATGGACCTTCGGCGAGCCGGGCTCGCGGGCGAGCGCCTCGGCCGTCGTGGTTTTTCCCGAGCCCGGCGGCCCGGTGAGAATGAGAACTTCGCCCGTGTGATCCATAGCGTGGCATTTTCGCACGAAGCAGCATCGTTTCGCAATTAGCCGAAAGGGGGCGGTAATAGCCCGGCATGCCCCCTTCGTTCCGAAGAAGCCGCTGAAGCGGCAGCTACTCCGGCAGTGGCAGCGGAGCGTCGCAAGACGGAGGCATTGGCAGACCTGACGCCCGACCAGCTGAGGGACATCGGTTATCCCCTCCCGTCCATCCCCGCCCGGGACCTTAGGCTGATATTGATGCCGATGTCGAGCGGCCGGAAAGAGTTCATGGCGGGCGGCGTTGGCAGGGTATCGGGTGGGCTTTGTCGGCTTTTCCGCTGCCGGGATTCAACTATGATGGGACGCGGAACGATAGGGAGGGCACGGCATGATCGATCATATCACCATCGCAGTGAGTGACCTGCAGAAGAGCAAATTGTTCTATGAACGCGCTTTCGAACCTCTGGGTTATCGCCTCTCCTTCGGAAAGGAGGGTGTATTCTGGGCCTTCGACGTCGGCGGCAGCCTGTTCGAGATCCAGCACACCGACGACAAGCCGCCTCTGACGCGTTTGCACGTTGCCTTCCGGGTCCAAAGCAGAGCGGAAGTGGAGGCGTTTTATCGGGCCGCGCTCGAAGCCGGCGCTGGGGACAATGGGGCGCCCGGTCCGCGGCCGCAATATAGCGAGAAATACTTTGCCTGCTTCGTTCTCGATCCCGACGGATACAATATCGAAGCCATGATCGACGTGCCTGCGCCGCAAGGGTGACGACGTGAGCGTGGCCCAAAGCCCGTAATCAAGGGGGAGGTGGATATGTCGAGTTTCAGGAATGCCGTTGTCTCTTTGCCCGGCAAGGAGCGCGTGGCGAAGACGCCCTTCGGCGCGAGGATCGTCATCCATGCCACAGCCGCCGAGACCGGCGGCGCGTTCGGGATGTGGGAAACCTTCACGCCGCCCGGTCATGGTCCGGCCCCGCACACGCATACGCGGGAGATCGAAGTCTTTCGGGTCATTCGCGGTCTCTATCGATTCCAATGCGGCGACGAGGCGTTCGACGCGCCCGTGGGAACCGTCGTCGTTCTGCCGCCACATGTACCGCACAGCTGGCGAAACATAGGCGAGGAACCCGGCCAGATGTTCGGCACGGTCACGCCAGGCGGCTGCGAGCAAATGTTCATCGATATCGAGGCTTTTGGTGCCGATACACCTGAGAAAATCGCGGTGATCGAAGCGCGACTGGGGATCATCAACGACATCACGCTGGCCCTCGGATTGACAGGCCCGCAACCGCGCTGATCGTCCATCAGGGTGTCGATCGGATCCTCAGCCCTGCGCCATCGCCCGCCACAACACGTCTCATTGGGGCGGCTCTTGGACTTGGGCGTCGGCCCTCTTGGGTCTCAGCCGACACTTTCGATGACAGCGGCAAGGTCGGCAGTTGTGAACGGCTTGGTCAACACTGGCCGGCCGGCAAAGGCGGGATCGATACCCGCTGGCCCATATCCGGTTGCGAAGGCAAACGGGATACCGCGCTGCTGAAGGACTGCCGCCACCGGGAATGACTGATGCCCGGCCAGGTTCACATCGAGAATGACGAAATCAAGATTTCCATCGGCCGCAACCTCCAGCGCCGAGGGCAAACGCGCGGCTGTCGCGACGACCTCGTGACCGAGGTCCACGAGCATATCCTCGATCATCATGGCGATGGTCATTTCATCTTCGACGACAAGAACACGCTTGGCCATGTCATTCGTTCCGAAGACGGTCTGCCGGAGCGTCGAGGCTGAAGGAAAAACCCCTTTCGGCAAACGAAATCTCCACATTGCCTCCCGTCTCCGCGGCAAGGCCACGCTGTATGAGGACCGTGCCGAAGCCCTTCCGCTTAGGTTGTTCGACAGGCGGTCCGCCATGTTCGTTCCAGTCTATGCGGTAGCGTTGCATTCCGTCGATGATTTGGAGGGAACATTTGACGCTGACGGCGCCGCCATCATTCGACCATGCGCCATGGCGGACGGCATTCGTGCCGAGTTCGTGAAAGGCCATGGTCAGCGCCAGCGCCGTCTTTGCGGAGACCCGGATTTCGTCTCCGGTCAACTCCCACCGCCCGCCGTCCGGCCGATGCGGAACGGTCGCTTGGTCGAGCGTCTGTTTCAAGGAGGCACTGCTCCACAATTCGCCTGTCAACAGATCATTGGCACGGCCGAGCGACACCAGCCGCGCCGTGAAACTGTCCAGGGCACGAGGGATGTCTTCGGCATCCCGGAAGGTGCGGAATGCGAAAGCCTGCACCATCGCCAGATTGTTCTTAACGCGATGGTTGAGTTCATGAACGACAAGTTCCAGCTGTTGCTGCTTGCGTCGCCGCTCGGTGATATCGGTCGCGGCCCCAAACCATTCGACAATGGCGCCTGGGTCGTTCAAGAGTGGAACAGCCCGTGACAGCACCCACCCGGTGCTGCCGTCGGCGCGGCGGACGCGATGCTCGCATTCGAAAACACCCTTGCTTGATATGGCCTCGTCGATCACCGCCTGGATCGCTGGAATGTCCTCGGGAAACAAATAGGCCTCCTGCCACGCGACAGTCGGATTGGCCGTGTCGGCGAGAACGTTACGACCGTCGAGCTGCTGCATCTCCTTCCAGTCGGCGCTCATACGATAGACGATATCGGTCGTCGCGGTCGTGAACGCCCTGAACCTCTCTTCGCTCTCGCGCAGCCGGCGCTGGGCAAGGACGCTTTTCGTCGTTTCGACGACGATCGCGATGACGCCGGCGGGTTTGCCGCTTTCGTCGAGGACGGGCGAATAGTCGAGGTTCATCCAGACGGGAGCCGGGCTGCCGTGGCGCAAGAGCGTCAGCTCCTGGTTCTCGTAGGCGAGCGTTTTCCCCGCCAGTCCGACTTTCATCACATTGTCGTTGAAATCGGCAATTTCGCTCCAGCCCTCACGGACCTTGGAACCGAGAAGATCCGGATGGCGGCTGCCCGCGAAGACGGAATAGGCGTCGTTGTAGATCATCACGCCATCTTCGCCCCAGAGAAGAACGATCGGCACGGGTGAAAGCAGGAGCATGTTGGTGGCCGTCTTCAGGCTTTGCGGCCAGAGTTCGAGAGGACCGAGCGGCGTCTTGCTCCAGTCGCGGGTCTGGATCAGTCGGCCAATTTCCCCGCCACCGACAGGAAAGCGAGCTGTGAGTGGCTGAGGGGATTCGGAATCCAAGGCGCGCTCCAGATTTTGATGGTGGATCTAATTAGCGCATCCTTTGATTCTTTCCACCCATGAGTGTCGCGGCTTCTTCCTGCCAACCTCTCTTGAGCATTGGCGCTTATTGAGCCGATCACCCTCTACGCCTGCGCCGTCGCCCGCCAGGCGGCTGGTGGGGTGGCGAAGGCGCGGGAGAAAGCGCGGTTGAAGGCGGCTTCGGTGGCATAGCCGGCTTCATAGGCGATCGCCGCGATCGGCTGGCCTGAGGTGGCGAGCGCCACGCTTGCGAGGTAGAGCCGCCAGTCCCTTATATAGCGGATCGGTGATGTCGAGAGCATCGCCTGGAAGCGTTCGGCCAGCGCGCTGCGCGACATTCCCGATGCCGCCGCCAGTTGCTCCAGCGACCAATCACGCCTGGGATCGTCGTGAATGAGGGAAAGGCAGCGCGAGAGCGAGGGGTCGGCGAGGGCTGCCAGCCAGCCGACCGAGCTTGGCTCTGCCATCATGATCTGGTGGCGCAGAATTTCGATGAAGATGATTTCCGTCAGCCGCGGTAGCATCGAGACGCCACCGGCACGCGGCCTGTCGACCTCCTCGACCATCTGGCGGATGGTGGCGCGCAGCCAGTCACCGTCATTGGCGGCCCGCGTCCTGACATGGATCAGTCTGGGCAGGGCCTGCCGAAGCGGTGCGAAGCTCAGCCCGTCCCACTGCAGATAGCCGCAGAGCAGGCGCACCCCTTGTGTCTCGTCGCCGTAACGCAGCACGGGAATCTCACGCCATGGCTTCTGCGGCAGATCGCGGGTCGGCAGCACCAGCATGCCGTCTCTTCCCGCGCCGAGCTGATGTCCAGTGCCGAAGGGAAAGACCAGCACGTCGCCGGCTTCCAAATCGGTTTCTTCGTCTTCCGTCTTCAGCCAGCAACTGCCGGCGACGACGATGTGAAACGGCATCGTGCCCGAGGCCTTGGCCGAAAGGCCTGCCAGCGACGGCGTGGCATCGGTCTGCCAGTCGCCCGTCGGCATGAAGCAGAACTGCAGCGACCCCGAAAGGCGGATCGTCGACAGCAGCGCCGACAGCACGTCTTCGCGCGCAACACCCGCAGCGTCTGGATTTTCGGACAAGGCTTCACGCATTCCGGCCAAATACGCGCGCCGCGCGTCCTCCTATCATCAGTGCGTTCAAACCCGCTGAAGGAGAATACTATGCAAACTCAATGCGACAAACTGGTCGTGCTCGTCACCAAAGGCATCGAATCCGAACTGTCCTCCGTCGCCTTCACCATTGCCAATGGCGGCATCACCGCCGGGCTGAAGGTCTCGGTATTCCTCACCAGCACCGGGATCGACCTGGTGCGCAAGGGCGGCCAGCGCATGACGCATGTGCCACCGCTCGATCCGCTGTCGAGCCTGATCGAGAATTTCCAGCAGCGCGGCGGCACGATCTGGGCTTGCCCACCCTGTGTGACCTCGCGCGGTTATACGCAGGAAGACTTACTCGACGGGATCGTCATCGTCGGCGCCAGCGCCATGCATGCCGAGATCAAGGAAGGTGCGGCAACGCTGTCGTTTTGACATGCAAAGCCGGGCCGGGCGGGCGTTTGGGCGGCGTCTCCCGCCGGCGTTGTCAGGCTCTTCAGGCCGGCGACATGCACGGAGGAATACCAAGCGCCTATTCTTGCGTTCGGCAATATACTTGTGAGATTGTATCGATATACATGCGATAATGCCCGATGAGGGCAGCGCGGGGACTTCGATGACATCCGTGAAGGTCAATGAGCTGATATCGGTGGCGGGCCAGCCCGACGCCGCAGGTTTTGCCGCCTTCGCGGCTGATGGCTTTGCTGCCGTCATCAATGCCCGGCCGGATGGCGAGGAGCCGGGACAGCCGGGCAATACGGCGGAAAAGGCTTCCGCCGCTGCCGCCGGGCTCGCCTACAGCTTCGTGCCGGTGAAGGGGACCGAAATCACCGAGGCCGATATCTGCGCCTTCCAGACGGCGATGGCCGAGGCCAAGGGACCGGTCGTCGCCCATTGCAAGAGCGGCACGCGGGCGTTGACGCTTTATGCGCTGGGCGAGGTGCTCGACGGGCGGATGAAGCCCGGAGATGTCGAGGCCTTCGGTCAAAACCTCGGTTTTGATCTTGCCGGCGCGCGACGCTGGCTGGAAAAGCGGTCAGGGCAGGTGGCTGATGTGAAGGCCTTCTTCGAGCCCCGCACCTGCAGTGTGCAATATGTCGTTTCCGACCCGGCAACGAAACGCTGCGCCATCATCGACCCGGTGCTCGATTTCGACGAGATGTCGGGGGCGACGGGAACGGCCAATGCAGATGCCATCCTCGCTCATATCGAAAGCGAAGGGCTGACGGTCGAGTGGATCCTCGACACGCATCCGCATGCCGATCATTTCTCCGCCGCGCATTATCTGCATGAGAAGACCGGCGCGCCGACGGCGATCGGCGCCCATGTCACCGACGTGCAGACGCTCTGGAAGGAGATCTACAACTGGCCGGGGCTCGCGACCGACGGCTCGCAATGGGACCGGCTGTTTGCCGATGGCGACACGTTCGAGATCGGTGCGCTTAAAGCCCGCGTGATTTTTTCGCCCGGGCACACACTCGCCTCGATCACCTATGTGATCGGTGACGCCGCCTTTGTGCACGACACGGTGTTCACGCCGGATTCCGGCACGGCGCGCACGGATTTCCCGGGCGGCAGCGCTGCCGCCCTCTGGCACTCGATCCAGGCCATCCTGTCGCTGCCCGAGGAGACCCGTCTCTTTTCCGGCCACGATTACCAGCCCGGCGGCCGGCACCCGCGCTGGGAAAGCACGGTGGAGGCACAGAAGCGCGCCAATCCGCATATTGCAGGCATCGACGAGGCCGGCTTCGTGGCGCTGCGCCAGGCGCGCGATCGCACGCTGCCCAAGCCCAAGCTGATGCTGCACGCGCTGCAGGTGAATATCCGCGGCGGGCGGCTGCCCGAGCCGGAGGGGAATGGCAGGCGGTATCTGAAGATACCGCTGGATGCATTGTAGGGCCGGCCGGCGCTGGCAATCGCCGCATCGTTCACAGCGCGTTTTCTATATCGGTCCTAACGAAATCATCCCCCACAAATAGCAGCCGGCACCCATGTTCCCTAGCCACCTCGTAGGCGAAGCAGTCGCCGAAGTTCAGACTTGCAGGATGGGCGCCTTTGCCCCAGGTGCGGTAGGCTTCGGCGATGCGGCGGGCGGAGGCGGGGGTGACGGCCACGATTTCGAAGCCGAGGCCGTCGATCAGTTGTTCCATTTCATCGCCGACGTTGCGACGGGCCGAGACGATCAAGGCTTCGGCGACCGTGCCGGCGGAGATCAGGAGATCGTCTTCGGCTTCGAGGACGGCAATCAGGGCATCGGCTTGTGGTTCGCCAAGCACGATCGCCATCAGGGCGGATGTGTCGACGGCGATCATTCGGGCAGGCCGTCGTCGGCGTAGAGGAAATCCTGGCTGCGTGCGGCCGGCGGCCCGTCGGCGGCTTTGGCTATGGCGGAGGCCCGCACCGCTTCCATCAGCGTCCGGCGGGATTTCCGATCGGGCGCTGCCCTCACCGGAACCAGTTTCACGGCAGCATGACCGTGCCGGGTGAGGATGACCTCGTCACCCGCCTCGGCACGCCGGACCAACTCGGTCAATTGCCCCTTGGCATCCGTCACAGACACTCGCATCGTTCGCACTCCCCAGGACCAGTGCAGCCTGGTTTCCTCCAGAAAATTAGACCATTCACTGGACCGTATCAATGGGTAATTTTCGAAGGTCAAGAATGGCGCGGGGACTGTACCTGTCGCAAGGAGGCGCTTTCCGGGGTCATATCCGAGACTGACCGCGACCGGCAGTTCGTGCACCGAACGGCGGCGTGAAGCTATGTGCGCGATATATTTATCCGCTGGCGGCATGGCGCCTTCGGAATATGCATTGACGGCGCGCGTGCAGGCGACGTAACTGGGTGCGACGGTTCCCTGAAGATGACTCCAAGGGGATTAATAGGGAACACGGTGAGGACGACCCAGCAGGGACCGAGACCGTGGCTGCCCCCGCAACTGTAAGCGGATTGTCGATCATCTCAGGAGTGGCCAGCGACTGGCCATCTCTGAAGGGCTCATAGCCCTGCCACTGCGAGATATCGCGGGAAGGAGGATGAAACGACGGATATCCGCAAGCCAGGAGACCTGCCGTCAATCACGATCCAATCAACCGGGCGGGGATGCCCGGACAAGGAACAGATATGATTGACCTGCTGAACCTTCGCCGAATTCCGGCATGCATCCGTCTCGATTGGGCCTCCTGCGGCTAGTGCGCGCCTAAGCGTGCTTTCGGTCCGCGCATATGCGCGGAACGGCCGTGATTTTTCCCTTCATCGAGGTTTTCCATGCGCCAGATTCTCGCCACCATGACATTCGCCTTCGGGCTCGCCGGCCTTGCGGCACCAAGCCTTGCCGCGACCCGATATCCCTTGACCATCACCAATTGCGGCCAGCAGGTGACCTTCGAAAAGGCGCCATCCAAAGCGGTTTCGATCGGTCAGGGCATGACCGAAGTGCTCTTCTCGCTCGGCCTTGCCGACAAGATCGCCGGAACGGCCGTCTGGGTCGGTCCCGTCCTGCCGCAATATGCCGAGGCCAACAGCAAGATAACGCGGCTCGCCGACAATGATCCGAGCTTCGAATCTGTCGTCGGGCAGGAGCCCGACCTGGTGACGGCCGAGTTCGAATGGCATGTCGGCGCACAGGGCTCGGTCGGCAAGCGGGAGCAGTTCAAGGATCTCGGGATCAATACCTATCTCGCGCCGGCCGATTGCGTCGCCAAGGTCAACACCGATGGCGGCGACGGCGTGCGCAAGGAGCTGTTTACGATGGACCTGATCTACCGGGAAATTACCGAGCTCTCGGAGATTTTCGATGTGAAGGAGCGCGGCGATGCGCTGATTTCGGAGCTGAAGAAGCGCGAGGCGGATGCCGTCGCTTCGATATCAGGCGCTTCGGGCAAGAACCTGCCCGTCGCCTTCTGGTTCTCCAGCAAGGAGGTCAATGGCGACGCCTTCATCGCCGGCAAGAACAGCGCGCCCGCCTATATTCTGAAGACGATTGGCGCGAAGAACGTCGTCACGACGGAAGAGGAATGGCCGCTGGTCGGCTGGGAAACCATCGCCCAGGCGAACCCTGCCGTGATCGTTCTGGCGACCATGGACCGCCGCCGTTACGCCGCTGACGATCCCAAGGTCAAGGTCGATTTCCTCGAGAACGATCCTGTGACCAAGGAGCTGGACGCGGTCAAAAACAAGCACTTCGTGATGATGGACGCGCAGTCGATGAACCCGACGATCCGCACGATCGACGGTATCGAGACATTGGCGAACGGCATCAAGTCCTTCGGTCTGGCGCAGTGAAGGCAGTGTCGGTCAGGCAACAGGGATGGTGGGCGCTTGCTGCGCTCACCATTGCGGCATTTCTCCTGCTCGGGATGATGATCAGCCTTGCCGTTTCGATCGGCGAGATCGCCATCCCGCTTGCGACGACGGCGGAGGCGGTTTCGAACCGTCTGTTCGGAACGGATTTCGAGCTCAGCCGCATCCACCAGGGCATCGTCTGGGATTATCGTCTGAGCCGCGCGCTCGTCGCGGCCAGCGCCGGCGCATCGCTCTCGCTTTCTGGCGCGATCCTGCAGGCGCTGCTGCGCAATCCGCTGGCCGAACCCTACGTGCTCGGCATCTCCGCCGGTGCCTCGACGGGGGCCGTCTGCGTGATGATCCTCGGTTTCGGCTACGGTGTTCTCGGCCTGTCGAGCGGCGCCTTCATCGGTGCGGTCATTGCCTTTTTGCTGGTCGGCATCCTGGCGACGGGTGCGGCGGGAACCGGTGAGCGCATCATCCTATGCGGCGTCGCCGGTTCGCAGCTCTTCAATGCACTGACCTCCTACATCGTGACGACATCGGCGAATGCCGAGCAGGCGCGCGGCATCCTGTTCTGGCTGCTGGGTTCGCTCAGCGGCGTGCGCTGGCCCGATGTCTATCTGTCGGTGCCGATCGCGCTTGCCGGCTTCGTCATCTGCATGGCCCATGTGCGGGCGCTCGACGCCTTCGCCTTCGGCACGGATGCCGCCGCCTCGCTCGGCATTGCCGTACGCCGCGTCCAGATCGTGCTGTTCGCCATGACGGCGGCGATGACGGCAAGCGTCGTCAGCATGGTGGGTTCGATCGGCTTCGTCGGCCTCGTCATCCCCCATGCCGCCCGCTTCCTCGTCGGGCCGGCTCATAGGCGGCTGCTGCCGGCAACGGCGCTCGGCGGCGCGATCTACATGGTCGGCGCCGACATCATTTCGCGCATCATCATCCCGCAGCAGATCCTGCCGATCGGGGTCGTCACCGCGCTCTTCGGCGCACCGGCCTTTGCCGTCATCCTCTATCGCGTGCGGGGGAAGGCATGAGCATCAGCATCGACGCGGTGAGCTTTGCCGCCGGTGACACTGTCATCGTCAACGGCGTCAGCCTTACGGTGGAAAAGGGCAAGGTGCTCGGCCTGCTCGGGCCGAACGGTTCCGGCAAATCGAGCCTTCTCAGATTGATCTGCCGGCTGCGCAAGGTTCGCAGCGGCATCATCAGGTTGGGTGACGACGACATTTCATCGCTGCCGCGCGCAGCCCTTGCGCGTCGCGTCGCCTTCGTCGAGCAGCAGTCGACGACCGATACGCAATTGACCGTGCACGACGTGGTGCGGCTCGGCCGCACGCCGCATCGCGGGCTGTTGTCGTCCTGGGGCGCCGGAGACGATGCCGCCGTCGACGAGGCCCTGTCGCGGACGGGCATGCAGGAGAGAGCGGGCCAGCTCTGGCAGACGCTGTCGGGCGGCGAGCGCCAGCGCGTCCATATTGCCAGATCGCTGGCGCAGGCACCGAGCGAACTGCTGCTCGACGAGCCGACCAACCATCTCGATATCCAGCATCAGCTCGACATTCTCTCGCTGATCTCGAAGCTCGGCATCACCTGCATCGTCGCGCTGCACGATCTCAACCTGGCGGCGATGTTCTGCGACAGGCTGGCGGTGCTTCAGAAAGGCGAGGTCGTCGCCTCCGGCGCGCCGGAGGAAGTGCTGACGGAGGATATGATCGGCCGGGTCTTCGGCGTTCGCGCCCATGTCCAGAAATCGGCCGTGCACGGCCGGCATCATATCCAATACGTCATGGATTGACGGACGGCCGGGAATTTCGATCTCAAGGAGGCAATCCGCGATTATTGGTCGAGACGGTCGGAGACCTTCGACCTCGCTTTCGGCCATAGGATCGCCAGGCTCACGAGGCAGGCGTTGTCTTGGGCCCTTCTCTTGGCGCATGCCGTCTTGCCAAAACCACCGGGCATTTTCGGCGACATGCATGAGCTCAAAGATCTAGAGCGGCGGAAACCGCATTGCCTCCCGCAGCAACTCAATAGCCTCTGAGACCGAAGGCCCTCTGATCGGCGGTGGCTCTGCGCGTTCGCAGAACTCGCGCCAGACAAACAGCGTCAGTTCCGCGCCATCCGTTGCTGTTTCCCCCGGTCCTTCTGCGAAATTCTCGAGCAGACGATAGCGAGCGTCCTTCCAAAACAACTCCTCCACCCACTCATATATCGGGATCACATGGAAATGGATCGGATAACCGGGCGTGTGTCCATACCGGCCGATATAGACGCGCTGAGCATTCAATTGCCGTTTCAGCGTACTCTGAGCCCTTGCGAGCAATGGGCCGAATTCGGCCAAAGCGTCTTCGGGCAGATCCGACAGATCGTTGGTGTCGGTCTTGGAACTGATCATGAGGTAACCGGGAAGGGTGGAGTTCATGCGGTGGTTCACAAGCCATCCGGCCGTCTCGACAACGTGAAAGTGCTGAGGGATCTCCACGGACTGCCTCTTACTCCTGATGCACCCCTCAGGGGTTTCGATGAATCCAGCTAGAGGCCGGTATCTTGGCGACGTGCGAAAGGACGCTGTAACACATTGAATTGCTGGATCATTTTATTCTTAAATCGATTCCGATTAAGGTATGGGTTGAGATAGCAGCCGGCAACGGTTATTTGGTGCCGACCTGCAAGCGGACTCTCCGCGAACGACAAGGCGCATAACTCCCATGATCCCCGATTTCCTCGTCACCCATTCCGGTGGCTTTCATGCCGACGAATTGCTGTCGAGCGTCATCGTGACCCGGCTTTTCCCGCAGGCGCGTATCGTCCGCAGCCGGGCGCCGGAGTGGATCACGCCGGGCGAAGACCGGATCATTTATGATGTCGGCGGAGCCTATAATCCTACTATCGGGATATTCGATCACCATCAACGCGGCGCGCCGTTGCGCGATGATGGCCAGCCCTACAGCTCGTTCGGCCTGATCTGGAAGCATTACGGCCGTGATTATCTCATAGCCTTCGGGCTTCCCGAAGCGCATATCGAGACGCTGCATGGCTCTTTCGACGCCAGCTTCGTGCTGCCGGTCGATCTGACTGATAATGGCGCGCTCAGCCCCTCGGGGCCGTTGGCCGGGCTGACGCTGCCGGCGCTGCTGGAAACCCTGAAACCAGTTTTCGACGAAGCGGACCCCGAGGCCGATAACCGCGCCTTCCACGCGGCCCTCGCCATTGCCCGCAGTTTCGTCGAGGCCAGGATCGCCCAGAGTGCCGCGAAATTGCGGGCCGAGGCGATCGTGCATCGGGCAATCGAGGCTGCGGGGCAGGGGCGTGTTCTGGAATTGCCGAGGGGCATGCCCTTCCGTCCCGCCATCCTCAAGGCGGGCGCCGATCACCTGCTGTTCGTCGTTCACCCGCGCGAAAAGGATTGGTGCGTGACCGGCATTCGCCGCGCCGAGGAGGGGTTCGAACTCAGGGCAGACCTGCCGGGGGCCTGGGCCGGGCTCACCAATGGCGCACTGGAGGCGGTTTGCGGCATAGAGGGCGCGAGCTTCTGCCACAACGGCCGCTTCATCGCCGCAGCCGGGACCCGCGAGGCGGCGCTTGCCATGGCCGAGCTGGCGGTAAAAGAGGCGCTTTCGATCCGGGGGTAGGTCAAATGGCGGCAGCCGAGGATAGCTGGCCGGATTTTCGATATCAAGGCGGTTATCCCCAGGCCACCGGACATCAGATGGCGTTCAACTGGCCCCAATTTTGGAGCCGATTGACTTGCTGCCGCGAAGGACTAAGCTTTATCCCATAACAACCACTACTCCCACGCGAGAGATTGCGGAGGGTGCAAGTGGCTGGCAACCTTGAGGAGGATGAGGTTTGCCATGGATTACCGTATTGTTCTGCTGATCGCCACATCCGTCATTGCTCTTTCCTCTGGTAACGCCGGAGCGCAGGAGGGCGATGCGACGGCGGGTGCCACTGTTTTCAAAAAATGCGCGACCTGTCATGTCGCCGATTCCGATACGAACAAGGTCGGCCCGTCGCTGAACGGGCTGTTCGGCCGGAAGGCCGGAACGCATCCTAATTTCGCCTACTCGGCCGGGATGAAGGCGGCCGGCGAGGGTGGTCTCGTCTGGGACGAGACGGTGCTGCGCGATTATCTGCACAATCCGAAGGCGAAGGTGAAGGGCACGAAGATGGCCTTCGTCGGCGTGAAGGACGACCAGGAGATCACCGATCTCATCGCCTATCTCAAGCAATACTCGAAATGACGGGCAATACTCCAAATGACGGGCTGCGGCCGGTGGTGCATGCCTAAATTGCCGTAATTGCCGATATTTTCTATCTGTGCGATAATAAACACGGACTTTTTTGCGGAATGCGGTTTCACGGGTCGACCTGCTCGAGGAGGAGCGGACATGGCTGTCGTGCTGATCCTCGTCCTGATTGTCGTCGGCTCCGTGCTGTTCCATGTGCTGAGCCCGTGGTGGTGGACGCCGATCGCGTCCAACTGGACCTATATCGACAGCACCCTCGTCATCACCTTCTGGATCACCGGCGTCGTCTTCGTGGCGGTGGTTTTGTTCATGGCCTACTGCGTGTTCCGCTTCCGGCACAAGCCGGGCAACAAGGCGCATTACGAGCCTGAGAACCGCAGGCTGGAATTGCTGCTGGGAGGGGGAACGGCGGTCGGCGTTGCGGCGATGCTGGCGCCCGGCCTGATCGTCTGGAACCAGTTCATCACGGTGCCTGCCGATGCCGCGTCGGTCGAGGTCGTCAGCCAGCAATGGCTGTGGAGCTTCCGGTTGCCCGGAGCCGACGGAAAGCTCGGCCGCGCTGAGACGCGCGACGTCACCCCCGAAAACCCGCTCGGCCTTGATAAAAACGACGCAAGCGGCCTCGACGACGTCATCATCGAGGGCGGCGAGCTGCATCTGCCGATCGGCAAGCCGGTCCACATATTGCTGCGCTCGGTCGATGTGCTCCACGATTTCTACGTGCCGGAATTCCGCGCCAAGATGGACATGATCCCCGGCATGATCACCTATTTCTGGTTCACGCCGACGCGGACAGGGACCTTCGAGATTCTCTGCGCCGAACTCTGCGGCGTCGGCCATCCGCAAATGCGCGGCACCGTCGTCGTTGACGAGGATGCGGACTACCAGACCTGGCTCGGGCAGCAGCAGACATTCACCCAGTTGACGGCGTCATCGGGAGAGCTACCGCCGGCAAACTGAACCGGCCGGAGGCCGCGTGCCGGTTCAAGGACCGGCGGGAAGGGAAGAGAGATCATGGTCGAGATTCCATCCGACAGCGCAGGCGCCATCCCCTCTGCCGAAGTCGAGGATGTCGAGCTTTATCATCCACACAGCTGGTGGACCAAATATGTGTTCAGCCAGGATGCCAAGATCATCGCCGTGCAATATTCGCTGACGGCGATCGCAATCGGCCTGGTGGCGCTGGTGCTCTCCTGGCTGATGCGGATTCAGCTCGCCTTTCCCGGCTATTTCGCCTTCATCGATGCCGATCACTATTACCAGTTCATCACCATGCACGGCATGATCATGGTGATCTATCTACTGACCGCGCTCTTCCTCGGCGGCTTCGGCAATTACCTCATTCCGCTGATGGTCGGCGCGCGCGATATGGTGTTTCCCTACGCCAACATGCTGAGCTACTGGATCTATCTGCTCGCGGTGCTGATCCTCGCTGCGGGCTTCTTCGCCCCCGGCGGCCCGACGGGGGCGGGCTGGACGCTTTATCCGCCGCAATCGGTTCTGTCAGGCACACCAGGCGGCAAGGACTGGGGCATCCTGCTGATGCTTTCGTCGCTGATCGTCTTCATCATCGGCTTCACCATGGGCGGGCTGAACTATGTGGTGACGGTGCTGCAGGGACGCGCGCGCGGCATGACGCTAATGCGGATGCCGCTTACCGTCTGGGGCATCTTCACCGCGACCGTGATGGCGCTGCTCGCCTTTCCCGCGCTCTTCGTCGCCTGCGTCATGATGATGTTCGACCGCGTGCTCGGCACCAGCTTCTTCATGCCCGCCATCGTCGAAATGGGCACGCAACTCCAGCACGGCGGCGGTAGCCCGATCCTGTTCCAGCACCTGTTCTGGTTTTTCGGGCATCCCGAGGTCTATATCGTAGCACTGCCTGCCTTCGGCATCGTTTCGGATCTGATCAGCACGCATGCGCGCAAGAACATCTTCGGCTACCGGATGATGGTCTGGGCGATCGTCATCATCGGCGCGCTCAGCTTCGTCGTCTGGGCGCACCACATGTATGTCAGCGGCATGAACCCGGCCTTTGGCTTCTTCTTCGCCACCACGACGCTGATCATCGCTGTGCCCACGGCGATCAAGGTCTATAACTGGGTGCTGACGCTGTGGCGCGGCGATATCCACCTGACGCTGCCGATGCTCTTTGCGCTCGCCTTTATCGTCACCTTCGTCAATGGCGGTCTGACCGGCCTCTTCCTCGGCAACGTCGTCGTCGACGTGCCGCTGTCGGATACGATGTTCGTCGTCGCGCATTTCCACATGGTCATGGGTGTGGCGCCGATCCTTGTCATCTTCGGGGCGATCTATCACTGGTATCCGAAGGTGACGGGACGCATGCTCGACGACATGCTCGGCCATATCCACTTCTGGATCACTTTCCTCGGCACCTATGCGATCTTCTTTCCGATGCATTATCTCGGTCTGCTCGGGGTGCCGCGCCGTTACTTCGAGATGGGAGAGACGGCTTTCGTTCCGCCTTCGGCCCACACGCTGAACATTTTCATCACCGTCATGGCGCTTGTTGTCGGAGCCGGGCAGATGGTCTTCCTGTTCAATCTCGTCTGGAGCCTTTTCCGGGGCAGGGAGGCCGGCGGCAATCCGTGGCGGGCAACGACGCTCGAATGGCAGACGCCGCAGACGCCGCCGGCCCACGGTAACTGGGGCAAGGATCTGCCGGTCGTCTACCGCTGGGCCTATGACTACAGCGTGCCGGGGGCGGCTGAGGATTTCATCCCGCAGAATGTGCCGTCAAGCGACGGCGTCACCCGGGAGGTCCACGCATGAACGTCATCCTGGTCTTCCTTGCTGCAATCGGCGCCATCATCATCTGGTGGCTTTCCGGGCAGCGGCTGACCTCGAAGCCCTGGCTGGAAACTGGATCGGTGCAACTGCCGGATCATCACAGCACTGAGCGGCGGCCGATGCCGGCGGTGAAGATCGGCCTCTTCGTGTTTCTCGGCGTCGTTGGCGCGCTCTTCAGCCTTGCCGTCAGCGCCTATTTCATGCGTGCGGCGTCCGCCGACTGGTGGGCGATGCCGGTTCCCCGGCTGCTCTGGGTGAACACCGCGGCACTTGCCTTGAGCAGTGCCTCGCTGCAATGGGCGAAACGAGAAGCGGGGCAGGGCCGCATGGAAAACCTGCGGCCGGCGCTTGCCGCCGCGTTTGTCCTTGCCGTCGCTTTTCTCGTCGGACAGGTCCAGGCATGGCGGGAGCTGGTGGCGGCCGGCTACGTGCTAGTCGACAATCCCGCCAACAGCTTCTTCTACATGCTGACCGGCCTGCACGGGCTGCATATCCTCGGCGGGCTTGCCGTGCTCGCGCACACGACGGTCAGAGCATTTTCAACCGACGTCGCGCCGGAGAGGCTGCGCCTCAGCGTCGATCTTTCCGCCATCTATTCGCATTTCATGCTCGCCGTCTGGCTCTTGCTCTTTGCGCTCTTTGCCGGCTGGGCGAATGATTTCGTCGATCTCTGCCGCACACTACTGAACTAAGGGGTTTGCAGATGGCACAGACTATCGAGACACATGGCGGGGCAGACCTCAGGCCGGCCGGTCTGCGCGGTGTCGCGTCCGATTTCAGCTCCGATCAGCGGGCCTTCAAGACCGCCTCCTGGGGCAAGGCGATGATGTGGATCTTCCTGCTCAGCGACACCTTCGTCTTCGGCTGTTTCCTGATCGCCTATATGACCGCCCGCATGTCGACGCCCGTTCCATGGCCCAATCCGAGCGAGGTCTTCGCGCTCCATATCGGCGGCCAGGACGTGCCGCTGATCCTGATCGCGATTATGACTTTCGTGCTGATCTCGAGCAGCGGCACCATGGCGATGGCGGTCAATTTCGGCTATCGCCGCGACCGCCGCACGACTGCGATCCTGATGCTGCTGACGGCGGTTCTCGGGGCATGTTTCGTCGGCATGCAGGCCTTCGAATGGACGAAGCTGATCACCGAAGGTGTGCGCCCCTGGGAGAACCCGTGGGGGGCGGCACAGTTCGGATCGACCTTCTTCATGATCACAGGCTTTCACGGCACTCACGTGACGATCGGCGTCATCTTCCTCCTCATCGTCGCCCGCAAGGTCTGGCGGGGCGATTTCGATGAGGAACGGCGCGGCTTCTTCACCAGCCGGAAAGGCCGCTACGAAGCCGTCGAGATCATGGGCCTCTACTGGCACTTCGTCGACCTGGTCTGGGTCTTCATCTTCGCGTTTTTTTATCTGTGGTGAGGTCGTCATGAGCGAGACAGCAGCGCACGCACAAACCCAAACGGTGCATGTACAAGCACACACCGGACAGCAGCATCCGCTCCGGCTCTATTTCCTCGTCTGGGGCCTGCTCTTCGTGCTCAGCGCGGCGTCCTACATGGTCGATTATCTCGGCGTCCAGAGCTACTTGAGGTGGACGCTGATCCTCGTGTTCATGATGCTGAAGGCCGGGCTGATCGTTGCCGTCTTCATGCATATGGCCTGGGAACGGCTGGCGCTCGTCTACGCCATCCTGCTGCCGCCGCTGCTGGTGCTGGTTTTCGTGGCGCTGATGGTATCGGAAGCGGACTACACGATCTTCACGCGGCTGGCCTTCTTTGGTGCGGCGCCGTAGGCCAGCGTTCGCCGATGTCTCACACGGCAAATCGGGAGAGCGTCTGCTCTGCCGGGCTGCTGTGATGAAATCGGCCGACTGGCAGATCAGCGCATCTCCCTCACGTCAGACCTGGCATAAGCGGCATTCCCCCGCCGTAAGGGCTTCTCCGTCAGGTCAGACCTTCAGAAGAGCATATCTTCTGTTGCCGATCGATCGCCCGGCGGCTATGTTGCCGATGTCGGAAAAGGCATGACTTGGTGTGGTTGGCCCAAGTCCTTTCGGAAACGAAAGCTCTGTTCCTTGCCTCGTGCATGAGTTCTCCACGACGAACAACGGACGCTGTTCAAGCGTCTCATTGTTCGTCCGCGTGGTTCTCGAAACGACGAACTGCTCCGGTCGAACGACCATAAAGGAGTAGTTCATGCCCGATTTTCTTGTGATTCATGATGTTGTGATTTCAGGTGCAGGCCCGGTCGGTCTGTTTCTGGCCTGCGAGCTGCGGCTGGCCGGCCTCTCGGTGTTGGTGCTGGAGCAGGCCGAAGACCCGCATTCGCCGTTGAAGCGGCTGCCGTTCGGCATGCGCGGCCTTTCCGCGCCGACCATCGAAGCCTTCTATCGTCGCGGGCTGCTGGATGACATCATGGCTCCGCAACGCGAAAAAGATCAATGGACTTCAGCGCATTGGATGCAGCAGCCGCGTCGCCCGGGCGGCCATTTCGCCGGCATTCAGTTCTTTCACGACACCATCGACACCTCGACGTGGCCCTATCGCCTGCCAGGTCCGGCCGGCACCAGCATGGCGGTCGAGATGGAGCATCTCGAATTCGTCCTGGCCGCCCGCGCAAGCGCGATGGGTGTCGAGACCCGGCGCGGGCTCGGTGTCGATGGCTTCGATCAGTCGGGCGGAGGCGTGACCGTTCGCGCGGGTGGCGAGATCTTTCTCGGACGATGGCTCATCGGTTGTGACGGCGGGCGCAGCACCGTGCGCAGGGCAGGCGGGTTTGAATTCGTTGGCACCGATCCCGAGTTCACCGGCTATTCCGTTCAAGTCGAGATGGCCGATCCGGAGAAGCTCGTCCCAGGCCGCCATTACACGCCGACAGGCATGTATACCTACCAAAAGCCCGGCACCATCGCGATGGTCGATTTCGATGGGGGCGCGTTTCACCGAACGCAACCGATCACGCCCGAGCATGTGCAATCGGTGTTGCGGCATATTTCCGGCGCCGATGTCACGGTGACGGGCCTTGAGCTTGCCACCACCTGGACGGATCGCGCCTACCAGGCGACGGCTTACCGCAAGGGCAGGGTGCTGCTTGCGGGTGACGCTGCGCACATCCATTCCCCGTTGGGCGGCCAGGGCCTGAACCTCGGGCTCGGCGACGCGATGAATCTTGGATGGAAGCTTGCAGCGACGATCCGCGGCGATGCGCCGGAGGGCCTGCTCGACAGCTATTTCTGCGAACGGCATCCAGTGGGAGCGCAGATTCTCGACTGGTCGCGCGCCCAGGTCGCACTGATGCGGCCGAGCCGGAGTTCGCGCGCGCTCGAAGCCATCATCCGCGACCTGATCGACACGCGTGACGGCGCGACATACTTTGCCGAGCGCGTCTGGGGTGTTTCTCTCTGCTACGATCTTGGCGGCAGTCACCCGCTGGTCGGCCGCAGCGCTCCTGATTTCGAGCTGGCCGACGGCACGAAGCTCGGTGATCACTTCAGGCAGGGCAAAGGCCTGCTTTTGGACTTTGACGCCGGTGCACCGCTGCAAGCGCTGGCAAGCCGCTGGAATGTGATCACCTATGTCGCCAGTGACGCCAGGGATCGGCTGGGGTTGAGCGCGCTGCTCGTGCGCCCCGACGGCTTCGTGGCGTGGGCTGGTGAGGCTGTGCCTGACAATGAGGAAGCCGCGCAGGCCGCATCGCGGTGGTTCGGCAAAGCCTGAAACTATGAATGGAGCAATCGATGTACAGCTCTCGGAGAGGTTCTTCAACCTTATCAGTCCGGTAGAGCGTCAGGAGGTTTCCCGCCTATCGGTTTCCGGCGGGTTTTCAGATGTTGTTTCGGCAACGTGTCCGCACTCTTTCCGGCGAGGCGGCGACGCTGTAGAGTGGCGATGCGCCCGACCGTCCCGCCCGGAGGCTCCTTATGGCTGAGATCCTGTTGTTCCATCACGCACAGGGGCTGACCCCGGGTGTGCGTGCGTTTGCCGACGATATCAGGGCAGCCGGTCACATCGTGCACACGCCCGATCTGTTTGACGGGCGCACATTCCCAAGCATCGAAGCGGGGATCGCCTATATCGGCGAGATCGGATTCGACGCCGTGCGGGAGCGCGGCGTGCGCCTCGCCGACGACTTGCCTGCCGGGCTCTTCTATGCCGGGTTCTCGTTCGGTGTGCTGCCGGCGCAGAAGCTGGCGCAGACGCGTCCCGGCGCCCGCGGGGCTCTGCTCTTCTATTCCTGCCTGCCGATCAGCGGCGAATGGGCCTTCGGACCCTGGCCGGCCGGCGTCGCGGTGCAGATCCACGGCATGGACAACGACCCGATCTTCGTCGGCGAGGGCGATATCGATGCCGCCCGCGAGATCGTGGAGAAGGTCGAGGACGCGGAGCTTTTCCTGTACCCAGGCGATCAGCATTACTTCGCCGACAGCTCACTGCCCTCCTATGATGCGGATGCGACCGCGCTGCTCACCCTCCGCGTGATCGAGTTCCTGAATCGCGTCTGATCCAGACATTCCGCGGGAGATCCGGTTGGTTCTGGTTAGCAGTCCGGAGATGGGTGCCGTTCATCCTGTAGCGCGCCTTTCGGCCCGGATCGGACTATTCGGACGCCACGCAGAAATTGTTGCCTTCGGGATCATTCAAGACCGTGTAGCCATCCGCTTCGCGGACGAAGCTCGCTCCCAGGGATAGAAGCCGTTCTACCTCCCTGGTCCGATCGGGGGTGGCAATATCGAGATGAAGCCGGTTGCGGGCCGGACGCTCCCCCTGGCGAAGGTGGAAGCAAATGCGGGTTCCGGGACCTTCGACCATCACGGTCGGGTCAGTCTCGGGTGTCAATCCGACCGCGGCAAGGCGGGCCAGTTCTTCGTCGTCATATGGCATCACGTCGTAACCATCGAGCGCTTCCGCCCAGAACCGGGCGACACGCGAGGGGATGTCGCAATCGATGACGATTTCTTTCAGCCTTGCCATGGAACCCTTCAAGAATTGTTGGGCCGGCGACAGCAAACGCGTTCGACGAGAGCGCCACCGACGGCCGGCAGCAATGCGAAAAGCACGAGCTGCGGTGTCTCCGTCAGCTCCAACAGGCCAGACATGAGGAAGGCGACCAATAATCCTGCCAGCACCCCGGCTGCATAGGGCAGATAATCCTTCAAGAAAGCCTCCGTCTTGTGCTGATCTCAAACAGAAGGGGCATTATTGGCTTGAGATAGAGATCTTTGCGGTATCGGCAATGGCTGGTTGCGGCCGAACCTCACGTCGTCCGATCCGGCTTATGCGGAATGCCACCGCGTTGGTTTACGGGACAGGTCGACCCAAACGACGTGAGCCGGTGCACGTGTTTTGCAGGAGACGACCGATTTCTTTCGCGCTATGAAGACTGACCGCATATCCCGCCACATCCGACACCGAGGTCCTTCCCATGGCTTTGAAAATCCTTTTCGTTGGCGGTACCGGCCAGATTTCCTATCCGTGCGTCGAACGCGCCGTGGTTCAGGGCCACGATGTCAGCGTCTATAACCGCAGCTTGAGAGGCGACCCATTGCCTGCGGGGGTTACCTCGATCGTCGGCGATCTCGCGGCGCCCACCTATGCGGACTTGGCCAAGGCCAATTATGACGTCGTGTGCCAGTTCATTGCCTTTACGCCCGATCAAGTCGCGCGTGACATCAATGTGTTTGCCGGGCACTGCGGCCAGTACATCTTCATCTCTTCGGCTTCGGTCTATGAAAAGCCGCCGCGCCATTATGTGATTACCGAGCAGACACCGGCGATCAACCCCTACTGGCGCTATAGCCAGGACAAGATTGCCTGCGAGACGCTGCTCAAGAATTCCGAGAATCTCGCCTGGACCATCGTTCGTCCCAGTCACACCGTTCGCACGGGCCTGCCCATCATGATGGGCGACAGCGATGTCATGGCGAGACGCATGCTGGATGGCGAGCCCACCATCGTGGCGGGCGATGGCCACACGCCCTGGACACTGACCCGCTCGGTTGATTTCGCGGTGCCCTTTGTCGGGCTTTTCGGCAAGCCGGCGGCGTTGAACGAGATCTTCCACATCACCTCCGACCGCGCCCATATCTGGAACGATATTCAAACGACGATCGCCAGATTGCTTGATGTCGAGGCCAGGATCGTGCACGTGCCGACGGACACGCTGGTCCGGTACAATCCGGAGTGGGTTGGCCCGCTGCGTGGCGACAAGGCATGGTCGGCGATCTTTGACAATTCAAAGGTCAAAAGCGTTGCGGGCGACTTCACCTGCGCCGAGAGCCTTGATGAAATTCTGGCGGAGCCGATCATGCATCTCAAGCAGCGCCTGGCCAAGAACCGTCCGCCAAAGGGCGATCTCGATGCTTTGGTCGATCGGATCTGCGCAGCACAAAGCGATCTCGGGTAGGCGGGGCCCTCGAAGAGCGCGTGCATGGTATTTTATGATCCGCGCTCGCCTGTCGGCGCGCGCCACTGCGGAATGCCAACCGGCGCACGGTTCGCCACAATGATCGCCGCCACTTGTCCTCGACGCAGAATCTGCAGGGCGGCCCCGGACCGTCGGACGAGGGATGGCCCGGCATATCGCTCACAAAAAAATCCCAGCCTAACGCGTCCTAAAACATGATGGAGGTCGCGCCGGGTGAGGATCTCGGCAATGATGGCCATCCATTCGCCACTCCGATCCTATCAGGCCATGCTGTTCATTCCGCTTCCCTTCGTCGTTGCCCTTCTGCTGCTCATCCTCTTCGTCACCGTCCTCAGGCGCGACGAGGAGGCGCAGCCCAACCTGCCGTTTCTGGCATTGATCCTGCTTGCCGTGCTGCAATCCGTCCTCTCCGGCCTGCGCTGGGGCTACGGAGTGCAGGCGGTAGGCGTGATCGCGCCGGTCACCGCGGCGATGGTGCCGCCGCTTGCCTATGCCGGGGTTTCCAGGCTGGTAAGGACGAGCCGGCGGCCGCTGGCGGCGCGGATTGCGCTGCATGCCGTGCCCACGGCCGTCATCCTCTTATTGATGGTGGTCTGGCGGGATGTGATTGATATCGCGCTGGTGCTTGTCTTCGTCGGTTATGCCCTGGCGATCCTGCTTCTGATGCGGCCGGGCGCGGATGCGCTTCGGCTTGCGCCCTTCGAGGGAGCGGTGCCGGCCTATCGGGCCATCATCTTCGCGGCGGCGGCGCTATGCCTGTCGGCCTCGGTCGATATCTTCGTCTTTTTCGATTTCACATGGGCGCATGGCGAGCATGCGCTGACGCTGATCAGCGTCAGCAATCTCGCGGTTCTCGTCATCCTCGGCATTGCGGCAGCCGCCGCCAGCCGAAGCCGGGCGCCGGCCGAGACGATGGAGGCGGTGCTGAAGTTCGAAACGACCGAGGACAAAGAGACGATCGCCACCGTCGATGCGCTGATGGAGGCAAGGAAACTCTATCGCGACGCCAATCTCAATCTCGACCGGCTGGCCCGCAAGGCCGGCATTCCCGCCCGCCAGATCTCGACGGCGATCAACCGGGCGATGGACAAGAACGTCTCGCAATATGTCAATGACCACAGGATCGGCGAGGCCTGCCGGCTGCTTGCCGCTACCCAGAAATCGGTGACCGAGGTGATGTTCGAGGTCGGCTTCCAGACCAAGTCCAACTTCAACCGCGAATTCCGCCGCGTGACCGACATGACGCCGCTTGCCTGGCGGGAGAGGAAGGGCGGGGCGGGGGGCTCTCCGGCCTCGTCCTGAGGTGCGTCCTCTCAGCTCCCACCTCCGCAATCACCCGCCCTCGTGGTTCGAGACGGCCCCCCGGGCCTCCTCACCATGAGGGCTAATCGCAGGTGTCTTTCCGCGCTGAGTGATTGGTGTATCTCAGATCGTGAGAGGAGGCCTCCAGGCTCATCCTGAGGTGCCCCCGCAGGGGCCTCGAAGGATGGGCTGGCCACCGCGTCGCTCTAACAATGCGCCACTCGCCCTCGTGGTTCGAGACGGCCCTTCGGGCTTCCTCACCACGAGGGCTGACCGGTGTGCCTAGCCGCGCCACGTACACAATCGCGATCGAGGACTGTCAGAAACGTGTTCGAGGTCGCGGTTTTGCCGCTGTTGGTCATTGTGGCGGCATGAACACGACATCAGAACATGACCGAGACCTTGCCGCCAAGCTGAGATCACTTTCGATCAGGCTCGCGGCTTTCAAGACAGAGCCGCCGGAGCCTCGTGCCCGACGGTGGGTGATCCCTGGAGCAATGCTGGCCCTTGCCACGACGGCATCGCTGGCGGTGGTTCTTTTCTATCGGCCCGATACGCTGGAGCGCATCGAGACTGTGCTTGCGGGTTTCATAGGCAAGGACGAGGCCGCAATATCCGTCGATGGAACAGACGTGCCCGCCGCCGATCCGATCCGGGCTCTGCCCTCCAATGACCCAGCGGACAGGGCATGGCCGCCCCGGGAAGTCACCGGCTCCGGCTACGTCGTGGCATCCGACATCGCCACCGTCTTCTCCAAATATGAGGGGCGGATCGTCACTGTTGAAGTCGAGGCCGGCGACCGGGTGGCGGTGGGGCAGGTTCTGGTGCGGCTCGATGATGCAGGTGCGCGCTTTGCGCTTGAGGGCGCCGAGATTGCCAGGCGGTCGGCGGAGCTAGCGCTGGCGGCGAAGAGTATTGATCTCTCGCAGGCGCGGTCTTCGCTCACGCGGATCGAGCGGCTGGCCGGGCGCGATGCGATGTCGGCGCAGACACTGGAGGAGGCGAAGACGGCGTTCGACACTGCCGAGAATGCCGCCCTGCAGGCACGGCAGGACGTGGCCAAGGCCGATCTCGATATCGACAGGGCGCGCGAGCAGGTGGAGGCGCTGACCGTCCGGGCGCCGATATCAGGCACAGTTACGCGGCTTACCGCGCATGTCGGCGACACCGTGCTGTCGCGCGAGGACAGCGTGCGGGAGAATGAAAGCCTGCTTGCGATTGCCGACATGGCAAACATGGTCATCGATGCCGATGTGGCGGAGGCGAATATCGCGTTGATGCGGCCAGGCTTGCGTGGTGAGGCTGCGCTCGACGGCTTTCCCGACCTGCCCTTTGCGGTGGAAGTATCGAAGATCGCTCCGGTGATTTCGCGCGAGAAGGGGACGGTGACGCTTCGCCTGTCGCTCTCCTCGCCGCCGCCAGACATGCGCCCCGCCATGGCCGCGCGCATCCGCCTTGTGGTGGGTGAGGCCGCAACCTCTGTTCCCACAGCCTCTAATCCCCCGGGCACCGGCGCACACACGGGCGGACCTACGACCTTTCGGCCGCAGGCCGGGGATACCAGAGACCAGAAGCAAGGAGCAGAGCGATGACCGACACTCAAGAACCTTATATCGCGCTTCGCGGCGTCAGGAAGGCATTCAGGATCGGCGCGGAGACGATCCCGATCTTTTCCGGGCTCGACCTTTCCATAGCACGCGGCGATTTCGTCGCCGTCATGGGGCCGTCGGGCTCGGGGAAATCGACACTGCTCAATATGCTCGGCGGTATCGACAGCCCCGACGGAGGGGAGATCAGGATCGGCCGCAGCCATCTCGAGCAGATGGGCGAGGGCGCCAGAGCCGCATGGCGGGCACACAGCATGGGCATCGTCTTCCAGTTCTACAATCTGCTGCCGATGCTGAATGCGGGCGAGAATATCGAGCTGCCGCTGCTGTTGAAACCGCTCAAGCGCAAGGAGCGGCGGGCGCGCGTCGAAACCGTGATGGATCTGGTCGGGCTCTCCGGGCGGCAGCGGCAGTTTCCATCCAGCATGTCCGGCGGGCAGCTGCAGCGTGTCGGCATCGCCCGCGCCATCGTCAGCGATCCTGATCTGCTTCTCTGCGACGAGCCGACCGGGGATCTGGATCGGAAATCGGCGAATGATATCCTGGAGATGCTCGGCTTTCTTAATCGAGAACTGCGGAAGACCATCATTATGGTGACGCATGATCCCGAGGCGGCTTCCTTTGCCCGGCGCACGCTGCATCTCAATAAGGGCGAATTCGTTGAGCAGGAAAGGTTGGCCCAATGACCTTCTTCCAGCTGATGCGCCGCAATGCTTGGCGCAAGCCGCTCAGGGCCACGCTTCTGATGTTCTCGGTCGGCGTCGCCTTCCTGATCTATGGGCTGACGGCGAGCTTTCTCAGCGGCTCGCAAGGGGCGGCCGGGGCGAGCGATACGCTGCTCGGCGTCTTCAACAGATCGGGGCGGGCGCAGCCGCTGCCGCTTGGCTATCTCAACAGGATCGCCGCCGATAGCGATGTCGCCGCCGTCGCCTACATGACGCGCATGCGGGGCTTCGTCGATGTCGAGAAGAATGTCGTGATGACGAGCGCGGTCGATCCACGATTGATCGCCGCGGCCAATGGCGACGAGCTCAGGCTGACGCCGCAGCTGATATCAGCGCTGGAAGAGGGCCGTGACCGGGTGCTGGTCGGCCGGGCGCTGGCGGAGGCGCAGGGCTGGTCGGTCGGCCAGCGCATCGGCGTCACCAGCCACCTGACAAGGGAAGACGGCAGCCGCAACTGGAGTTTTGAGATCTCCGGCATCTTCGAGGGGGCCGACGCCAGCACCGACACCTATTTCATGATCGCCCGCTATGATGCCGTCAATGCGGCGCGCGCCCGCGGCAAGGATACAGTCGATGGCTTCGTGGTGCGACCGCGATCGGGCGTTTCATCTGCCGTGCTGGCGGCAAGAATCGACGCGCTGTTTGCCAATTCGGCGGCACCGACGCGCACTCAATCAGAAAAGCAGTTCCTCGAGGCTTTCTTGCGGCAGTTCGCCGATATCGGCCTGATCGTCAGCCTCGTCGTCGGCGCCGCCTTCGTGACGATCCTGATGATCGTGGTCAACACCATGCTCTTTGCCGTGAGGGAGCGCAGCTTCGAGATCGGCGTCATGAAGGTGCTCGGCTTTTCCAGGGGGCGGATCATTGCGTTGATCCTCGGCGAGACACTGTTCGTCTTCGCCGTCGGCGGGGCGGGTGGGCTCGTTCTCGCCAAGCTCGCGACGCTGTTTGCCGGGCCGGAATTCGGCCTCGCCTTCACCTCGTCCGTGCTGCTGAAATCCGTCGCCATCATCGCCGGTCTCGGCCTCCTGACTGGATTGCTGCCTGCCGCCAATGCCATGCGCCTGCCCATCGTCAACGCTTTCAGAACGAGATAGTCGAATGTCATTAACGCTCAAGCAGATCTTTCTCATGATCAGAGTCAATCTCGGCAGCCTGCCGCGGCGGCTGTGGATCTCGCTGTCGATGGTACTCTCGGTGGCGCTCGTGGTGGCGGTGCTTGCGGGTTTTCTCGCCATGGCCAGGGGCTTTGAGGCAGCCCTTCAAGGCGCGGGTTCGACCGGCATCGCCGTCATTCTCGGCGGCGGCACCAACCAGGAGACCGGCTCGGATGTGCCGGCCGAAGCGATCCGCAGCCTGACCGCCGCAACCGGCGGGATCGGCGTGGCGCGGAATGCCGCGGGCGGCCTGGCGCTGTCGCGCGAGATCGTCGTTGCCGTCGATGTCACTAGGGCAAGCGACGGCGCCGATCAGACGCTGTCGCTGCGGGGCATGGATCTGGCCGGCCCCGGCTTGCGCGACCGCGCCACGCTGTCGGCGGGCAGGCTGTTTTCACCAGGCGCCCGCGATATCGTCGTCGGCGCCCGCATCGCCGATGAATTCTCCGGCTTCGCCGTCGGCGACAAGGTGCGACTCGGCGCGGTCGACTGGACGGTCGTCGGGCATTTCACGTCAGGCGGCAGCGCCTTCGAATCCGAGATCTGGGCGGATCTGGAGGCGGTGCAATCGGCCTTCGATCGGCAGGGGCAGGTGCAGAGCCTGCGCGTGCGGCTTGCGGGGGCAGGCGGGTTGCCTGTGTTGCAGGAGCATCTCTCCGTATTTCCCGGTGCGCCGCTCACCGCCGTCTCCGAGGCCGATCTTTATGCCGCGCAATCTGAGCGTACCGCGAGCCTCATCCGCCTGTTCGGCTGGCCGCTGGCGCTGTTGATGGCGGTCGGCGCCACCGCTGGCGCGCTGAACACGATGATGAGTTCGGTCTCCGACCGCACGGTCGAAATCGCCACGCTGCGCCTGCTCGGCTTCGGCCGCCTGCCGGCCTTCACTGCCACCTGGGTCGAGGCCGTGCTTCTCTCAGTCGCAGGCGTCGCCCTCGGCATCCTCGCCTCATGGCTCGCCTTCAACGGCTGGCAGGCCAGTACGATGGGCGCTGACAATACCAAGATGGCCTTCCAGCTCGACGTCAGCGCCGACGTCGCGCTCACCGCCGGACTGCTGGGACTTGCCATCGGCATAATCGGCGGCGCGTTGCCGGCACTTGCGGCGACACGGCTGTCGCTGACCTCGGCTTTGCGGGCGAGAGGGTAGAGGCTTGCTGCTTAAACCTGCCTGGCGGGTGAAATCATCACTGCGAACAGCGGATTGCTCTTGCAGTCCGCTCGACTGCAAGAGCCAGGTTTCGACGTCACTGCGGCGGAAGAAGCGGCCGGAGCGCGTCGATCAGTTCGGTCGCGCCATGGCGAACTTCGCCTGTCTGTGGTTCGATGTCGATCAGCCCGCCTTTGTTGTGAGCGTCGTAGAGGTTGATCAGCAGTTCGGTGGCGCTCGGACTCAAGGCGCGCTCAAAGCTCTCCTTCCATTGCGAGCGGGGCACGGCCTGTGCTTCAACTGTTCGGCCAAGCAGCTGGCTCAGCGCCGCCGCCACATCATTGGCGCTGTACCGGCGCGGTCCTTCGGCATGAACAACCTGCGGGTTTTCCTCGGTGGCGGGCTGCAGCAGCAAGCCCGCGGCAATCAAGCCGAGGTCTGCCGCCGAAATCGTTGGGAACTTCATGTCGACCGGGTCGTGAAAGCTCGGCAGGGTAGCTGACGCAATGGCGACCGGAATGACGAGGCCCCATCCTTCCATATGTTCGGCCGATCGCAGGAAGATCTTGTGGGCATCGAGTTGGCGAAGCCGCTCCTCGAACACCCGGAACATAGTGGGCATTCCGACGTCTTCGGCGATATGAGCGCCGTAGTCGGAAATTGCCAGCACTCGTTTCGGGCGCGCTTGCCCGAGCGCCTCGGCAAGGCCTTCGATCGATTGCCGCATTTCGCCGACCGCGTCCTCGGCCCGTAGCGGGGGTGGGAGGATGACCTGGACGGCATCCGCACCGGCAATCGACCTGGCGAGCGCTGCAGGATCCCGCAGGTCGGCGAGCGCAATCTCGCAGCCGATTTCGCTGAGCGGCGCTGCCTTTGCCTCGTCGCGCAGAATCGCTCTGACCGGCAGGCCCGCCTTGCGCAGTGCCAATGATGTTGAATAGCCCACCTTTCCGGCGGCTCCGACAATTGCAAACATATTTGATGTCCTGGTTATGGTGAGAAACGACCAAGGGGTCGACGGTCGTTCGGCATGATTTGAGCGCCGTGGCCTAATCAGGCTGCGCCCCTAAAGCTGCAGCAAAGCCGGCGGTGTCGAAGTAATCGCGCCAACGTGCGATCTTTTTGCCCTCGATCTCCAAGACCCCGAGCGCCCGGACCGTAAGAATGATCGAGCCGTCCGGCCGGCAGAAATGATCGAGCCGTTCGGCATAGACCCGATCGCCGGCGCCGGAAAGGACGAGATCCTCGACCCGCAAATGGTCGAATTTTACCGGAAACGCGCGCGCGAAATTCCGGGCTTCGACAGGCCCGACTGTGGTGGCGACGCCGACATTCTCCCAGACGGTCGCCTCGGTGAAGTATGCGTCGAACGAATTCCAGAAACCGTCCGGCGTCGCCACGGTCGCGTCGAAGAATTCCTTGACGAGCTGGACGGGCTGCGATGTCCCGGATTCGGTGTGTGCAAGACTTGATGACATTCCCTGAACTCCTTTCCCTGCTGAAGACGGGCAAGGAGTAGGGAGCCGTTCGCAATCCGTCGCACAGATTCAGGCGGTTCTTTGCAATTTCGGTCGGATTTCGCTTGCCTGGCGAGCGATCTCGCCCGGCGTCTGGCCGAGGATACGGCGCATCGTCGAGGCCATATGGCTCTGATGGGCAAAACCGGCGGCAAGAGCGACCTCGCTTGCCGGCATCGTCGTCGTGGCGATCAGCGCGCGTGCATATTCAATGCGGCGACGGATCACATATTGATGCACTGGCGTTCCGGTGCTGTTTCGAAACAGTGTTTTGAGACGAGTCATGCTGACACCTGCGACCGTCGCCAGATCGGCAAGATGAAGTTTCCGATCAAGGTTCGTCTCGATAAAATCGGTCAGCATTCGCAGCTGGCGCGTCGACATTTTTGCTGCGCCGGAGCGTTCCGAGTGCTGCCGGCCGCCATCGGCGGTTTCAATCAGCCGGACCGCCAATGCGTTCGCGAGATGATCGATGTAGAGCGGATCAGATGGCGTATCGGCCTCGAGATCCGCCCTTATGGCCCAACCGATCGCTTCGATGCGGGCGTCGCGAAGTTGAAGCCGGGGGATCAGATCGACCATGGCGGCATCTCTTCCAAGATCCTCGGCAACCTGGTCCAGGAGCGATGGGCGAAGGCTCAACCGCAGAATCTGGCAGTCCGCATCGTCCTCCCAGGAGCCGTCCATTCCCGCTGGAACGAAATCGATGTCGCCATGCCTCTGCAAGCGCCGCATCCGTTTGCCGCCACAGGAGCAATCCGCCCTGACGGGAGGGCCGACGTGGATCCCCAGACTGTGCAGTTCACCGTCCCGAACGCGTGACAGCCCACGCGGGACACGCAGGAGAGCGGCATCGAGCCCGCTCCACGCTCTTCCGGCGCTTGAAAGGAGAATGTCAGGCGAAGGCTGCAGGGAGAGGAGTGTCATATCCGGATGTGCTCAAGCCTCAACGTTTTGAACAATGCTATCCCTCAATCGTCGTCGCAGCAACGCATCAACTGAGCGGTGGCTTTACCTAGATGCCTGCTTCTGGCGCGAAGCCGACGCCGCCCTGACCGCCGGCCTGCTCGGCCTCGCCATCCTCGGCGGTGTCCTGCCGGCGCTTGCCGCGACACGGCAACCGCGCTTGTCCTTGCACGGCGGTGGCGAGGACTCCGGACCAAGGTGAACGGCATCCAGGGGGTGTTGTACTCACAACAGGCGGAGCGCCGCCGCCCATCTGTGCAGCCCACGGAAATTGTGGCATAACTGAGCCATGGCAATGAATGTCTTGGCGGTCCATCGCGACACGGTCGGGACGGAACAGGCGGCAGGCAATTCGCTTGCCGCCGCCTATTCCGTGGGCGTTCTCTGTTGGCTGCTGTCGGCCGGCGTCTATATCGCGGCGAAATGGGTTTCTACCGAGATGCCGCCCTGGGCGCTCTGCTTCTGGCGCGTGCTGATCGCCTTCGCGATCCTGATGCCGATCGTGCGCCGGCATTTTGGCGACATGGTCGCGCTGGTGCGGGCTCGCGCCCTCGAACTGCTTCTCATTGGCGGTGTGGGACTGGCGATCTGCCAGGGCATGATTTTTGTCGGTCTCGAACATGCCGATGCCACCACTGCCGGCATCATCATCGCTCTGATCCCGATCATCACCATGATCCTTGCCCGTTTAATGCTGGCCGAGCCGATGGGACGCTGGCAGGTGATCGGATCGATCCTGGCCTTTCTCGGGATCGTGGTCATCATCATCAAGGGCAGTCCGGCCGCGCTGATGCGGCTCGACTTCAACCCGGGTGAACTGTGGATCGTCGCCGGCGCGTTCTGTTTCAGCCTCTATACCGTCCTGCTCCGCCGCGCGAAATTCGACATGAATCGCCTTGCGCTCCTGGTGCTGCTGCTCGGCGCGGCGGTGCTGACGGCGCTGCCCTTCTACCTCTTCGAGCTATTCTCAGACGAGCGCTCGACGCTCAACGGCAGCGGGCTCATCTCGCTCGCCTATGTCGCGATCCCCGGCGGGGCGGTCATGTACTACCTCTTCAATCGCAGCATCGAGGCACTGGGGGCGGCTCGGGCGGGTGTCCTCCTCTACATTCAGACCATCTTCATCGCCGTGCTCGCCTATCTGATCCTCGGCGAGCAGTTGCAACGCTATCACCTCGAAGGCGCGGCACTCATCATTGCCGGCTTGCTTCTCATCATCCTGCTGAAGCCGAAGATCAAGGCCGAAGCGGCTACTGCATAATTCCTTAAATCGGGATCGATTTAAGGATAAAATTATGCAGCAATTCAAAGTGCTACAGCGTCCTTTGCGCGTCTGAAAAGACGCGCGGCGCTGTAGGGCCTGAGGTCTCCCCATCGCTGCGACATGGTTGCCGCTGACCTCGGCTTTGAGGGTGAGGGGGTTAGGGTTTCACCTTGGATTGCGCCTTTCGCTTACGCTCAAGGCGTTCGTCGTTGGCGCTCCTCACGCCTTGAGCGTAAGCGAAGGCAAGAATCACATGGCGTACAGACCGAAGGCGACGTGCGCCTCGCGCAAACACGCCGCGATTTATTCACCTCGAAGTCGCCGATTTCTCGGCCCAAGTTGTAACTTTCGTCACACCAGGCAATTGCCTGTGGAATGAGGCTCGCGAACCCGCCCGCTGCCCCATTGACAACATCTTATCGCCTTCTTGCCGTGGCCGGTTGCCCCGCCGCGTCCGATCGGCCGATTCCTGGACGATCCCGGCGGCGACATAGCGATCCGACGAACAGGGCAACATGGCGATATGACAGTCTACTATGTGAACTCAGCGAGTGGCTCCGACCGCAACAGCGGAACGGGCCAGACATCGGCTTTTGCGACTTTGTCCAAAGTGGAATCCTTGAAGCTGAAACCGGGCGACAGCGTGCTTCTTGCCAAGGGGAGCGTGTTCAACGAGCAGTTCGATATCAAATATTCCGGCAGCGAGAGTGCGCCGATCAAGATCGGCAGTTACGGGACGGGTGCGGCACCCGTCATCCACAGCAGCGGCGACGGCATCCACAGTCTCTATGCCTCGAACATCGTCATCGAGAACCTGAAGATATCGAATACCGGGGGGGCGGGCATTTATGGCGGCAGTATCACGAACTGGACGGTCCGCGACGTCGAGATCGCCAAGACGGGATTGTCGGAAAACTCAGGTGCCGTCACCTTCCGGAGCAGCAAGAACGTCACGGTCGAAGACAGCACGATATCGGGCGTCAAAGGCGACGGCTTCTGGATCGAGAAGGTCAACGGCATCAAGATTCTCAACAACACCGTCACCAACGCCCATGGCGCGACGGCCGATGGCGTGCAGGTGAACGACAGCAGCAACATTCTGATCAAGGGCAATCATCTCGACCAGACGCATGCCGATAGCCCGAAGGGCGTCATCGCGCTCGTCAGGCCGGTGAATGCCGTGGTCGAGGACAATGTGATCATGGGCGGCGGCTTCGGCGTCAGCGCCCAGGCGGGCAAGAACGTCGCCATCCGCGACAACGACATATCGGGATTTCACGGCTACAGCTGGTCCTTCGCCGTCGGTCTCGGCGACACCGGCAATACGCGAGACTACGATATCGCGGGCAACCACATCCATGACGGCGCTTGGGGCGTGGTCATCTCCGCGGCCGGCAGCCCCAGCTATGTCCGCACGAATATCAAGGTCCACGACAATGTCTTCGACGACCTCTCACAGGCGGCGTTAAAGGTCGACAGGCCGGCATCCGGCTCCTTTTCCAACAATACGATCGAGACCGGCACCAAGGCCACCAGCATTTCCCCTTCCATCGTCGACGCGCACACCTTCTCCGTCAGCAACAACCATACGGTCGCCAATGTCGAGACGGCGCTGGCGAGCCCAGTTGCCAAGACTGCCGCAGCGACGGAGGCGGCCGTGGATCCGGCGGTTGTCGCCGTCCATGACAATTTGAAGATCTTCACCGATACGGGTGCTGCCCATCACGGCAATCTCCTCGAAAACGACAGCTCGGACAATGACACCCTGGTGCTGCGCCGATTCGGGGACGAAACCGTCGGCAAGCACGGCCTGACGCTGACCGGGGAATACGGTGACATCCACGTGGACCGGGAAGGCAACTATGCCTACACGCTCGATGAAACGAAGCTCCCTGACCATAGCGGACATGTGAGCGAGTCGTTCAGCTACGGGATCAACGATGGAACCTCGCATCACAGCGACGGGGATACGCTGACCGTCTTCATCCATCTGGATGGCTTGCTGAGCTGAGGTGAGCGTGCCTCGGCACTACGCCGGGGAGGCTGCTTCCGGGGAAGACTCCCTGGGGAAGCGTTGCTCCTGCCACCAAATGGCTCCGCAGCGCCCCTCATCCGGCTGCCGCCGGGTGAGGGTAAGGGGCATGCCACACGGCCTCAACCTTTCTGGCTTGCGACTGACCTGAAACAGGACGCTGCTCCTCCCACGACCATTCGTCGCCGAGGCGTACGATACCGTTCGTTCACCTTTCGGTCGTTGTTGTGTAGATTGTTTGCGTATAAGTTGTAGTCTCGAAGATGCAGCCACCGCCAGGCGCTTCTCGGGACCAAGGCAGGCCCACAGGGTCTGCCAACCGCCGTGAAGGCAATATCGAAGACCTTCTTGAACATGGCCTTTAGCCCCGACCGCATCCGATCCACGCGTCGCAGCCGATCCAGACGGCTGCGCGGCAATTCGAGAACAAGGCGATATGGCAATCTATTATGTGAATCCGGCAATAGGCTCCAACGGCAACAGTGGAACGAGCGAGGACACGCCGTTTGCATCGTTCTGGGCGGTGGAAAACCTGAAGCTGCAGCCGGGCGACAGCGTGCTGCTCGCCGCCGGAAGCGTGTTCAACGACCAGCTCGACCTGAAATATTCCGGCACAGTGAATGCCCCGATCACCATCGGCAGCTACGGGGTCGGCGATGCGCCGGTCATCCATAGCCCCAACGACGGCATCCACAGCCTCTATGCATCGAACATCGTCATCGAGAACATCAAGATCTCCGACACCGGCGGTGCGGCCATCTATGGCGGCTCTGTTTCGAACTGGACGGTCCGCAATGTCGAGGTCGATCACACCGGACTGGCGGGCAAGTCAGGATCGATCACCTTCCGGACCGGCTCGAACATCACCATCGAAAACAGCACGATCAACGACGTCAACGGCGATGGCGTCTGGATCGAAAAAGTCAACGGCGTCAATTTTCTCAACAACACCGTCACCAATGCCCACGGCACCGCGGCAGATGCCGTCCAGATGAACGACAGCAGCAATATTGTGATCAGCGGCAATTACCTTGACCAGACCGGCGCAGCTACGCCGAAGGGCGTAATCGCGCTCGTTCGGCCCGTAAATGCCTTGGTCGAGGACAACGCGATCATCGGTGGCGGATTTGGGATCGGCGCGCAAGCCGGCACCAACGTCGCTATTCACGACAACGATATTTCAGGTTATGGCGGCTACAGCTGGTCCTATGCCATCGGTCTCGGCGATCAGGGCAATACGCGGGACTACGATATATCGGGCAATTACATCCATGACGGCGTATGGGGCGTGGCGATCAGTGCCGCCGGCACGACCAGTTACGTTCGCGAAGATATCAATATCTACGGCAACGTTTTCGATGACCTGTCCTCAGCGGCGCTGAAGGTCGACAGACCGGCATCCGGCTCCTTCCACGACAATGTCATCGCCAGCGATGTCACGCCCTACAGCATATCGCCTGCCATCATCGCCGCGAACACCTTTCCCGTCAGCAACAACACGACGCTCAACGAGGCCCAGGCGACGATGCTTGCGAGCAGCGATAGTCTCGCGGTCGGCGATGTGACGCACACGGACACGGCGCCTGCGCTTGTCGCAACCCATGACAGCCTGAAAATCACCTCCGACCTGGACGCCGCCCATTACGGCAATCTCCTCGAAAACGACAGCTCGGCCAATGGAACCCTGCTGCTTCGCCGCTTCGAGGGCGAGTTCGTCAACAAGGACGGCGTGACGCTGACCGGCCAATACGGCACCATCCATGTCGACGGTGATGGCGACTATAGCTATACGGTCGACGCGGCGAAGCTCGCCGGGCTTAGCGGAGAGGTGAGCGACACCTTCCACTACAAGATCTCCGATGGGACTTCGCTACATTTCGACACGGATACACTGAGCATCTCCATCCATGTCGATGACCTGCTGATCTGATAGGGACGCCGGCAGCAAACGGCTTGCATCATCGCTGCGGCAGTCCGCCCAGCCCTTGCGAAGTCTCATTGATCGCCGAGCAGGATACTAATGACGTCGACTTCGATTTCCGCGCAGATGATCTCGTATTCGGTGATGACTGCGGGATCGGCCGATCTATCCCGGCGCATGCGATCGAGGACGGTGCAGGCTTCGCCGTAGGCGCCGCACAATTCATAAAAATGGGGCTGGCTCGCCGCAACTGCTCTGATCGTTGCCCGCGTCGCAGGCAGCCTCATCATCAGCCTGGCCAGCCCCTGTTCCGCGGACTGCCGGGTGAGGTGGGCTACGCCTTCGTTCCTGACCATGCCGTCATTCCTTGCTGCGTGTGTTTTCCGATCCAAGGGGGTACGCAATACTCATCCCCCGACTAGTACGCAGGAATGCTGCATCTGGTTTCATGCCGGATGAAGGATTAGTGGCGCAGTGCCGCAAACAGCCGGTGCTACCAGCGCAGGAGGCGGGGGCCGAGCAGCGCGCCGATTGCGCCGGTCAAAAGGATGCCAAGCGAATACCAGAGGGTGACGAAGGGCAGGCCGTTTTCCGTGCAGAACCAGGAATAGACCCAGGCGCCGGATGCGCCGGCGGCAATGCCGGCGATGAAGCCTGCGATGCCGAGGTTGCTCGGGGCGCCGCCACGGAGAACCCAGGTATTTGCGATCAGGATCGGCATGGCAAAGGCAAAGATCAGCAGCGGGCAATGCAGGGCGGAGGAGCCAAGCACCAGCACGGGATAGCTTGCGGCCGGCGACAAAGCGAGCTGGACGGCCGCCATGACGGCGAGGGCGAGTATGATGGCCGCGGCAATCCCGAAAAAGCGCCCCTCCGAGCCATCCGGCCGGGACAGGCGGTAAACGGCTGCGAAGGCGGCGATTGCAAGCAGGGCATTGTAGGCGGACTTAATCCAGAAGACCGGCAGCATCAGCGCCTGCGCCATGTCGGTGCGAAGGCCGAGGACGATAAGCATCAGCAGCAGCGAGACTGCTAAGGCCGGCAGGATGGCGAGCGCGAAGCGGCGTTCGAGCGCATGTCTCGGCACCGGCTTCAGATCCCGGACAAGGCTGTCGATCACGTCCTCAGTCTCTCTCACATCCCACCTCGCAATCTTGCCGCCAGCGCCTTGATACCTCTGTGTACGCCAACCTTGACCGCCGATTCCGACTGTCCGGTGCGGCTTGCCGTATCGGCCACCGACTGCCCCTCGAGCTTGATCTGACGGATCAGTTCCTGCTGGTGCTGCGGCAGGCCGTTCAACAACCGTTCGACATCCATGCGCGCTGCAATCGCATCCTCCCTGAAGTCGTCTTCGATCTCCTCGTCCAATTCCATTTCCGCCTTGTACCGGCCGCCATGCTTTCGGTGGTGGTCGATCAGCTTGTAGCGGGCAATCGAGAAGAACCACGCGGTGAACGGCCGCTCCCTGTCATAGGTCGCCCGGCGCGAATGCAGCGCCAGCAACGTCTCCTGCACGAGATCTTCCGTGTCGGATTTCGCGGTAGTGCCGATCCGCCCGCCATAATAACCGACGAGCAGGGTTCGCAACGTCACGAGCAGACGCCGATAGGCTGCCTCGTCTCCGTCTAGGGAAAGAAGCATCAGCATCTTCAGTGCTTGTTCCGAATGGGCGCTCGTCATGTCGTCTGCAATATCATTCGGGTGGATGACGCTTTGGTTACAGGCGGGTTCAAAAAATCTTCCGGCGGCAATTCAAAGTGTACAGCGTCCTTTGCGCGTTTCGAAAAGACGCGCGGCGCTCTAGCGCTATCACATAAGCGTGAGGCTGTAACCGTCTTCGCAAGGGGATCGAATTCAGGACTGTGAGCCGTCGGCGGGTGCCGGCGGACATGTCAATCGATCCGAGGAGACCCTCATGACCAAGATCCTTTCCAGCCTTGCCGCCTGCAGCTTCGTCATCGGCCTGTCGCTTGCCGGTGCTGCCAGCGCCCAGAGCAGCGATGCCATGAAGAAAGACAGCATGAAGACCGACACGATGTCGAAGGATGCGATGTCCAAGGATGCAATGTCGAAGGACGCAATGAAGAAGGACACCATGGCGACCGGCAGCACCAAGGCCGACTGCATGCACAACGCCGGCATGGAGAAGGACACGATGAAGAAGGACACGATGACGAAGGCCTGCGACGCGATGAAGTAAGCTTTGGGCGCGGCCGCTGAAACTATTTGGCCGGCGGCCGCGTCCTTTTCTCGCGAAGACCTTTCATATCGATCCGGAGGAATTACCATGGCCACGACTGATGCCGGCATGGCGAGCGGAGGCACGCTCTTCTACCGCCATGGCCTGCTGGTGCGCCTGTCGCACTGGGTAAACGTGCTGTGCATGACGGTGCTGCTGTACAGCGGCCTGCAGATATTCAACGCCCATCCGGCGCTCTATTGGGGCCAGTACGGCGCCGACAACGATCCGTCCTTTATTTCCATGGAAGCGGAACAGGAAGGCGATGCGCTGAAGGGCGTGACGCGCATCGGCGGATTGAGCTTCGACACGACGGGCATACTCGGGGTTTCGAATGTCGACGGCGAGGCTGCGGTACGTGGTTTTCCGAACTGGCTGACCTTGCCGAGCTACCAGGATCTGGCATCGGGCCGGCGCTGGCATTTCTTCTTTGCCTGGCTGTTCGTCATCAACGGCTTCATCTATCTCGCCTATGGTTTTATCAGCCGGCATTTCCGCCGCGATCTGCTGCCGGCGGCCGTAGAACTGAAGCCTTCGCATCTCGGCCATGAGATCGTCAGTCACGCCCGGCTGCGCTTTCCCAAGGGGGCCGAGGCACGCCATTATAATACGCTGCAGAAACTCGCCTATGTCGCCGTGATCTTCGTTCTGCTGCCGCTGATGATCGGGACGGGGCTTACCATGTCGCCGGGCTTCAATGCGGTTGCGCCTTGGCTGCTCGATCTGTTCGGCGGCCGGCAATCGGCCCGCACGCTGCATTTCCTGACCGCTTTTTCGCTCGTCGCCTTCGTCGCCGTGCATGTGGCGATGGTGCTGGTTTCGGGTGTGTTCAACAATCTGCGCTCGATGATCACCGGTTACTACGATATCGAGCAGGGAGGAAAGTCATGAGCCGCATCATCACCAGGCGTCGCTTCCTGATCGGCGCGACCATGACGGCATCGGCGCTGGGGCTCGCCGGCTGCGATGCGCTCGTCGAAAGCGATCGGACGAAATCGGTGCTGAAGATCGCCGAAGGCTTCAGTATGAAGACGCAACGCTTCTTGCTCGGTGACGACGCGCTCGCCCGCGAATTCACGGAAGCCGATATCTCGCCGACCTTCCGGGCCAACGGCACGAGCATGCCAGATAATGCCCGCTATATCGACTGGATGAACCAGCGATTTTCAAGCTGGAAGCTCGAGGTCGGCGGGCTGGTCGACAGGCCGATGCAGCTGACGCTGGCGGATCTGAAAGCCCTGCCGGCCCGCACGCAGATCACGAGGCATGACTGCGTCGAAGGCTGGAGCGCGATCGGCAAATGGACCGGCGTGCCGCTCGGTGCGCTGCTTCAGACGGCGGGCCTCAAACCCGAAGCCCGCTACATCGTCTTCCACTGCGCCGACGAATATGAAAAGACGCTCGACGGCAGCGGCTGGTACTATGAAAGCATCGATCTCGTCGATGCGTTCCACCCCCAGACGATCCTTGCCCATACCATGAACGGCCGCGATCTCGAAGTCGCCCATGGCGCGCCGCTTCGGCTCCGGGTCGAGCGCCAACTCGGCTACAAGCAGGCAAAATACCTGACCGGCATCGAAGCCGTCGCCGATCTCGGCCAGCTCTACGGCGGCAATGGCGGCTTCTGGGAGGATCGCGGTTATGAATGGTATGCGGGCATATAGTCCCCGACCGATATGCCGACCTTGACGCTTTCCTCGTCTCGGGTTCCACGGCCGGAGAGGTCGTCGTGATCGAGGGTGTGGAACCTCGCCGCTGCCCCGCTCAGGTAGAGAGGCCGATGGTGATGGTAGCGGACAGCACGCCGCTATCGAGCTTTTCGAAATCGAAGATGTGGTCGGCCGCATCCTCCGGGATGAGGCCGTCCTCGTCGTTGCGCGTATCGCGGGCAGGGCGTCCAATATAGTCCGGATGCTCGCCATAGATGATATCGCTCAGCACATCATCGAAATAGATCTGGCTGACGAGAAGCTCCTTGCCCTCGACGAGGATGAGGCAGTGAACATGCGGCGTACGGCCCTTGTACCATCCGGGATAGGCCGTCAAAAAGCTTGCCTGCCCCTTGGCATCCGTCAGTTGGCGCCCGCGGAAGGCAAGCCCGCTGATGGCCTCGGCATCGCCAAGTGTACACATCTGCGCAGCCTCGCGGCCGGAATAGATGCCGCGGTGATCGGTATGCCAGATTTCGATATCGGCATTTTCGACCGGCCGGCAATCGGCTGCGTGGACGATCCGAACGGCCAACCGCAAAGGCAGCCCGGCCTTTCCGTCCGAGATGTCCTGACGAGCCGGGACATTGTTAACATGGCAGGGGCCAAGGGTCTGGGCGACGGTTACGACGCAATTCGGACGGCTGCGGAAGAGCGGCTCGGGCAGCTTTTCCAAGGTAACCGATTTCGTGCCGCCGCTCACGAAATCCGTTCCCTTCCAGTCGAATGTCCTGGCGGCAACAACGACATGCCGCCGTGGCCAGATCGCCACCGCAGCCACGGATGATGCGACAATGGCCGCACCTCCAAGTACAAGGGTTCGCCTCCTCATCTGTCTTCCTTTGCCTCAAGACGCAGGATTTAAGGAGGATGCGCGGAAAATTCCAATTAAATCCAGGCAATGATCGGCGCCAACGAGATCATCGGCATCAGATGCCCGCAGAGCCGTTAGCTGGGTTCGAAGTGGCCATTCCAGTTCGCGCAACGTATTGACGAGAAAGCGTATTCTGCCGATGTTAGCAAGTGGACGGTTGCTCAAAGGCGTCTCGTCGATTCAATCGCGCAAAGACTGCTGTAACGCGTTGAATTGCTGGATAATTTTGTCCTTGAATCGATTCCGCTTTGAAATATGCAGTAGGCATCCAAAATTCGTTTCCGAGCCGGGGCAGAGGCATATGGAACCAACACACTTGTTCGAGCTCGTCATCGCGATGTTTCTTGCGATCATCGCGCTGCATTATGCCGCCCACCGGCTCGGACTGCCGCCGTCCGTCGCGCTGCTGACCGGCGGCGCCTTGCTGGCGTTTGTGCCGGGGTTGCCGGCGATATCAGTCGATCCGGAGCTGGTGCTCGTCATCTTCCTGCCGCCGCTCCTCATGGACGGCGCTTGGGCCATCGCGCTGGCGCGGTTGCGGCGCCATATGATCGGCATCGCCTCGCTGGCCGTCGGCGCGGTGTTGTTCACCTGTGCGGTGGTGGCCGTCGTGGCCCATCTTATCTTTCCGTCGCTTCCCTGGGCCGCCTGCGCGGCCCTTGGCGCGATCGTTGCACCGCCGGACGCGGTCTCGGCGCGCGCCGTGCTCGAGCGCGTCAGGCTGCCGCGGCGGCTGCAGATTCTATTGGAAGGCGAGAGCCTGCTCAACGATGCGAGCGGCCTGGTTCTTTTCCGTTTTGCCGTTGCCGCCGTCGCAACCGGAGCCTTCAGCGCGGGGGAGGCGGTCGGCAGCTTCTTCGTGCTGGCGCTCGGCGGCGCCGTCGTCGGCGTCGTTGTGGGGACGGCATGGGTCAAGCTCGCCCGGCGTCTCGGCGACGAATATCTGATCATCGCAGCCACGGTGCTGCTTGCCTGGATTTCCTATCTGCTCGGAGAGTTGCTGCATGTTTCCGGCGTCATCGCCACCGTCACCACCGGCCTGATCGCGTCCTGGCACCAGCACACCGTATTTTCGGCCGCAACGCGCATGCGCGGCACGTCGTTCTGGACCGTGATGATCTTCCTGATGGAGGCTTCAGTCTTCACGTTGATCGGGTTGTCGCTGCGGGATGTCGTCGAACGCGGCGGCGGCTTAACCACCGTGATCGCGACGATGGGACTAGCGATGCTGGCGATCCTCCTCACGCTGGTGGTGGCGCGGTTTGCCTGGGTTTTCGCCTCCGATCTCATCATCAAGTTCTGTGCGGCCCTGGGGGTGACGCGAGCTCAGCCGCTCGGCGTCGGCGGCGCGACGGTTCTCAGCTGGGCAGGTGTGCGCGGCGTGATCACGCTCGCCCTGGCGCTCAGCCTGCCCGAGGGGTTCCCGGGCCGTGACTTCATCCTTGCCACATCCTTCGCCGTCATTCTCGGAACCGTGCTGGTGCAGGGCACGACATTGGGGCGGGTGATTGCCTGGGCGCGGCTGGCACCGGAGACGGAAAGAGCGCGCCTCACCATGAGCCAGGCCGAAGCCGCCATGGCACAGGTGCAACTCGGGATCGTCAAAAACCTGGCATATGACGCAAAGGGAACGCTCATCCACCCGCAATTGCTGGAGCGCTATCAGCGCAGGGCCACAGCGATCGTCGACTATGCCGAGAGAACGGAGCATTACGTACCGGTGCTCCATGCTCATTTCGACGTCGTTCTCGAAGCAGTTGCCACGGGACGCCGGGAGCTTATTCGCCTCCATCGCGCCGGCGACATCGACGACGAAACGTTAGACGAGCTGGAACGGGATCTCGATCTCGAGGAACTGAGCGCGATCTCGGCCAAGGCGTGAGGTTCAGCGCTTTGCGCCTTCGGCTTCATCGTCAACGCATTGCGATATCTAGGCTGATACCTGCGCGATCCTGATGTCGCCTACCCTAAATGGCGATTTGTTCGCCGAGTTCGACGACGCGGTTGGAGGGCAGGTTGAAATAGTCGGAAGGGTCAATCGCCAAGCCTTCCAGCGCCATGAATATGCGCTCCTGCCAGGCGGGCAACCCGGTGTTCGGCGTCCTGACGAGGTTCCGGCGGCCGAGATAGAAGGAGGTCCTCATGATCTCGAACTTGAAGCCGCCCTCCCGGCAAAGAGCCAATGCCCTGGTGACGTCAGGGTCGTCCATGAAGCCGAAGGTGATGTCGAGGCGGACGAAACGCGGCGAGAGTTGGCTGATCTTGATGCGGCGGCTGTCGGGAACATAAGGTTCGTCCTCGGTCCAGACGGTCAGGATGACGTTCTGTTCGTGGAGCACGTGGTTGTGCTTGAGATTGTGGAGCAGAACGTTCGGCGTCCGGTCCGGAACGCTGGTCAGGAAGACTGCCGTTCCCGGAACGGTGACCGGCGAATGGTCCGACTTTCGCTCGATCGACCTGATGAAGGAATCGAGCGGGATCTCGTTGTTGGCCCGCAGTCTCTTCAGATAGGCCTGGCCTCGGGTCCATGTCCACATCAGGATCATGATCGCCAGCGCAAGGGCGACCGGAACCCAGCCGCCATCGTAGATCTTCAGCAGGTTGGCCGCCAGGAACATGACTTCGATGGTGAAGAGCGGCAGCAGCCAGGCGGCGGCGAGCACGAGGGAATAGCCCCAGACGACCCGAAGGAACTGGAAGACCAGCATGGTCGAGATGACCATGGTTCCCGTCACGGAGATGCCGTAGGCGGTCGCCAGCGACTCGGAGTCGCCGAAGGAAAAGATCAGCATCAGCACGCCGACCAGCAGGAGAAGATTGACGGCCGGCACGTAGATCTGGCCGGTGTTGGTCTCCGACGTGAACTTGATCCTGAGCCTCGGCAGGAAGCCGAGGTGAACCGCCGAGCGGGACAGCGAAAATGCGCCTGTGATCACCGCCTGGCTGGCGATGATCGTTGCCATCGTCGCCAGGAGAACCATCGGCGGCAAGGCCCAGTCGGGATACATCAGAAAGAACGGGTTGCCTGCCGTTTCGGGATGGGCGAGAACCAGCGCGCCTTGCCCGAGGTAATTCAGCAGCAATGCGGGAAAGACAAGCACGAACCATGCCATTTGGATCGGGCGGCGTCCGAAATGCCCGAGATCGGCATAGAGCGCCTCAGCACCCGTCACCGTCAGAAAAACGGCGCCGAGCACGATGAGGCCGACGCTGCCGGCATGGGTGAGGAACAGGAATGCATTGGCCGGATTGAGCGCGGCCAGGATCCTCCAGTCGTCGCCGATATGGATCAGGCCGCCGGCCGCCATGGCTAGAAACCACAACACCGTGATCGGCCCGAAAAGCTTGGAAACGGCGGCCGTTCCCCTCGACTGGACGGCAAACAGAACGATCATGATTGCCGCCGATGCAAGCGGGACGTATTCGGCAAAGGCGGGTGTGATCAGTTTCAGGCCTTCGAGCGCCGACATGACCGACAAGGCAGGCGTGATCATCGCATCGCCGATGAAGAGGGCGGCGCCGATCAGGCCGGCGAAAAAGAGCACCGGCACGTTTCGTCCCATCTTCTTCATCAGGAGGGCGAGGAGCGAAAGCGCGCCGCCTTCGCCGTCATTGTCTGCCCTGAGAAGGAAGAGCACATATTTGAAGGTCACGATGATCGTCAGCGTCCAGACCATCAGCGAAATCAGACCGATGACCTCGGCCTCATGCACGCCATCGGCGGCAAACGGCCTCAGCGCCTCGCGAAAGGCATAGAGCGGGCTGGTGCCGATATCGCCATAGACGACGCCGACCGCGCCGATGACCAGTCCGACAAAGCCCTTCCCGCCGGCGCCATCCCCCGTCTTATCCATATGCGTCGACGTCATGGTTCCCCGCTCATGCCACTTGCCTATGAGAACAAACATATGCCGCATTGCAGAACGGCAAGCAAATTGATGCGGGTGCGAATTTTTTGTGAGGGACAGATGCGGAGATGGGAGGGGCGTTGCGATCCGTTCAAATATCGCCAGTTCGCATCCCCTTGTGATTGCGCTGTCGCATGATAAAAAGAATACATGACCTGCGCCCTGAACCTTTCGAGCTTGTATTACACGCTGCTCCCATAGAGCGGCCCAAGGTCATATTCCTGACACTTGAGACGCCGCACGGTCGGCGGCACGTGTGTCAACAGATGGTCTCCGGCCTCATCGGCCCAAATGGAGACTCTCGTGATACTATCCCCTCAGCCCACCGGACCTAGTCCGACTTTCTTCGCACTTTGAGCGAGCGCGGCTTCCTGCATCAATGCACCGACTTGGCAGCACTAGACAGCTGGCTTTGTTCAGGGGCCGGCACGGCCTATAACGGCTTCGATCTTACCGCCGACAGCCTGCATGTCGGGCATCTCATTCCGATCATGATGCTGCGGTGGTTCCAGAAGACCGGTAACAAACCCATCGCTTTGCTCGGCGGCGCGACAAGCCGCCTGGGCGATCCGAGCTTCCGCGACACGTAGCGTCCCCTTCTCAATCAAGAGCAGATCACGAAAAACCTGATCGGCATCCGGCGTGTCTTCGAGCGGTTCCTCGCTTTCGGGGACAACCCGACCGATGCTGTCATGGTCAACAACTCCGACTGGTTGGGCGGGCTCAACTACCTCGATTTCCTGCGCGATATCGGGCCGCATTTTTCAGTCAACCGGATGCTCACATCGGAGAGTGTGCGCCAACGGTTGGAACGAGAGCAATCGCTGTCATTGCTGGAATTCAACTACATGGTCATGCAGGCCTACGACTTCCATATCCTCGCAGAAAGCTGCGGCTGCCTGCTTCAACTGGGTGGCTCCGACCAGTGGGGCAATATTGTCAGCGGCGTCGAATTTGGACGGCGGATCGGTGGACGCACCCTGTTTGGATTGACTGCCCCGCTGCTAACGACGACGTCGGGCGCGAAGATGGGCAAGAGCGTTTCAGGGGCGGTTTGGCTCAACGCCGATCGGCTGTCGCCCTATGAGTTCTGGCAATTTTGGAGAAACACCGGGGATACCGATGTGGGGCGTTTCCTCAGGCTGTTCACCGAGTTACCCTTAGGCGAAATTGCACGCCTCGAAGTGCTTCGGGATTCCGAGATCAACGAAGCGAAAAAGATCCTTGCCGACCAGATCACGAGGCTGTGCCACGGGCTCGATGCGGCAGTACAAGCTTCCGAAACTTCCCGGCGCATCTTCGAAGCGGGCGAGGTGCCGGCGGGTCTTCCGACGGTCAGGCTCCCGCATAGCCTTCGCGGTGCCTTTCCGCTCGTTGACGCCATGGTCGTTGCCGGGCTCGCCAAGTCGAAAAGCGAAGCACGCCGATTGATCGTCGGCGGCGGTGTGCGGGTGAATGGCCGCAGCGCAAACGATCAGGCAATGCGGCTTGTCGACGCCGACATCCAGAACGGCGTGATCCGGCTATCGGTCGGCAAGAAGCGACACGTCCTCCTTCAGCCGGTTTAGCGTGGTCTGTTCAATTCGGAGAGCGGGCAACCTCGAACCTCCTTGTCGCGCTCTCTGCGGGTGCCGTTGACAAGGTGGCCCTTCGGCCCGACTTATTTTGCAGCCTTCAATTGGAGCGGCTGCTCGGCATTGAATTGTGAAATCAGCGGCGGCGGCATCATGCTGACAGGGAATGTCAGCAGCGGTGGTCGATAATCCTGAGATCGCGGGTTTCTCAGCCAGTCGCCATTTCGTCGGAATGTCCGGTTATGCCGCCGATATCCCGCCCCAATCGGAGCAGAGTGCCGAGATGAAGCCGCACCACCGCATTTTCTTCATCCAGTTTGCCGTGGCCCTTTCCTTAGGCGCGTTTGTTTCGCGGCTGCCCGATCTTCAGCTCAAGTTCAGCCTGACCGAGGGAGAGCTGGGCCTTTTGCTCGCTGTCATGTCCTCCGGGGTTCTCTGCGGGTTGACGTTCTCGGTGAGGTTGATCGAGAGGCTCGGTGCGCGCACCACGGCTTTCGTCACCGTCTTCGGTGCGGCGCTGTTTTTCGCGCTGATCCCCTGGATGCCTTCAGCTCTCCTGGCCGTGCCATTGTTCTTCATTGCCGGCATTTTCACCGGCGCGTTCGAGATCAACGCCAATATCGAAACCGATCGCCGTGAGGCGCTGCTTGGGTACCGCATCATGAGCCGGGCTCACGGCATGTGGAGCCTCGGCTTCTGCATCACCGCCCTCGTTGCCGCCGGCATGCGGCAGGCTGCCGTCTCCATCGAACTGCATAGCTTCATCGTCCTGGTGACGGTCTTGATTGCCGGGTCGATCGTTTTCTCCGGGATCGAGAATGCGACCCGGCGGCAGGACGCTCACCCCGGAGATACGCCGATCATCGCTTTTCCCACGATCGGACTACTCCCGCTTTGCCTTGTCGCCGCAGCTCCGCTTCTTGCCGAAGGCGCAAGCGTCGATTGGTCGGCGATCTATATGCGCGACGTGTTCGCGGTCGAACCCTTCGTCGGCGGGCTCAGCGTGACCATTTTCTCCTCGTTCATCGCCATCGGACGGCTCGGCATGGACCCTGTCATCGACCGCTTCACTCCGCGGCCGGTCGCCATCACTCTCCTTGGGATCTCGACCATCGGTGTTGTCATGGTTGCGACCGCGACACACCCTGCTATCGCGCTCGCAGGCTTTGGCCTGACAGGTATCGGCTGCTCTTCAGTCTATCCGCTTGCCATCTCGGCTGCGGCCCGACGCACCGATCGACCCGCACCCGTCAACGTTGCAGCGCTCGGGCAGACGACGTTCCTTGTGTTTTTCGCCGGGCCGCCACTACTCGGTTTCGTTGCCGAACACTTCGGCATCCGCTTTTCGTACTGGGCGGTCGTCCCTGTTCTCGCCGCAGCACTGCTGGTCACCAGGGCACTTGCTGCTGATCCTGCACCGGTCACAGGCCAACCCGAACCGGCGCAACCACACGGTTGACCCGCCACGCCGGCCTGCGCTGTCGTAAGCTCGTTCACGTCCGCAACCGGAGGGGCAACCTCCGGCTTTCGCTGGTGAATTTGGCGAACTCAATGTATTTCCTATCGCGCCGAAGTATTATTGGCGGTCATCGGAAATATAGCTCGTATAGGTGAGGGGTTAATTCCGCGCGCTGTCGTCAACTCTTGGCGAATGGTTTTGCTGCTCAAGCATTGCGGACACAGTCCATCTCCTTTGAATGGACCTGGTTGCGATGGCGAGACTCCAGCCTTTCGGCCTAGCAAAACATATGTATTGCGGGGTTTGTGATGGCGGTCTCCTGCCGCAAGGGGAGGCTCGCCCACGGTGCTCTGCGCCTCGCTTCGGACAAATTTCCGCCGCCAAAATGCCAGTATTAGTTGTTTCTAAATCACGCCATAATTCGCATCTACGTTGCCGCGCCTGTTTTATTCTTCGCCACATTTCGGAATTTCAACATTATACAAACAATGGTGGGTAACTATGAAGGTTATTCTCGTCATCGTCCTCACGGCGCTTGCCGTGCCCTGTGAGGCGGACATGCTCGGCACGGCGTCCAAGTACAAGAGCATGCACGAACGCTCCATCTCCTTCCTCAGCATCAATCCGCGCAGGGTATCGTGGTGCGGCGCATTCCTGGCCTTTGTCGCCAAGCGATCTTCGCGGCAACCGCCGCCCAACCCCAACATGGCGGCGTCCTGGAGGAAGTTCGGCAAGCCGGTCGGCGTCCGCTCCGCCAGGCGAGGGGATGTCGTGGTGATCCGCACCGGTCGGCGCTTTCATGTCAGCCTGTTCGATCACATCGACCAGCGCCGGCAGTACGTCTACCTGTTCGGCGGCAACCAATCCAATCGAGTCCAGCTCTCGCGCTATCGCGCCAGCTCGGTGGTCGCCGTGCGACGATGATGTTGGGTGAGAACCCGGGTGAGAACTCACCCTCCTTCCAAACCTCGGTGGCGGCGGGAAAACAGGCCTTACGCCTTGCGCGCCCTGATGTGGAGGAAGATCGGCGCGATGCGGGTATCGGCGACCATTGGCTCGGCGAGCGCCACCTCGACTGACGCCATCGGCTCGCCGAAAGCTTCGATCGTCAGTCCCACTTCGACGATCATCGACACCCAGGTCGACAGCGTCCGGTGAAAACGCGGAACGGCGAACGGCGTCAGTGTCGCCCGTTCGGCCTCGGGGATGGAGGAAAAGATCCAGCGATCGATCCGGCCGTCGCTTTCGTCGAAATAATCGGCGATCTCGACCGCGACGGGCTCGCCGGCCTGATTGCGGATATTGCGGCGCGTCGGCGGCACAAAACAGGGGTGCAGGATCGAAAACTGCAGGAAGCCGCCCGGCTTCAGGACCCGGTGGATGCCTTTCAGCACCTCGCGCTGGTCGGCCATGTCCATCATCGACATGAAGGCGGTGACGAAATCGAAGCTCGCCTCCGGGAAATCGATGCTCTGGCCGTCGCCGAGCACGTAGTCGATGCCGAGCGGCGCTTCTGCCTCGCTCTCGCGGGCATAGCGAATGAAGGTCGGGGCGATGTCGAGCCCGGTCATGCGGGCGCCGAGACGGGCGACGGCGCGGGTATTGGAACCTTCGCCGCAGCCAAGGTCGAGCCCAGCAAGGCCTGCGACCGGCGGCAGCATGTCAAGAAAGGCCGGCGTGTTCAGCGCGTCGCGATATTTGTCATAGCCGGCGCGGCTATAGATCGTCCAGGTCTCGGCATTGCTCTCCCAATGTGCGGCGACATCATTGGCGTTCATGGCTCTCCTCCTTGTGCGATCGGAACGGGCGGGGAGCTATAAGCGCAGCGGATTACAATGGGAAGACAGGCAGTCTACTGTAAGTGGTTCACACCCATGGATCATGACCGAGTTCGCGTGCACTATCATGCGACCGAGAGGTAGGGGGCTGCTGTGTCCGACGAAGTGATCATCCGCGAGCTGGTCGGCCTCGATCAGACGATGGCAATTTTCCCGCTGTACAGCCAGGTTAGTCGCCTGAGTCAGGCCGTGGTTTGCCAAAGACTTTCAGCCATGTTCGCACAGAGCAACTATCGCTGCATAGCAGCATACATCGACGAACGGATGGTGGGTGCGTCGGGTTTCTGGACGGGCACTCAGTTGTGGTGCGGCAAGTATATCGAGGCGGACAATGTGGTGGTAGACAGCGCCGTGCGCGGTCAGGGCATCGGCGGCAAGATGATGGCGTGGATCGAGGCGGAGGCGGAGCGGACTGAATGCGCTGTGGTCCGTATCGCCATGGTTCTGGGAAGGGAGCGTACGCACCAGTTCTACGCGAGAAATGGCTACTTCGACGACGGCCTGCTGATGGTGAAAGCCCTAAGTCGCGGTGCGGCCGAGTTTCCGGAATATGTCTCTCAACAAGTTTGACTGTCGTCCCCCCGCAGCTCGGCGCAAGTTGCCACCATTGGCACGCGCGCCTTCTTGTTCGGGGCGGCGATTTTACGGTCGCATGACCGAGCTTAGAGATGCCGAGGCACCTTTGCCTTCAGCAGTTGCACGAGCGCGGGATCCATGAAATCGTAATCGTCAGGAATATGAAGGCAGATCAACCGCTTGTCCTTGAGAGCTGACCGGTACTTGCCCTGAACTTTCGCACGGTGAGCCTTCTCCATGACGAAGACGATATCGGCCCATTCGATCAGCTCGTTCGATAGTGGGTTTTCGGCATCGTTGTTGGTGCCGGCCGAGGAGACCTCGATCTCCGGCCAGCCTGCGAAGACCTGTTCGGCCGTCGGGCTGCGAAGTTTGTTCTGACTGCAGACGAACAGGACGTTTTTCACGTTTCGATCTCTCTTGAAGCGAGCGAGGCCCGCGATAGCACAATTTCACTCGCTAACGAACCAGGTATCCATCGACAGAATACCGGCGGCCCTGCGTCCGTTGAGGTCGGCAGAAGAATTGCCTTCGCTGTCGCGCGTTGCGTCAGCCGCCGCTCACACTCTTGAACGCAGCGATGATGCTTTGTGCGGCGAGTTGGGCCTCATCTGATGTTGTCTGGAAATTGGTGACGGAAAGGCGCAGCACGTCGCGGCCGCGCCATTTGGCGCCGCCGGCGAAGATGATGCCGTCAGCTTGGATCTTTTCGATCGTCTTTCGGGTCAACGCGTCGCCTTCTTCGGAGGGCAGGTCGGCTCCGAAGCGGATGACGAGCTGGTTCAGCGTCACCTCGTTCAGGATGGCGATGCCCGGTTGTTGCGACAGGAGATCGGCCACGATCCGCGCTGAGGCGCAGCACTGGTCGATCAAGGCGGCGATGCCGTCGCGGCCGAGATGTTTCAGCATCGCCCAGGTGGCAAAGCCGCGGGCCCGTCTCGAAAGCTCGGGCACGTAGTGCGAGGGATCGCGTTCCCCTTCGCCGGCGAGCGGCAGGTAGCTCGCGGCGATCGTCATGGCGCGGCGATGGGCGAGCTCGTTGCGGACGATGGCATAGCCGCAATCATAGGGCGTCTGCAGCCACTTGTGGCCGTCGGTCGCCCAGCTGTCGGCCGCTTCGATGCCGCGGCTGAGGTGGCTGGTCTTCGCTGATGCCTGCGCCCAGAGGCCAAAGGCGCCATCGATGTGCACCCAGGCACCTTTCGCCTTCAACAGCGGGATGATGGTGGCGAAATCGTCGAAGGCGCCAGTATTGATCTGCCCCGCCTGGAGAACGGCGATGACGGGTCCAGAGACGGTATCGAGCGTGCCCACCAGCGCGGCCGGGTCTATCCGTCCCATCGCGTCGGTGGGCAGGCGCAGCACGCGATCATGCCCGAGGCCGAGGAACTGAAGCGCGGAGAAGACGGTCGTGTGGGCATCGTCGCCGATCAGCACGGTAATCTCAGGCGCTCCGAACAGGCCCTTTGCATCGGCATCCCAGCCCACCTGGCGCAGCACCTCGCCGCGGGCGGCGGCAAGGCAGGTGAAGTTCGCCACCGTTGCGCCGGTGACGAAGCCGACCGAGCTTTCGGCCGGCAGCTTCAGGAGATCGAGAAGCCATCTTGCCGCGACGGTCTCGACGGCGGCCGCGGCCGGGGCGGCGACATGGTTTCCGGCATTCTGGCCCCAGGCGCTGGTGAGGAAATCGGCCGCGACGCCGACCGGATGGGAGCCGCCGATGACCCAGCCGAAAAAGCGCGGCCCAGTGGTTGCATGAAGCCCGGGTTCGGCGCCGTCCGAGAGACGCCTGATGACATAAAGCATATCGGAACCGGCGGCCGGCAGCGGCTCTTCGAAACAGGCAAGCGAGGCTGCGTAGTCGTGGGTGGGCATATGGCGGGCGGGCGCTGCCTGCCGGAATCCTGCCGCAAGGCGGGCTGCTTCCTGAAACAGAGATGCAATTGCCGTCATGCGGATCCCCCTGCCGCTACCGATCCTGGAGGGCCTCACCCTCGAAAGCAGGCTGCCGGCACACGCAATCTAGCCCATATCGCCGAGGCTGTCTTCGCCTGACAGATCTCGGATCTGGGTTCCGAGGCCTTCCCTGGGCTTGCCGAGACCTCAAGACAAAGTGAGCATCGGGGAGGTGCTTCCTAAATATCTACAATAACTACCTTATCCCGTTCTGTGCATTTTTGAAATTTCGGGGCGCTTGTTGAAAATGATTGCCTTCCCTTCAAGTATCGTTCAATGATGCGGAAATATCATTTGCACCATTGTCAAGTTGGTGCTGCCAATCAGCGAGGGATATGCACTGAAATATTTCCTTCTCTACGCGCTGACGTGCACGTTGGTCGGGATAGTTCTTCTCTTCATCATCCGTGAAGTTGTACCGTTCACGATCGACAAGCCAGCCGATCAATCGGTGGCCGACTCAATTGATGAGCCAGTTGCCGGGCCAACCGAGCAATCAGCGGCCCGACCAACCGGTGAGCCCCTGAACGCGGGAACCGGCCAGCCGGTGCCGGGGGCAACCGGGAAGCCGGTGCCCGGGCCAACAACCGATCAATCCGCCGTCCAGCCAGCCGATCCCCTGGTCGTCCGATCCACCGGCCAGCCGGTCGACGGGCCAGCCCGTGAACCGGTGGTCGGGCCAACTGGCGAACCGGCAGCGAGGCCGACCGATCAATCGGTGGTCGGCCCGCCCGGCGAACCGGTCGTCCGGAAGGGTGGCCGGCTGGGGAGCCCGGCGCAGTGACCGGCGCCTGAGACGACGGATTTCCGTTCGATCTCGTCACTTCGAGCATGTGCTGAACTACGAAGCTTCCTGACACCGGTTGCATCGGCTGAGGCCATCTGTATTGACAGTACCTCTCATCTCGCAGGAGGTCCCGATGGATGGAAGCGGCACGACGATCAGGCATGTCAGGGCAGACGAAGTGGAGGCTTTCCGGCGCATCCGTCTGGAAGCGCTTCGCACCGAACCGTCTCTCTTTGCAAGCCGCTACGAGGACTGGGAGGCTCTTTCTCTCGAGGAGTGGCGCAATCGCCTGAATGAGCCGGTTTTCATCGCCTTTCAGGATGGCGAACCCGTCGGCATAACCGGCCTAGTTCGGCAGCGGTCGAGCAAGATGGCCCATCGCGCGACGATCATCATGGTTTACGTCAGAAGGAGCCTGCGCGGAACGGGCCTTGCCGGCAAGCTGCTCGGCGCGGTAGCCGATCACGCGCGCGATATCGGCATCTTGCAGCTGGAACTCTTCGTCAGCGCAGAAAACCCGGCGGCAGTACGCTTCTATCAGCGGGAAGGCTTCTCCGAGATCGGCAGGATTCCCGGCGGGGTTCTGGAGGAGGGCAGGGAGATCGACGACGTCATGATGGCTCGCCGTCTGGTCGGTTAGGTCTCACGCCGATGTTTCAGCGCATATCGGTTTGCTTGACCTATTGACCTCAAGCGGGGTTGGGGTTGCAGCATGCCGGCATGGGCTGGAGGTTTGGCCGTGACGAAAATTCTGAAAGACGAGAACCTGGTCGGCAGCGCGCTGATGGTGGTCGCAATCGATGCGCTCGAGACCGCTTTTCTCGCGAGGGCCGGCAATCGACTGATCTCCCCACCCCGGCACCATGTCTCGTTTCCCGGTCGAGGCGATCTCGTCTTCACCATCGGCGGCATCCTCGGCGAGAAACCGCTTGCGGGCTTCCGGGTCTATGAAACATTCGACGGGGCTGAGCATTCGCAGATCGTCGCTGTGTGGTCGGCCGACGACGCGAAGCTCAAGGGCATTATTCTCGGAGAGCGTCTCGGCAACCTCAGAACCGGTGCGATCGGAGGGCTCGCCATCCGGCATCTCAGCGCGCCTGACGCCAGCATCGTCGGGATCCTCGGCAGCGGAGCGCAAGCGCGAACCCAGCTTGCCGCGGCCGCCGCCGTTCGAAAACTGGACCGCGCCCGCGTCTATAGCCGCGACGAGAAAAATCGCGCCGCCTTTGCAGACGAGATGCAGCACACCTTGGGTATTGAAGTGGAGCCTGCCGGCAGCGCCTCTGAAGCCGTCGATGACGCCGACATCGTCATTTGCGCGACGACGAGCCGAACGCCCGTCATCCATGCGCGGGATTTGAAACCCGGCGTGCATGTCAACACCGTTGGCCCGAAAACGCATGAGGGATATGAACTCGGCCTGGATATCGCCGATGTCGCAGCCGTGATCGCGACGGACTCTCCCGAACAGACGCGCGCCTATGCTTCGCCGTTTTTCCTGGCCGGCTCCGGCAATGAACACCGCATCGCTGACCTTGCCGATATCATGGCCGGGAAGGCGGCCGGGCGAGGATCTCCTGGCGATACGACGCTGTTTTGCTCCGTCGGATTGGCTGGAACCGAAGTCGTCGTCGCCTCGGCAATCCTCGATATGCTGTGAGCCTGTTTCCCTTATTCACGCCAGACCCAGCACATCCCGCATGGCGTATTGGCCGGGTGGGCGCCCTGCGATCCAGCGGGCGGCGGCAAGTACGCCGCGGGCGAACATGCCGCGGTCGAGAGCCGAATGCGAGAGCGTCACGACTTCTTCGGCGGCGGCAAAGAGCACGCTGTGTTCTCCGACGAGCCCGCCGGCCCGCAACACGGCAAAGCCGATTTCACCGGGCGGCCGCTCGCCGGTGATGCCGTCACGCCCGCGCCGCTCGACGGATGCGAGGGAAACGCCACGGCCCTCGGCGGCGGCTTCGCCAAGCATCAGCGCCGTACCCGACGGCGCGTCGATCTTCCTGTTGTGATGGGCTTCGAGGATTTCGATATCCCAGCCATTCGCGGGAAGGGCGCGGGCGGCCTGGGCGACGAGGCCGACCAGCATGTTGACGCCGATGGAGAAATTACCGGAGCGCAGGATCGGAATCGCGCGGGCGGCCTCTGCGATCCGTTCGAGCTCATCCGGCTCGAAACCCGTCGCCCCGATCACCAGGGCAGGTCCGCCGGCGGAAGCGCACAGGCCGGCAAGTTCGGCGGCAGCACGTCCCGTCGTGAAATCCAGGATCACGTCGGCGGCCTTAATCGCGGACGAACGGTCAATCAGCCCGGCGCCTGCGGAGCCCTCGCGGCCGATGCCGCCGACGAACGCAAAATCCGGATCGGCCGCCAGCAGCGGCAGGATGGCACGACCCATGCGGCCATTCGCGCCGGCGACGGCTATTTTGATTGGTGAGGTCACGGACTTTCCTTGGCTGGCGATATTCCCGACGGACGGCTGTTTGCATCGTCATTACGCCGGCGAACGGGATCTGCAACTACCGCACTTGCGCTCCCGGCGCAAAGCAGGGATCTCTTCTGGTCGTCAGGTGCTTACCAGTTGCCGGGGTCGGCGGTGTGATCGATGCTAGCGAAGTCGTCTGCCTTTTGCCGGTCCAGCTTCACCTCCGTGGCAGCCTTCGTCTCGTCGGTGACCGAGTAGCGGTCGGGGATCGGTCCCCTTGATAGGTCCTGATACAGGAGCAAGGCGGCCTCCTCGGCGGTGTCGGCCTCGATCTCACGGGTGATTGATACGGTGAACTTGTGCATGGCTTCGGCCTCCTGGATCGGCGCGCCGGCGTGTGCGCAGCTTGCGTAGTCTGCCACGAGTTTTGTGTCGATGACACTAAAACTGTTCGCTTAGAATTTGATTCATCCGATGGCTTCATGTCTTTGTTTTTATGAATGTCGTGGTGCCAAACTGCCGCACAGTGTAGGGCGAACTCAGCTGAGGGGATAAGTCATGCGCCTGAACCAGGTAACCGTTACGATGCCTGACCTCGATGCGGGCTGGAACTTCTACTGCGCTCTCGGTCTCAAGCCCGTCGTCGACGCCCGTCCTCGCTATGCGCGCTTCGTCTGCCCGGACGGGGACAGCACCTTCTCCCTGCATCAGGGCGAAGGCGGCGGTGGCGGCACCACGGTGTATTTCGAGTGCGAGAAGCTGGACGAGACGGTCGGCAGTCTCAGCGAGGCCGGTCTTCGTTTCGTCACCGGACCGGAGGATAAGAGCTGGCTCTGGCGCGAGGCGGAGCTTTTCGACCCCGGCGGTAACCGCATCATCCTTTATTTCGCCGGATCGAACCGCACCGATCCGCCGTGGCGCGTGGATAAGGTGGACCGCCCGAAGTAGGCAGCCTCGGCGCCGGCCTATCCCGGCCATTCCCCGAATTGACGAATCGCGGTCGCCTCGGCATCTTTGTGTCGGCGTGGCCTAACGCCGAACCTCCCAGGACCTTCCCCAGCAGGGTCTTCAACCGGAGGCAAAGGGACTTTCGTCTCGGGTCGTGATCCTTGGTCCTGATGTTTCGGGCCTGTTGCTGGGGAACGATGTCCGGAACGTGAGAGGCCCTGATATGACTGAGAATGGAAATTTCAAGCGGCGGGTGCGTGCGCGCGCCGCCAAGACGGGTGAATCCTACACCGCCGCCCGCATGCATGTTCTTCCCAGGTCGGCGAACGATGCACTGCCTGAGGCAAGGCGCTTGCGTCTTGCCGTGGCCCAGACCACCCATGCCGACGATCCCCGCGATGCCGACAAGCTTCGCCAGAGCGGACAGGAGATGCGCCTGCTGATGCGGCAGGCGCGAGAGGCAGGGGCGCGGCTTATTCACTTTCCCGAAGGAACGACATCATCGCCGAACAAGCGCATCATGTCGGAAATCGGGCCAAGAGAGATCGGGCCGTCCGATTGGCGGCGGTTCGAATGGGCCGTGTTGCGTGAGGAGCTGGATACAACGCGCAAACTGGCGCACGAACTCGGCCTCTGGGCGATCATCGGCTCGGTGCATCCGCTGACGCCGCCGCACCGGCCGCACAACAGCCTTTATGTCGTCTCCGATCGCGGCGAACTGGTGACGCGCTACGACGAGCGGCTGCTGTCCAACACCAAGATCTCCTTCATGTACACGCCGGGTTCGATCCCCGTGACCTTCGAGGTCGACGGCATCCGCTTCGGCTGTGCGCTCGGCATGGAGTGCAACTTTCCTCAAATTTTCACCGAATACGAGCGGCTCGATGTCCACTGCGTGCTGTTTTCGTCCACTGGGGGGACGTCGGCCAATGATACCTCCTTCGCCGCCGAGGTGCAGGGGTATGCGGCGAGCAACAGGTACTGGGTGAGTTTCTCCATACTGGCACATCCCGGTTTAGCCGATCCGGCCTCTTCCGGGATTGTCGCTCCCGGTGGCCGGTGGGCGGCGCAATGCCCTGCGGATGGAACGGCCGCGATATCGCTCGCCGATATCGACGACAATCACGGCGATATTGCCCGGCCGTGGCGGCGCAAAGCGCTGAGCGGCCTCTACGAGCCGCACCGCGTGGCCGGCGACCCGCGCAGCGACGGGCGGGATATGTTTTAGAGCCGCGTCGAACCTCATCCATGCGACGCGCTTGCCCAGTGATTTTCCAGTGGCTAGCTCAGTTAAGTTTTATCACCGGTGGCTCGACTCCAGCGGTGATGCAGCACCAAAAGAGCCTCACTCTAAGGGGCCTGAAGGTCGATGTTCGCAAGTCGAGGCGTCAACCGATGGCATTGAGCCGCGTTATAGTCAGCATTGGCGGCCGGGCTGGCACTCAGGGAGGAACCCTTCCTCAGCGACCACGTCGGATATCATATCAGCCGAACCGCTTACCAAACTGAACTCACCGTCGCAAAGACAATAAAACCCGTCTTGGGGAACGGGCAATTCCAGCATTTCCTGCTTTGAAAGGCCGGCATATACTCCACGCACCAATCTGCCAAACAGCCCGTGAGAAATCGCAACTGTCGGTCCATGTATGCCTACGATCCAGTCCTTTGCTCGCGCACAGGCAGCATCGAAGCTCTCCCCGTCTGGAGATTTGAAATACCAATCGAAAGCGTCGGACCCGTCCAGCATTCCTGGAAACTCGTTGTCGATCTCGAACTTGGTCATGCCGTCCCAAGAACCGACAGTCACCTCCATTAGCCGCGATTCCGGACGGGCCGCCAGCGGCAACACCCGTTCGATGCGAGCCGCAGTCTCCTGCGTTCTGCCGAGAGGGCTGACATGGAGTTGGAATGATTGTTGGCTCCCTGCCATTTCCTTTTTCAGAAGCTTCGCCATCTGTTCTGCCTGTTCGATGCCGCGCTCTGTAAGCGGTGAATCTTTTTGGCCCTGGAACCGACCTAAGGTGTTCCAAATGGTCTCGCCGTGGCGAAGCAGGTAAATCATTGGTGTTGTCCAAAATGAATTGATGAAACAATTAGCTGAGCTACCCGCCCGAGGGCCGATTGTAGCAGCTAGGTCGTGCGACAGTTCAATGATGACCGCAATTGGCGTGATCCAGGCGAGCCCGACGTTTTTCTACTGGCTCAAAGCTAGCAAGGACCTCATTGGACCTCCTCGCTCGATGCCGCTGGCTCGACACGCAGCCACGGCCAGCGCTGCTGATATTGTCTGCATTTGCGGGCGAACAATTCGGGCTGAGCGTTAAGTGGGTTCACCTGAGTATGCCGTGCCACATATCGTCGAGGTAATCGGGTGCATAGAGGCTGGCGTCATGAACTCTCACCCCTAGCCGAGTACAGGAGATGAGATAACGATCAACGCCGTCTTCAGTGCATTTGAAGGCAGGGAAGTCTTTGCCAAACTTCTCGCCATACCAGAGGTGGACGCGAGCCTGGTTCTTTATGTCAACTTTGTCTGCGAGGTCTCCCAGCAAGGCCTTGCCACGACGGATTACTTTGTCCTCGGCTTCCCATGAGAGATCGTGGTCGTCAAAATAAAAAATGTCATGATCTTTGATGCCGTGCTCTGGATCATTTCCGGTCTTCAAGTTCCATACTGTCTGAAAGAGGCAGCCAGCCGTCAGCATACATTGCGGGCAGGCCCAGAGCCGGCAATTTCTCCAGGAGCAGATGGTTGACCGGATTAAGCCGAATGCGGGCTAGAAATTGTTCAGGGGTGATGGTCACGCTTATCCCTTCCTCTCTGCGATCATAGTCGATTCTCGTCTCGCGATCGTCCGCGTAAAATTGCTTCCATGGGCTGGAGAAAGACGGTTTGCCTCTTATTTCAGTGGGCAATGCGAAACGAAGAGCGAAAGGACAGCGCAATGGCAAAGAACACGATCTGCGTATGGTACGACAAAGAGGCTGAGGCGGCTGCCCGTTTCTATGCCGCGACTTTTCCCGATAGCGCCGTGGGTGCGGTCAATCGTGCACCGGGAGATTATCCTGACGGCAAGCAGGGAGACGTACTGGTCGTGGAATTCACCGTTGCCGGCATTCCTTGCATCGGCCTGAACGGCGGTCCTGCGTTCAAACACAACGAAGCCTTCTCATTTCAGATCGCAACCGACGATCAGGAAGAAACCGATCGCTATTGGAACGCGATCGTCGGCAATGGCGGCCAGGAAAGCGAGTGCGGCTGGTGCAAGGACAGGTGGGGTGTGTCCTGGCAGATTACGCCGCGCATCCTCTCCGAAGCGCTCTCGGCAGGCGGTGGCCAGGCAAAGCGTGCTTTTGACGCGATGATGACCATGAGGAAGATCGACATTGCGGCGATCGAGGCGGCGCGGCGCGGCTGAGATGGCCTTGCGCAGGACGATGTTTTGCCAGGGTTCGCATCTGGCGCGATCCGGCCCGGGGCGATCTTCGCAGTCGGCTCAGAACCAGAGATCGCGCACGCAGCGCCCCTTGGATGGAAGGTCTTCAAACGTGTCCAGGCCGTCGAAATGATCGATAGGCAGATGCTGAACGAGATCCGGCGGCGCAAGCCGCATGTTGACGGCCATGCGCCGGCGGCCATCCTTTGGAAGCCGCAGGCCGCGCCAACTCAAGACACAGGCGCAGGATGGGCAAAACAATATTTCGAGAGACGGCTCGTCCCTGTCGGCGCGGGCGTAGGAGGCGGTCTCACCGGTGAGAGCGATGCGCTCTCCTTCGTAGTCATAGGCCCATAGCGTACCGTAGCGTCGGCAGAGCGTGCAGTTGCAGGCGGTGATCGAGCCCGGATCACCTTCGAGTGTCCAGCTTGCCTTGCCGCAATGACATGAGCCCGTCAGCATGAGCGTCGGTTCGATCCTGCTCTCTGTTCAAGGACGGCATCCTGCCTCAATCGCGCGATGACCGCAATTGGGCGATCCAGGCGCCAGGTCTTATGCTATCGGCGGCTCAAGTGCCTGCCTTTCTCCGGGCCGGAGGACTTCCGCTGTGAGCTCCGGTTTTATCTATCGCGTTATCCATGGATGCCTGCAGGAGTCTTACCAGCCAGGCCACGCCTTCGTCACGTATTGCCGCCTTTGGCGCAGTCGCGTTTATGGCGAAGCGTCCGAGTGGCAGGGGAGGATTGACGCTGACGACGCCGAACCGCGCTGCATGCATTTCGACGAAACGGCGTGGCAAGGCCGAGATAAAATCTGTCTCCGCAAGCACGGCGAGCGCGAGCATGAAGTTCGGGACCGTCAGCGCCACCCGCCTGGAGCATCCATGGCTGGCCAACAGATTGTCGACAAAGCCATGTGTATCGCCCAGATGCGAGACCACAAGGTGCTGCGCGGCGCAGTAGGTGGCCAGGGTCTGATCTATCAGAAAAGGGTGGCACTGACGGGCAGCGATGACAAAATCCTCCTCGTAGAGCAGCAGGCTTGCAAAGCGGATTGGAAACCCGGCCTGAGGAATGATGGCGATGTCCATATCACGGGCTTCCAACGCGGCTAGCGCATCGCGCCAAGCCAGATCAGGCGATGGCTCGCCTTGTTTGGGCAGCAATTGCCGGACGCTGATTGCGATGCCGGGAGCGAACTTGGCCAGCAGGTCGAGCAATGGCGGTAGAAACACAGACGAAACGCCATCCGGCGCGCCGATCGTAAATCGTCGCTGAGAGTGGGCTGGATCGAATGGCTCCGCTGTCGCCACCACGCTGCGAACACGTGCCAATATGTCGGCGATGGGTGCCGCAAGTTCTTCGGCCCGATCTGTCGGAACGACGCCCTTCGGTGTTTTAAGAAATAGTGGGTCGCCCAGCAGCATGCGCAGCCGGCCAAGGCCGTGACTGATCGCGGATGGCGAGAGGTTCAACCGCTGCCCCGAACGCCCGACATGGCGCTCCTCCATGACAGTCTCGAACAGCACGAGCAGGTTGAGGTCGATTCTGGATAGATCAATGTGGTTCAGCATATTGCTGAAATCATATCATTGGATTCATTACCCTGAAAATGGGAGATAACGACCATCCGACGGCTGCCACCGACAGGAAGACCCCATGTCCCCCTTTAAGAACAAAACATCGCTTGGCGACAATGAGCCCATGCGCGAGTCCAAAAGCATTTCCCGTCGAGCCGCTCTGGCAATGGCGATCGCCGCGACAGGGCGCGTTGCGCATGCCGCCCCGGCATCCGATCAGGCATTGCCAGACATCATCAGCCGCACAGAACAACAGGCGGCGGCTTTCATGGCCGGCGACATGACAAGGTGGGCGAGCCTCATCCGGCTCGATGACGATTTCACCCTGATGCAGCCCTTCGGTGGTCCGGCGAGCCATGGCTTCGACGACAGTCCGGAGCGTCTGGCCGAGCTCGCCCGGTTCTTCCGCAATGGCGGCGGAACCCTCGAGGTGGAAAAGTCCTATGTCAGTGGCGACCTGATCGTATTGGTGATGATCGAGCGCCAGCATGGTGAGGTAGGCGGTCTGCCCGACCAGAACTGGTCGCTGCGCGTGACTCAGGTCTATCGCCGGCATGGATCAGACTGGCGGCTCGCCCACCGTCATGCCGACCCCCTGGTCGGGAAGATCTCGCTGGAACAGGCCGCAGCCCTGGCCCGGGGCGAGTGATGTCCGTCCGGATTGAAAACAATCGCGTGCTGCGGACGTCTCGTGTCACGGCTTTTTCAGCGATTTTCTGAAATTTCTAATTGAGACTGCAGCCTGAAGATGATTGTCTGCCACCTTGCGTAGCTGAGTCCACGCCTCCTCCCGATTTTAATCCGAGTGGCCCATGTCGATTTCAGATGCGATCTATCGTCCTTTCGAAAGCCTGATCCGGCCGCTCGATATTCCCTACCGGCCACTGCCGTCCAAGGGGCCGGTGGCAGTGCTCCTGCATTTCATCTCGATGTTTCGCGGCGTGCTGATTGTGGTGACGCTTTGCACCATGGCGAACGAGGCCATGAATCTAAGCATTGTCTGGGGGCTGTCGGTCATCGTCGACGGTGTTACGCAACAGGGTGCATCCGCTTTCCTGGCGAGTGAATGGCCGCTGCTGACCTTCCTCGGCCTGCTGCTCTTTCCGGCCATGCCGATCGCCTCGTTCCTCGTCAACACGCTGACTTCGCATACGCTCGGCATCGGCATGCCGGCCGCCATCCAGTGGCAGGGCCACAAGGCGGTGGAGCGGCAGGATCTCGGCTTCTTCCATGATCTCTACGCCGGCCAGGTCGCCTCGCTCCTGCAGCAGGTGGCCTCTGCTGTCCAGCAGCAGCTCATTTCCGCCTTCCAGTCCATTCCACGCTTCCTGATGCAGATGGTGGGCTCCGTGATCCTACTCAGCGCCTTGTCCTGGCAACTCGCCGTGCCGACCGTCATCTGGATCACGCTCAACGTCCTGCTCGCCGTCAGGCTGGCACCGATCTTTACCGAGCGCGCTCGCCGCTCCGCCAAGCGGCGCAGCCTGATCGCCGGCGCCATCACCGATCTCTACACCAACATGCAGATGGTCAAGCAGTTCGCCGCTGAAGACAGCGAGGCGGGCACCATCCGCGGTATTATCGGCAAGTCGATCGAGACGCAGCAAAGCGAACAACGCATTTATCGCACAGCCGAGCTGACGGTCGTCGTCCTCAACGTGCTGCACTGGCTGTCCATTCTGTCGATCGGCTTTACCGGCCTCGTCGAGGGGTTCGTGACGATCGGCGAATTTACCGGCGCCGTCTATGTCCTCCAACGGCTGTCCGGCCACACCTTCACCTTCCTGCAAATGGGCCAACAGATCTTCCAGGCGATCGGCACGATCAAGGATGCCATGCCTGTTATGACGACACCGCCCACTATCACCGACCGGACGGATGCGAAGAACCTCGTGGTCGAGCGTGGTGAAATCCGTTTCGAAAATGTCCGCTTCGCCTACAAGTCCGGCAAGCCTGTTATCGATGACCTGTCGCTGACGGTTCGGCCCGGCGAAAAGGTAGGGCTCGTCGGCCTCTCCGGTGCCGGCAAGACGACGCTGGTGAGCCTGCTGCTGCGTTTTTACGACATAGAGGATGGTGCGATCTTCATCGACGGGCAGGATATCCGCGCCGTCACCCAGGCGAGCCTGCGCCGCTCCATCGGGGTCATCGCGCAGGACGTCGCGCTGCTGCACCGTTCGGTCGGCGACAATATCCGTTACGGCCGGCCGGAGGCGACGAAGGACGAGATCGAAGCGGTGGCGAAGATTGCGAGTGCCGATGTCTTCATCGCCGATCTTTCCGACGGCGAAGGCCGCAAGGGCTACGAGGCCTTCGTCGGCGACCGCGGCATCAAACTGTCAGGCGGCCAGCGCCAGCGCGTAGCCATCGCCCGCGTTCTCCTGAAGGACGCGCCGATCCTGGTGCTCGACGAGGCGACCTCCGCCCTCGACAGCGAATCCGAAGCCGCCATCCAGGAAAGGCTCAACCTCGTCATGGAGGGAAAGACGGTGATCGCCATTGCACACCGCCTGTCGACCATCGCCAGGATGGACCGGATCGTCGTGCTCGATCACGGGCGCATCGTGGAGGAGGGCAGGCCGGACGAACTGGTCGAACAAGACGGCTTGTTCGCGCGCCTATGGAAACGCCAGACCGGCGGCTTCATTCCCGAAGATATCGACGAACCCTTGCCGGCCTCGCCTACGACCTGAGTGGCTGGTCCTCACGAAAACCGGGATAACATCAGCGGGCTAGGAGCAGGCGACTGCCGATGAGGATCAGGGCGGCGCTCATCACGCGCTCGATGCCGGCCTTGAACCGCAGGAAGCTGGCGGAAACGCGCGGGTTCGAAAAGAAAAAGGCCAGGCCGCAATACCAGAGGGCCGAAAGGAGGAAGCAGGTCAGGGCGATGACGCAATAGAGCCAGATCGGCGCATGTGCAGGGATGACAAGCGCAAAGATACTTCCGAAGAAAGCCACTGATTTCGGATTGGTCATGCTGACGACGTAAGCGAGGCGCATCGCGGAGCGCCATGTGACTTCGGTCGGCCCCGTCGTCTTCAACGGCTTGGCCGCGCCGCGGATCATCTTCAGGCCCAGCCAGATCAGATACAGCGCGCCGACCACCTGCAACGTCACATGCAGCCAATCGAAATGCGTCAGCAGAAAGCCAAGCCCCGCCATCGCCATGACGGCCCAGGTCAGGGATGCGAACGCAAGCCGAGACCCGCAAAGAGCCCGGCGGCGCGTGATACCGTCATGCTTGTGTTGGTGACGATGATGAAATTCGGTCCGGGGCTGACGAGGGAGACGATGTAGACGCTGACGAGCAAGGCGAGTGAATCGATGTATTCCATCCGGCTTTCCTATTTTGCAGGCCGGGAGCCTATGCGAAGCAGGCGGTTTTTGAAAGGCTCGCCCTCCCAAGCATGATGCATCCGCGTACGGGATTGGCACCTTCTCCATCGCCGCACCCCTTGACGATGGCGGCGACCGTCCTGCCTATTGCCGGGAAGGGAAACGGGGGCAGGGTGGTCATGATCAATCCGTCGAGCAGGTCGGGCAGGCGCGACCACGATGGCACCATCCGTCCCCTGGTAACGGCGACCTCCCGCTTCGGTTCCGAAGGCAAACTGATGAGATGCCAGGTCCGGCTGAAAGCGGATTCCCTCATGCGCTATTCGACGAGCCCGAAGATAGGGCCGTAGCCGCCGTGCCAGGATCGGTCGTTGCGGCCCATTTCGGGATTGTAAAGTCCGACACCGCGTCCGCCATCGAGAAACAAGGCGTCGGGGCATTTCAGATGGTCGCGGAAGAGCCGTGCAAAATCGTGGAAATTCACCCCGTCTTCGCTGATCGCGAAACGAACCGCGCCACCGTCGCAGACGCCGACACCGCTGCGGCGGGTCCGGTCCGTCGATCCGACGATGAAGATCGGGTTCAGTTTGTTAGCGATGACAAGCATCGGGCCGGATTGCGTGGCGAACCGCACTTTGGGGCGATGCTTCAGAAATTCATCGGTCGGGAGTATGCCGGCGCTTGCTTCACTCAGAAAAAATATGCCGTTCGGCTTCCTATAGAAATTCGGTACCTGGCCCGAGGAGCTTTCGGCCTTTGTCGTATTGGCGGGCTGCAATTCCCTGCTGTTCTCAACGTAAAGCCCCATCGGGGAAAAATCGACCCGGTACATCCCGGCGTTGACGGCGAAAGCCAGCATTCGCCCCTCGGCGTGAACGGCTTCGGCTAGGCTTGAAAAAGCGCGATATGGCGCGCCATCGGCATTCTTCCAGAACAATCGCAGGTCGGCTTTACCTGGTTCAAGCGCACAGACAACGTATTTCGCCTCTTCGAAGCTTTCCTGCTCACACGGTTGCGCATGCGCCGGATGCGGGTATGTCATCGTTGCTGCCAGCATGATGGCCGCGGCGAGTATGCCATGTTTGAGATGGGTCATTGGTGCAGGACTCTCGTTCATATATCGCCAATGAAGCGTTTATCTATGAGATTGCAATAGTTTGGTGCGGCGAGTGGGGAGGGGTTTCGAGCTCGCAGGTAGCAAAGAGATCCACTATCGCCGCCCTAGTTAGTTTTCGACCTGCTGCAGCGATCCGCTAATTTTTCGCATGACCTCAATCGGGTGTTCTTTTTATGTTCTCATGTTTGCAATGTGAATTCACCCGATCTTGGAGCAGCAAAAGGGAAGACCATGCGTGTCTACGCAACCGTCGGCGCAATCGATTCCGTCAAATCGAATGGCTTTTATGATGCGACCTTGGCAACGATCGGGTGGAGCAAACATGGGGAATTTCCCGGATGGAGCGCCTATTCCGAAGGCGGGAAGGGTGACGGTTTCGTTCTATGGGTTTGCACGCCGTTCAACGGCGAACCGGCGAGCGCCGGAAATGGCTCGATGGTTGGTTTCATGGCCAAGTCCCATGCCGAGGTGAACGCTTTTTACGATGCTGCCTTGACAAACGGCGGAACGGACGACGGCGCGCCTGGTTTACGTCCGCACTACGGGCCGAACTGGTATTCCGCTTATGTGCGTGACCGGCCGGAAACAAGATTGCTGTCGTCTACGACAGCTGAGGCCAGCTCGATTGCAGCAACTCGACATCTCGGGGATTTCCCTATTTCCCGGCGAATATGATGCGGGGACCGGCGCCGCGGTCCGGCGCATCCCGGGGCAGACCGAAGAAGCGTTTTGCCATTTCGGTCGGGCCGATATCCTCCAGAGATGTGAAGCCCAGGCTCAGCAATCGGTTCGCAAGATCCTCGGGATCGAAGTGCGTCAGCCATGGCTCGCCGGCCGCGGCCGTGCGCGCGCCCATTTCCGCGGCGCGGGCACGGCGTTCGGGCGAATAGTTTTCGAGGGGTTCACCGTAGTCGAAGACGATGGATGCGCTCGGCAGGCTGGCGACGAAGCGCAACAGCGTAAAGACCGACGCCTCCGTGAGATATGGCACGACGCCAAGCCAGATGAAGAAAGACGGTGCTTCGGGCTCGAAGCCGGAATCGACGAGACGCGTTTTCAAATCCTCATGTTCGAAATCGACGGGAACGAATGTCGGCAGGCTTTGCGTCAGTCCGGTCTCGCTGAGCCGCATCTGCTTCCAGCTCTGCGTGGCGGGATGATCGACTTCGAAGACCTTCAGGCCGGCATGGGGATTGCGCAGTGCAAAGGTGTCGAGCCCGGCGCCGAGGATGACGGCTTGCCTGTCGCCCCTTGCGACGGAGAGGTCAAGGCAGTCTTCGGCATATCGGCTTCGCGCCGCCACGAACAGGCGAAAGGATCGCGTGGCGGGGTCCTGCGCTTTCAGATCGGCCTCGGCGCAGGCCGCCTCGCCGAGGATGCGGCGGGCGTAGGGGTCAAAGAAAATGGCGCCGCCATCCACACGCTGGTGTGCTGCTCGATAGGCTGCCGCACCCATCGCGGTGCGGCTTGGTTCGGATGCTCGCATGAAGGCCTCTTTCTCTGTAAACCTTGGTTTGTAAACCTTGTCAGTGCCGGGACGCGGCGCCCAGGAGAGCCTCACTTTGAGGTGACCGCAGGGCCTCGAAGGGCGAGGCGGGCGTCGGATGCATGCAAGAAGTAGTGTTGAGCGTGTCCTTCGAGGCTTCGCCCTTCAGGATGAGGTGGATTGGAGGATGCCGCGCGCCCAAAAAAATGAAGGCATTGGGGATGCCGCCCAATGAGGGACGTTGGAGGATACAGCCCCCAATCGCGATCTCCTCTCATCATGCCCTTGTCATGGGAGGCAGACTAGAGCATTATTTTAACACTGTAAAGATTAGATCGAGACATGGCCACGCACGACGGATTGACCCGCTATCATCACGGCAATTTGCGCCCCACGCTGCTGTCCGTGGCGCGGGCGCTGCTGGAGGAGGGAGGCCCGACTGCGCTGAGCATGCGGGAGATCGGCCGTCGTGCCGGCGTCTCGGCTCCGGCGGCATACCATTATTTTAACAGCCTGGACGCCATCGCGGCAGCACTCGCCGAACAAGGGTTTGCCGAACTCAGCGAAAGCATCGATGCCGCGCTAGCCGGTCCTCGACGCAATCTGCTCGCCGGCGGCATCGCCTATGTCGCCTTTGCCCGCGCGAATCCCGGTCTCTACCGGCTGATGTTCGGGGAGGGCTTTCAGGCCTATTCCAAAGGAAATGAGGCGATACGCGCCTTGCGGATGCAGGTCTACCGGCAGATGAAGGACGACCTGGAAAAGCGGCTGACGCCCGAGGACGTGCCGAACGCCGCGCTCTTTCTCTGGTCGCTGACGCATGGCCTCGCCTTGCTGATGATAGACGGCCAGGTCGAACCCGGCGCCGATCCCGACGCCAAGGTCGAGGATATCCTGAAGCTCGCCGGCATGGGGTTGCCTGCCGCGAGATAGGCTATCGACGCGCTCGGGTTTCATCCATCCCGCATGGGCGATCCAGCCAGGATCGCTTCGATCCTATTGTCGACGGCGATGCCGGGACATTCAATCGCTACCAGGCGGTACGGGCGGTGCCGAGCGCGGTCGTATGAGAGGATGAGACCTGGGCGACCTGCGCCTTGAGCGACACGACGCAGTTTCCCGGAACGCTGAGATTGTGCGACGTCAAGTGTTTCAGCAATGTCTCGGCGTCGCGCTTTTCGGTTAGCGGAAATGTCACAGTCATGCGAGTTCTCCAACGAATAAACTGAGCATCTGCAAAAATTAATGTCTAAATTCTTTTGCGCTGCAACAAGAAAATTTTAACGATAAAATTAAAATCGATTAGCTTTCGGAGTGGCTATTTTAAAAATCGTTTGAAATTGGATTCGGGGCTTCTCCATGGATGCCTGGACTGCTTCGGCCAACCGCGAGGGAAGATGCCGTCAATGTGGGCATTGACCTATCCGCCCATCTGACCCTCGCAGCTTATTGGGATCCGAACCGCTCGTTTCGTCCGGTTCCTGCCGGTCGAAGTGAAGGCGTTTGGAGCGTCGTGAGCGTTGAGTGCGCTGGCTGCCGTAAGATCGGGCGGTCATCTGCCGTTGCGGGCGACCCAGCTCCTGAGCCGCAATCCGTTGAGCCTGATGAAACCTTCCGCGTCGTGATGATCGAAGGCGATGGTGCTTTCTTCGAAGGTGACGAGGTCGGCGGAGTAGAGGGAGCAGGGGGAGGCGCGGGAGATGACCGAGGCGCTTCCCTTGTAGAGCCTGAGCGTCACTTCGCCGCTGACGAAAGCCTGGCTGTGGTCGATCAGGGCTTGCAGCATTTCCCGCTCGGGAGCGAACCAGAAACCATTGTAGATCAGCTCGGCGTAGCGGGGCATGATCTCGTCCTTCAGATGGGCGGCGGCGCGGTCGAGCGTGATCGATTCAATGCCGCGATGTGCCGTGAGCAGGATCGTGCCTCCCGGCGTTTCGTATATTCCCCTCGACTTCATGCCGATGAAGCGGTTTTCGACCAGATCGAGCCGCCCGATGCCATGCCGGCCGCCCAGTCCATTGAGCTCGGTCAGCAATGCGGCCGGTGTCATGGACTTGCCGTTGACGGAAACCGGATCGCCCCAATCGAAGCCGATGGTGACGATCTCGGGTGTGTCGGGCGCGTCGACGGGATCGACCGTGCGCTGATAGACATGATCGGGCGCGACCTCCGCCGGATTTTCGAGAATCTTGCCTTCGGTCGAGGTGTGCAGCAGGTTGGCGTCGATCGAGAACGGCGCTTCGCCGCGCTTGTCGCTCGGCACCGGGATATGATGCTTCTCGGCATATTCCAGAAGCTGCATGCGGGAGCGGATGTTCCATTGGCGCCAGGGAGCAATGACCTTAATCGACGGGTCGAGCGCATTGACCGCCAGCTCGAACCGGATCTGATCATTGCCCTTGCCGGTCGCGCCGTGGGCAACGGCGTCGGCGCCAACCTCCCGGGCTATGCCGACCAGATGCTTGGCAATCAGCGGCCGTGCGATGGAACTGCCCAGCAGGTACTGCCCCTCATAGAGCGCGTTCGCCCGCAGCATCGGAAAGACGAAGTCGCTGACGAACTCCTCGCGCAGATCGACGATGCGGATGTCCTTGACTCCCACCATCTCCGCATTGGCCCGCGCCGGCTCGAGCTCCTCGCCCTGGCCGAGATCGGCGGTGAACGTCACCACCTCGCATCCGTAGGTCTCCTGCAGCCATTTGAGGATGATCGAGGTATCCAGCCCGCCCGAATAAGAAAGCACAATTTTCTCTATCTTCGTCATTTACCCATCTCCATCTCGATGCTGGAACGATAGGCCAAGTCCTGCGCAATGAGCTTGCGAAGCATCCGGGAAATTGCAAAAATTTAGCATATCATGCCACTACAGTATGAATCGGAGCTATGAAATGCCAGTCATCCTGGACCCGATCGACCGCCATATCCTGCGTGTGCTTCAGCGTGACGGGCGTATTTCGAACGTCGATCTGGCAAAGGAGGTAGGCCTGTCGCCGTCACCGTGCCTGCGTCGCGTTCGGCTGCTGGAGGAGGCCGGGATCATCGATCGCTACGTCGCCGTGCTGGACCCTGCAAAAGTCGGGGCGGGGCTGACGGTTTTTGCCCGCGTCTGGTTCAAGACCCAGGATGCCGAGGTCACCCTCCGCTTCGCCGAAGCCGTCAGGCGGTTTCCCGAGGTGATGGAATGCTACTTGACGACAGGGGAATGCGACGCCGTGCTTCGGATCGTCACCGCCGATCTGCATAGCTATTGGCGTTTTCAGGCCGATCACTTGACGCGCATTCCGAGCGTCCTCAGCGTCAAGACCGAGGTGCCGATGGAAACGCTGAAGCGAAGCTTCGAACTGCCGTTGAGATAGGCGTCGTGGCCCGATCCCTATCCGAGAGAAGAGGCGCTCCGGCTCCTTGCCAGCCAGACGAGGCCAGTGACCAGGAGCAGGATCATCACGGTATGGGTGATGTAATCGAGGTTGGTTTGCGGGCCGACGCCGACGGCGATGGTGAAGGCGCCGACGATGGTGCCGAGGAGGGCGAAGGACTGGGCGAAGATCGCAGCCGTTCGGCTCCATGATCGGTCAAGGCCGAGCGAGATCAGGCCGAGAAGGAGTACCGCTGATATCACCGCTTCGGCAATCATCGCCTGCCGGTGTTCGTGTCCTTCTAGGACGAACCCGGCATGGGTGAGCGAGGCAATGGCATAAAGACAGGTTTCGATCAGGAAGAGGATGGCGACAGCTGAACGCATGGCATGGCTCCGTAGCAAGGTGGACGCCCAATGGACTTTCCGGGGAAGTCGCCGATAAGGTTTGATTGATACGATAATTTGAGTAATAAAACTATTTTTCAAGTGTGTTGTGAGGATATTTGATGCCTTCTGCCTCCGACCGCCATGCCAAAGCCGCCGCCTCGGCGTGGCGGATGATGTTCGATCTCTTGATGAAATCGGCGCCACAGCGGCTGGAAAGCCTTCAGGCGAGGGGGCTGACGCCAAACGATTCCAGGGCTCTGTTCACCTTGCACGACGAGGGGGAGCCGATCAGCATGCTTGCCCGCCAATGGGGGTGCGACGCCTCGACCGCGACATGGCTGGTCGACCGGCTGGAGCGTGCGGGTCTTGCCGAACGCGTAACCCCGGAACGTGACCGCCGCGTCAAGCTGGTACGGCTGACCGGCAAGGGCGCGGCCACCAAGGATGAGCTTTTGACGGAGCATTATCGCCCGCCGGCGGAACTCCGGCACCTTTCGACCGGAGAGCTCGAAGAACTGGCCAGGCTGCTTGCCAAGACCGAAGGAGAGGGGTGACGGGGTTCGGGACCGATTGCCGTTTACCGCACTCCCTAGACGATCGCATAGAGATGAGAGCGGTTCATCCCGGCTAGATCAGTCTTTGACCGCCATCCACATGGATCGTCTCGCCGGTCGTGAAATCGCTCTCCATGAGGTAGATGTAGGCGCTGGCGACATCGGCGAGGGTGGCGATGCGGCCTGCGGGCAGGCGCCCGGCCATGTCCTTGAGATAGCCGGATTTGGCGCTTCCGACGAGTACATCCCACATTGGGGTATCCACCCAGCCGGGGGAGACGACGTTGACCCGCGAAGGCGCAAGTTCGAGGGCCAGGCCGTGGGCGAAGTAGCTGAATGAACCGGCAATCGCCGCCACGACCGCTCCGCCCGGTACGGGCGGCCGATCCTTGTTGATCCCCGAGGTAATCGTCATCGACCCGCCACGCTTGAGATATGGCGATGCATGCTTGGCGAGGGCGATGGTGCCGATCAGCTTGTTGTCGACGAAGCGCCTGATGACGTCGAGGTCGAGGGCTTCGATCGGTGCGCCCGGCGGCGGCGTGCCGGCCGTGGTAACGAGGTGGTCGAACTCCCCAACCGTCTCGAAGAGGCGAGTGAGATCGGCCTCCCGCTCGAGATCGGCGGCAAAGCTTCGCAGGTGGGGAGGCCCGCCGAGCTCTTCTTCCGCAGCCTGCAGTTTTTCCTCGGAGCGCCCGGCGATGACGACATTGGCGCCGCGTTCGAGAGTGGCCGCGGCAACGCCGAGGCCGATGCCAGAACTACCGCCGAAAATAATAATGGTTTTTCCTGTGAGCGAGGTCATGGCTGCTCTCGTTTGCTGATGAGGTTCGGAGCGTGGACGGCATCTAGCCGGCATAGGCCGCTTCAAGATCGGCGATGATGATCTTCTGCATTTTGTACATGGCCTGGAGCGTCCGCTCCGCTTTCTTGCGGTCGGGATCGCCGATAAGGCGGAGCGTGATCTCCGGGCAGACCTGCCAATTGACGCCGAATTTGTCCCGCAGCCAGCCGCAGGCCCGCTCCGAGCCACCGCGCGATGTCAACGCTTCCCAGTAATAGTCGGTCTCGGCCTGATCCCTGGTTTCGATGAAGAACGAGACGGCGTCGTTGAAGCCGTCGCCGGGGCCTGCGTTGAATGTCCTGAGCCTGAGGTCTTCGAGCGCGAAATCGTAGGTGGCGATTGGCACAGTGCGGTTCGTTCCTGAGACCCAGTCCGGCACCTCCGTGGAGCCGAGTTTCTTCGCGTTTCTGAAGACAGAGAGATAAAAATCGCGGGCTTCTTCAGCCTGGGTGTTGAACCAGAGGAAGGGGAAAATCGTTGCCATGGTCGGTTGCTCCGCAACATCGGATATAGGTGATAGGAAATCACAGATCGTCTCGTTGGCGCCGATGTCGTCTCGTAACGAGACGCGGCGCTCATCCAGAACATATGAAGCGCATGGCTGGACGACAAACCAGATTTCGGCAATGATCTGTGATCAAAACTCACAAATGAGCCGAGCTATGCCGAGACGATTGCCGCCGCTGAACGCCCTGCCGAGCTTTGAGGCGGCCGCGCGCCATCTGAGCTTTTCCCGGGCCGCCGACGAACTGAACGTGACGCATGGCGCGATCAGCAGGGCGATCAAGCACCTCGAGGAGCAACTCGACGTGCAACTGTTCGAAAGGGGAACGCGGTCGGTCCGTCTGACCGCCATTGGAGAGCCTTATGCGCAGTCGGTCCGCGAAGCGCTCGATCTGTTGGCGGCGGCGACGAAATCCGCATCGGCCCGCCATTTGGACAAGACGCTCAATGTCAGCGCGTCAGACGGATTTGCCGGCCGGTGGCTGGTGCCGCGGCTCTATCGTTTCCATCAGGCCAACCGCGACATCGATGTGCGGATATCGACGACAGGCCGGCTGACGACCTTCCTCGCCGACGGCATCGACATCGCAATCCGCTATGGCGGAGGCGAATATCCTGGGCTCACATCGGAATTTCTGACCGGCGAAGAGGTCTTTCCCGTCTGCAGCCCAAGGCTTCTGGAGGGCGCACACCCCCTGCGAGCACCTGGCGATCTGAAGCATCACACCCTCATTCACGATGGATTCCCCATCGACTGGGCGACCTGGCTGCGCAGTGCCGATGTCAGGGATGTCGATCCGAAGAGCGGCCTGACCTTCGACTCTGCCACCTTCGCCGTCGAATCCGCCGTGCAGGGGGAAGGCGTGGTCCTGGGGCGCACGATGCTAGTCGCTGCCGACCTTGCCGCGGGTCGGCTGGTCAGACCCTTCAGGCTGGCACTGACATCCGCGTCGCAGTATTTCGTGGTCTATCCGCCGCGCGCAATTCACCAGCGCAAGGTGAAGGCATTTCGTGATTGGCTGCTTGCCGAAATCAGTCATTTTTGAGATGCCGGGTGCAACAGGGCCTTGGCTGTCGCACTTTGAATTGTTGCTCGATGCCTTGGAAGCCATAGCCGCATCCCGATTTGACGGATGCGTCGAATGCAACATGACGACGGCGATCTATATCGCACGGCTACGTTCCTCAGATGCGGCCACTAGTCGACCTCGATATGAATATGGTCGTCGTGGCGGGCGGCGCGGCAGCCTTGAAAGCGGATATGGCCATCGGTGATCCCAAGCGCGTTCTTCAGATGCGGCTCGATGAAGATCTTCTGCAGGCCGAAGCGCGTCACACCTTCGCTCGTCAACCAGCCGATCGCGGCCGACGTACGCTGCTCCTCGATCCGATAGGCCGGAAACAGAGACTGCAGCGCATCGAAGTTCCAGCGGGTGGTGAGCCAGTCGTTGCGCCCTTCGCATGGTAGTTCGTCGCCGGGGACGGGTTGCTCGAAGGCGAAATAGCCGATTGGGGAGCGGGTGGCGCCATTCAGGAAGGCACCGCCCACATCCTTGTAATAATAGGCGAAGTCGAGCTTTTTCCCGTCGGCATGCGACAGGTGCGGCAGCAGCGGAAAGCCGTTCACAAAGGGGAAATTCGCATCCAGCGCGACGGTAATGGTTCCGGGAAATTCCTTGTCCATGTGGGCGGCAAGCGCCTTTGCCAGATCGCGTACCTCGGGTGTGACGTAGTTGCGGTTCAGCAGGCAATAGATCGGGGAGCGGACCACCAGCCTGTCCGCGGCGTTGGCGACGCAGGAGATGGGAACTCGCCCGAAGATCGGCGCGGCGAGGCTCGCGACAAAGGTGGCGCCGGCATAGCAAAGCAGGAAGATCGCAAGCTTTGCCAGAAACCGCCGTAAGCCCGAGGCGCGTGAGGCGGCCAGCGCCGCGAGATAGGCGATGCCGCCGATCTGGGTCAGCAGCGTCAGGATGAGAACGATCAGGGCGTGAAGGGCAAAACGGAACACGGGAAGGCCTTCGGAACGTTGCCATCCCATAGGCGAGGCGATGCTGCTGCGCAAGGCGGATGGCGGGGAAGTGCGCAGCTCATTTATGCCCTTCCTTTGAGTGCTCAGAATTGACAGGAGGAATTAGCTGACTAAAGTCAGATAATATGACTTACGATCCTGTCGCTCGTGTCCGTCGCTTCAACCGTGCCGTCACCTCCGAAGTCGGCGCTCTCGATACGTCTTTCCTCGGACGCGGCCGTCCGCTGGGTGCTGCCCGCGTCCTCAATTCAATCGGCCGGGGGCAATCGGATGTTGCGGTAATCCGCGATTATCTCGGTCTCGACTCCGGCTTGATGAGCCGTCTGCTGCGCAGTCTGGAAGAGGAGGGTCTGATCGAGACGCTACCGAACCCTCAGGACGCGCGTCGCCGCGTTGCCCGATTGACCGAAACCGGCCGTTCCGAGTTTCAGGCTTATGAAGCGCTTTCCAATGCGCAGGCGAAAACATTTCTGGCGCGCCATCGGCGCCCGGACGAACTGCTGCGCGCCATGGATATCGTTGCTTCCTCGCTGAGACGCGAGCAGATCTTGCTCGAGGAGAAAGATCCTCGGCACGAGGACGCCAGCTATTGTCTGAACGAATATTACGGCGAACTCGCACGCCGCTTCGAGAAGGGTTTCGATGTATCGCTTTCTCGCGATCCCGACGCCAAGGATATGATCCGTCCGCACGGTGCATTCCTGGTGGCCATGTCGGATGGCCTGCCGATCGGCTGTGTCGGGCTGAAGGGCAATGGCGGCGAGGTCGCGGAGATCAAACGGCTCTGGGTCGCCCCGTCTGCGCGTGGTCTTGGGCTCGCAACGCGCCTTATGACGGCCGCCGAGAACATCGCCCGCGAGCTATCCATCAAGCTCCTGCGTCTGGATACGAATAGCGCGCTGCCCGAGGCAACGCAGCTTTATCGTGGAACCGGCTGGAGTGAGATCGACCGTTTCAATGACGATCCATACCCGGACACGTTCTTTGAGAAACGCCTTTAAGTGACGCTCGCTTTGCGCTGCCCGAATTAGGGGAGGCGCCGCTGCCCGGCCCTTCGCATGGCTCAGGGCGTTCGGCCCTGCGATCGATTCACTGGATAGATCGCTCCTGCTTCGCAGGGCCGGGCCTCACTCCCTGCCAGTCAGGCGGCGAAGCGCTCCGCTATCGGGCGGCGGCGCAGGTTGGGCAGCGTTACCGCAGGCGGGTTATAGGCCGCTTCCAACGGGCCGGTGTCGGTGCCGGGTGGGACGATCGCGTCGATCCGATCGAGGATTTCGTCCGTCAGGCTCACCCCGGCGCCGGCAAGCAGATCGTCGAAGTGCTCCATCGTGCGCGGGCCGATGATCGCCGAGGTGACGGCGGGATGGGCGATGGTGAAGGCCATCGCCATGTGGGCCAGTGCAAGCCCTGCCTGTTGGGCGAGCGGGATGAGCCGTTCGACCGCGTCCAGCCGGCGCTCGTCGTTCATCTGCCTGGGGAAGCGTTTGGCGCGGGCGCTGTCGGGCTGCGGCGCGCCCTTGCGGTATTTGCCGGTGAGCATGCCCATCGCGAGCGGGCTCCACACCATCGCTCCCATTCCATAGCGCTCGCAGGCGGGCAGCACTTCGCGTTCGATGCTACGATTGAGGATCGAATAGGGTGGCTGCTCGGCGCGGAAACGTGCCAGCCCGCGGCGCTCGGAAACCCATTGCGCCTCGACGATTTCCGAGACGGGGAAGGTCGACGATCCCACGGCACGCACCTTGCCCGCCTGTATCAGGTCGGTGAGGGCCGATAGCGTCTCCTCGATGTCGGTATCGGGTGCCGGCCGGTGGATCAGGTAGAGATCGATATGGTCGGTCTGCAGGCGACGGAGCGAATCCTCGACTGCGCGGATCAGCCAGCGGCGCGAATTGCCCTGTCGGTTTGGGTCGTCGCCCATCGGCAGATGTGCCTTGGTGGCGAGCACGACGTCGTCGCGCCGGCCCTTGAGCGCCTTGCTGACGATCTCCTCGGATTCGCCGCGGCTGTAGATATCGGCGGTGTCGATGAAGTTTATACCGGCATCGAGAGCCTTGTGGATGATCCGGATCGAATCCTCGTGGTCAGGATTGCCGGCGGCGCCGAACATCATCGCGCCGAGGCAATAGGGGCTGACCTTGATGCCAGTTCTTCCAAGCGTGCGGTATTGCATGGTCTGTTCCTTTTATTGGGGAGGCGGACTTCGTGCGCATCGATGTGGCCAACACCGTCGCGCTGTGTTAATTTGCATAAACGGAACCGTATTCCGTTTATATACGGAACAATGTTCCGTTTTGCAAGCGGGTGAATGATGGGCGGCGACGAGAGCAAAGAGCAGGAAGACGGGCTGAAGCCCGGGGAAAGGGCGGACAGGCGCGTGCGCGCCGACGCCAAGCGAAATCTCGACGGGCTGCTTCAGGCGGCATTGACGGTGTTTGCGACCTCCGGTGTCGATGCCCCGGTGCGTGAGATCGCGGAAAAGGCCGGCGTCGGCATCGGCACCGTCTACCGGCATTTTCCCGAGCGTTCCGACCTCGTCGTCGCCGTCTTCCGCCGCGAAATCGACGCCTGTGCTGACGCTGCGCCGATCCTTGCCGCCAAACATGCGCCGGGCGAAGCGCTGGCCAAATGGATGCAGCGTTTCGTGGATTTCATCGCGGCCAAGCGCGGGCTTGCGGCGGCCCTGCACTCCGGCAACCCAGCCTTCGATGCCTTGCCCGCCTACTTCCAGCAGCGGCTGCAGCCGGCCCTTCGCTCGCTTCTCGACGCCGCCGCTGCCGCCGGCGAGGTCCGCACCGATATCGCCGCCGAGGATCTTTTGAATGCGGCCGCAAGCCTTAGCATGCACGCCTACGCCCAAGGGTCCGAACATGCCCGGCGCATGGTGTCCCTGCTGGTCGACGGGCTGCGCTACGGCGCTGTACAGCGGTGACGCCCCGACAATGAAACACGCCATTGCCCGGCCGGCACGCGCGCTCGGCCGGGCAACGAACTTGGCTTCAGGTCCGCATCGACAGCTCGATATCCTCTTCGAATGGCGTCGAGAGGTAGCCGGCTGCAGGCGAGCGTACGCGGGCAAGGTATTCCGGGCAGAGGTCGGCATTGTCGGCGATGATGAGGGCGCCAGGCCTCAGGCGGTCTTCCACCAGTTCCAGAATATCGCGATAGAGCGCCTTGGCGCCATCGAGGAACAGCAGGTCGATCGTTTCCGGGAGGTCCGTGCTCAGGGTCTCAAGGGCATCGCCTTCGCGGATCTCGACGAGGTCGATGAGGCCGCCGGCCGTCAGGTTGGCGCGGGCGCGGACCAGCTTCGACGGCTCGAACTCGCTGGTGATCAGCCGACCGCCGCCATTGTCGCGCAGCGCGGCTGCGAGATGGAGGGTCGAGATGCCGAAGGATGTGCCGAATTCGACGATAGTTCGTGCGCGGCTGCTTCGCGTCAGCATGTAGAGCAGCACGCCGGCCTCCCTGGAGACGGGAAGCCAGAGATCCTTTAGGCGCCCGTAAAGGTCGAGATATTCGGTCTTGCTGCCGATCAGGCGCATTCGCTCATCACCTGATAAGCCTGACATTGCCGGGCTCGTCGCCGCAGCGGCTTCTTCGAATAGACCGTTGAGCAGGGGCGCCAGCGGGGCGGTGGTCAGTGTCGTCATGCAAAATCTCCTGGATGACCGCTTCTTGTGTGGGGCGAAAAATACGAGTAATTCGTCGCATCTGCTATTCGCATTGCGGAGCGCTGCCATGACCGATCGTCCAAGAGCCCGGATTTCCTCACGAAAACAGCCCAAACAGGCTCGATCGAGCGAGCTCGTGGCGGCGATCCTGGATGCCGCTGCTCAGGTTTTGGCGCGGGAAGGCGCCCAGCGCTTCACTACGGCGCGGGTGGCCGAAAGGGCGGGCGTCAGCATCGGATCACTCTACCAGTATTTCCCCAACAAGGCGGCGATCCTCTTCCGCCTGCAGAGCGACGAATGGCGGCAGACGACGGACATGCTCGGCGGCATCCTCGCCGATGCGCAAAGGCCGCCGCTCGAACGGCTGCGCCGCCTCGTCCATGCCTTCCTCCGCTCGGAGTGCGAGGAGGCGGCGATGCGCGTGGCGCTCCATGACGCAGCACCTCTTTATCGCGATGCACCGGAGGCGCAGGCGGCGAGGGCATCGGGCGACCGCATCGTCGAACTGTTCATGCAGGAAGTGCTGCCTTCTGCGCCGGAGGCGACACGGGTGCTCGCCGGCGACCTGATCACCACGACCCTCGGCACAGTGGGAAAGCAGTTCTCGGAGGCACCCCGGAGCGATGCGGAGATCGAAGCCTATGCCGACGCCATGGCCGATATGTTCTGTGCCTACCTCGAACAGCTTAGGGCTGGCCGGGACGGGGCATGATGTTCCGGCTGCGATCTGTTGGGCCTGGTGTTCCTGGATGCTGGTGTTCCGGGGCGGCGGCGCGAGGGAGCGGTAAGCGAAAGCGCTGCATCCCAGCGCCTGTCATCGCAGAATGCTATGGTGCTTAGATGGAGGGAGAGGGTTCTACTGGTTGTCCAGTTGCTTCGACAGCTCGGCAAAAAGCCCGTCGTGGTTAGTGTTCATCTGGACGAGATCGACGGCGACGGTGATGGCGTGGCGTCCTTCTATGCTGTCGATGTCGAGTTTCCTCTCGCAGCACCATTGCCGAACGGCATCGGTGACGATGGTTATTTCATCATCGTTGAGCGAGATGAGCGACAGGAGCATCTTCGTATCTTCCATGAAGCGGCAAGAGCACCTATGTCTCTCAAGCGGTCGCGTCGATGATCCGATGGCGTTTACTCTACGCTCATTCCGCAGCAATACCACGGCCATTTTGACACGGCTTGGTGACAGCCGAACGATCCCGACAGGCGGCCGTCAGGGCGGCACCTGCCAGGATTGCTTCGACTCGTTTATTTCGCCAGCACGATATGCGTGGCGTGTTCGGTTGCGACATGCTCGGCGAAGCGGAAGCCGAGGGCCGGGAGGTCGATGCCTGTGAACATCGCCTCGCCCTTGCCGAGCACGACCGGCGAGACGGCGAAATGCAGTTCGTCGATCAGGCCGGCCTGCAGATACTGACGGACGGTGCTGACGCCGCCGCCGATTTTCACATCCTTGCCGCCGGCCGCAGTCTTCGCCTTGTCAAGCGCTTCCTCGACGCCGCCGGTGACGAAGTGAAACGTCGTGCCGCCCTCCATGACGATCGGTTCGCGGGGATAATGCGTCAGGATATAGGTCGGCGCGTGATAGGGCGGGTTCGGTCCCCACCAGCCCTTCCAGGCATCATACGGCCAATCGCCGCGGATGGGGCCGAACATGTTGCGTCCGAGAATGAAGGCGCCGAAATTGGCCATGCCGCGGGCCGCATAACCCTCGTCGACGCCTTCAGAACCGCCGTCCTTTCCGATCATCGCGCGGAAGGTGCGGGTACGGAAAAACCATTCGAACATCTCCGTCCCCCGCTTGCCCAGCGGATCGGTCATGCTTTGCTCCGGCCCGGCGCCGAAACCATCCACGGAAAGGGAAAATGCTGCGACACGCACCTTGGACATGCTACTCTCCTCCATCTGATTGCGATTTGAAACTAGTTGCGTTGTTGCATAAGTGATCCTATATTGCAACCAGTTTTTCGAGGAGAGAATTGGTGGATATTGAACTGCGGTCGGGCTGCCCGATCAACCTGACGATGGAAGTGCTGGGCGACCGGTGGAGCCTCATCATCATCCGGGACATCATGTTTGGCAACCGCCGCCATTTCCGCGATCTTCTGACCCATTCGGAGGAGGGGATTGCCTCCAACATTCTGGCCGCCAGGCTGAAGCGTCTGCTCTCGCTCGGATTCATCAGCAAGCGGGACGATCCGAGCCACAGTCAGAAAGCGATCTACAGCCTCCTGGAGCCAGCGATTCAGCTCGTGCCGGTCTTTGCCATGATCGGCGCCTGGGGACGGCGGCATCTGCCTGTGAGCGAGGAGCTGAGCATCCGCGCACAGCTTCTCGAAGAAGGCGGACCGCCGCTTTGGGACGAGTTTATGGAGGATCTCCGGCAGATCCACATCGCCGACCCGATCGGCGGCGCCAACGGTACATGCACCTCACCGGTGCTGGTGAAGCTGACTGCGGCATTCCTCGAGGTTCGCGCGAGATCGTTGTCGCAGGCATCCTGATATCGAGGAAGGTCGGTCGGCTCGATCAGCCGCCGGCACCCTGGTATTTGCCGGTGGCGTACCGCCAGTGAGTGATTGCCATCAAGACCCAGATCGGCCCGGCCACAAGAGACGCCGGCCCGGCCCAGTCCCCGAGGATCGGGATGGGTTTGCCTAGCAGGGCGCCGACAGGGACCGAGCTGGTGAGGGCCAGCGGAACCGCGGTGATGAGGATGGTCTGGATGCCGCCCGGAAAAATATTGAGCGGGTAGCGCGTCAATTCCCAAAAGCCGAAGAAGATCGAGAACAGGTGGTTGGACCGCACCCAGATCAGCGCTGTGGCGCCGATCATGGTGATGAGTGCCCCCGTCAGCAGCGTCGCGCTGATAAGCGCAGCAATTAAGAATGACGCGGACCAGACCGACCAGGTGAAGTCGACGGACAGAACTGCCCAAGCCATCAGCGCCACTGCGAGGATGACGTGGCCGGCATAGCCGATATTAAGGCCGGAAAAGACCAGATAGGCCCAAGGGCTGAAAGGCTTGACCAACAGCGTGTCGTAAGTGCCGAGCCGTACCAGTTCTTCGAGCTCGCGCAGCTGCACGAAGCTCATCGCAGCGCCGAGCGAATAAGCCAGCAGCTGGAAGCTGAACAGCAGCGCAAGCTCCGGCCAGGTCCAGCCGCCGAGCGTGTCGAAGCGGGCAAGCAGGATTCCGATGGTGGCGAAGACGCTGCCATAGGAAAGGATCTGCGCAAGGCGGTCGAGCCAGAAAGCGCCGCGATATTCCATCTTGGAGCGGACGTGCATCCGCACCAGCAGCGGAAGGACGCGCAGGTGGTGCATGAGCATGATCAACCTCCCTGCACCGTGATGCGGCCGGAGGCGCAGCGCCACAGCCAAAGGACGCCGGCCAGGAACAACGCGGCCCAGGCAAGGCCCAGGCCGAAATGGAGCCAGACATCGGCAGTGGAAAGCCTGCCGAGATAGACGGCATTGGGATAATAGACCACCCAGGCGAAGGGCAGGTGGCGGGCAATCGTGGCCAGCGGTTCGGGGAAGAACCAGAACGGTATCAGCAGGCCCGAGAACAATTGCAGCAGGGCGCCCAGGATCCAGTCCAGCGAGAAGCTCGTCATCAGCCAGAAGGCGACGAGGCCGAAGAGCGCCGACATCAGGAACAGCAGCGTAAAGGACAGCGCCCAGAAGGCGATGAACATCAGGCCATCGAACAGGCTTGCCGGCGGCAGCATGCCGTAAAACAACGCAGTAAAGGCGATGGTCGGAATGACCTGGGTCATCAGGCGATAACCGAAGCTGCCGCATTCGTTGGCGAAGAGATAGAGCGGATAGGACAAGGGCTTGAGCAGCCATACCGCGATATCGCCTGTCTTGAGCGACCGGCCGATTTCGCCGATGATCCTTTCAGGGCGGGTTGCGCCCATCACCGCGCCGCCGAGCAGGGCATAGGTCACCATCTGCTGCAGGGAAACGCCGTCGACTACGATGCCGCCGATGCCGGCATAGGCCGCCTGCCAGATGGCGACACGCGCGAAGACCTGCACGAGTTTGCCGAAGATATTGGCCCATACTTCGTTGCGGTAGGCGAGCTGCGAATGGAAGGAACTGCGCGCGAAGGCGAAATAGGCGCTCATGATGCCAGAGCCTTGGCATTGCGCCGCTGGTAGAAGGTGCGGATGACCTCTTCGATGTCGGGCTCGTGCAGCGCCACATCCTTGAGATCGCGGCCGTTGCCGACCTCCGACAGGATCGTGACCAGCGAGATATCTTCACGCTCGATGAGATAGTTCTTGCGCAGGCCCTCGTCGCTGACGAGGGCCGCGGTGCGCAATGGCAGCGGTCCAGGGTCACTGGCAAATTCGAGTGTCAGCCGCCGGGCCGAGCCCAATGCTGCGCGCAGGCTCTTCAACTCGCCGTCGAAGATGAGCCTGCTATGATCGACCATGATCAGCCGCGGGCAGATAGTCTCGATGTCCTGCAGATCATGGGTGGTGAGGATGAGGGTGACGCCGCGCTCACGGTTGATCTCGGCGAGAAAACGCCGCACGGCATCCTTGGCGACCACATCAAGACCGATGGTCGGTTCGTCCAGAAAGAGGATCTTGGGATCGTGCAGCAGCGACATCACGATCTCGGCGCGCATGCGCTGGCCGAGGCTGAGTTGGCGCACTGCGCGGTCGAGAAAGGGCGTCAAGTCGAGCAACTCGCTGAAGCGTCGGAGATTATCCGCATAGCGGGCGGCGGGGATGTCGTAGATACGCTGGTGCAAGGTAAAACTGTCGACCAGCGGCAGGTCCCACCACAGCTGGCTGCGCTGGCCAAAAACGACGCCGATCTCGCGGGCATTGTCCATCCGCTTCAGATGTGGCGTCCGGCCGAGCACCGAGAGCGTGCCGTCGCTCGGCACCAGGATGCCGGTCATCATCTTGATCATCGTCGATTTGCCGGCGCCATTCGGGCCGAGATAGCCAACGGCTTCGCCTGCCGCGATGTCGAAACCGATGTCGGAAACGGCCAGGACTTCCGTATATTCGTTGGTCACCAACGTCTTCAGCGCGCCCATCAGGCCCGGAAATCTCTTGTGCTGCCGGAAGCGTTTGCTGACGCCCCGCGCCTCGATCAAAGCCGACATGTGTATATCCTCAAGGGGTAATTCCAGCCGATTCGGCAGCAGCACCCAAGCTAACGCGGGGCTCGGCCAGTTCAAGCTAAAGTCGCTTTTGGGGCGCTACTCAATCGCGCCTAGCCTAGCCTTTTGCGTTGACAGCCATGATCAATCGATTCCTGTTAGGGTCATGAAGATTCTCGCAATATCCGGCAGCGCCCGGCGCAATTCCACCAATACCGCCATGCTGCAGGCTGTTCGCGCCGTTGCGCCAAATGAGATCGAGATTTCGATCTTCGACGGTGTGGGGCGGTTGCCGGTATTCTCGCCCGATCTCGAGGGAGAGCATCTGCCGGAGGCGGTGCGGGATCTCATCGATGTGATCGCTCAGAGTGACGGGGTGATCATTGCCAGCCCGGAATATGTCCGATCCATCCCGGGCGGCCTCAAGAACGCGATCGATTGGCTCGTGTCAGGAGAGCAGATCGTCCATAAGCCGATCGCCCTGCTGCACGCATCACATCGCGGCGACGACATGCTGGCGGGTCTTCGCACCGTTCTTGCGACCATTACCGACCGGTTCGCGGGCGATATTTTCCTCAGGCTTCCTTTGATGAAGTTGGAGCCGACCGAGGTGTTCAACACCATTGAGGCAGCGGAGAACCGTTTCAAGGTGCAGGCCTATCTTCAGGCATTCTCGGCCTATTGTATGGCAGACAGTAAGACCGCCTGAGGGTTCGCTCGCTGCATCATCGGACGTCCATCAGCAGGCCGTTCTCGAATGCCGTCTTTTCGTGAAGCGTGTGCAGAATGACGAGTGGGGCTGCGAGCAGCGCGGCAAGGATGAAGGCGGAGAGAAAGTGTCTCGTCAGGAGACGGAGGATAGGTCGGATCATCTTGATCTCCAGCTGCTGCGGATAGTCTTTGTGCTGGACCTCAACAATTGCAGCAGCATGACCGGCTGCCTTGCAAGCTCCGCAATGCTGCCGCAACCCTTGTGGCAGACAGAAGGGGTGAGCGAGACAATGGACGGGCGATGCGGATACTGCTGATAGAGGATGAGAGGGAGCTGGCCGAGGCGCTGTCGGCCGCACTCGGCAAACATGGGATCGTCACCGACCACACGATGCATCTGGCAGACGCCGTCGAGCTGACGCGGCAGAACCTCTACGATGCGATCCTGCTCGACCGCCGCCTGCCCGACGGGGAGGGGCTGAGCTTCATTCCGGATCTGAGGCGGACGGGGAAGGATACGCCGATCATCGTGCTGACGGCGCTGAACGAACCGAAGGAGCGGATCGAAGGCCTCGACCTCGGGGCCGACGACTATCTCGGTAAGCCGTTCCTGGTGGAGGAGCTGATGGCGCGGCTCAGGGCCGTGCTGCGGCGATCGCCTGAACTGGCGGAACTCAAGATCACGGCCGGACGAATGGTGATCGACCCGCTGCATCTGAGCGTCACCGTCGATGCCGTGCCGCTGGACCTGCCCCGACGCGAACTTTTGGTGCTGGCCGCACTGGCTAGGCGCAACGAGAAGACCGTGCTGCGTTCGACGCTGGAGGCGGCGGTTTATAATTACGAGGAGGAAATCCAGTCGAATGCGCTCGACGCGCATATATCGCGGTTGCGCAAGCGGCTGATCGATGCCGGCGCCGGCGTAGCGATCCATAATATCCGCGGCGTCGGCTATCTCATGAAGGAAGAATGATGCGCGAGGCGACCAAGTCGAACCTTTCACTCTGGTGGACGCTCAGCTGGCAGCTCAGTATCGTTTTCGTGGCTGTTGTTGCGACTGTCATCATCGGGCTTTGCATTTACGCCACCAGCATCCTCTCACCCAATGAAGGAATGCAGGTTCAGCTGACTGCAGCCCTCGAGGAAGCTCTTACGCGTGACTCGCGGGGCAGGATCGTCATAGCTGATAGCCCGCGTCTCAGGTCGTTCAAGGCTGAGAACAACAGGCTCTGGTTTTTCGTCGCAACACCCAGTGGAGAAACGGCCTCCTATGGCGTAATGCCGGCGCCCTATGCGGACCTAGCCCGGTACGTTTACCTCATCAAAGACGCCGACATACGAGGGGCGTCTGGTACGACCGAGGTCGCCTCCATCGACCGTGTCGACACGGCAGAAGGCGAGTACAGAGTGATGTACGGCGGAAACGCCAGCAGAAGCTCCGCATTTCTGGCAATACTCGGCAAAACCTACCTCATTTACACACCACTTTTGGCCATCGCTTTGCCCGGGGTTTTTCTAACGATCCCCCGCGTCGTAGCGCGCGCTTTGGCCGGCGTGAAGGATATAGCGAGCAAGGCATCGGAAATCGAACCCCGCCGGCAAGGAGCCCGATTGCCGGTGGATGGTATTCCCACGGAAATCGCACCATTGGTGATTGCTTTTAACGGAACGCTTGAGCGGCTTGAGAACGAGTTTAAGAAACGTCAGCGCTTCCTGCTCGACGCGGCGCATGAGCTCCGGACCCCGATCGCCATCATGCAGACGCGGATCGACGGCATGCCAGACGGGCGCGAGCGGCAGCGGCTGCTCGATGACGTGGCGCGGCTTGGGCAGGCGGCCGAGCAACTGCTCGATTTTGAGCGCAACGATCAGGCGGCTGACCTCGACGAACCGGTCGATCTCGTCGAGATCGCCCGAATGACGGTTGCCGATCTCGCGCCGCTGGCGATTGTCGCCGGCTACCAAATTTCGTTTCAAAGCGAGGTCGAGAGGCTCGAACGCAAAGGCAGCCCGTCGGCGCTACCGAGGGCGGTGAGCAACCTCGTACGCAATGCCATCGACCACGGAGGCAACAGCGGTATGATCGCGGTTTCTGTGTCGGGTTCACCTTCCGGCGGCGAGCGGATCACGGTCACCGACGAAGGGCCGGGCATTCCGGCTGAACACCGGGAGTTGGTTTTCGAGCCCTTCTATCGCGTCACCCCGAAGAGCAAGGGCGCCGGTCTCGGCCTCAGCCTCGTCAAGCAGATCGTCGCAAATCATGGCGGCGAGGTTAGCATCGAGAGCAGTGCTGCAGGGACGCGGGTGACGATCGAACTCGCATAAAGGTCGGGCCTGCTTGAGCAGTATCCGCCCCCCGAGCCTTTCCTGGTTCTGATCAGGAAAGGCTCTGGATCTGTAATGTTGCGGCAATTGTCGACCGCCACTTTCGCCCGACACTAGAGCGCCGCGCGTCCGACAGGACGCGCCAAGGACGCTCTAGCGTTTTAAACCTGCGCATAATCCTTTCCGAAAATCGATCTCGATTTTCGGGGTTATGCGCTATCGGCGACGGAGGCCAGACAGCGTGCGCAGCAATCCATTTCCATTTTCCCTCCCCGTGGCGTCGAGAGGCTTGTCCCTCGCTCTGCCGGTGGCGCTCGCCATGGCCGCGGCCGGGTGCAGCTCGGTGCCGCTAAAGGAGGCCGGCACGCTCTCCTCCTACGGCAATCTCGGCGCGCCGAAGGGCAAGCTGTCGAAATCGCGCGTCTATGTCGATGGGACGCGCCTTAGTCCGGCAAAGACGGTCAGCATCGTGCCGACGACCTTCGCTTTCAACGCCGCGACCCGCGTCAAATCGAACGCCGACCGCGTGATGGTGGCGAACGCTCTGGACCGGGCGCTCTGCATTTCGCTCAGTGACAAATACCAGCTGGTCTCTGCCGGCCAGCCGGCAGATCTGACTATCCGCTCGGTCGTCACCGACATTGTGCCGACCAACAAGGCGATGGCGGGTGTTTCGACCGTCGTGACCGTCGGCACCGGTTTCGTACTGCCCGTCAGCGTGCCCCGGCTGCCGGCCGGCCTTGGCGGACTGGCGGTCGAGGCGGAGGCCGTCGACAGCGGTGGTGTGCAGCGGGCGGCAATCGTCTGGTCGCGCGGGGCAAACTCGCTGCAGAACAACCCCCGCGTTTCCGAAGTCGGCGATGCCTATAGCCTGGCTTCGAAATTCAGCAGCGAGTTTTCCCGCATGCTGATCAAGGGCAAGGAGCCTAAGGGATTGGATATCTCGCTGCCCTCAGGGCATCGGATGAAATCCTGGCTCGGCGGCAAACCGAAATACGCCGCCTGCGACGCCTTCGGCCGGCCGCCCGGACTGATGGGCGCCGTGGCCGCCAAATACGGCGCGCCGCCGCAGTGGACCGAGAAGAAGCCGAAACCGGCCGCGACCTATTGAGAGACAATACGCAGCGACGCCGCGAGCTGCTGCGCGACCAGCACTCAGCCCCACCCCAGGCTGACGGGACGGACGGAGCAAGGGCGGGCAAGGCCCGTGCTCCGTCCGTCTGAAAATCCGTCGGCTGCACGTCAGCCGGCGATTCCGGGCCTCAGCCAGAAATACAGTTTGATCTGATCGGGCCTGTCGGAGGGATGCGGGCCGCGCATGAACAATTCGCCGCCATTGCGCTCGATCACGCGCCGCGAGGCATCGTTATCCTCGTTGCAGAGGATGACGAGGCGGTCGAGGCCTTCCTTCGATGCCAGTGCCAACAGCAGTCTCAACGCAGCGGTCGCGTGGCCGTTGCGCTGTTTCCACGGCACGACGGAATACCCGACATGACCCGACACCTCGGGCGGCAGCTCCTCTATGCCCGCTTGAAAACGCAGGCTGATGCTGCCGCAGAATTCGCCGTCCCAGATCCAGAACAGACGGGTGGTGAGAGGCGGCGATCCGGACCCGGCGTGCGGTTTGCCATCACGAATGAGATCGTCGGGGAACTTCGCCCGGTCCTGGCGCAGCCGCTGAAGTTCACCGCGAACATAGGTTTCGTCGCCTGCGCGGCGCGGATCGGGAGACCAGCCGGCGGCGAGCGCCGCTTCGAAGCCCGACAGGTTTTCCATATCCGGCGGCAGCAGGATGACGGGCCCGGCGGGCTTTGTTGTCTCTCCGGATGTCATTCCGCACCTAAAGCACGTCGCGATCCTTTAGATTCGCTCCTGACGCATCTTTCTATCCAACGCATGTCGTTATCGCAAAACGGCTGCGCACTATTGCGCGACATGCTTTAGGTTCGTGTCGCCCAACTGAGCGAGTCGACCATGACCGCGCAGACCAGCACGGCCGACCGGCGATCGGAAGCCGTGTAGCGGGCTTCCGATCATCAAAAAAGCCCCGCATCTTCATGCGAGGCTTGCTCTGATGCGTGGGCCGGATTACCGGCACTGGCGGCGCGGGCCATAATTCGGCTGATAGGTATTGTCGTAGGCGCGGTATGACCGATAGCGGCTATAGCAGTATTCAGCATGCGAAGAACCATAGGCACGTGCGCGCGGCTGCGAAGCAATGATGCCGCCGAGGAGGGCGCCTGCTGCCAGGCCGCCGATGATGGCGCCGTTATTGTCATATCGGTTATCATATCGGCGATACCGGCGATCGTGACGGCGATCCCAGCCATAACGGTCGTCGCGGTCGTAGCGGCGATCGCGGTAGCTGCGGCGGTCGCGGTCTCGATCGTTGTCGCGGTCGCGGTTGCGGTAGGATCTGCGGTTATCGCCGTTGCCCGAGCAGACGATGGAGTAAGGGTTGCAGGCGACTGTCATGATCCGGGCATCGATACTTTGAGGCGCCGGCTGGGCCGATTGCATCGGGCTCGCCACGAAGGCCGGGGCCGCCGAGGCCGGCATTCCCGAGAAGGCCGTCGCTATCGACAGGGCAATGATGCCGAATTTGTTCATTTCACTCACCTTGGGTCAACGGATGTATTGGGGGATAACGCGGGGGAAGGGAATAGGTTTCATTTTGGGATCGGGAGGGATTATGTATGTGCGTATCTGCTAACGTACCGTGCTTTCATACATATAGAGCTGGTCGATAGGGGGCAAGGCGATTTGCTGGACGGCGTGACAGTCTACGGTGTCCCCGGGAGAGCCGCGTAACGGGCATTCGGGTATCAAAAAGCCCCGCATCTTCATGCGAGGCTTGCTCCAATGGAACGGGCCGGCTAGCGGCACTGGCGGCGTGGGCCGTAGTTCGGCTGGTAGGTATTGTCATAGGCGCGATAGGACCGATAACGGCTATAGCAATACTCCGCATGCGAACCAGAACTGTAGGCACGCGTGCGCGGCTGCGAAGCGATGATACCGCCGAGGAGGGCGCCGGCCGCCAGACCGCCGATAATGGCACCGGTATTGTCATGGCGGCGATACCGGCGATCATAGCGACGATCCCAGCCATAACGGTCGTCGCGGTCGTAATTCCGGTCACGATAGTGATTGCGGTTGCGATACCACCTGCGATTATTGCCGAACTGACCCGGGCAGTTCGTGAAGTTATTGCAGCCGACGGTCGTGATGCGGGCATCGGTGCTTTGAGACGTCGGCTGCGCCGATTGCACCGGGCTCGGCACAAAAGCCAGGCCTGCCGAGGCGGGCATTCCGGAGAAGGCCGTCGTTATCGACAGGGCAATAATGGCGAATCTGTTCATTTCACTCACCTTGGGTAAACGGATGTATCGGGGGATAACGCAGCGGAAGGGAATAGGTTTCATTTTGGGATGGAATGAGGCGGTGTATGTGCGTGGGTGCTAACGCAGCTGGGTTGCGCGCACTGCTGGACGGCAAATCGGCCGGCCCATATGGGGTCTCGCGAGCACTCCAGAGCAACCGCAGCCCGAGTGCGACAAGGAAGGGGGCGGCCACCTTCATGACGAAGAACAGGATGGCAGAGCGCGGAACGGCATGTTCAACCTCCCAGAAGGGCCGCCAAGGCCCAGAGGGGGACGGGATTTACTGGAGGGGCGCGGGGGCCGGTCATTCTTGCAATAGGTACCGTTAACACAACAGACATCTCAGGGTGGTAATTCCCTCCAAACAGAGCTTGGCTACCGGCGGCGGTTGATGCCACCGGGGCGCGTCTTGCCGGGGACTGGAAGAATGCCGAATTGGCGCGTGCGGCGGACGGCCCTGATCCTTGGGTTGGGCCTGATTTTGTCGATTAGCATCTACGATAGGACATCGCGTGACAGCGGGCGGGTCGTCAACAACATCATCCTTACATCCGATCCCGACAGTAACCAACAGATCCATGCCGGTGCGGGCGATGATGTGGTGTATGGCCGAGGCGGACAGGATGAAATCCGAGGTGACGAGGGAGATGACACGCTCTACGGCAACGAGGATGACGATCTTCTGACCGGCGGCACCGGCAACGACACCTACGGCTATGCCCGCGGCGACGGCAACGACACCATTGTGGAAACGATCGAGGATAGCGGCGACGCCGACACGCTGATCTTTTCCGATATGGGCCCCGGTGATATCGGCCTTCGCCAGGAGGGTGACGATCTCATCATTGCGATCAGGATGAGTGCGGCAGATGCCGCCAAGAACGTATCAATTCTCGAGGAAGCGAGGCCTGCGGCCAAGAGCGACGGCAGGCTCACCTGGGCGCTTGAAAGGACTGCCGCACGTATGGCCGCGGGCGGGTCGATCCTCATCGAGTCGGGACGATCAGGTGGCGATAAGGGGATCGAAAGCATCAGGTTCAGCGACGGGACAATCTGGTCGAAGCAGGACATCGCCGCGCATATCAGTGGGGTTCTGCCCGAGGGTATTGCCGGCACTGTCGGCCGGGAAACTCTAGAAGGCACGATGGGCGACGATCTGATCATCGGACTTGAAGGAAACGACACGCTTTCCGGATCCTTTGGCGACGACACCTATGTCTATACCAGCGGCGATGGCTCCGACGTCATCGATGACATCGTCAACATGTCGAACGAGATCGACACGCTTCGCCTGACCGATCTCACCGCTTCCGACGTGATGTTGCTGCGGAATGCGGCAAAGCTGATGGTGATCGTCAAGCCCACGGGCGAAGTGATCACCGTCGAGAAGCAGTTCTTGGCCGAGGGCTATTGGGGCATTGAAAAGATCGAATTTTCCGATGGATTGTCCTGGGATAGGGACAAGATTCTTGTGCGCTTGCGCTAGGTGCTGAACCGGAATGACTGCGCCGACCCCATCGTCGTATGTTCATGCAGCGGCGGCGCAAGTTTCTGCGCCGTGGGTCTCCATGTGCGTGTCAAAGCCGGTAAATGGCGGGAGGAGTCGGTCCGCTCTCGTTGTGCTAACGTGAGGCCGCTATCAGGCTCACCTTCCGCCGGCCAGCAACAGAAGCTGCCTTTCGTCATGCACACCCTGGCGGTAAAGCTCGATGATGAGGGCGCCCAGACGGTCGGCCTCCTTGCTCGATCTGTCGATCTTTAGCCCGCTACAGAGAGCTTCGTGGACACGCCTGCACACATCGAGGTCCTCGGAGGCGAGCGGTTCGTCACGCGTGCTGAACAGCTTGTCTGACATCGCAATCTGCCCTTTTTTGGATGCCGTGAATCGCTTTCGTGAAAAAAGATAATTTCGCGATCTTTGCTCTGCAAGATGGGCGAAGGTCCGAAATTCAAAAAGAATTCTGGGCACGCACGGGAAGATACCGGCGAGGGCGGCAGGGCATGGATATGAGACCGATCGGCGTGTCGACAGGATAGAGTGAGCGTGAGATCTACTTGGTTGCGGGGTCCTTGGCGCCCAGCTGCGACAGCCGCAGCTCTTTCAGCCGCTTGGTTTTTTCCCGGCGGGCCCGCTGCTCCGCTTCGATGGTTTCCTTGGCGGCGCGCTCGGTGTTTTCGAAACGATCCTGCCGGTAAGCCTTTGATGAGGGTTCACGTTCTCTTTTCATGGCCGCTAAACGCAAATCGCCGAAAACGGTTTCATAGGAAAATGAGTCACTGGCCGTCAATCGATCGACGTGGCCAGAATGCCGGCGTGCGGGATGGCAAGCCATCGTGGCAACCGGGCGCCTGATCGGCGCCCGGCAACATCACGGATCAGCCTTTGATGAAGGCGAGGATGTCGGGATTTATGATGTCGGCATGGGTGGTGCACATGCCGTGCGGGAATTTCTCGTAAACCTTCAGCGTGGCGTTCTGCAGAAGCTTGGACGAGAGCAGGGCGGAGTCGGCGATCGGCACGATCTGGTCGTCGTCGCCGTGCATGACGAAGGTCGGCACGGTGATGATCTTCAGGTCTTCGGTGAAGTCAGTTTCCGAAAAGGCCTTGATGCCATCGTAATGCGCCTTGGCGCCGCCGATCATGCCTTGGCGCCACCAATTGTTGATGATTGGCTCCGACACTTTCGCGCCCGGCCGGTTGAAGCTGTAGAACGGGCCGGCCGGCAGATCGCGATAGAATTGCGAGCGGTTGGCGGCGAGCTGCTTGCGCAGGTCGTCGAAGACTTCGATCGGCAGGCCGCCGGGATTGGCATCCGTTTTCACCATGAGAGGCGGCACGGCGCCGATGATCACCAGCTTTGCGACGCGGCCCTGCGGCTGGCCGTGGCGGGCGACGTAATGGGTCGCTTCGCCGCCGCCGGTGGAGTGGCCGACATGGACGGTGTTCCTGAGATCGAGATGCTCGACGACGGCTGCGGCATCGGCGGCGTAGTGATCCATGTCGTGACCGTCGCCCACCTGGGTCGAGCGGCCGTGGCCTCGCCGATCATGGGCGACGACCCGGTAGCCCTTCTCAAGGAAGAACAGCATCTGGGCATCCCAGTCGTCGGAGCAGAGCGGCCAGCCGTGATGAAACATGATCGGCTGAGCGCTCTTCGGCCCCCAATCCTTGTAGAAGATTTCGACGCCGTCCTTGGTGGTAACCGTGCTCATCTTTTGGCTCCGTTGGTTGGGGTTGGTTGGATTAATGCGGTCAGAAGTTTGCGCTGTTGCCTGCAGAATTGACAAGGCCACGAGCGCCGTTGGGCCGGAGGCTAGGGGCAAGAAGGTCGCGCCTGATCAACCCGAATATGTTGATGTGCTTATTGAGTTCCTCTTTCTATTCTATTGATATGACAGAAGTTTGTATGTCTACGCGAGATGGGTATAGCACCCGCCCATTTCGCATGACGCGCGGGAGCCCGGGTGATCCTCGCCTGGCTGCTTTGCGCTGCGAACATTGTTTTAATCCACTGTATCTCGGCTGTCGGCCACCTCAGGCTAGTTCGTCACGGGCGAGACGAACGTCTGCAATGAGCCATTTTTTTATTATTCGTTCAATATATCCGTCCGGGTAGTTCAATATATCTGTCCGGGGTAGGTGTGTTCCCATTCTGCCGCCGTGCATGCCGCTGCTGGCGCACACTTGAACGCGGTTCATCGCCCAACCATCTAATCCTCATACAACAGCGCCATGGCGGACCGTCGCAACCGCGACGGCTTCGCCGGCGGCGGGACGGCCGTTACTGCCGCCTGAGGATTCAATAATGGGTTACATGGACAAGCAGATAGCGCCTCAGAATGATGGGGCGCTGATCGATGCCTATTCGCAATCGATCGCAGCAGCAGTCGATACGGTCGGGCCAGCAGTCAGCCGGATCGAGAGGGTGGGAGGCCGGCAGGGGCAGGGGTCCGGCTTCGCGGTCTCGCCTGATGGCCTGATCATCACCAACAACCATGTCGTTGACGATGCCAAGGTCGTTCGCATCACCACGCCTGACGGTTTCGTTACCGAGGGCCGCGTGCTTGGCCGGGATGTGGATACCGATATCGCCCTCATTCGCGCCAATACAAGCACCGGCGCCTGGGCGAAGCTCGGAGATTCCCAGCGCCTGCGCAGGGGCCATATCGCGATCGCGATCGGAAACCCGCTCGGCTTCGAATGGACGGTTACGGCCGGTATCGTCTCGGCGCTCGGCCGGTCGATGCGGGCGGCCAGCGGCCGGCCGATGGAAGATGTCATCCAGACCGATGCGGCGCTCAATCCCGGCAACTCGGGCGGGCCACTGGTGTCTTCGGGCGGGGAGGTCATTGGCGTCAACACCGCCGTCATCCAGGGCGCGCAGAGCATCGCCTTTGCCGTGGCGTCGAATACGGCCAATTTCGTGGTTTCGGAGATTCTTCGCTATGGCCAGGTCAGGCGCGCCTTCATCGGCATAGCAGGCGATACGATCGTGCTGCCGCGCCGGGTGGCGCTTGCCGCAGGCACGACGCAGACGACCTCGGTTCGCATCCGGCGCGTCGAAGCCGACGGGCCGGCGGCAAAGGGAGGGCTGCAGGAGGGCGATTATATTCTCGCCATCGATGGCAGCCCGGTCGGCGGCGTCGATGATATCGTCCGATTGATGGATGGCAGCAGGATCGGCAGGGATACGGAAATCCTGGTGTTCTCGCTGGCGGGCCGGATCGAGACGAAGATCTTGCTGCCGATGGCGCGGTCCTGACGCTTCACCTCAGCGCCATGACTAGGCATCACCTCACGTCAGGCGCTGACTGCTTCCTGATCCGTCCCCGAGAAATCCACTGCCGCAAAGGCCGCCGCCAACACTTCCGGCCCGGCGCCGGTTTTTGCCGCATCGGTTGAGAGGATCTGACGGTAGCGGCGGGCGCCGGGCAGGCCGGTGAAGAGACCGACCATGTGGCGGGCCACGTGCTGTAGCCGGCCGCCGCCGGCGATGTGGCGTTCGGCATAGGCCATCATCCGGTTACAGAGCGCCTCCCAATCCGGTTCGGCCGCAGGCGCACCAAAGAAGCGCTGGTCGATGTCGGCAAGGATCGCGGCATTCTGGTAGGCGGCGCGGCCAAGCATGACGCCGTCGACATGTTCGAGATGGACGGCGGCTTCGTCGAGCGTGCGGATACCGCCGTTGATGCCGATGAAGACATCGGGCCAGCGCTGCTTCATCCGATAGACGATCTCGTAGTCGAGCGGCGGGATCTCGCGGTTTTCTTTGGGGCTCAGACCCTTCAGCCATGCCTTGCGGGCATGGATCCAGATCGCGTCGGCGCCGGCATCGAGAACGCGGCTGATCAGCTCTGGCAGCGCCTGTTCCGGCTCCTGCTCGTCGACGCCGATCCGGCATTTCACCGTTACCGGCGCGGTCGCAACCCTCTTCATTGCCGCGATGCATTCGGCCACCGTTTCCGGCGTCAACATCAGGCAGGCGCCGAAGGTGCCGGACTGCACCCGGTCGGAAGGGCAGCCGACATTGAGGTTGATCTCGTCATAGCCATAGGGCTGGGCGATTTTCACCGCTTCGGTAAGCTTTGCCGGGTCCGATCCGCCGAGCTGCAGCGCCAGCGGATGCTCGGCGGCGTCATGACCGAGCAGCCGATCGCGCGGGCCGTGGATGATCGCATCGGCCACCACCATCTCGGTATAGAGCAGCGCCTCGCGGCTGATCTGGCGGTGGAAATAGCGGCAATGCCGATCCGTCCAGTCGATCATCGGGGCGACTGCAAAAATCGGCCTCTTCTGCGTCATCGACGTTCCACTGTTCCTTGTTACCGCGCCGCAGTGCGGTGCCCCCGCCGCAGGGGCGGGCATCTATAAAGGGCGCATATAACACTTGCCAATGTGATCGACAAATGACCGCCGATCACCACAAACAGAAACGGCGCCCCTTGCGGAGCGCCGTTATGCCGCGCGAGCGGAAGTCTGACTTACGAAGCCGAGATGTTGACAGCCTTCGGGCCCTTGCCCATGCGGTCCGGCTCGGTGTCGAAGGTAACCTGCTGGCCTTCGCGCAGCGACTGGATGCCAGAAGCCTGCAACGCAGAGATATGGACAAAAACGTCCTTTGCGCCGCCGTCCGGCGTGATGAAACCAAAACCCTTGTCCTGGTTGAAGAATTTTACGGTGCCCTTGGTGGCCATTGGGATCGTCCTTTTCCCTTAGTCTGTGTAGTATCCGCGCCCCCGAGAGGAAGCGGACGGCTTTAGCTTTCGCCCCGATCGATTGGGACGAAGGGTCAGTCGGAGAAGTCACGTACGGGGAAAGAACGTCTACGTAGGCGGGTAGTCCCGCGCCGCCTTCCAAACGGAAGGGATTACCACATCAGTCCAGTCACCGGCATGCAAATGCCCGAGTAAGTCAATTCGTGCCAGCATTTCGGGCAAAAAGCAAGCGGGATTCTTTTGGCATGCCTGCATCGATGTCGGGAAATGCCGAAGATTCAGATACTTGACGATGGGTTAACGGATTCTTGCGCGGCTGTGCCATATCGGGATTCCGTGCCGAAACGGGATGAGCGGCAGATTCGATAGCCGGGCAGGTTTTTTGTTCGTGGGCGGGGCGGCAGGCACGCCGATCAGTCTCATGGTGAGGGTGAGGAGCGGAGCAATCGATCCAGTGAATTGATTGCCCGTGACAAACGCAGGGTCGCCTCGACCGGGAGGGCGGGTGGCTGGGCTGCCAGCCTACTGCGCATCCCCCAGCAACCCGCTCAGGCTCCAGGGATTATCCCCCTTCTGATTGGCGATGTCGTCGACCTTCCAGCCGCCGTGTTCGCGTACCAGCGTATAGAAGAGCGTCACCTCTTCGCCGTTTTCGAACTCCACCTCCACCTCGGCCTTGTCATCCAGCAGGATCGGCTGGCCGATCCTGACGTCGCTGGCGGTGCCATCCTGGCCAGCGATGACGGGATCGAAGTCGATCGCACCGACATCGCCCTCTGCCGTGTTGTCGAGATCGGTCTGGAGGAGCTTGGTCAGGTGGTCGGAGAAGAAGGCGGAATAGGGCGAGGGCGCCTCGGCGTCGCTGTTGTCGGTGTCGTAGCTATAGAGCGCCTTGAGCAGCGCCTTCGGCGTCTTGTAGGTCGCTGCCGATGCAGGCAAGGCTGCGAGCGCCGAGACGGCGAGGGCGAGGATGAATGTGGGCAGGCGCATGCGGGCTCTCCTCGGATCGGCAGGAAATCATAGCCGAATCGGGTGCGAAGGGGGAGCAGCAATTTGGACCGGGCGGTAAGCCGAACTCCCTCTTCTACCCAGTGGGGAAAAGAGATTCGGTGGGGCACCTTGTTCCGCCTGATCGATACGGGGGCTTGCTGACCGCAAGCACCCCGTTTTGAAGGCCATTGGCGACGCATTTCTGCGTCGCCTGGAATCCAGTCGCAGTTAGATCAACGCCTCATGCGAGAAGCTCGAAACCGCCGGCTCGAAGACGTCCTTCACGGCGACCGTGAAATCGTGGCTGGTGACGTTTCCGGCCGTGTCGTAGGCTTCGGCAGTGAAGGTCAGGTTGTGGGTGCTTTCGTAGTCGATTGCAGCCTTCGTCTGGATCTTGTTGCCGACGAGCTTGAAGATGCCGTCGGCATCATCCGTCAGCCGCCATTTTACCGTGCCGCCTTCTGGATCGACCGCCGAGAGAAGGCCGACCGAGGTGCCGATCGCGACATTCTCGGAGATCGAGCTGCGCGAGAAGGCGAGATTGGTCGGCGCCTTGTTGACAGGTGCTTCGTTGACGTCGAGGACATTGATCGTGATGTCCTTTTCGACCGTGACCTTGCCGTCGGAAACGGCAACCTTGATCGTGTGCGACTTGTCGGTCTCGTAATCCAGCGCCTTGGAGGTGACGATACGGTCGCCCTTTATCCGGAAATGATCGTTGGCTCCGTCGAGCAGCGTATAGGTGAGGGCGTCGCCATCGGCGTCCTTGGCGCTGAGCAGGCCAACGGTGGTCCAGATCGGCGTGTCCTCTGAGAGGGCGGTCTTCGAAAGCTGGAAATTGGTCGGCGCGGTGTTATTGCTTGTGAAAGTTTCCGTGGCGAAATCGTAGACGCCGTCGGCAAAACGGGCGAATTCAACATCAGTCAGCGTATCCTTGCCCTCCAGGGCGCTCGTCAGGATGTGGCTGCCATTGTCGATCGCGAAGGAATAGCTGGCGAAATCGCCGGAGAAGACGGCCGTGTCGATGCCGGTGCCTCCAAAGAGCATGTCGTTCCCGCCATAGCCATCAATTCTGTCATTACCAGCTCCACCGTCGAATATGTCGTTACCATCGGTGCCTTCAAGTTGGTCGCTGCCGCCACCGGTCGCGACGTCAATACCGAAGGCCGTGCCACTGATATATGCCGAACGGGTGGCCAACTCGTCCGAGAGATCGACATGGGCACTGTCGGTCAATGTCAAGGAGATGATGCTTTCGTATCCCGGCTCGTAGACTACGATTTTGTCGAAACTTTCGAACTGCGCAGCCGAACCAATAGCGCCCGCTCCGCCCAATTCGAGGATTTCGAAATTTTGGATCGTCAGGCCGCTCAGATTATAGGCTTGCAGCGTGTCGGTGTCGGCACCGCCATTGAGTGTTCCGGACGCCTCGACATCGGAGCCGCGAAACACAGTTACGGTGTCGTTGCCGTTGCCTGCATCTATATCGAAGATTTTTGCATCGGCGTAGTCGTCACCATCGGTGATCGTATCATCGCCCGCACCGCCTCTCAGGACGTCATTGCCGGAGTAGCCATCGATAACGTCATTGCCGGCGCCGCCGTCGAAAATGTCGTTGCCATCAGTACCTTCAAGTTGATCATTGCCGCCACCGGTCGTGACGTCGATGCCGAAGGCATTGCCGCTGATATGCGCCGAACGGGTGGCCAGTTCACCAGCAAGGTCGACGTGAACCCCGTCCGTCAATTTCAACGAGATGGCATAGCTATCGTAGTTTGGATCGTCGTAGACGACGATCTTTTCAAAGCTTTCAAACTGCGCCGCCGAACCAATAGTTTCCATTCCCCCCGTCTCAAGAATTTCGAAATTCTTGATCGTCAAGCCGGTCAGATTATAGGCTTGCAGCGTGTCGGTGTCGGCACCGCCATCAACTATTCCCGAATTTTCGATACTGTATGCGATCTGCAGGTTCACGGTATCATTGCCGTCGCCCCCATCTATATCGAAGACTTCTGGAGGGCCGAAAAAGTCACCGTCGCCGATCGTGTCGTTACCCGTTCCACCCCTGATCACATCATTTCCGGCGCCCCCATAGACTTGGTCGTTGCCTTCGCCGCCGGTCAACAGGTCATTTCCAGCATTGCCATGCAATGTGTCGTTGCCGGCGCCGCCGTCGAAAATGTCGTTACCGGCTGTTCCGACGAAATTGTCATTACCGGCGCCCGTCGTGACGTCTATGCCGAAGGCGGTGCCTGTGATGGAGGTCCGACGGGCTGCCAGCTCGTCGGAGAGATCGACATGAACGCCATCCGCCAATATCAAGGAGATGACGGAACTGTCGTAGATCGGATTGTCACCGTAGATGATCTTGTCGAAGCTTTCGAACTGAGCAGCCGAACCGGCAAGGTGGATCCCTCCCGTTTCAAGAATTTCGAAGTTCTGTATCGTAAAAGCGGTCAGATTGTTCAAGCCGGAAAGAACGTCGATCCCGTTGCCGCCATCGATCGCCCCTGTCAGCGATTCATCGCTTGCTAATATAATTACTTTGTCGTCGCCGTCCCCTGCATCGATCGTCGTTTTCGGTGTGTTAAAGTGCGCAGAGTCGGTGATCGTGTCATTGCCCGCGCCACCATTGATCTTGTCATTACCTTGCCCGCCGTCGAGCGTGTCGTTGCCGTCCCCGCCATTCAGCGTGTCATTACCAGCTCCACCTCGGATCGTATCTTCTCCGGCACCGCCGTTCAGCGTGTCTGCGCCATCGTCGCCATTTAGCGTATCGTTGCCTTCTCCGCCATTCAGCGTGTCATTGCCATTTCCGCCCGATATAGTGTCGTTGCCCCTGCCGGTTGTAATCGCATTGGCACTGCTCGAGCCCGTTATTTCTGCGGAAACCGAGTCCAACTCATCGGCAAGGTTTATCGTGCCGAAATCCGACACCTTCAGAGTGACCATGGCGAGAGGATTATCGGCGGAGTAGCGGATGACGTCGTACGCCTCGAACTGCGCACCGGTCTTGATAACTGTAGCGCCGTTCGTGTCCAGAATATTCAAGGCCATGTAAACTTTCCAGAAGATGCGTTGGATTCTGCAAGAACGAATTGTGTCTTTTCTGCCGTTCCGGGTGGAGAAGGTTCGTGGGGGCAGCCCTCTTATTCGGAAAGACTGCGACCTTAGGCTGTGCGTTCGGTGCGGTGGTAGCGCCCGCGTGCTCGTTTAAAGGAGCACGCGGGCGCATCCTGCCCTTGTCGCGGGACCCATTTCTGCGTCCCGCCACAGTGTTGTGGCTAGATCAACGCCTCATGCGACAAGCTCGAAACCGACGCCTCGAAGACGTCCTTCACGGCGAGCGTGAAATCGTGGCCCGTGAAGTTTCCGGCCGCGTCGTAGGCTTCGGCGGTGAAGGTCAGGCTATGGGTGCTTTCATAATCGATCGCCGCCTTTGTCTGGATCTTGTTGCCGACCAGCTTGAAGATGCCGTCGGCATCGTCCGTCAGACGCCATTTCACGGCGCCGCCTTCCGGATCGACGGCTGTGAGAAGGCCGACCGAGGTGCCGATCGCGACATTCTCGGAGACCGAGCTGCGCGAGAAGGCGAGCTTGGTCGGCGCCTGATTGACAGGGGCTTCGTTGACGTCGAGGACATTGATCGTGATGTCCTTCTCCACGGTGACCTTGCCGTCCGAAACTGCCACCTTGATCGTGTGCGACTTGTCGGTCTCGTAGTCGAATTCCTTCGAGGTAACGATGCGGTTGCCCTTTATCCGGAAGTGATCATTCGCCCCGTCAATCAGCGTATAGGTGAGGGCGTCGCCATCGGCGTCCTTGGCGCTGAGCAGGCCAACCGTGGTCCAGATCGGCGTGTCCTCTGAGAGGGCGGTCTTCGAAAGCTGGATATTGGTCGGCGCGGCATTTCCCTTAGGCGTAAAAGTTTCCGTGGCGAAATCGTAGACGCCGTCGGCAAAGCGCGCCAATTCGACGTCTGTCAGCGTATCCGTCCCTTCCCCGGCGCTCGTCAGGATGTGATCGCCATTATTCAATGCGAAGGAATAATTGGCGAAATTGCCGGAGAATATTGCCGTATCGATGCCGTCGCCGCCATTGATGGTGTCGTCGCCGGCGCCACCGGTCAATTTGTCATTGCCGGCATTGCCATTGAGGATATCGTTGCCGCCGTTGCCGTCGAAAATATCGTTGCCGTCGGTGCCTGTGAACTCGTCGTCGCCGCTGCCGGTCTTGACGTCAATGCCGAAGGCGTGGCCGTCGATGAATGATCCGAGATCTCCCAGCTCGTCGGAGAGATCGAGGTGGGCGCTGTCCGTCAGTGCCACTGAGGCGCGAAAATCGCCGAAGGGATCGGTCGACCAAACGATCTTGTCGAAGCTTTCGAGCTGCGCGCTCGATCCGGCAACCGACCATCCGGCCGTTTCAAGAATCTCGACGTTCTTGATCGTCAGGCCCTGGAGCGAGCTTATCTGCAGCGTATCGATCCCGGCGCCGCCATCGATCGTTCCGGAATTCATTGGGGCGAATGTCTCAAGAGTTATGGCATCGTTACCGTCGCCTGCATCGATATCAACCACTTCAGAGGCAAGGCCAAAAAGCTCACCATCGGAGATCGTATCGTTACCCGCGCCGCCTCTGATAACGTCGTTTCCAAGGTCGCCGGATATGTGGTCGTTGCCGTCACCGCCATTCAGCGTGTCATTGCCATTTCCGCCCTGGATCAGATCGTTTCCGGCGCCGCCGTTCAGCGTGTCTGCGCCGTCACCGCCATTGATGTTATCGTTGCCTGCGCCTGTCGTGATCGCATTATCGCCACTTGAGCCCGTCACATTTGCGGAGCCGGAGCCCAGTTCGTCGGCAAGGTCCACCGCCCCGGAATCCGAGACGACCAGATTGACCGCGACGAGAGGATTGATTTCGGAGTCGCGGATGACGTCGTAAGCTTCGAACTCAGCGCCGGTCTTGGTAATTGTGGCGCCGTTTGTGTCCAGGATATTCAGCGGAGTACCCGGCTCGGTGCTGTTGAGCGTGAAGGTTTCCGTCGCGAAGTCGTAAACGCCATCGGCAAAGCGCGCGAATTCGACGTCTGTCAGCCTATCCGTGCCTTCCAGCGCGCTCGTCACGACACGGCTGCCATTGTCGATCTCGAAGGAATATTCGGCAAAATTGCCGGCGAATGCCGCCGTGTCGATGCCGGCGCCGCCATTGATGGTGTCGTTGCCGTCGCCGCCGGTCAATTTGTCATTGCCGTCGTTGCCATTGATGAGGTCGCTGCCGCCGCTGCCGTCGAAAATGTCGTTGACGTCGCTGCCCGCAAACTCATCATTGCCGTCGCCGGTTTTGACGTCAATGCCGGAGAAGCCGCGGACAAGGGTCCCGAGATCTCCCAGTTCGTCGGAAAGATCGAGGTGGGCGCTATCCGTCACTACCAGTGAGGGGTCAAAATTGAAGACTGGATCGGTCGATCTGGCGATCTTATCAAAGCTTTCGAACTGTGCACTCGAACCGCTAACCCGAAAATCTGCCAATTCAAGCACTTCGACGTTCTTGATCGTCAGGCCCCGGAGCGCCGAGGCACGCAACGTATCGATCCCGGCACCGCCATCGATCGTTCCCGATATCAGTGGAGCGAATCTCTCAATGGTTATCAAATCGTCGCCGTCGCCGCCGTCAATGTCGACGATTTCTGACTGGAGGCTGCCATCAGGTCCGAGCACAAAGCCAAAACCACCATCAGTGATCCTGTCGTTGCCGTCACCGCCGATCAGTTTGTCGTTGCCGGCGTTGCCGTAGATCGTATCGTCGCCGCCGCCGCCGCTCAGCGTGTCCGCGCCTTCGCCGCCTGAGATGTTGTCGTTGCCGGCGCCCGTCGTGACCGTGCTGCCGCCGCTCGATACCGTCACGTTCGCCGATACCAAGCCCAACTCGTCGGCCAGATCTGCCGCCGAGGAATCGGAAACAGTGAGAGAGACAGGTGCGGAAGGGCTGGTTTCAGAGTCGCGGATAACATCGTAAGCTTCGAACTCAGCGCCGGTCTTGGTAACTGTGGCGCCGTTCGTGTCCAGAATATTCAAGGCCATATATATCTTTCCCCAAAAGATGCGTTGTACTCGGCAATATGAGACATCCCCGAAAAAACTGTTTTATTGCTCGGCGGACGACAACCCCTCGGGGATCTATGCCAATCCCTGATTAAGTTTTCAATGCAAAATTGTGTCTTTTCATTGCTTTTTTAATGAAAAACTAAGGATGAAATACTGGGGAAACGAATTTTAATTTGAGAACTCAAAGTCATGGTTTGGTTTCGTAAATAGTATTATCTTTCATTTTCGGGCGGGATGCTCTCGCGAAAATTGTGTTTTCAGCGGGTTTGTCGGTAGCGCTGCGCCGCGCGACCATTCGCGTCACTATCGCAGGTTGGTGTTTGGCTTCGACTTGTTCAGACTTCCCGCGCGGAAGAACTACACGAGCTTGATGAGTCCTGCCTTCGTCGGCCTGAATCCACAGGCGCGGTAGAAGCTGGTCAGATGCGGTTCGAAATCGACATGCAGCCACTCGGCGCCGCGCTCCCCCGCAACCCGCGTCGCTTCCCTGACCAGCCGCGTCGCGATCCCCTGCCGGCGCATGTCAGGGTGAACCGAGGTGTCGAGGATGAAGGCATGGATGCCGCCATCCCAGGCGACATTGACGAAGCCGACGAGCCGGTCGTCCTGATAGGCGCCGATATGGGCGAGGCTGCGGGAGAGGATGGGGGTGAAATCGCGGTTGTGCGGGCTGCCCCAGGCGGCGGAAAAGAGCGCGTTCAGTTCGGCGGCGGAGGGGAAGGGGTCGATGCAAATTTCTGGCATGGGGAATTCCGTCTGTGGACACGCTGCAAGCCAGAAAGGCTGATCCATAAAATCGCCCATGGTGTCTCCAAAGCGATTGCCTAGACACGCACCCATGGTGTTAGCATCCGAGATTCGTCAACCGCGCCGATTACGAAAGGCGCGGCTGACCCAGCGACACACAAACCATCTTAAACCAGGCCGCCTGGTTGGCCGGTTTGTCGTTACCGCCCCGGCCGCCCAGTCTTCCCCTTCGTCCGCCCCTTGCGCTTCTGCTCGCCCGGGTCCTCATAGCTCCCCACGCCCGTCTTCCCACGCACGACCGGCCGCACGTCATCACGCTCCGGCTGGCCTTCGAGCAGCGGTGAAAACCGCTTCGTGCTTTTGGCGGCATCCGGCTTTTCCGGCAGTGCGCCGGTGACCGGCTTTTCGGTTCGGCCGACCGTCATTTCATCGAGGTCGTTCTTGCGGAAGAGGGTCTTCTTTGTGGGCTCGGCAATGTCGCGGCCCATCTCATCCAGAGCGGGTTTGCGGAAGAGGGGGGTGGTGGTGTCGGTGCCTGGGCCCATGTCGTCGATCGAGGGTTTGGCGAAGTAGGAGGGGGTGGGCCCCTCATCCGCCCTGCCGGGCACCTTCTCGCCGGCTGGGAGAAGGGACTCGCGGGTCGCTTTGGCGTTCCGTCTGACGCCTTCCATCGCCTTCGCTTCCTCGCGGGCCATCGGGTCGTCCATGGCGGCGAGTTCCACGGCTTTGAGGCGTTTGATTTCGTCGCGGAGGCGGGCGGCTTTTTCGAAGTCTAGGTCGGCGGCGGCGTCGCGCATGCTCTTTTCGAGCGCGTTGAGATGGGTCTGCAGGTTGTTGCCGACGAGGTTGCCGCCATCGGCGAAACCCTTGCCCGAGGTGCCCGAGATATCGGCGCGGACGTGGTCGCGTTCGTAGACGCTGTCGAGGATGTCGTTGATCCTGGCCTTGACCGATTCCGGCGTGATGCCGTGTTCCTGGTTATAGACCATCTGCTTTTCGCGGCGGCGGCTGGTTTCCTCCATCGCCCGCTTCATCGAGCCGGTGATCTGGTCGGCATAGAGGATGACCTTGCCGTCGACGTTGCGCGCGGCGCGGCCGATCGTCTGGATCAGCGAGGTTTCGGAGCGCAGGAAGCCTTCCTTGTCGGCGTCGAGGATGGCGACGAAGCCGCATTCGGGAATGTCGAGGCCTTCGCGCAGAAGGTTGATGCCGACGAGCACGTCGAAGGCGCCGAGGCGGAGATCGCGGAGGATCTCGATCCGCTCCAGCGTGTCGATGTCGGAGTGCATGTAGCGCACACGCACGCCCTGCTCATGCAGATATTCGGTCAGGTCCTCGGCCATGCGCTTGGTCAGCACGGTGCAGAGGGTGCGATAGCCCTTGGCAGCGGTCTCGCGGATTTCGCCGAGCACGTCGTCGACCTGGCTGCGGGCCGAGCGGACCTCGACCGGCGGGTCGATCAGGCCGGTCGGGCGGATCACCTGTTCGGCGAAGACGCCGCCCGATTGTTCCATCTCCCAGCCGCCCGGCGTGGCCGAAACGGCGATGGTGTCGGGGCGCATGGCGTCCCATTCCTCGAAGCGCAGCGGCCGGTTGTCCATGCAGGAGGGCAGGCGGAAGCCGTATTCGGCCAGCGTCGCCTTGCGCCTGAAGTCGCCCCGGTACATGCCGCCGATCTGCGGCACGGTGACGTGGCTTTCGTCGATGAAGACGAGGGCGTTGTCGGGGATATATTCGAACAGCGTCGGCGGCGGATCGCCGGGGTCGCGGCCGGTGAGATAACGCGAATAGTTCTCGATGCCCTGGCAGGAGCCTGTGGCTTCGAGCATTTCGATATCGTAGCGGGTGCGCTGCTCCAGGCGCTGGGCCTCCAGCAGGCGGCCGGCCTTTTCCAGCTCGGCCAGGCGTAACCTCAGCTCTTCCTTGATCGACTTGATGGCGCCGTTCAGCGTCGGGCGCGGGGTGACATAGTGCGAATTGGCGTAGATCTTCACCGATTTCAGGTCGCCGACCTTCTGGCCGGTGAGCGGGTCGAACTCAGTGATGGCGTCGATTTCGTCGCCGAACATCGAGATGCGCCAGGCGGCATCCTCAAGGTGGGCGGGGAAAAGCTCGATCGTATCGCCGCGCACGCGGAAGGAACCGCGGGTGAAATCCATGTCGCGGCGCTTGTATTGCTGGGCGACGAGGTCGGCCAGCAGCTGGCGCTGGTCGAGCCGGTCGCCGACCGACATCTGGAAGGTCATCGCCGTATAGGTTTCGACCGAGCCGATACCGTAGATGCAGGAGACCGAGGCGACGATGATGCAGTCGTCGCGTTCGAGCAGCGAGCGCGTCGCCGAGTGGCGCATGCGGTCGATCTGCTCGTTGATCGAGGATTCTTTCTCGATATAGGTGTCGGAGCGCGGCACATAGGCTTCCGGCTGGTAATAATCGTAGTAGGAAACGAAATATTCCACCGCATTGTCGGGGAAGAAGTTCTTGAATTCGGAATAGAGCTGGGCGGCCAGCGTCTTGTTCGGCGCCAGGATGACGGCCGGGCGCTGCGTTGCCTCGATCACCTTGGCCATGGTGAAGGTCTTGCCGGAGCCGGTGACGCCGAGCAGCACCTGGCTGCGGTCGCCATTCTCCAGTCCCTCGACGAGGTCGCGGATGGCTGTGGGCTGGTCGCCGGCCGGCTCGTAATCCGACTGCATGCGAATGGCGATGCCGCCTTCTGACTTGTCGGGCCGGGCAGGGCGGTGCGGCGTCCAGATCTTGCCGTTCTTGTGCAGCGGATTGCCGCTCTCGATCAGCGCCGACAGCGCCTCGACCGTGGCGGTGACGGCAGTGCCGGCCTGCAGCGACGAGGCCTCCTCCAGCGTCGTATCCATGCCGGAGACGGGATTGAGGCCGGCGGCCGCGCGCGTCTTCGGGTCGGTCGAGCCGCCCATGGAGGTGCCGCGCGCCGATTTCGACGCGCTGACGCCGCCGTCGCTGGTTTTCGTCCTGGCGGCGATTTCCACCTTCTTGCGATGTTTGCCGGCCTTGGAGGCGATCTGGCGCTGGGTCTCGACGCCCGAGGTTTCGGCATCGGCCTCCAGCTGCTTCACCCAATCGGCAACCGAGCCTGAGAGGGGGGCTCCCTCAAAAGACGATTGAGGGGCTTCCTCGAAGCCATTCGGGGCGGGGGATTTCTTCGGAGATTTGGCCATGGCGCGAATATGGAGAGAGTCAGCGCGAAAGTGAAGAGGGAAAGAGTACAAAAGGGAAACGAATGAATCGTTCGGATTTTTGAATAGTCTCCCGGTCGCGTGATACTAAGAGACCCCGCCCCAAACCCCTCCTGTAGGATGCCGGGGTCGAGCCACGGGTCTCGACCCGTCCTTCGGACCCCCACAAGTGGGAGGGGCTTAACCTGCCGCGCCGGCTTTCCAAATCCTCAACGTTTCGGAAGAGGCAAGGCGGTGCCGCCGGATTAGCCCCTCCCACCTGTGGGAGGGGTTGGGGAGGGGTCTTTCTTCAGCGGTTCTTACCACACTCATCACGCCGAACGCTGGTCCGCCGGCCCCTCCAGCCGCGCGAGGTTCAACGCACTGTTGATCAACCCGACATGGCTGAAGGCCTGCGGGAAGTTGCCGAGCATGCGGCGGGCGGCGGGATCATATTCTTCCGCCAGAAGCCCGACATCGTTGCAGATAGAAAGCAGCCGCTCGAACAGGCGCAGCGCATCGTCGCGGCGGCCGATCATGCCGAGGGCGTCGACGAGCCAGAAGCTGCAGGCGAGGAACGCGCCTTCGCCTGGCGGCAGGCCGTCGTCCACCTCCTGCGTCTCGTAGCGCAGCAGCAGGCCATCGCGCAGCAGCCTGCGCTCGATCGCCTCGACTGTCGCGACATAGCGCGGATCATCAGGCGGGATGAAGCCGACCATGCCGAGATGCAGCAGGCTGGCATCAAGCGCCTTGGAGCCGTAGGCCTGCACGAAACAGCCGAGTTCGGGATCGAAAGCCTTCTCGCAAACCTCGGCATGGATGTGATCTGCGAGCGTGCGCCAACGTACGGCGGCCTCGGGCTCGCCGTCCGCCTCGGCAATCTGGACGGCGCGGTCGAAGGCCACCCAGGCCATGACCTTCGAATAGGTGAAATGCTGGCGCTGGCCGCGCACCTCCCAGATGCCTTCATCGGGCTCCATCCAGATTTTTTCGAGAAAGGGCAGAATGGCCGCCGCCAGTTCGCGTCCGCGGTGATGCGGCGGAAGCCCGCCCTTGCGGGCCTGCAGCAGGGCGTCGGCCACCTCGCCATAGACATCGAGCTGCACCTGTTCGGCAGCGGCATTGCCGATGCGTACGGGTGTCGAGCCCTCGTAGCCACTCAGCCAGGGAACCTGCCATTCCAGCAGATTGCGCTCGCCGGCGACGCCATACATGATCTGCATCTGCGCCGGGGCGCCGGCGACCGCGCGCAGCAGCCAGCTGCGCCAGGCACTGGCTTCCTCGTAATAGCCGAGTTTCATCAGGGCGAGCAGGGTCAGCGTCGCGTCGCGCAGCCAGCAATAGCGGTAGTCCCAGTTGCGCGGCCCGCCGATCTTTTCCGGCAGGGAGGTTGTCGCCGCGGCGACTATGCCGCCCGTCGGCATGTAGGTCAGTGCCTTGAGCGTGATGAGCGAGCGTTTGACCTGTTCCGTCCACCGGCCCACTTTCGGGCATTTCGCGGCAAAGGATTGCCAGAATTCCTCCGTGTCCGGCAGCGCATATTCCACCTGCCGCTGAGCCGGCTGCGGCATATGCGAGGGGGACCAGGTCAGGGTGAAGATCTGGCTCTCGCCAGCGGCAACCTGGAAGGAGCCGACCGTGCTCAGGCCGCGGCCTTCGAGCGGGACGGCGCAATTCATGGTTAGCCTGTCCGGGCCGGCAATGGCGGTGATGCCGCCATCCTCGCCATGCGTGACCCAGGGAACGGTTCGGCCGTAATCGAAGCGAAGGTTGAGCTCCATATCGAAGGCGACAGTGCCGCTCTTGCCCTCGACGATGCGCATCAGATCGCTCGTGCCATCGCGAAGCGGCATGAAGTCGATGAGAACGGCGGTGCCGGTCTCGGTCTGAAACTCGGTTTCGAGAATGAGCGTGTCGTTGCGGTAGCGGCGCGTGACGCGGACATTTTCACCTGACGGTGACAGCGACCAGAAGCCGTTATCCTCGGCGCCGAGCAGGGCGGCAAAACAGGCGGGGGAATCGAAGCGCGGAAAACAGAGCCAGTCGATCGAGCCGTTCTTCGAGACGAGTGCGGCGGTTTCGCAATCGCCGATGAGCGCGTAGTCCTCAATGGGTACCGACACCGGAGCCTCCTTTGCATAGCAGTCGGGCTTTTAGGTAGAGGCCGTGCGCGGAGGTCAAGCGCGGAAACTAACGGGGCGGTAGGCGTGCCGGCTATCGTGCAAACTCCGGATATCAATTGTGGGAAGACCGCAGCTTTGACTGCCGCGCTCTGACGGATGATATCTCCACTGAAAGCGCGTTTCCCTTGTTCGCCATTGCCCAGGTGAATTCCGACGACCGCCGGGCGTCCGTCGTCGCTCGTGGTCAAGAGCGGACCTCCACTAGCGCCACTGCCGCAGTCGCAAAGGTGGCGAAGCTCAGGACCACCGGTCGGACTGACTTGACACAGGCTGAGGACGATTTGGTTACGGTCGCTTACGAAGCCGGCAAACCGAGCCGGAAAGCGGCGCGCCCTCAAAAGACGATTGAGGGGCCTCCTCGAAGCCATTCTGGGCGGGGGATTTCTTCGGAGATCTGGCCATGGCGGGAATATGGAGAGTCAGCGCGGAGGGAAGAGGGAAAGAGTACCAAAGGGAAACGAACTGTGTGTTCGGAAGATGGAATAGTTTACAAACTTATGGCGCTGCGAGCCGACGCACCCGCCCCGCCCTTCGAGGCCCCTTGCGGGGCGCCTCAGGGTGAGGCTCTCTTGAGCGTTGGCGCGGCATCCTCCAGCGCCGGCTATCGGCTACGGCATGCTCCAACGCCCCTCATGCTGAGGTGCGCAGCCCCCAGGGCGAAGCCTCGAAGCACGCGCCGCAGCGTGGCTGCTGGCAGCCATTGCTTTAGCCTGGAATGGATTACCGGCGCCCGTGATGTCCGGCGGCGATCATTCGGCCCAATACTGGAACCGAGATCGGTCTCCCGCAGTTAGTTTCCCAGTCACTTCACTTCTAGGTGCAACTGCCATTAGCGACCATTCTGCCTTCTGGGAAACCCCCATCTCGATCGACCTTGATACCGGCGAGCGGCTGGTTCTGCGCTCACCGCAGGATGCGCTTTATGCACTCGTCTCCGACTGGCCGGTCAATGGCGGCGTCCACCAGCAAAGGGCGATCGATTTTTGCCGCGCCTGGCTTGCCGGGCGGATGCCGGCCGAGACGGTGCGGCAGGCTTTCATCCTGGCCGCGTTGGAAGCCGGCGTTACGATCAATGATGATGAAGATGAAGACGGGGCCGGAAGCTCTGTTGTGAACCCTTCAGTGTAGGTGTGCCGACACTGATATATCCACGTCACGCGGCCGGCATCCTGCAGTCGCAACAATATTCCTATGAAGTATTGCAAATATTATTCTCGCTGTGTTTGTAGGAATACGCAGCGTTTATTTGCGCTCCGATTCTTTTAGGGATTCAGCTGAATGAAAATGAAAGTCCTTGTTTGCGTCGCGCTGCTGGCTCTCGCCGGCTGCAATGCGCCGGTGTCGCAATCCGTTGCGGATTCCCAGCGTCCTCCCTCGAGTGACGTCCGGCAGAATTTCATCAACATCGTGTTCAAGAGAAGCTACAGGCACGAAGCAGGAGAAGTCGTATGGGCCCGCATTTCCAGCGTGGTGGTGCTTGAACCTGAGAAAAAGATCTATGCTTACTGCGTGCGTTTGGTGGCCAAGCGCGGCTGGGGAGACTGGGCCTACCTCGGTGTCTCCTTCACGGATGGCAAAATATTAGGGGCGACGGTGAATGACGATCGCTGCCGCGACAAGCGGCTGCGCTACTACCCGTTTCCTGAGCTGACCGGCATGAAGACCTGACGCAGGGCGAAGGTTCCGGCCGCGTCGTCGTTCAAGGCTTTGTTGAGCGGCGGCGCGACGGCGGCGTTGGGGGGCGGCACCTCCAGCCTTCTTCATCCTGCGGTGCGCAGCCTGCAGGGCGGAGCAATGGCATAGAGATAAGCCATGTTCGTTTCCGGAAGATTAATTGGCTTGCAATTTGACGAGTTCGGCAACCACAGCGTGAGAAACAGCGGCTGCCACGTTGAGGACAGATAGACGCTGGGAAGAGGTTGGCAGCTCAGCGCTTGGCCAGCACTCGTGCCTGCACCGGCTGCTCGATCCCCTTGAGCACAAGCATGCGGGTTTCGGCGCCTGCCGCAAGGTCGGCGGCCTTCGCGGCTGTTTCGGAGGAGATCAGGATCTCGCCGGCGGCGGCCTGGGATTCGAGCTTTGCGGCCTGATTGACAACGCCGCCGATGGCGGTGAAATCGCTGCGAAAGCTTGAGAATTCGCCGATCTGGACCTCACCGGAATGGATGCCGACGCCGACGCCGAGGGTGCGGCCGGGTAATGCCTCGAGCACCAGACCGCTTAGCGCGGCGGCGCAGTTTCGCTGGATCTCCTGCGCGGCCAGGATCGCGGCGCCGGCGTGATCCTTTCTGACGATCGGAAAATTGAAGATCGCCATCAGGCCGTCGCCCATCTGCTTGTTGACGATGCCGTCATGCGCCCAGATCGCTTGCGCGCAACGATCCTGAAACAGGCTGACGATCTCGCTCAGCTGCACCGCCTCGATGCGCTCCGAAAGATCCGTGAAGCCCCTGATATCGGCAAAGAGGATGGTGGCGTCAACGGTGATCTGGCGCTGCTTCTTGACGTACTGGAAGGAGCGTTCGCAGATCGTGCAGATATCCGGGTTCATCTTGCTGCGCGTGATGCCGAGGGCGCGGAAGGGCAGGGCAAGCGGACCGCCGATCGGGATCGGCACATGCATCTGGTCCCAGCAGCCGCGACAAATCCTGGCGCTGCCGTGCCTGGTTGGCTCACTCGATGAGGCTGTCGTCATGTCGCGCAATCCATCGCCTGATAACCAAGAAATAAGCTTCCGATACTCGCCTGCTTTTTGCGACTCTGCTGATGGTCTGGGGTGACGATGACCTGAAGTATTTCATATCGAATTATGATGCGTTCATTTTGTTGAGGATGTCGAAACCCATCTTGCAAAATGCTATTCCCGGTAGATAAATTCGATCCAGTGTCATCGCCTTGTCTACAAGGTGCAGTCGATACTTTTTTAGCGAGAAGTTTGGATGACGTCTGAAGAATTGCGCAGATCGGAATATGCCTACAACAAACGTAAATTGCTCCTGATCTTCCTGGTTATAGTTGCCATCACGGCAGGAATCATTTGGCTAGGCTTCCATCCACCTGGGGATAAGGACCCTCGTGTGGCTTGGTTCTTCGTGGTGCCGGGTGCAGCGTTTTTTGGCATCCTAGCATTGCTGCTGCTGCCCAAGCTATTCTCCGTGGAGCCGGGACTCGTCATGTCGACGGCCGGAATCCGTTTGCCGAATTTCCCCGGCCAGATACTGCCGTGGTCTGCCATTCAAAGCATTGGCAGAGTCCAGACCAAATATGCGGATAACATCATTCTTCACCTTGATCCCACTGCCGCCAGGACCTTGGTCAGACGGGGGCTGACGAGCCGGCTGCCGGAATGGTTTGTTGGTTCACGCGCCAAGGTCGGCGTTGCTCTGAAGCTCTTGCGGGGCAATTCGGACAGGATATTCGATGAGTTCGTCGAATTGCTGTCCGAAGCTTACGAAGCCGAACGCCAAACCATGCAGGAAGATGGCTCGACCGCCCCGGATGATGAAGACGAAGCGTTGGAACCCGCTCTCAACAGCGGCGGGCATCCTATATTCACCTACATTCTTCTCGCCACTCTGATTGCGGTCTATGCCGGCGAACTAACCTTCGGTCTCGAGCCGCCCGTCGCCGGCACTCCCACCAATTGGACTCTCTTCGTCCTCGGTGGGACGTTTCGTCAAAGCATTGTCGAGCATGGTCAATGGTGGCGGCTGTTTACCGCACCCTTCATGCATGGAGGTATCCTCCATCTCGCGTTCAATTGCGTTTCCTTATGGTTCGCAGGAGGGCTCTTTGAACGGCTGATCGGCTGGCGCTGGTTTGCAGCGATTTTTTTCGCAAGCGCGCTTGGCGGGTCTGTCGCATCGGTGTGGATCAATGCGCCGAACACGATCGGGGTCGGCGCCTCCGGCGGGATTGTCGGTCTTTTTGCAGCCGTGATCGCTGCCAGCTTCCGTTTCCGCTCAGGGCCGATTGCAGATACCCTGCGGATCGGGGCAGCTCAAATTCTCATTCCCTCCCTGCTGCCATTCCTTTCGGCAGCAAGAGGCGGTGAGAACATCGATTATGCCGGACATTTCGGCGGCGCCTTGATCGGGGCCGCGCTATCGTCGCTGCTGTTGGCTTTCTGGCCGAGAGAACGCCCGACGCCTCGTTTCGGCGCGGCGGCGACAGCCTTCAGCACTCTGTTCGTTATTATAGCGGCGGCATCGCTTTGGCCGATCAGCAATACACGTCAATTCATCGTCAATGACCCCATGGCGAACTATTTCGCAGGAAAGTACGAGCAAGCCGCGACAGGGTTCGCCATTAGGACAACCGAGAATCCCCCGACGGCTCCCTATTATCATCTCTGGCGCTTTATGGCTCAAAGCCGGGGCAATGATACAAAGGCAATCGCCGATCTCAAGATCGCGGCCAGTAAAACCGACCAGGGAACATGGCCCTATCCCGTTTTCAGTCTCTTTCTCGGCGATTTGAAACCAGATGAACTGATGGCGAAGGCGGCCGATAGCAACCAGCGTTGCGAGGCCACATTTTACAATGGCGAATGGTATCTGTTGGGCGGCAACACCCAGGAGGCGCGCCGACGTTTCGAGGCCGCCTTGTCCTCCTGCCCCACGACATACATGGAATATGACGGCGCGAAGGGTGAATTGAACAGCCTCGGCGTGCAGTAATTCTGTGCCCGCTCGGGCCCGAAACCGACCGGGATCGGGAAAAGGCGGATGAATTCGCCAGTATCGATCACACCGCCGTGGCAGGCGGCAGACGTCTGCTTTATCTGTGTGATCGACAGCATCGCTAAGTTGAATATCGCGAGCGCCGACGATAGCATCGCGGCAGGACATACTGTAGAATATTTTTAGTAATACATTCGCTCTCCAGGAAAGACCGGGGATGGAGCGCCGTCTTGCAGCAATCCTGATCGCTGATGTCGCCGGTTACAGTCGATTGAGCCAGATCGACGAAGAGGGCACCCGTGCGCGTTTTCAGGCGGACCAGAACGATGTCTTCGAGCCGGCGATTGCGCGTCACCATGGCCGGCTGGTCAAAACCATGGGCGATGGTCTGCTGGTCGAATTTCAGAGTGTCGTCGATGCCTTGCGCTGCGCGGTGGAGGTTCAGCAACTGAAAGCGACGCAGAGTGCCGCGGCACTGCCGGAGCATCGGCTCGAGTTCCGGATCGGCATCAATCTCGGCGATATCATCGTCGAGGGCGAAGACATCCAGGGCGACGGCGTCAATGTCGCCGATCGAATACAGGCGCTGGCCGAACCGGGCGGCATCGCCATATCGGGCACGACATACGACCAGGTGAAATCGAAAGTCCCGGTCGGTTTTGCTTCGCTTGGCGAACAGCGGTTGAAGAGCATCACCGAACCGGTCCGGGTCTATCGCGTCCTGCTTGACCCCACTTCTGCCGGTAAAACCCTCACAAGCCGGAGGCGCCTGCCGAGACGCCGCCTCGTTGCAGGCATCGCAGCGGCCGTTGTCCTTGCTCTTGCGGGCGCAGGACTCTGGTGGCAGCCGTGGATGCCGGCAGAACCGCCGGGGCCTGCCGAACGTTTCGCCTATCCGTTGCCGGACAGGCCCTCTGTCGCGGTTCTGCCATTCATCAATGTCAGCGGCGACAGCGAGCACGACCATCTCGCAGAGGGTTTGACGGACGATCTGATCACCGAATTGTCCAAAGTATCAGGCCTCTTCGTCATCGCCCGCCACTCGGTCTTCGCCATCCAGGGCTCCGTCGGCAAGATCCAGGACGTGGCCGCCGAACTCGGCGTGAAATATGTGCTCGAAGGAACCTTGCAGCGCGCCGGGCCGCGGCTGCGGATCAATGTCAAGCTGATCGACGCAGTCACCGGCCTGTCGCTTTGGGCCGAGCGCTACGATCGCCAATATGCCGACCTCTTTGCCGTTCAGGACGATGTGATCGGCAAGATCATCTCGGCCCTGTCGGTCAAGCTCAGCGCGCGCGAGCGCGACCAACTGGCCCGGATCCCGACCGAAAATCTCGAAGCCTACGATTATTACATGCGGGCCGAGCAGGAAGGCTTCATCTTGAGGGATGTCGACACCTATCGCCGGACGCTGTCCTTCTACCACAAGGCGATCGATCTCGATCCGGGCTTTGCCAATGCCCATGCGGGAATCGCCCGCGTCGCCGTCGATGTCTGGCGCAACGACTATAATTACCTCTGGTCGGCCGCCGTCGCCCGCAAGATCGCCTATGACGCCGCCGGGCAAGCTCTCAAGCTGGATCCCAACAATGCCAGGGCGCACACGGTGCTTGCCCTGCTGCAATGGGTGGATGGACGCGAGACGGAGGCCAAAAATTCCGCCAACATGGCGGTTGCGATGGAGCCGAACGATGCGGAGGCCGCCGCCAATCTCGCTCTCATTCTGGTCCACACCGGAAGCAGCGGGCAGGCGATCACGGAGATGGAAAAGGCTTTGCGGCTCGACCCTTCGCCGGCGTCGAGCTTTCAACTGCTGGCGGGGATCGTGTTTTATACCGCGGGCGATGATCAGCGCGCGATCTCGCTGATAGAGCCGACGCTCGACAGCCTGCCGAAGGTCGAGCCGGCACGCGAATACCTGGCGGCGGCCTATGCCGACCAGGGCAATGAAACCAAGGCTGCAGCGGAGACGGCAAAGCTGCTGGAGCTCTTCCCGGAAAGCAATCTCACCTATTACGGCTATCTCTATGACTACTGGCGGGACGGCGATCTGCAGCGCCATCTGGCCGCATTGCGCAAGGCCGGCATTCCCGAATGGCCCTTCGGTTTTACAGGCAATCAAGCCGACAGGCTCGGCGAGGCAGACCTGCGCAATCTCGTCGACGGCAAGAGCTGGACCGGCAAGCACAAGAACGGCACGGATTTCACCCAGTTTTTCGACAAGGCTGGAAACACTGCCTATCGCAGTGCCAATACCAACATCACCGGTATCGCCGAGGTGCGAGGCGACAGTCTCTGCGAAAAATTCGACGGCTATTTTCTCGACCGGATGGTGTGCGGATATGTTTACCGCAACACGTCAGGTGAACAGCGCGACAGGCCATACGTCCATGTCACGCCGCGCGCCTTGACGTTCTTTTCACCCACACCCTGACGGGTCGGGCGTTGCGGCTTCATTTCGTATCCGGCTGCTGCCAGACGGTGTGCATCTTCTCCGAAATCAGCGTCTGCTGAACTTCGGACCAATGCTTCTTCGAGTCGGTCACCTTGGTCGGATTTTTCTCCATGCCTTCGGCCGCGCCGGGGTCATAGCTCAGGTACAGTTTGCCATCGATGATCCGCCAGGCTTTCGGATCGATATTGGTGGTCACTGTCCCGAAAGACACGCCGTCGGCGCAATAGCCGCCATATTGCGGCGCATATTTGGACGGATCGCCCTTGAAGAGGTCGCGATTTCTAGCGCTGGCGAAATACCAAGTCGCGCCAAGCCAGTGGTGGGAATATGTCTCGGATCCTTCGACGGCCTGGTTTTCAGTGAAATAGGCGACCGGGTCGTAACCCTTGATCGCGACATCGCCGAAATAGCCGGTATTGACGAGTTCCTCGGCCCCCGCAGGCTGAAGCAAGGAAAGCAGCATGACCGCAGCGCCAACAGCCACGCCCATTCGCTTTCCGGATTTTCGCGCATGATAAGACATAACAAGCTCCATTCCTGGACGCGGTCTGTTACCTCAAGCGAAATGCTATTGCCGTTTGGTGCATTCCTTGTAGAGCGGTTCGCCCACAAGCTCGGCTTTCTGGCAAACAGCACCGGCTTCCATGAGTAATTTGGCCGTATCCCAATGCGCCCGCCACCCGGCTTGAGTGAGAGGCGTGTACCCGTTTCTTTCCGTCGCTTCGACATCCGCGCTCTTCGTCAGCAGAAAAGCGACCACGTCGGTGCGGCCCTCTTCGGCGGCGCCGTGCAGCGGCGACATCTGATAGAAATTCTTCCTGTCGTTGACATCAGCTCCCTCGGCGACAAGCCGTTTCACCACCTCCAGATTTCCTCCATAGGCTGCTGCATGCAGTGCCGTCAGCCCACCCTTGTTGCGAACTTCGATGTCGGCGCCGCGATCCAGCAAAAGAACGACGACATCGGCATGGCCGGCCAATGACGCGATAATCAGCGCCGGCTCGCCCGCCTCATCGAGCTCCGACAGATCGGAGCCGTGGTCCAGCAACTGTGTGACGCGGGCGATATCGCCATCCTTGGCCGCTTCGTGCAAAGGACCTGCCCACGATGGGATGACGCCAATGACAAGCGCAGCAACAGTCGCGATAAAAACATTCACGGGCACGATCTCGGTTTGATCAGGGTTCGTATGCGCCGTTTTGTGGTGTTGTAGCACGTGTGCAATTCGTAAACAAGATTACGCTAATGGACGCGCTCCCGGCCAAGACCACTCGCGCACCAAGGCTGCGACCGGCGGGTTCCAGGGAATACGGTCACACTTGTTACTCCCCCTGTTCGATTTCCGATGCGAAACTATCTCAGACCAATGCGCGATGAACCGGGCTTCCAAGCCTGGGAAATCGCCCCAATGAGGAGATTGAAAGCCATGACTGCTTCAGCCGAGAATGGGAAAAGCGGACAAGCCATGCGCAAACCGCCGGTCGTGTCGCCGCAGACCTGGGAGGCGGCCCGCGCGCAGTTGCTCGTCAAGGAAAAGGCTGAGACCCGCGCCCGCGACGCACTCGCCGCCGAGCGCCGACGCATGCCGTGGATGGCGGTGGAGAAGGCCTATGCGTTTGAGGGGCCTCAGGGCAAAGTCAGTCTGCTCGACCTGTTCGATAACAGACATCAGCTCATCCTCTACCGCGCGTTTTACGAGCCTGGCGTGTTCGGCTGGCCCGACCATGCCTGCCGCGGCTGCTCGATGGTGGCCGATCAGGTCGCCCATGTCGCCCATCTCAACGCCCGCGACACGACGCTGGTCTTTGCCTCGCGTGCGCCGCAGGCCGACATTGCACGGCTGAAGGCGCGGATGGGCTGGACGATGCCGTGGGTCACGATCACCGACAGCTTCGACAAGGACTTCGGCGTCGACGAGTGGCACGGCACCAACGTATTCTACCGCGACGGCGAGCGCATCTTCCGCACCTATTTCATCAACAACCGCGGCGACGAGCAGATGGGCGGCACCTGGAACTACCTCGACATCACGCCGCTCGGCCGCCAGGAAGTCTGGGAGGAATCGCCCGCGGGCTATCCGCAGACCCCGACCTACAAGTGGTGGAACTGGCACGACAGCTATGTGCCGGACGCCGAGCCCGACAAGAAATGGGTCGAGGTCTCCGATGCCGGCGAGGCGGCGTTCCGGGCCGAGAGCGCAAACGAGAAACCGTAGGGTCGGTTCGGCCGGATCCTCCGTCCTCGCGGCAGGAGGATACGGCGGTCCGCATGAAAGTCTGGCGAACCGCAGATTTCCTTTCAAGGCAGCGCCGGTCGTCGACGATCGAGCCAACGATTGACGACTGTGCGACAGGGGCAACGTCCCCGAACGCGCTTGCGCCATACCGCCTCTTCCCTGCACCTTCTGCGCGCAAAATTTCACCGACATATCTCCTTACTGTCACGGAACCGTGCTAGATTTCGCCCGATTTCCAGGGGAGGCGGGCATGGATACGGATTTTCGTGTGACCGGCGGGAATGCGGCTGCGCTTTTTGCGCTGACCATCCATCGCGGCGACGGCATGGTGCTGATCGGCATGGACTGGAAGAATGGCCGGCCGCCTGCCGATTTCGTTGGTTTCGCCATCCAGTATCGTGAGCCGGATACTGATTTCTTCAAGACGGTGCATAACCGCATCGGCTTTCCCGGCCAACTGGTTCCCGAAGATGGCATCCGCACCACGGAAGCGCCGATCCAGAAGTTCCGATGGGTGCATTTTCCCTTCAATGCCGATCTGCCCGGCAAGTTCACCTACCGCGTCACGCCAAAGTTCATGGATGCCGCGGGCGCGCTGACATCGGGCGAGGCGCAGGAGGCGGAACTGGCGCTGATGCGAGAGACCATTCCCGGCAAGCTCAACGTCGCCTTCACCCGTGGCTTCGTCTCGTCGCAGGCCTTCGTGCGCAATTTTGCCGCCGGCGGACCCATCATCACGCTGGTGCCACCGGATGGCGACCAGGGACTGGACTTCGTGCCGACCCATGCCGATGCCGAGCGGGCGCTCGCCTGGATGGGCTTCGAGGCGCGGGCCGAAACGCTCGATCTGCTCGACAGGGCGCACGCTGCCGGCGCCGAAGTGCGCGCCATCGCCTATGACCTCAACCTGCCCGAGGTGGTCACCCGGCTGGAAGCGCTGGGGCCGAAGCTCAAGATCATCATCGACGACAGCGCCAGCACCAAGGGCCATGGTCGCCCGAATTCGCCGGAGACAAGGGCGGCGGAGCGGCTGATCGCCTCGGCGGGTGCTGCCAACGTCAAGCGCCAGCATATGGCCAACCTGCAGCATCAGGAATCGATCGCGGTCAGCGGCGGCGGCATCTCGACCGTGCTTTACGGTTCGACCAATCTCAGCTGGCGCGGGCTCTATGTACAGTCGAACAACAGCCTGGCCGTCCACAGCGACAAGGCGATCGAGGATTATTTCACCGCCTTCGAGAGCTATTTTACCGCCAAGCGCGCCGACCATTTCCGCGCCTCGCCAAGTTCTGCCGGCTGGATCGATCTCGGCCTTGACGGCGTCGACGCCAAGGTCGCTTTCTCTCCGCACAGCGACGCCAATGGCCGGCTGGACGAGATCGGCGCAGATATCGATACCGCGCGGTCCAGCGTGTTCTTCTCGCTCGCCTTTCTCGGCCAGATGACCAAGGGGGCGATCGGCCCGGCATTGGGGCGCGCCCTGGAGCGCCCCGATATGCATGTGATGGGCATTGCCGATGCCGAGGTGCGGGCCGGCAATCTGGGCCTGACCGTGCTCACTCCTGACAACCGTCGGCGGGTGGTACGGTCGGCGGCGTTGACGGGCAACGTGCCGCCGCCCTTCGTGACCGAACCCTCGGGCCTGTCAGGCATCGACGGCAAACAGCGCGGCACGCGGATGCATCACAAGTTCGTCGTGCTCGACTTCGACAAGCCGACGGCGCGGGTCTATCTCGGCTCCTACAATTTCTCCGAACCCGCCGATGATGAGAACGGCGAGAACCTCGTCGTCGTGCGCGACCGAACGGTTGCGACCAGCTACATGATCGAGGCGCTCAGGATGTACGACCACTATATCTTCCGCGTCGCCTCCGAAGCGAGCAACGGCCCGGCCCGTCCGCTGGAGCTCAAACACCCGCCTCAGCCCGGCGGCACGCCCTGGTTCGAACGCGACTGGACCGACCCCATCCGCGCCCGGGACCGGGAGTTGTTTGCGCGGGCGGAGTAATGTCGCTGGTCAGGATGGCCCTTGAACCTCAACCATTCCACGCGGGTGATTTCGAAAGGCGGTCCTTCGCTTTGGGGACGATGGCCTTGTCCGTCGAAGAGTATGAAAAGTGGCTGTCCGCATGGCCGAAGGGCCATGGAGCACCTGACATCCCGAAGTCAAATTAATACTTTGCCGGTTGCCAACATATTCTTCTCAAGGTGGAAACATTCCGGGGTCGGTTGCGTTTTACCCGCTACCGGCAGTGCGACCGACATCCCGTCTAGGAGGAGGCTTATTCATGAAGGTAATGATCGTCGAAGATGAGAATTTTATCGCTCTGGAGCTCGAACGCATTGCGCAAGAGGCAGGACACCAGACTATCGGGCCGGTATCGACGGTGGAGCAGGCTCTCGCCCACGCAAAAAGAAGCGATGTCGCGCTCGTCGATCTCAGTCTCTCCGATGGGCTGAGCGGCTCCCAGCTCGCGCGGCGGCTGATCGACCGCCATGGGGTTGACGTGATCTTCGTGACCGGCAGTCCCGAGAATGTCGGCCACGGTATCGAAGGCGCGCTCGATGTGATCTCCAAGCCCTTCACCGATGAGAGGATCGCCAGCGCGCTCTCGCGGGCGGAGGAGCGACGCAAAAACTTCGACAGCAGCAAGGCTGCGTTCTGAACAGCATCAAGGCTGCGTGTTATAAGAGGAAATCGACGTCGCTCAGGCCGCTGCGCCTGCCCGAGGAGAAGTCCGAATGAAATACGCGCTCATTGCCGTTCTCTTCGCTCTCTCGGCCTGCGCCAGCGCCGGGGATCCGCAACCTCTTCCCGGCAGCCTCACCTATGGCGGAAAGGTTCTCCGTTCGCCTTACCGTCCGGGAACGGTGGTCAAGAATACCTTTCTTGGCGATTTCGGTTACCGTGTGTTCGAGACCTATGTCGTCCAGCCGGACGGGACGCTGAAGCTGACCTCACAGAGCACCGGGCCGGACTTCCTCTGGCAGTGAGGACTTCCGGTTCCTCGGCGTCCAAGCGAAGGGGTGAGCAGAGTGCCGTCCGGTGAGAGGATGACGGCTCGCGTTTTCGCTTTCGTCCTTGGCAATTGAATGTTGCGCTGCAGTAAAGATCTCGTCTATACCGCAGGCATTCACCACGGACCCGGTGAGATCCCGGGTGGCTCTTCTGGCCGCCGATCCGCCAGACAACGCAAAACCTGCATGCCATCACGCGACCGCTCGAAAGAGTGGGGCCGGCTATGCTTTGCGAGAATCCTTCCTATGTTGCTTTCCTCCATCCGTCGTGATTGGTCCGCCAATCCCATGCGCGAAATGCTTGCCGGAGCGGTGGCGACCTTCGCCCTCATCCCCGAGGTGATCGCCTTTTCCTTCGTGGCGGGGGTCGATCCCGAGGTTGGTCTGTTCGCCTCTTTCGTGATCAGCATCGTCATTGCCTTTACCGGTGGACGCCCGGCGATGATTTCGGCGGCGGCCGGGTCGGTGGCACTGGTCGCGGCACCGCTGGTGCATGCTCACGGCTTGCCCTATCTTTTTGCGGCCGGGCTGCTGGCGGGGTTAATCCAGATCGTCTTCGGCCTGCTGCGGCTAGGCGTGCTGATGCGCTTCGTGTCGAAATCGGTCCGCACCGGCTTCGTCAATGCGCTGGCCATTCTGATCTTTGCCGCGCAGATGCCGCATATTGTCGGCGCCGGCTGGATGGAATATGCCGTGCTGGTTGCCGGGCTCGTCATCATTTACCTGACGCCGCGGATCACCACGGCGATCCCGTCGCCGCTGATCTGCATCCTGATCCTGACCGTCGCTTCGCTGGCGCTCGGGCTTCCCGTCCTCACCGTTGCCGACCTCGGCAAGCTGCCGGATTCGCTGCCTGTTTTCGGCTGGCCGGCGGTGCCGCTGACGCTGGAAACGCTTCGGATCATCGCCGGACCCGCATTTGCCATCGCCATGGTCGGGCTGCTGGAATCGATGATGACGGCGAGTGTCGTCGACGATCTCACGGATACGCCGAGTTCGAAGAACCGCGAATGCACCGGTCTCGGTCTCGCCAACGCGGCCGCGAGCCTGTTCGGCGGCATTGCCGGCTGCGGCATGATCGGCCAGACAGTCAGCAACGTGAAATATGGCGGGCGCGGCCGGCTCTCGACGCTGTTTGCCGGCGCGTTCCTGCTGATCCTGATGGTGCTCCTGAAGCCGTGGGTGTCCGAGGTTCCCGTCGCCGTGCTGGTGGCGATCATGGTCATGGTATCGATCGACACGTTCGACTGGTCGTCGCTTAGATCCGTTGTGGTTCATCCTCGGATGTCGAGCGCCGTGATGGTGGCGACCGTCATCGTCACCGTCTTCACCGCCAACCTGGCGCTCGGGGTGACGGTCGGCGTGCTGCTCAGCGGCGTGTTCTTCACCTTCAAGGTTGCCAGCCTGCTGCGGGTGGACGTCGCGCCCGACACAACGACCGGGCGACTGACCTACCGCGTGTCTGGCCAGGTGTTCTTTGCCTCCGCCGACGTCTTCGTCGAAGCCTTCGACGTTCAGGACGCGATCGGTAGGTCCGTGCTGATCGACGTGTCCGAAGCGCATTTCTGGGACATCACCGCCGTTGCCGCACTCGACAAGGTCGTCCAACGGTTCGGGGCGCATGGCATTGCGGTGGAGGTCGTCGGCCTCAACCAGGCGAGCGCGACCTTGATCGGGAGCCTCGACAGCAAGGTGGTGCTGAAAGAGGTGTGACGGCGCGAGCGAGGGCGGATTTCCTCGAGCATGATGCCGAAAATTGTGAGCGGTTTTCGGACGACATCATGTTCTGACTATATAATGTAGAACAGGATTCAAATTTTTGGGCCGACCCGGCCTAAAATCTTCCTGTTCTAGCGCGAGACGATTGCGAAATCATCGCCCCCGCCGGTTCCTGTGGCGTTCAGCCGTCTGACGGCCAGTTCAATGAATGCCTTGACCAAAGGCGGCAGGTGTCGGCTGCTGGGATAGACGACATGCAAGCCGCCGGCCGGGGTCGTATAGCCGTCGAGAACACGGCGCAGCCGCCCGTCCTTGATGCAGGCTTCGGCGAATCGGTGCGGCAATTGGGCGATGCCATGGCCGGCGATCGCGGCGGCCATCACCGCCTGCATCTCGTTGGCGGCGAAGCGGCCCGAAACCGCGACCGTTTCCTGACCGTGCGGACCTTCCAACAACCATTGCGCATGGGCAGCCTGGCCGGCGATGACGCAGTCGTGGCGGACCAGATCTTCAGGTGCAGCGGGCGGGCCGCGGCGGGCGAGATAATCCGGGCTTGCGCAGAGAAGGCGGTGCAACGAGCCGAGTTTGCGGGCGACCAAGGTAGAATCTTCGAGGATGCCGGTGCGGAAGGCGAGGTCTATACCGCTTTCGACGAGGTTCAGCCTGTCGTCGGTCAGGCGCAGTTCGACCCTCGCCTTCGGGCAGGTCGAAAGAAATTCGAAGATCGCATCCTGGAGGAAGTGGCCGCCGAAGCCGACTGGTGCCGATATGCGGATCGTGCCGGCAGGCTCCGCACGCGCTTCCGCAAGCCGCTGGTTGGCTCCCTCGATCGTGCGCAGCGCCTGGCTGCTTTCTTCGTAGTAGAGACGCCCCGAAGCCGTCAGGTTGAGGCTGCGGGTCGTGCGCTGCAGCAGCCGCACGCCGAGTTCGCGTTCCAGCGCGGCGATGCGGCGGCTGACCGTCGTCTTCGGCATGCCGAGCAAGCGCGCGGCGGCGGTGAAGCTGCCCGCTTCGACGACGCGGGCGAAGATCATGATATCGTTGAGATCGAGCATTGTATCCTTGATTGGCACGATGTTTTCCAATTATATGCCATTATGGTTCAATGCGACAGGCCCTAACTTTGCTGCATCAGTCACAACAAGGAGCAGGCAGATGAGCAACACACGAAGCGTACTGGTCACAGGCGCCACCGGCCAGCAAGGCGGCGCGGTTGTACGCGCGTTGATGACGCGGGGACACCGCGTCAAGGCGATCACCCGCCGGCCCGAGAGCGACGGCGCGAAGCGGCTGACCGCGGCAGGAGTCCAGGTCGTCGCCGGCGATCTTGACGACGCGGCATCCGTGGCGGCAGCAGCAGAGGGCGTCGACGCGGTGTTCCTGATGGGCAACAGCTACGAAGCCGGAACGGAGGCGGAAACCCGTCAGGGCATTGCCGCCGCCGATGCGGCAAAGGCCGCCGGCATCGGCCACCTGATCTATTCCTCCGTCGCCGATGCCCACAAGACGACCGGCATTCCGCATTTCGACAGCAAGTATCTCGTCGAGAAGCACATTGCAGGCCTCGGCATCCCTTACACGATCAGCGCACCCGTCGCCTTCATGGAGAACACCGTGGCGCCCTGGGCGATCGACGGGCTGCGCCAGGGCGTCTATGCCGCAGCGCTGCCGCCCGCCCGTGTGCTGCAACAGGTCACCATCGATGACATCGGCGCTTTCGTCGCGACGTTGGCCGAGAGGCGCGAGCAAGTGTTCGGCAAACGTTTCGACATCGCGGGCGACGAATTGTCGGGCGAGCAGCAGGCGAAGATCTTGTCCGAGGTGTTCGGCCGCCCAATCACTTACCGGGAATTGCCGATCGCGGCGATACGGCAGCAGAGCGAGGATACGGCGCTGATGTTCGAATGGTTCGACCGTACCGGTTACGACGTCGATCTTGCCGCCCTGCGCCGCGATTTTCCTGAGGTCGGCTGGCACAGCTACGCCGACTGGGCGAAGGGGTTCGATTGGAGTGTGGCGGCTTGGTGAATTCGCTGTGACACCGGTGATCTGACCGGTGTCACCGACAGGTGATGCCTTGATGGCCTTCGCCACACTCTCCGTCATCCTCGGGCTCTACATTTGAGCCGAGGATCCATGCCACGGCCGCTTACGGGTGCCGCGTGGATGCTCGGGTCAAGCCCGGGCATGACGGAGAGCAGGGGGCATGTCCGAACTCTACATCGCAGAATTGAAGAGCGCTGGACCGGCAGATCGATCGCTTCCACGCCGCATGGCGATTGTCCTGCTGTTCAAGATAGACAGGAGCCGCCGCTGCCAACGATACCTCACGCCTGAGCGGTGGGCCTAACAACGATGTCGCTGATATCGACATCGGCGGGTTGCTCGATGGCGAAGGCGATGGCGCGGGCGATGGCATCGGGTGAAATCGCCATCTCGTCCATGCGCTTTGCCATCTCGGCCTTGATCTCTGGGCTGGTCATGGAGCCGGCGAAATCGGTTCTTATAAACCCCGGCGAGATGTTGGTGACGCGCAGATGCGGGCCGGCCTCCAGCCGCAGGCCCTCGGCGATGGTGCGCATGGCGTTTTTCGTGCCGGCATAGACGGCCATGGTCGGCTTGATGATGAGGCCGGCGGTCGAGAGCGTGTTGACGAAGTGGCCGGAACCCTGCCGGCGGAACACCGGCAAGGCTGCGGCGATGCCATAGAGCGGGCCCTTGATGTTGACGTCGATCATCTCCTCCCAATCCTCGACCCGCAGTTCATCAAGAAGGGAGATGGGCCCGATGCCGGCATTGTTGATCATTACGTCGATCCTGCCATAGCTGTTGCAGGCAAGCGCCACGAGAGCTGTGAGGTCCTCGCGCTTTTTCACGTCCATGGCGAGGCAGATGGCCTCGCCGCCTTTTTCGGCGATGCGTCGTGCCAGGGCCTGCAGTCGGTCGGCGCGGCGGGCTCCAAGCACGAGCTTTGCGCCGCGCTCGGCCAGCAGCAGCGCCGTGGCTTCGCCGATGCCGCTGCTGGCGCCCGTGATTGCAATAACCTTGTCCTTGATATCAGACATCTTCGTTCTCCTTTGTGCCTTTGAGGATTGCAGGTGCTGCCTGGAGAATCTATGCTAGTTGCTCCATGATTTCGTCTAGATCGTCCAGAACCCATGATCGATCCCTTGTCCGATGTCTTTTCGCTGCTCGACATAGAGAGTGCGCGCTGCACACGTTTCGAGGTCGGCGGGCAATGGGCGTTTCGTTTTCCAGCCAAGCCCGCGCTCAAATTCGTTGCTGTCCTCCGCGGCGCGTGTTCGATCGTTCTGCCGGGTGAGCCGCCATTTTCGCTTGTCGCGGGCGACACCTTCCTGCTTGCCAATGCGCCCGCCTATGTGATCGCCAACGATCTCGATCGGGAGCCGGAGGACGGGATCGCCTTCTTCGACTGGGAGCATTCCGACATCGCCCGGCACGGCAGTGACGAGACCGCGCTGATCGGCGGCACCTTCGTCATCGGAGGCGGCAACGCCCGGCTGCTGCTCGACGCGCTGCCGCCGTTCATTCATATCCCGGCCAGCGACCGCGCCGCCGCGCTGCTCAGCACTACGCTCGCAACCCTCGACGACGAACTCGAGGCCGGGCAGATGGGCTCGACGCTGATGACGCGGCGCATGGGCGACATCCTGCTCGTGCAGGCGCTGCGGGCCTATGTCGGCCGGAAGGGTGCTGCCGAAACGGGATGGATCGGCGCGCTGACAAATCCGCAGATCGGCGCGGCGATCAGCCTGATCCACAACAGCCCCGGCCATCGCTGGACGGTCGAGGCGCTGGCGACCCGGATCGGCATGTCGCGCTCCGCCTTTGCGCAACGCTTCAAGGAACTGGTCGGCGTTGCGCCGCTCGACTATGTCACGCGCTGGCGCATGCATCGCGCCCGCGAAGCCCTGCGCCGAGAGGATGTCTCGGTCGCCGGCCTTGCCGCGGCACTCGGATATTCCTCCGAAAGCGCCTTCGGAAACGCGTTCAAGCGTGTCTTCGGGCGCGCACCGAAGCGCTACTGGTCGGACGCGAAGATCGGGTGAGAACGGCTGTTCCGCTTGCTAGGGTTGCTGGGGAATCCTATTGTCCGGCGGCGGACCATCGTCCTTGAAGGGGGAGACTTCAATGCCGTCGAGTTTCAATGTCGAAAGTGCGGATGGTTATGAGCGGCTGATGGGGCGCTGGAGCAGGAGGCTGGCGCCGATGCTGGTCGATTTCGCCGGTCTCGCGGATGGCGATCGCGTGCTCGATGTCGGCTGCGGCACCGGCAGCCTGGCGTTCACTTTGGCGGAAACGCCCGGCCTGGAGGAGATCGTCGCTATCGACTATTCGCCCGTCTTCGTCGAAGCGGCCAGGCGGCGCAATACCGACCCGCGCATATCCATCCAGCAGGCCGATGCCTGCGCGCTGCCGTTCGAGGACGGCCGCTTCGACAGGGCGATGTCGCTGCTTGTACTGCATTTCGTGCCGGAGGCGGGAAAGGCGGTATCCGAGATGCGCCGTGTGGTGCGCCCGGGCGGCGTGGTTTCCGCCGCCGTCTGGGACCATTATGGCGGCATGTCCGGCATGCGGATGATGTGGGATACGGTGGCGATGCTCGACGAGAACGCGCTGGCGATGCGCCGCAGATATTGTTTCCAGCCGATGATGCGGCGGGGGGAAATGAAGGAGAGCTTCATCGCGCAGGGCCTAGCCGATGTCGAGGAGACCTCGCTGTTGATCCGGATGGAATATCTTTCCTTCGAGGATTACTGGGATCCGATCGCCTCCGGCGAGGGACCGCTCGGCAAATATGTTGCCGGTCTGGACCCGGCGAAGCGAAAGGCCGTCGATGCCGCCGTCAGGGCCGCTTATGAGGCTGGGGAGCCGAATGGGCCGCGGTCGTTCGCGTCGGTGGCGTGGGCGTGCCGGGGCAGGGTGCCGGGCGGTGGATAGCGGTGTGTGATGCCGGCGACGGTTGATAGACAGAGAGTTTGCGCCACGTCCAAGAGAGCCTCATCCTGAGGCGCCCCGAAGGGGCCTCGAAGGGCGGCGCGGGCGCGCCGGCGTCAAATGGACACACGGAGCAGCGTTGCGGCGTGTCCTTCGAGGCTCCGCCCTACGGGCTCCGCGTCTCAGGATGAGGGATGTTGGAGGATGCCGCGCCCAAGGGCAGGGCGCAGCACGGTCGTATGCCTGCGACAAGGAGCCGCGTGGGACGTCACCCGATCACGGCAATCGTGATGGAACACGGGCAGCATTGCTGACGTTATTGCCCGCTGTCGCCGACTGCAAACGCAGCCGCAACAGCATCACCCGCCCGTTTCGGGCACCCCTTCCGACGGCATCCGGAATTGCCCGCCTCGCCGCCGCTTTCGGACGGAGGAATATCAGATGTCCGCTTTGGAAAGCCTGCGCCGGCTGACGCCGCAGCAGCGCAACACCGTCATCGCCAGCTATCTCGGCTGGACGCTCGATGCCTTCGATTTCTTCATTCTCGTCTTCGTTCTCAAATATATCGCCGAGGAATTCCACACCGACGTTCCTGCCGTCTCGGTTGCGATCTTCCTGACGCTAGCCATGCGGGCGCTCGGCGCGCTGATCTTCGGGCTGGCGGCCGACCGTTACGGGCGGCGCATCACGCTGATGGCCGACGTGCTGCTTTATTCGCTGTTCGAATTCCTGACCGGCTTCTCCACGGGGCTCACGATGTTTCTCGTGCTCCGAGCGCTCTACGGCATCGCCATGGGTGGTGAATGGGGCGTCGGCGCCTCGCTTGTTATGGAGACGGTGCCGGAGGAAAGCCGCGGTATCGTTTCCGGCATCCTGCAGGCCGGCTATCCCTCGGGCTATCTGATCGCCTCGATCGCGTTCTTCCTGCTCTTCCCGGTCATCGGCTGGCGTGGCATGTTTTTTGTTGGCGCGGTGCCGGCGCTGCTGGTGCTCTACATCAGACGCAATGTCGAGGAGAGCCCAGCCTTCCTGAAGCGGAAGGCCGAGGGGCGCCGGCCGTTCCTGACGGTCTTGCGCGAAAACATTCCGCTGTTCATCTGGGCGGTGCTCCTGATGACGGCCTTCAACTTCTTCAGCCACGGCACGCAGGATATCTACCCGACCTTCCTCGAGACCCAGCGCAACTATTCGAGCTATACGGTCGGCGCGATCGCCATCGTCTACAATATCGGGGCGATCTGCGGCGGGCTGTTTTTCGGGGCACTGTCGCAGCGGATCGGCCGGAAGAAGGCCATCGTCATCGCCGCACTGATCGCCGTGCCCGTCGCGCCGCTCTGGGCCTATGCGCCGGGGCCGGTGCTGCTCGCCATCGGCGCTTTCCTGATGCAGTTCTTCGTCCAGGGCGCTTGGGGCATCGTGCCGGTGCATCTGAACGAACTGTCACCCGACGAGGTGCGCGGCACCTTTCCTGGCTTCGCCTACCAGCTCGGCAACCTGCTGGCCTCTGGCAATGCTACGCTGCAGGCGGGGCTGGCCGCCCGCTGGGACGGCGACTATGCCTATGCGCTCCTGATCGTTGCGGCCGTGGTGGCGCTCATCGTCGCGGCCCTTGCCGGCTTCGGCTACGAGAAGAAGGATGTCCGCTTCGGCACGGAGGAGGCCGAGGAACCGCATGGCGCGATGCGAATCTAGCGCTGCCTGCGGTTACGAAGGCCGGCGGCAGTTGTCGCCGGCCTTTCTTTGTGCCCTGTTGCCCGATCCCGGATGCCTTTCAGGCACTCACCACCTTGCAGGCGCAGATGCGATCGTAAAATGTCTGTCCCTTCCAGACGATGAACGGCCATACCCACCAAGCCACGACCGCTATAGTCCAGATAAAGTACGATTTGGCGGTGCCATGGTCCTCAGGCGTGTATCCGCTGCGGAACATTCCAAGCAACGCGTCGAAGTCTTCCGTGGGATAGACCGGGAGCAGCGAGATTGCGAAAACGGCGGCGCTGAAAAGAAGATTCGGGCTGAATTTCAGGATCTCGCGTTTAAACGCGGTGCCGAAGTCGGGATTTTTTCCATCGACGGATTGGACTCTCAGGAAGAAAACCGCCTTTCCGAATGTGCGGCGGCTATTGGCAGAAAAACAGGCGAAAGCCAAGGCTATCAGTGCGGTGTTGGCTATGCCTGACATCAAGCTGGAATATGCAGGTATGGTTTTGGTCAGTGGATAGTTGTTTGCGTCGATAGGGATGGTTAGCACCTGCGCCGGTGTCACGTAGTCCCAAGGCTCGATTGCAACATTTATTTGCAAATATTTCTGTTTTCGCCAATCGATTTGACTTACCTCGCAAATCTCACTGGTGCGAATTTCCGTGGCTCTCAACGGCCATCCCGCGTCAATTCGCTGTGCAAGTTGATCGGGCACCGCCTCGCTGCATTCCATGGAAGTCCGGCCGTGCAAAAGGAAGTCCAAGGGAGAAATCGTTGAAAAGTAGTAGACGGCTATGAGGATGGCAGCCTGAAAGATGATGATGTCGACGGTATAGGCAGCGAAGCGTCGCCAGAAGTGGCGGGAAGGCAGAGGCGGCATCTGCGGTGTAGTGTCCATGTCGCCCCCAATGTCCACGCTACCTGATCCAACACGTTGATTCGTTTCAACATGAAGTAGCAAAAATGCATGATCTTATCACAGAGGTATCATGCTCTTGCGAGTCCAGTTCTGGGGCGATTTCTGGGCCTGGAAGGCGAGCCGCCGCGCGACCTGCCGGCCATCCGCATCGCCTCGATGGCGTGACGATATGCCGACCGTCCTCGAGCGTTGTGGGGCTTGTCGCCGAACGCCGCCATGCTAGGTAAGGGCTGCCGGCATCGATCTCCTGCTGCCGGATGAATCCTTCCCCTCCGCAGCCCCGAGTTTTTCCATGTCATTTTCTCCCGCCGCCCTCTGGCCCGTCGTCATGCTGTTTGCCTCCAACATCTTCATGACATTTGCCTGGTACGGGCATCTCAAGCACAAGAACAGCGCCATCTTCCTCGCCATCATCGTCAGCTGGGGCATCGCCTTTTTCGAATATTGCCTGGCGGTGCCGGCCAACCGTATCGGTTCGGCGGTCTATACGACAGCACAGCTGAAGACGATGCAGGAGGTGATCACGCTGATCGTCTTTGCCGGCTTCTCGATCTTCTGGCTCGGCGAGAACCTGACCTGGAACCATGCGATCGGCTTCGCCCTGATCGCAATCGGGGCATCTTTCATCTTTCGTGCATAAACTTTAGCCTTTTCAATAGATTACAAATTGTCCATGTCTAGATATCGCCACATTTCCTACAGATTGGCGTCGCAATCGGCTGGCAGCCTGTCAGTTCAAGCATTTCCGGGTCGCGGAAATGCTCTGACGTTTGTTTGACGCAATTCCGGACGCAAAACCGCGACGCGCTTTTGCTGGAATTGCTTTAGCGGTGATCATGAGGTGAACGGCCATGAGCCTGTCTTTCCCGACCATGGCGGCGATCCGGTTCGGCTATGGTTTCCGGCCGGGCGAGGCGCCGCCGAGCAGCAAGGACGAGCTCATCGACCAGCTGCGCAAGGGGGCGGCGGCGACGCCGGACTTTCCCCTCGGCGGCCCCAACATGCGCCACCAGGCGATCCTCAGCCTGCAGGAGCAGTTGCAGCAGATCCGACAAGACGCCAAGACGGTGACCGACGATACGACGCAGCGCGAGATGCGCAAAGGGGTGCAGCGTCAGGCGCAGCAGCAATTCCAGCACGATGCGAACCTGCGGCTGATGCAGGCCGTGTTGTCGCCGTACGGCTTCTACGAGAGGCTTTCGACCTTCTGGACCAATCATTTCTCCACCAGCGCCAACAAGAGCCTGCCGATGCGCCTCATCGTGCCGCTCTACGAGGCCGAGGCGATCCGGCCGTTCATATCAGGCACGTTCGGCGATCTCTTGCGCAATGCCACCGCCCATCCGGCCATGCTGATCTATCTCGATCAGGCGGATTCGCTCGGGCCGGATTCGGCCGGCGGCATCAAGCGCAACAAGGGGCTCAATGAAAATCTCGGCCGCGAACTGCTGGAACTGCACACGCTCGGCGCCGGCAGCGGCTATAGTCAAGCGGACGTCACGGCGGCAGCCATGGTGCTGACGGGGCTCACCATCGACCGCAAGGAGATGGACATCGCGTTCCGGCCGAATATTTCGGAGCCCGGGACACATGAGGTGCTCGGCGTCAGTTATGGCGGGCGCAGGCGCTCGCGCGACGATTATCTCGACATGCTCGACGATCTCGCCCTCCATCCGAAGACGGCGGCGCATATCAGCCGCAAGCTGGCGGTGCATTTCATCGCCGACCAGCCCGATGAGGGGATGGTGTCCGACATGGCCGAAGCCTGGAAGAAAACGGATGGCGACCTGACCGCCGTCTACACCGCCATGCTCGACCATCCCGCCGCCTGGCGCGACGAGGGCGCCAAGGCGCGCCAGCCTTTCGACTATGTCGTCACCGGCCTGAGGGCGTTGAATGCGGGACCGGTCAACGGCGTTGTCGGCAGTTTCCTGGCGGCCAACCAGCAGGGCACGGACGAGGGCGACATGGCGGCGAATACGCCTGGCATGGCTGGATCGCCGGTGACGACCGATCCCGCCGGCGAGGCAAGGGAGAAGCGCCTCAAAGCCTTCCAGACGGCGCGGGCGCTGGGGCAGGGGGCACTCAGGCGCATGGGCCAGCCGACCTGGCTGCCGCCGAGTCCGGCCGGTTTCGAGGAAGGCTTCTCCGCCTGGATCACCGGCAGCCAGCTCGCCGAGCGGCTGGCCTGGGCAAGGCGGGCCGCAGCCCAGTTCGGCCGGGATGAGGATCCGCGCGAATTCCTGAAGTCGACGCTTGCCGATGCCGCCCGAGACGAGACGATCCGCGTGGTGTCGCAGGCGCCGAACAAGATCAGCGGGTTGACGCTGGTGCTGGCATCGCCCGAATTCAATCGCCGCTGAGCAGACTTTCGTTGGCAAGCCAACGCTTCGTCTGCTTAGCTCCTTTGTTTTGTCGCAGGTTCTGGCTGGAAAACCGTCGGACACTTTTCCGGAACCTGCTTAGGAGGCCCGCCAATGACGCTGCCCATGAACCGGATTTCGCTGTCCCGCCGCGGCTTTCTGACCTCTGCCTGCTGTCTTGCCGCTGCCCCCGCCTTCACGCCGGTCACTTTCGCGGCGATGCCGGGTGACAAGCGTTTCGTCACCATCGTGCTGCGCGGCGCGATGGACGGGCTGGATCTGGTGCAGCCCTATGGCGATGCCGGCTTTGCGGCGCTTAGGCCGACACTGGCGCTGACGCCCGATACCGGACTTCTCGATCTAGATGGCCATTTCGGCCTCAATCCGGCTGCCGCAGAGCTGATGCCGCTGTGGAAGAGCCGCGAGCTTGCCTTCGTGCACGCGGTGTCGACGCCCTACCGCGACCAGCGCAGCCATTTCGACGGGCAGGACATGCTGGAATCCGGCGGCGAGCATGTCGCCGAGGAAAAGACCGGCTGGCTGAACCGGGCGCTCGCCGTCATTCCGCGCTCGGATGCGCGCAAGGCGATCGACATCAACACTTCGACGGAGCTGATCCTCTCCGGACCCAACAATGTCGATGTCTGGGCGTCGGATTCCAATCTGGCGCCGGCGCGTGACGAGATGCAGTTCCTGGCGCGGCTCTATGCCGGCGATCCGCCGTTCGCCGAGGCGCTTGCCGAGGCGACGCGGGCCAATAGCGCCTCGATGATCATCGAGCCGGAGGGCCAGCGCGGCGCAAAGATCGCCGATGTGGCGGCGCTCGCGGCCAACATGCTGAAGGGCGATTACCGCATCGCCAGCTTCTCGATATCAGGCTGGGACACGCATATCGGCCAGGCCGGCCAGTTCAAGCGGCCGGTGCAGGACCTTTCGCAGGCGATCAATACGTTGAAGACCACGCTCGGGCCTGAGATCTGGGCAAAGACGGTGGTGCTTGCCATGACCGAGTTCGGCCGCACTGTGCGTCAGAACGGCTCAGCCGGCACCGACCACGGCACCGGCGGCTGCGCGCTGCTATCAGGCGGCACCATCAACGGCGGCCGCATCCTCGGCCGTTGGCCGGGCATCGGCGACGGCCAACTGCTCGACGACCGCGACCTGATGCCGACCGCCGACGTGCGCGAGCTCGCCGCGGCAATGCTCTACCGGCAGTTCGATGTAAGCGCCGATGATTTGACCGGGAAGATCTTTCCGGGGCTGGGGTTCGACAAAGGGTCGCAGTTTCTGCGTGGGTGAGGCACGGTCCCGCAAAGCGGGAGCGATCGATCCAGTGAATCGATCGCAGGGCCGAACGCCCTGAGCCCAAGCGAAGGGCCGGGCGGCATCGGCGACAGGCGCTATCGGCCGGTCATCTTGAGCGCTGCCTCGGGAAGCCGCTCGCCGTGAACCTCGATGCCGGAGAGGGCGGCATCGATTTCGGCGAGGTCCTCGGGCAGCAGGTCGACGTCTATCGCCCCGAGATTTTCTTCCAGCCGGTGCTGCTTCGTTGTACCCGGGATCGGGACGATCCATGGCTTTTGGGCCAGCAGCCAGGAGAGGGCGATTTGCGCGGGCGTTGCGCCCTTGCGGTCGCCGATACGCCTGATCAGGTCGACGAGTGCAAAATTGGCCTTGCGCGCCTCGAGCGAAAAACGCGGCACGCTGTTGCGGAAATCGCTTGGATCGAACTTGGTGTTCTCGTCGATCTTGCCGGTCAGGAAGCCTGCGCCGAGTGGGCTGAAGGGCACGAAGCCGATGCCGAGTTCCTCAAGGGTGGGCAGCAGTTCCGCCTCGGGGCCGCGCCAGAAGAGCGAATATTCACTCTGGACGGCGGTGACTTTTTGAACGGCATGGGCGCGGCGGATCGTCTGGACGCCGGCTTCGGAAAGACCGAAATGTTTGACCTTGCCGGCTGCGATCAGGTCCTTGACGGCACCGGCCACGTCTTCGATCGGCACGTCGGGATCGACGCGGTGCTGGTAGAACAGGTCGATGTGGTCCGTCTTCAGACGGCGCAGGCAGGCATCGGCAACCGCCTTGACATGTTCGGGGCGGCTGTTGGTGCCGCCGCGGCGTTCACCTGTTTGCTGATCGATATCAAAGCCGAATTTGGTGGCGATGACCACCTGGTCGCGGATCGGTGCGAGCGCTTTGCCGACAAGCTCTTCATTGACGAAAGGGCCATAGGCTTCGGCCGTGTCGAACAAGGTGACGCCCTGCTGATGGGCGGTGCGCATCAATTTGATCATGTCGCCCTCGGCGGCGGGCGGGCCGTAAGCGGCACTCATGCTCATGCAGCCGAGACCAAATGCCGAGACTTCGAGGCCGCCGATATTGCGTCTTTTCATGGTCGTATCCGTTCCTGGTTTTGCATGGGCTCGGGCAGTCCGTTCCGCGGTGCGGGAGCAGCCGGGCTTGCCGTCGGGTTGACGCGAACTTAGTCCTCGTGTCAGCTTTCGATTAGATGCTGTAATGCGCATGGACCTATAAGACGGACTAATGAATGCCCCTGGACAACAATTTCAACGAACTCGTGGCCTTTCTGACCGTCGCCCGGGAACGGAGTTTTACCCGGGCGGCCGCGAAGCTCGGCGTGTCGCAGTCGGCGTTGAGCCAGACGGTACGCGGTCTCGAAGAGAAGCTCGGGCTGCGCCTTTTGACCCGCACGACCAGAAGCGTGTCGCCGACACAGGCAGGAGAACGTCTGTTGGAGCGGGTCGGACCCAGATTCGAGGAGATCCAGTTCGAGATCGCCGCCTTGAGCGAAATGCGTGAGCGGCCGGCTGGCACGATTCGCATCACGGCAGGCGAGCATCCTGCGATTTCCGTCCTTGCCCCAGCATTGGCGCGGTTTCTTCCTGATCATCCGGATATCAATGTCGAGGTGATCGTCGACTACGGCCTGACCGACATCGTCGCCGAGCGCTACGACGCCGGCATCAGGCTCGGCGAGCATTTGGCAAAGGACATGATCGCGGTCCGGATCGGTCCTGAAATATGCATGGCAGTTGTTGGAGCGCCCTCCTATTTCGAGCACCATCCGCGCCCGGATATCCCGCAGGATCTGACGGCTCACAACTGCATCAATATGCGGCTGCCGACACACGGAACGATATATCCCTGGGAATTCGAGAAGGATGGACGTGAACTGCGCGTCCGTGTCGAGGGCCAGACGGTGTTCAACAACATCGCCATGCGGATCGGCGCCGTGCTGGACGGACTGGGGCTGGCCTACATGCCTGAGGACCAGGTTCAGTCCTACATTGAAGACGGGCGGCTGATCCGGATTCTGGAGGACTGGTGCCAGCCCTTTCCAGGATACCATCTCTACTATCCGAACAGGCGGCATGCATCTCCCGCCTTCACCCTGTTCGTCGATGCGCTCCGCTATAGAGGAAAGTAATGCCGATTTTATTCCATCACGGCTTATCAACAGCTTGTGATTAATTAGTCTACCTAATAGACCCTAGCTGTCCGAGGCGTCTAATCCTTTCGGTCCGATGCCGTTACCTTCTCGCCATCTGAAACGAAGCGAGAAGCCGACATGCGATATGGATTGTCCAACACCCTGGCCGCATTGCTGCTTGCCTCAGCGCAGCTTGCCGCGCCATTGGCGACGGCTGCCGATGCGGCAAAGCCCGAGCCATTGGTCATCCAGGAGCAGGGCAGCTTTGCCGTCGGGGGAACCAGTACGACGGCGCCCGGAACCTTCGATCCGCTGAAACCTCTCGATCCCTCAGGGCAGACCTATCACGGCGATCATGCCTTTGCCTTCTATCAGGTGCCGGCAAACCCGCGTCAGTATCCGATCGTGATGTGGCACGGTGCCGGACAATTCTCCAAGACCTGGGAGACGACGCCCGACGGCCGCGAGGGCTTCCAGAACATCTTCCTGCGTCGAGGTTTCTCCACCTATCTCGTCGACCAGCCGCGCCGGGGCGGCGCCGGGCGGAGCATGGCCGAGACGGTGGTGAAGCCGACAGCGGACGAGCAGCTCTGGTTCAACCAGTTTCGCGTCGGCACCTGGCCGACCTATTTCGACGGCGTGCAATTCTCCCGCGATCCGGAAGCGCTGAACCAGTACTTCCGTGCGATGACGCCGAACATCGGGCCGTTCGATATGGACGTTGTGTCGAATGCGGTGGCAAAGCTGTTCGAGAAAATCGGTCCCGGCATTCTTTTCACCCATTCGCAGGGCGGCGGACCGGGCTGGCTGACGGCCATCAAGAGCGACAAGGTCAAAGCCGTCGTCGCCTTCGAACCCGGCAGCAGCTTCGTGTTCCCGGCAGGCGAGGTTCCCGCCGATATGCCGAGCGCCTTCGACACGCTGAAGGGCGTGCCGGTACCGATGGATGACTTTATCAAACTGACGAAGATCCCGATCGTCATCTATTACGGCGACAACATCCCAGACCAGCCGACGACGATGCCGGCGCAGGACAGCTGGCGGGTACGCCTGGCAATGGCCCGCCTGTGGCGCGATACGGTGAACAAGCATGGCGGTGATGTCACCGTCGTGCACCTTCCCGAGATCGGCATCCGCGGCAACACCCACTTCGCGTTCTCCGACCTGAACAACGTAGAGATCGCCGACCTGGTCTCGGCTTTCCTTAGCGAGAAGAAGCTCGACTGATCTCGGAAATTATGAGGTGAAGACCATGAAACAACTGTTGGGAAACTTGATGCTGTCCGCCAGCATGATGCTGGCTGTTCTGCCGGGCGTCGTCAGCGCTCAGGCACCGGCCGAAGGCGACGACAAGTCCCGGCGTTCGCGCGCCCAGCAACTGATGGGTGCGACCGCGCCGAAGCTGGCTGAACTGACCGACGACGTCCTTTATGGCGACATATGGGAGCGCCCGCAGTTGTCGAAGCGGGATCGCAGCCTGGTGACCGTTGCCGCGCTGATCGCAATGAACCGGCCCGACCAGCTCAGATCCCATCTAGCCATGGCCCGCCAGAACGGTGTGTCCGAGGACGAGCTGATCGAGACGATCACCCACCTTGCCTTCTACGCCGGCTGGCCGAATGCGGTCTCGGCCGTTGCCGTCGCTAAGGACGTCTTCGGACGTGAATGAGGCGATTGGCCTGCCGCTTTTGCCGAAGCCGGTCGCCCGAATGTTCCGCACAAAACCAGGAAAAGACATCCATGCGTCATCTCATCAAGCGCATTTCCATTCTCTTTGCCATGGCCGGCGCCGTAGTTCTGGTCGGCTGGAACGTCGATGCCGAACCGAACCGGACGACGCTGCCCGAATTGGCGGGCCTTGTCCATTACACGACCGTCAGGCGCGGCAACGTGACCGAACACATCATGACGACGAACGAAGCGATCGAGGCTGTGAAGAATGGGCAGCCCGTTCCAGACGGTACGCACTTCGTGGTGGTCGATTACCGTGATGGGGAAATCTATCGCACCTTCGTCATGGAAAAGGGTTCCGGCTGGGGCAGCGATTATGACGAAGACCGTCGCACTGGCGACTGGCAGTTCCAATGGTTCAAGCCTGACGGCGGCGTCAACATGGCCGAGAATACGGCGCGATGCCAATCCTGTCATTCGTCCAGGGCCGACGAAGACTTCCTCTACACGCTCGACGCTCTCAAGGAGTTTGACGGAGCCGTCATTGACTAGGCCGGATCGAATCTCCGGCGAGGGCGTCGCATCGTGAGTCCTTTTTTCGTGATCCGCCTCGTGCTTGACTTCACCGCCGCTGGGCTGCTCTTGGCCGCGCTCGCCTACTGGTGGCTCGACAACACCTCGCATGAGCTGATCGGCACCAGCATGTTCATCCTTCTCCTATCGCACAACGTCTTCAACAGGCGGTGGTGGGCGAGGCTTCCGAAGGTGGAGCGCGGCAAGCGGAGCTTTCTGACAATTGCTTCGAATATCTCGATCGCCTTGGCGATATCAGCTTTGCTGGTGACCAGTCTGCTGATATCGCGCAGCGTGTTTGCTTTCCTTCCCGTCAGCGGCCGGCCGACGGCGCGCGAAATTCACATCCTTGCGGCCTATTGGGTGTTCATCCTCGCAGCCGCCCATCTCGGCCTCCACTGGTCGATGATCATGGCGGTCATAGGCAGATTGCTGCGGGTCGGTGCCCCAAACCCGATCAGGACCGCTTCCCTTCGCGTAGCCGCGAGCGCAATAGCGGCGTGGGGCATCCACAGCCTGTTCGTCATGGGAATCGGAGACAGGCTCATTGCCCGGCCATCGATCGATTTCTGGGACTTCCAGGAGTCCACGATCGGGTTCTTCCTGCATCACATCGCGATCCTGGGGACGTGTGCGTGCGCTGCTCATTATGCGGTCGTCTGGCTTCGGGGGGTGATTAGGGTGCCCGCGCGTGTGATATTCGCGCTGGCGGTGATGCTGTGGCGGTGAGGGGGCAACCTCTCTTCCGTCATTCCTGTGCTCGTCACAGGAATCCAGCCACGGCGTGTCCGCGCCGTGAATGACTTGCCAGAACGAAGGGACTCTCCCGCGCCCAAGGACTTGGGCGCACTGGATTCCTTTGACAGGCACAGGAATGAAGGAGAGGCTGTGTATCGCCGCCGCCCGGCCCTTCGCACGGCTCAGGGCGTTCGGCCCTGTGATCGATCCACTGGATCGATCACTCCCGCGAAGCGGGACCGGGCCTCACCCCAACACATCATAAAGCCTGAAAATGAAGCTGATCTGGTAGATCAGGTTGGCGATGATGAAGGCGGTGTGGAAGCGGCGGTTGGGGGTCCAGGCGGCGATGGCGCAGAGGAGGATGTAGATGATGTTGCGGGCTGGGTACTCCCAGCCGAGCGAGAGGATGCGCTCATGGCCCTTGATTGCCGTGTCGAGAATATCGACGGCGTAGGTGAGGCCGAGGATGCCGAAGAACCATTTGCGCCGCGAGATGAAATATTCCTCGTAGCCGCCATATTCGTCGAGCGAGGCAGGAAAGAGCAGGGCGCAGAGCAGGAAGAACAGACTGCAGAAGCAGATGAGGAAGAGATAGATGCCGAAGCCGATCGCCGGCACCGCCTGCAGGCGATATTCCCACCACCAGATATGGATGATGAACAGGAACATCGACAGCGCCCAGCCGAGATGGATGGGATAGACCTTGGCCTTGGCGGGATGCTGGACGATGCCGGCAAGGCCGGTGAGCACTCTGGCGAGTGAAAGGCTGATGACCATGCCCATCACCACCTTGATGTGAAGGAAGACTTCCGGCGAGCCGACCGTTTCCATGCTTTCGATCCTTAGGCTGTCACTCCTCGGGGACTTGCTTCGGTTTGCCCTCTTCGTCGAGTGCCACCATGATGAAGGTGCCGGCGGTGACCTTTTCCTGCTGGTTGTAGCGCGAACGATGCGCCCAGGCTTCGACGATCAGCGTGATCGAGGTGCGGCCGACACGGTCGATATCAGTATAGACGGAAAGCGTGTCGCCGATCTTGACCGGCAGCTCGAAGGCCATCTCTTTGACGGCGGCGGTGACGACGCGGCCCTTGGCGCGCTCGGCCGCACGGATGCCTGAGGCAAGGTCCATCTGCGCCATGACCCAGCCACCGAAGATATCGCCGGCCGGATTGGCGTCGCCCGGCATGGCAAGCGTCCTCAGCGTCAGTTCGCCTCTCGGCTTGGCGGCATCGGTCATCAAGTCTTCTCCATCTGGTGCGGGCCACGGGCCGGCGATTCACTGGGAAGCACCCTAGTGCAAAGGCTGTGGGGTGTAAAAGACGGCAAGGCCAAGCGCTACGGACGGCCGACGGGAAAAATGTTGCTGCCGTTTCCGATTGAAATTTCATTCGATTTCAAATGGTTGAATTTTGCAGCTTTCACCTGACCTTACGTTATTTAATATTTTTCTAATTAAGCTTTACGCTCCAGTAATTCCGGCAATTCAGAATGCGATCGATCTCAAATACAAGAATCGCCGGGAACCTCATGCGCAACGTCAAGATTTCCACCCGCCTTTACTGCCTCGTCGCATTCGCGCTTGCCGTGCTCGCTGCGACGATGGTCTTCTTTCTGAACTATTCCTATTCTGAGCTGGAAGCGGAGCGGAAGGCGGGGCTGGCGCAAATGGATGCAACGGCGCTCGGCATCTTCGACAAATATTACAAGATGGAACAGGCGGGCACGATGACCCGCGAACAGGCGCAGGCGGCCGCCAAGGACGTGATCGGCGCGATGCGCTACGGCGCCGACGGTTATTTCTGGATCAACGACATGCACCCCACCATGGTGATGCACCCGATCAAGCCGCAGCTGAACGGCACCGATATCTCCCAGATGAAGGATCCGACCGGCAAGTTCCTGTTCGTCGAGTTCGTCAACAAGGTGAAGAAGGACGGCAAGGGCTTCGTCGATTATCTTTGGCCGAAGCCGGGCGCCGACCAGCCAGTGCTGAAATATTCCTATGTCGCAGGTTTCGAGCCCTGGGGCTGGATCGTCGGCACCGGTGTCTATGCGGATGACCTTGCCGCGCTCTATCGCCAGAACGCGATGTGGGCCGCGCTGCTCTGCCTGCTTGGCGCCGCCGCAACGATTGCCATCGCCTATGCCATCGTGCGTAGCGTGACTGCACCGATCGCCCGGCTGAAGGCGGCGATGAACGCGATTGCGGCCGAAGAAGCATCGGTGGAGATATCAGGCAGCGACCGTCGCGACGAGATCGGCCAGATGGCCAAGGCGCTGCTGGTGCTGCGCGATTCCGTCGACGAGCGCAGCGCGTTGCGCGGGCGGGAAGACGAAAGACAGCAGCAGATCGAGGAAGAGCGCCGCGGCAACGAGGCAAGCCTGCGTTCAGCATCCGAGCGGCAAACCCAAGCGATGCAGGCGCTCGGCGTCGGCCTTGAGAAGCTGGCGGGCGGCGACCTCACGGTTGCGATCGGCGATATCGGCGAGGATTACGCCAAGCTGAGGAGCGATTTCAACGCCGCCGTCGATGCGCTGAACGGCGTCATCCATGCGATCGCCGAATCGAGCCATGTCGTCAACGAAAGCGCTTCCGACATCAGCGAGGCAACCGGCAACCTGTCAAAGCGCACGGAGCAGCAGGCGGCCGCACTCGAAGAGACGGCGGCAGCGCTCGACGAGATCACCGCGACGGTCAAGACGGCATCCGAACGGGCGAACGAGGCGCGCGAGATGGTGGCCGAGACCAAGGCGAGTGCCGGAAAATCCGGCGAGATCGTCCGCAATGCGGTGACGGCGATGGGCAGGATCGAGGATTCCTCCAACCGCATCGGTCAGATCATCTCGGTCATCGACGAAATCGCCTTCCAGACGAACCTTCTGGCGCTGAATGCCGGCGTCGAGGCTGCGCGGGCGGGCGAGGCGGGCCGCGGCTTTGCCGTCGTCGCCCAGGAAGTGCGCGAACTCGCCCAGCGTTCCGCCAATGCGGCCAAGGAGATCAAGGAACTGATCAGCCGGTCGGCGACGGAGGTCGAGGGTGGGGTGGCGCTGGTGCGCTCGACGGGCGAAGCGCTGCTGGAGATCGAGGCGCTGGTCAACCAGGTCAACGATCACGTCGCATCAATCGCGACGGCGGCGCGCGAGCAGTCGACCGGGCTGAACGAGATCAACGGCTCCGTCAATCACATGGACCAGATGACGCAGCAGAATGCCGCCATGGTCGAGGAGACGACGGCGGCAAGCCGCACGCTCGCCGACGAGAGCACTCAGTTGAAGACGCTGCTTTCGAATTTCCGCCTGCGCGCCGAGCAGTCGGCGGTGACCCGATACACACGGGCAGCGTGAGGAAGCGGAGAGATGAAAGGCCGGGAAACCGGCCTTTTTCAATCCGTCGCGTTCAGATTGTGCCGGTAAGTTTTCATTCACCGTTTTTAATTAAAATTGGAGTGAGTTTTTTCGGTCACTGCCCAGCCAGCCTGCGGAAGCGATAAGAGTATGGCGTTTGTTTCCTTTCCTCGGCGAACCCTTTTGCCCGTTATCCTCTCGGCGGCGCTGACGACCTGTTCGATCAGCGACGGACTGGTGCCGCCCGCCAATGTCGACAACGGCACCAGGGCCAGTTCGATCTCGCCCGCGCGGGCACCAGCGGCGCGCATGGCGCCTTCGGTCCGAATGGCGCCGGTGGAAAGCCAGGCCTCCTATCCGGTTTCCAGCGCGCCCGTCGGCAATAGCCAGGGCTCCGTCGATTACCTCGACACGCCAAACCTCGCCGGCACCGGCCACGCGGCACGAGCCGCTCCGCCGCAAACCGCACCGGGACGTAAGCTGCCGATGATCGACAGCGACGAGGCGCTGGCGCAGCAGAACCAGAACTGGGGCGGCACGCAAGATCTTGCGATCCCGTCCGGCGGCGTCAACATGGATGACGATCTCGGGGCGGAGCCGGTCGTCGGGCTGGCACAGGAACAACAGCAGCAGATCGCCGAGGGCAATGCCACCGAGCCTGTTGTCGACGGCATCGGCACCGACAATCCAACGCAACTCAACCAGCCGATGCGCCAGCCCGTACCGCAGGCGATGCCGCAGCCGGCGGCCGAGGCACAGATGAGCCGGGCGCCCGCCTGGAACGACGGCAGCCCTGTGGTGGCGCCATCACGTGTTCTCGAAGAGGACGAGAGCGAAGAGGTCGCGATGCTGCGGCCGAATAATCCGATGATGAGCGAGCCGGCAGCACCCGTCGATCCCAGCGTCATGCCGTCCTCCGAGCTTGCCTGCCGGCGCGAGCTGAAGCGCATGGGCGTGCTCTTCGACGACAAGCCACCGATCTCGAATGGGCCGGCCTGCCAGGTGCCCTATCCCGTGTCGTTGAAGGGGCTTTCCGGCAATATCGGCGTCCGCCCGGCCGTAACGCTGAACTGTCAGGTGACGCTTGCCTTCGCCAAATGGGTGAAAAACGAACTGGCGCCGTCCGCCCGCTATCGTTACTGGTCCGGCATCAAGACGATCCAGCCGCTCGGCGGCTATTCCTGCCGGCGCATGAACAACAGCCGGCAGAAATACAATCCGATGTCGGAACACGCCCGCGGCAACGCCATCGACGTCGGCAAGTTCGTGCTGAAGAACGGCCACGAGATCGACGTGCGCAAGAAGGGCCTGTTCTCGCTGCGTGAGGGGCGGCTGCTGAAGGCGGTGCGCAGCGACAGCTGCCGCTATTTCAACACCGTGCTCGGCCCCGGCAGCAACCCGGAGCATTGGAACCACTTCCACTTCGATCTTCGCTCCCGCAAGAGCGGTAAGGCCTATTGCGACTGATGCCTGTCCTCCTACACCATGCGGCGGGTGCCGATGTTGCGGCCGCAATTGGGCCGGGCTGGCAGAAAACGGTTCATCCCCGCCGCAGGGCACGCTATAGATCGGCCAAGCGGATTGCCGTTTCGAGAGTTTGATCCATGAGCTATGATTTCCATGTCGGCCAGAAGGTCGTCTGCATCAACGATACCTTCAAGCATGTCAGCATCGACCAACTGATCCGCAAGGGCGAGATCTATACGATCCGCTGGGTGGGCGAATATACGCATTATATCGACGGCACCTTCATCGGGGTGAAGCTCGCGGAGATCAACCGCGGCAATGATGACGGGCCGGAAGGTTATGGCGCGGCCGACATGCCTTATCGCGCGACGCGGTTCCGGCCGCTGGTGAAAGACAAGATCTCGTCACTGCGCAAGCTGTTGGCGCCGACGCCCGATGCGCCGGTCGAACCGAAGGAAAAAATCAGGAAGAAAGAGAAGGTCTGACCGCCCCAAGACACCGATCAGGCCGTCTTTCTGCTCAGGAACAGCGCAGTCTCTTTGCTGACCTCAAGCATGCCGTTGCGTTGGCTGAAGGCATCGGCAACGGCTTGACGGAACCTGGTGAGCTGGAGCTCGCTGGCGCCGTCGCCGGGCGGATAGGAGGTGAGCGCCAGGAAGACATCCTCGGGCTCAGTGATCCGCAGGCTCGCCGGATGCTGCGACATGGTCACGTTTCCAAACTGCGACCGCATCGATCGTTCGGCAGCGTCATATCCAAAGGCTTCGGCAGCCGGGTCGGATGGAGCGCTGCCGAATACGGTCGTCAGCGCGTAGATCTCGCGCATATTGCCGGCGCCGTTGGTTGTGACCGCGAGCAAGCCGCCCGGCCTCAGCACTCTTGACATATCCGCGATGCCTGCGGCCGGGTCGGGCAGATGATAGAGCATATGCATCGCGACCACGGCATCGAAAGCGTCATCTTCGAAGGGGAGCGCGGCTGCGTCGGCCTGGCAGCCCCGGACGGAGCCGAATGGCAGGGTGCTGCAACGCGCCACCGCCTCGTCGACCATGCCTTGCGAAAGGTCGGCGAGCGTCAGGTCAAGATTCTCCGGCAGCAGACCTGCCGTGGCTGCCCAGAACCAGGCCGGTCCGCAGCCGACGTCGAGGACACGATCGCCTGGCTTCAGGGACAGTTGCGCCGCAACCCATGGAAACCAGGCCGTCTCGGCGATGGTGTATTGGCTATGCAGTCGAGCCCGCGCGGCGAGCTTCCTGCTGTCGCCATACTGTCCCGCATTGTCTGCTGTTATGGAGGACATGGCATCTCTCTGGGCTTCTTCACGGGCGCCGCGAGCTTGTTTGCAGAAACTATAGAGAGCTCTGCCCCCGGACAAGACCTGACTTTGTGGGGGCGAGCCGAGCTGCCGTTGAGGGATTGCCTTGGCGCGACGAGACTGGCTGTGAAAAATAAATCGTATCCGATTAAATCGGAATGGTGTTGACATCAGTTTTAGCGAAGCGTATTAGAGCGCATACGATTTAATCGGACACGTACAAAACTAAAACCGAAAGGATATCACCATGACCGAGAAGCTTCTTTTTACCGGCAAAACCCACATCTCCGGCGGTCGCAATGGCTCCGCACGCAGCAGCGACGGCACGATCGACATCAAACTGCCGCAACCGCATCCGACTGCCGAAAACCTGTTCGGCATCGCCTGGTCTGCCTGCTATATCGGCGCCATCGAGTTTGCCGCTTCGCAGCGGAAGATCACGCTGCCTGATGGTCCAGAGGTCGATGCGGAGATCGATCTCAACGTCGATAATGGCTCCTTCTTCCTCAGGGCGCGCCTCAATGTCAGCCTGCCCGGCATCGATCGCGACGTTGCGCAGGAATTGATCGACGCAGCCCATGGCATCTGCCCCTATTCCAAGGCGACACACGGCAATATCGACGTCGAGACTACGCTTGTCTGAGCGGGGAAGGGCGGACCTCACCGCCAGAGGATTTCATGCGGAGGGCCTGCCGATCGGCCGGCAGACCCCTTCTTGAGGTAGCAGGCACCGGAACCTTGCCGATCTGGAGAACATGCCATGATCAATAGCCACGCCCAGCCACACCAGGCCTATGACGAGTTTTCGCTCGTACTCGACCCAGCCGTCTATGAGCCGCTGCCCGAGGATTGGCTGATCGGCATCACCGACGTCGTCAGCTCGACGCTGGCGATCAAGTCGGGACGCTATGAAGATGTCAACTTCGCAGGCGCATCTGTTATCGCCGCTCTCGGTAATGCCTGGGGTTCGTTCGATTTCCCCTTCGTGTTTCGTGGAGACGGGGCGGCATTCGCCTTGCCGCCGCACGGCATCATGGCCGCGACCTCGGCGTTGCGGCAGGTCGCGAGCTTTGCAAGAAGCGATCTCGATCTCACCCTTCGTATCGGGTTGCTCACGGTGCGCGAAATCCGCAATAGTGGGCGCGACGTAAGAGTTGCGCGCTATGCGGCTTCGGAAAACGCGACCTATGCGATGTTTGCAGGGGGAGGGCTCAAATGGGCGGAGCAGCAGATCAAGAGCGGCAGGTATCTGGTCAGGCCGGGCCGCTACGCGACGAAGCCCGATCTGACCGGACTGAGCTGCGACTGGACGCCATTCCCGAGCCAGCAGGGCGAGATCCTGTCGCTGCTGGTCGAGCCGGATGACGATACGAGCCCGGAGGTCTTTGCGGCGCTGGCGAAGCGTGTACTTGCCGTCTTCGATGCGCCGTCGCACCGGTCTCATCCGGTTCCCGTAGATATGGCTATCCCCAGGGATATTGCCATGCCCAAAGGCAGCGGGAAGCGCGTCGATGCGAAACGCTGGTCGGAGGTCGCCTCCCATTCGGATTTCCGCAAATTCGATGACGGTTTGCGCCTGACGCTGGACTGCACGCGCGAACAGATCGACAGGGTCGAAACCATGCTTCTTCTGGCAAGGGCGCGCGGCGAGATCAATTTCGGACTGCACCGCCAGTCGCATGCGCTGATGACCTGCCTCGTGCCATCAGGCAGCCCGGATTCGCATCTGCATTTCCTCGACGGAATGGGCGGCGGTTATGCCAAGGCGGCCGAGATGATGGAGGCCGGTGCGCTTGGCGACGTCCTGCATCATGCTCGCTGAAGACCCGTCCAGCCGGAGAGACGTCGTGGCCGCCTATCAACCTAAGCGGGCGTGCCTGTTTCCCGCATGGCCAGATTTGCCAGCATTTCAGTGAGCTGAGGCAACGCCAATTCGGTTTCTTTTTCTATCTCGGCGGCGGTGAACCATCTGAGCTCGGTGTGTTCATCACCGACAAGTCGCGGCCGGCCGTGCCATTTATCGACGTGATAAACATGGAAGGTGACGGATGCTTCGGGCGGGTCTTCCGATACGAACCGTCCTAGAAACTGCCAGAGCTCCGACGTCACGCCTATTTCTTCCATCAATTCCCGGCACATTGCCGTCTCGGCGTCTTCGCCCTCTTCGATATGGCCGCCCGGGAGGCTCCAGCGATCCGGGTGCACTTTGCGCTCGGAACTGCGCCTGGCCAGAAGAACGGTTCCATTCTGGCTCAAGACGCCCATCGCGATGTCGGGCATGCATTCTCCTCTCCTCATCGATCTCGCGCCGATGCTGCCCGGAGCTACGGTTCTTTGCAATGACCGGTGTCCATCAAGCCCCTCGACTCATAGTCTGACCGTATAGGTTGACCCCCGACGTTGCCCAGGAGCATAGTCCCCGGACAGACGCGAATGACCTGCTGATGCGAACGAGGTCGGTCAGTCGATCTTCGTCCGTTTCCGAACAGATCAAACGGAGAGGAGGGCGTCATGCCACCCACATCCCTATCAACGCCCACGCGGCGCGAACTGCTTGCGGCCACGGCCGCCGCCGGAGCCATGAGTATGCTTGCCGGGACGCGTAGCGCTCAGGCAAACGGCGACGGGGTTAGCCCCTTCAGCGTCAATTTCCCCGAGGATCAGCTTGACGATCTGCGCCGGCGCGTCGCGACCACCCGTTGGCCTGACAAGGAAACCGTCGCGGACGATACCCAGGGCGTGCAGCTCGCAACGATCCAGAAACTCGCGAAGCATTGGGCGACGGATTACGACTGGCGCAAGATGGAGGCGCGGCTCAATGCGCTGCCGCAGTTCATCACCGAGATCGACGGGCTGGATATCCACTTCATTCACGTGCGCTCCCAGCATAAAAATGCGCTGCCGTTGATCGTCACACATGGATGGCCTGGCTCGATCATCGAGCAGTTGAAGATCATCGAACCGCTCACCGATCCGACAGCGCATGGCGGGAGCGAAGAGGACGCATTTGACGTGGTGATCCCGTCTTTGCCGGGCTACGGCTTTTCCGGGAAACCGACGGGGTCGGGGAACTGGAACCCGCCGCGCATCGCCCACGCCTGGGTGACGCTGATGCAACGTCTCGGCTACACGAAGTTCGTGGCGCAGGGTGGCGACTGGGGCAACGCGGTCACCGAATTGATGGCGGTGCAGGAGCCGCCGGGATTGCTCGGCATCCATACGAACATGGCGGCCACGGTTCCGGCTGACATCGCCAAGGCTCTTGCCGCCGGCGGCATGCCGCCCGCCGACCTGTCGCCGGACGAAAGGCGCGCCTTCGATCAGCTCGACGATTTCTACAAGAACGGACTGGGCTATGCGATCGAGATGAACAACCGGCCGCAGACCCTCTACGGGATCGTCGACTCGCCGGTCGGGCTTGCGTCGTGGATGCTCGATCACGACATCCGCAGTTACCGGATGATCGCCCGCGTTTTCGACGGAGAGCCCGACGGGTTGACGAAGGACGATATCCTCGACAACGTCACGCTCTACTGGCTGACGAACACCGCAATCTCCTCGGCACGCCTCTATTGGGACAACGCGCACCATCCGTCGGGCGGGTTCTTCGACCCCCGGGGCATCAAGATCCCGGTGGCGGTCAGTGCTTTTCCGGATGAGATCTACCAGGCGCCGCAGAGCTGGGCGGAGAAGGCCTATCCGAAGCTCATCCACTACAACCGGCTGCCGAAGGGCGGTCACTTCGCCGCCTGGGAACAGCCGATGGCTTTCACTGCCGAGCTCAGGACTGCGTTCCGGCCGCTGCGGCAGTAGACTCAGGCGGGATCAGGCGACTGAGGCCGCGATCACGATTTCTCCGGTTCGCCCTGAGTTGACCGCAGCAGGTTGTCGCGCAGCGTCGTCACCGATTTCTGCACGACGGGAAAGTCGTCGCCGAGGCCGATGGCGCCAAGCAGCGCGTTGCCGGGATCGGTTTCAACGAGTTGGCGTCCTGCCGGCGTCAGGCTGACCCGCACCTGCCGTTCGTCGGCAGGATCGCGGTGACGGGTGATAAAACCATTCGACTCCAGCTTCTTGAGGATGGGCGTCAGCGTGTTGGATTCGAGGAACATCTTTTCCCCCAACACCCCGACGGTCTGGTCGTCCTCTTCGGAGAGAGCCACCATGGCGATGTATTGGGTATAGGTCAGGCCAAGCTCGTCCAGGATCGGCTTATAGGCGCGGCCGAAGGCGAGATTTGCCGAATAGACCGCGAAGCACAGGAAATTCGAAAGTTTCCTGCCTTCCTTGCCCGCTGGCGGGGAGGCGGGCGCAGGCATATCCGGCCCCTTAGCTGCTTTAGATGTCGGCATCGGTCCATCCTGTCCAAGCTTTCTGACGATGACATCTATATATATATCGCATCCGATTAAATCGCAATAGTGTCGAAGTCGGTTTTCGATCCTGCCGTTTGTGGTGACTCGACAAAGATCAGCGGAAACTCCTGGGAGGCTTCCCATACTTCTTGCGAAAAGCGGTCGCGAAATGGGCGGAGTCGGAGAATCCGATTTCAAAGGCGATCGCCGTCATGGGCAGTGTGCTGTTTTCGACTAGAAACCGGCCATAGCGCAATCTCGTCTCGACGATAAAACGCTTCGGGGTCATGCCGATATTGTCCTGGAACAGACGCGCGAACTGGCGTGGTGACAGGCCGACCAGAGAGGCCACCTGTTCCGGTGAGACATCGCGGCCTTTCCGACTCTCGACGAGAACGACGGCTCGCTGAATACGCGAATCTTCTGCGCGGCGAAATGTTGTGGCGCGGCCGTGATCGAAGGCGCTCATGTGCTTCTGCTCCGAGAGCGAAAGCTGGTGCACGGCCTTGGCCGCCCGATCCGGTCCGCAATGCGTGCGGATGAGCTCCGTCATCAGCGACAGGATCGATACGCCGCCAGGCACGGTAATGCGGCCGTTTTCGATCAGGAAGTCATCGCGCGTGGAGAAGGCAAGACGGGGGAAGGTAATCCGGAAATCCTCCGCGTGAAAGGGATGAACGCACGCCTTGCGCCCCGCGAGCAGTCCCTCCTGCGCCATTACGAAGGCGCCCGTACACACACCAATGACCGGAACACCCGCCGATGCCGCCACCCTGAGATAGTCGCGATGCTTGCTAGGTGCGGCGCGCAGATGTGGCAGGAGGCCACCGATAACCACGACGTAGTCGAAGTCGGTCGGGTTAATGTAGGGCGCATCGGCGTGGACCCGGATGCCGCAGCTGGCGACCGCTGCATGGCCCGGAGCCCCCATGATCGACCAGCGACAATGTAGTGGACGGGAATTGTCGGCAAAGTCCGCCGCATGCCTGAGAGGCTCGACGATACCCGTCAGCGACATCATCGGGAATGTCGGCCAGAGGAGAATGCCGACCGAGAGATCGGCCTTTCGGTCGCGTGCGACCAGAAGCCGCTCGGCCCAAAGATCGTCGAGCCAGCGCACATAGTCCGGCTCGTTGGCAGATATTTCGGAAGGTTCCTCGGATGTGATCATGGCGCATGGCAATGATAGAACAACCATGTCCTTTTTTCAAAGAAAATGTCCGATTTATAAAATTCAGCGGCAGTCTTCAGTGTCAAGTTTGCTCTCGTCGAACGCGACATCCGGGGACAGAAACCACCGGACCTGGGAACCAACAAATCAAGGATCAGAACAATGGCACTTTCTCTTTCGAGAAGGATGGTGACGTGCGCTCTGCTGGCAGGCAGCTTCATGTCCCTTTCATCTATCGCCAATGCTTTCGAACTTGCCGAGCAGGGCAAGCTGACGGTTGCCTTCACCGGCGACATGCCCGGCTCCGGCTGGCAGGACGGGAAGCTGGTAGGCTATGACGGTGAAATCATGCAACGCATTGCCGAGAAGCTCGGCCTCAAGATTCAGCCTGCCCTCATGGAATGGTCGGGTACGATCGCCTCCGTTCAGTCGGGCCGCGTCGACGTCATGCTCGGCACCATGGGCTGGACCGAAAAACGCACGAAGATCATGACGCTGTCCGAGCCGATCCACTACTTCAAGAACGGCATCATGCAATCGACGAAGACGAGCTGGGACAAGCTTTCTGATCTGGAAGGCAAGAAGATCGGCACGATCACCGGCTTTTCGTTCGTCCCTGAACTGAAGAGCATCAAAGATCTCCAGCTTTCGCTCTACGACACTTCCGATGCGGCCGTGCGCGATCTTATCGCCGGGCGCATCGACGCTGTCATCGGCGATCCGCCGGTGATCTCCTACGCCATCAAGCAGAACCCCGATTGGAATATGCACTTCCTCGCCTTCACCGATAACAGTCCGGATTTTCCGCTGCTGACCGGTCTCGGCCAGGTCGTTTATGGCCTCAACCAGAAGAACGACGATCTGCGCCAGAAGATGGACGCCATCATCGCCGACATGTGGAAGACTTGCGAGATGAAGGAAATCGGCGCCCGCTACGGATTGTCGTCGGATGTCTGGTTCAAGCCTGCGGGTCAAAACTTCCGCGCCGGTGTCGATCGCCCCGCAGATTACAAGCTGCCGTCCTGCGCAGCTGGCGGCTGAACGGCCGTGTGGACGGAAGCAGCAGTCGGCAGCTTTCGTCCACCCTCTTCGCCTACTGCATAATTCCTTAAATCGGAATCGATTTCAGGAGAAAATTATGCAGCAATTCAAAGTGCTACAGCGTCCTTGGCGCGTCTGAAAAGACGCGCGGCGCTGTAGATATAATCGCACAAGGAAACGGCGATGAATGCGCTTCTGAGCGTTGCAGGCCTGCGCAAGAGCTATGGTCCTATCGAAGTTCTCAAAGGTATCGATTTCGACGTCGCGCCAGGTGAGAAGATTGCCCTGATCGGCCCTTCCGGCTCCGGGAAATCCACCTGTCTGCGCTGCATGAATTTTCTGGAAAAGCCCAGTGCCGGCGAGATCCGCCTCGATGGCGAGCGGATCGGTACGCACAATGGCCGTATCATGAGCGACCGGCAACTTGCACCGCAGCGCGCCGAGATGGGCATGGTCTTCCAGCTCTTCAATCTCTGGCCGCATCTGTCGGTGACGGAAAACGTGGCGATCGCGGCGCGCAAGGTGCGCGGTCTGCCTGCCGCCGAGGCACGCGAACTGGCTTTGGAGATGCTGGCCAAAGTCCATATGACGCACCGCGCCGAAGCCTCACCACTCGAGCTGTCCGGCGGCCAGCAACAGCGCGTCGCGATTGCGCGGGCGCTTGCCCAGAAGCCAAAGCTCATGCTGTTCGACGAGCCGACATCGGCACTCGATCCCGAACTGGTCCAGGAGGTTCTGAAAGTGATGGAGGAGCTGGCAGACGAAGGGCGCACGATGCTGATCGTCACGCACGAGATCGCGTTTGCACGCGAGATTGCCGACCGCGTTCTGTTTCTCGACGGCGGCACGATCGTGGAATCCGGCCCGGCACGCCAGGTCATAACCGCTCCTCGGGAAGCGCGCACGCAAGCGTTTCTCAACAAGATCCGGCACTAGGCGTGTCATGATTGGATTTTCCGTATTCTTCTCGGTCGTCGAGGGGCTTGTCGCCGGGCTTGGCGTAACCGTTTTCGTCACGGTCGCCTCACTGGCGCTCGCAGCCGCCTTCGGGTTCCTTCTCGCCCTGCTCAGGCAATTTTCCGGGATCAAATTCATCGATCTGGCGATCGATGCCTGCTGCGAGATTCTCTGCAATGTGCCGGCCTTGACGCATCTGTTTATCCTCTACTTCGGGCTTGCCAGCCTCGGCGTGAAATTGACGTCGATCACGGCGGCCATCCTGGGCCTCGGGCTCATCGGGGCGGCGATCACCTGCGCAATCTTTCGCGCCGGTTTCGCCGCGCTGCCTGGCGGGCAGGCGGAGGCGGCGCTTGCTGCAGGGCTGACCCCACTCCAGACCATCTTTGAGATCCTGACGCCGCAGGCCATGCGGATAGCGCTTCCGGGGCTCGGAAACTACGCGGTGCAGCTTCTCAAGGATACATCCGTCGTCTCGGCCATTGCGGCGCCGGAAATCATGTTCTTCGCCCGTTCAATGGTGACGTCGTCCTTCCAGACAACAATGATCTATGCGACGGCGGCGGCACTCTACCTGTTGCTGAGCCTGCCATTGATGCAGGCAACGCAGTTCCTCGAAAGACGTTACGGGAGATTGAAAGGATGAGTGCTTTCCTGGCGCCCTATGGCGATTATGGTGCCGAATGGCTGCCTCTGCTGCTGCGGGCGATGGTGAATACGGCCCTGCTTTCCGTTTGTGCGTTTGCCCTGGCATTCGTTTTCGGCCTGCTGCTTTCGCTCTGCCAGAAATCCAGTTTCGCAGCGCTGCGGTATTTTGCGGCTCTCTATGTGACGATCGTGCGTGGCGTGCCGCTGCTGGCGGTTCTGTTTCTGATTTATTTCGGCTTGCCGGGTGTCGGGATTGTCCTTGATGCTTTCGGCGCGGCGATTGCGGGCCTGGCGTTGTGTTTCGCGGCCCAGGTCGCAGAGCTTTTCCGCGCCGGCCTGAAGGCTATACCGGCCGGGCAGAGCGAAGCCGCGTTGGCCGCGGGCTTTACCCCGGCCCAGAGCTTCGTCCTGATAATCCTGCCGCAGGTCGCCCGTGTCATTCTGGCGCCGATGATCATCACCTTCGTCTCGCTGCTCAAGGATTCTTCTCTCGCTTCGCTGATTACCGTCAACGAACTGGTCCTCACCGGGCGGTCCATGGCGACCGAGTATTTCCTGCCCTTGCAAATCTACATTGCCGTCGGCCTCTGCTATTTCGCGATAGCCTGGCCTTTCTCGGTCCTCTCGCGCCGGCTAGCCCTTTCGGCCGCCCGCTAACTCGTCATCACAAGGCCAAGACCATGACCATTGAAACGACCGTTGCCACGGGCAACGCACGTCGGCATGCAACGCAATCGCATGAACCTCGCTGGCCGGTGATCCTCATGACACCCGACGTTAGCGAGGCGCCCGATGCGCCGACCGAAACGGAGTATGTGGTGCGTGCCAACTATGCGGACGCCATAGCCGAGGCCGGGGGAATTCCGTTGATCCTACCTTATAACACCCGGAACCTGGCATCTGCGTTGGCGCTCGCCGATGGCATCGTCCTCACCGGTGCGCGGCCGGGGACTGAGGTGACAGGCGCGCGCAGACAGTTCGAAACTCAGCTGGTCGAGCAGGCCTTGAAAACGGGCAAGCCGCTTCTCGGCATATGCCACGGGATGCAACTGATCGGCGAATGCCTTGGAGGCGAATTTCAAACCGAGCTGCCGGCCGCGGCCGTATCCCACATCCCGCAAGATATCCCCGACGTTTTGGCGCACGAGATCATCGTCGAGGAAGGCAGCGTGCTGACCGATTGGGTGGGGAAGGGGCCGGCACGCGTCAACAGCCTGCACCGGCATGCTTTGGCCGGCCGAGGACGCTTCCGTGTCGCCGCGCGGGCGCCGGACGGAACCATCGAAGCATTCGAAGGGGACACGGACGGCTTTTGCCTGGGCATCCAGTGGCACCCCGAATACCGGCTGAGCGAACTCGACAGGAATATCATGAGGGCCTTCGTCGACCGCAGCGCAGAAGCAGCAGTCCGCAAGGCACACGATGCTTCATCGGCTGGAAGCAATCGCGTACGCGAACGGCTGGCACAGCTCGAGCTTGCTCTGCCGGAAGCATCCTCGCCGCCAGGCGCATTTTCCGGGGCTGTGCGGACCGGCAGCATCATCACCGTTTCCGGTCAGGTGCCGCTGAAGGATGGTGTGGTGCTGCGGACGGGACATCTCGGAGCATCCGTCTCCATCGAAGAGGGGCGAGAATGCGCGCGCTGGGCGCTTCTCAATGCGCTTGCGCAGCTGGAAGGGGCTGCGGGCGGCTTTGACAACATCCTGGGCTTCGTCCGGCTCGCGGGCTATGTCGCGGCGGATGCTGCTTTCGAGCGCCACGGCGCCGTCATCGATGGGGCTTCCGAATTGCTCCGAGAGCTCTTCCCGGATCGATGGGCGCATGCCCGCATCGCAATCGGCGTAACATCCCTGCCGCGCGGGGTTCCTGTTGAAGTCGAGTTGACGGCCGTCGTCGGCGACGAGGCTTGAGATGGCGCGCGTTGCGGTGATCGGCGCCGGCGTCATCGGCGTATCGTCGGCCTATCTTCTGGCCCGGGCGGGGCATGATGTGACACTTATCGATGCGGCAAGCGAGCCCGGCATGGGGGCGAGTGCCGGCAACGCCGCGCAGCTGTCCTGGGCCTACGGTGACGCAATGGCATCACCAGCCCTGCTGAAGCATCTGCCAGCCATTGCGATGGGCCGCGATCCAGCCTTCCGGATCCACTGGCAACTCGATCGGGACTTTCTCTGCTGGGGGCTGAAATTCCTTGCCAATACACCGTTCAGGCGTTGGTGGAACAATACAGAGGAGATCCTGCGCCTTGCCGAGCAATCCCGTCACGAGCTCGCAATCCTGCTTAAGGAAACCGATATCGAATTCGACTATCGTGTCGCCGGAAAACTGCACCTCTATGCCGATCGGCAAAGTTTTTCTGCCGCCGATTCCAGTGTCGCGCGCAAGAATGCCCTCGGCTTCGAACAGCGCCTGCTGACGCGAGTGGAGGCGGAAAACATCGAGCCTGCGCTCGCCGCGTATCAGGGAGAGATTGCCGGGGCCGTTTACACTCCCGGTGATGCCCTCGGCGATGCGGCCGGATTTTGCCGCCAGCTGACCGCCTGGATGATCGAGCGCCGGCAGGTGTCGGTGCTTTTCGGCAGGAGGGTCTCGAGCTTCGTCCAAGCGGGAGGCGTGCTGACGGGGCTGAGGTTCGAAGACCGCGATGAGCTTCACGTCGATGCAGCCATCGTCGCCGCAGGACCGCAGATCCGTTCCCTCATATCCGATTTGCCCGAGGCCCGAGACATACGCTCCATCAGAGGCTACTCGCTCACCGTTCCAAGAACTGGCCTTGCACCAAGTATCAGCCTGACAGACGTCAAGCGAAAGCTTGCCTTTGCAGCCATCGGCGACCGTTTTCGTGCCGCCGGACTGGCAGATATCGAGCGTTCTGGGGCCGGTTTTGATGCCGGACGTTTCGAGACGCTGAGGCTGGCCGCGTCTGTTGTGCTGCCCGACCTTTTCGAGCGTTCGGACGAACTGATGAGATGGTCGGGCGAGAGGCCGATGACGCCGACCTCCAAACCCATTATCGCCGCCTCCCGACACATCAAAGGTCTCTACATCAATGCCGGTCACGGCATGCTGGGTTGGACGCTTGCATTGGGCTCTGCCCGCCGCGTGGTCGATCTCCTCTTTCAATAAGTCGGTGGCTGGCGCCCGGTGCCTACAGTTGCTGACGCTCTTCCACCTGCCGCAGCGTTCCGGCAGAGGCTGCCGAGACTTCGCTCAATTCATACCTCTTCACATCCATCTGATCGTTCCGGATCATAAAATCCGGAACGAAGGGAGTCAGAGCTCATCACCAAATGGAATCCGGAATGCGAGGTTGGTCCTAGCCGAATTTCTCGGTCGTATCGGCCTTGCCGAAGACCCAGTAGCCGGAAGCCTTGATCCAGCCGAGCGGGCAACCTCGTTCCAGCAGGTAGGCGCGGATATCGCGTGTCACCGAGGCTTCCGCCGCGACCCAGATGAAGGTCTCCGGCTGGACATCGACCGTACTCAACAGTTTCAGCAGTGCTGCGGCATCGGTTGCCTGCGAAAGCGGCCGGTGCACCCAGTGGAGGTGCAGCTCGGCTGATGTCTCGAAGGTCTGCTCTTCCAACGGGCCGGTGACGGCTGCGATTGTGGTGACGACGGTTCCGGCGCCGATTTCCTCGATCCGGCGGCCGATCGCCGGCAGTGCTGTTTCGTCGCCGATCAGCAGCCATCGTTTTACGGTCTTCGAGACTACGGCGGAGCCTCTTGGTCCGCCGATCTCGAGCCTGTCGCCCGGGTTGGCGTCGATCGCCCATTTCGTCACCGGACCTGCCTCATGCAAGGCAAAGTCGATAGTCAATCTCCGCTCGGCATTGTCATAGCGGCGCGGCGTGTAGTCACGGCGCTCTTCTCCACCATCGGCAGTGGGAATGAAGATCTTGATGTGGTCGTCAGCACCGAGACTGATGAAATCGGCGAGATCGTCACCTGCCAATACGACCCGGCGCATGCTCGGAGTGATATCGACGACGCTTTCGACTGTCAGTAAGCGCCGCCGCGTGTCGTGGCGAATCCGCTCGATGCCAGGGGTCGATGAAGCTTGATCTTTGAATTGATTGCTATCCATGTGTCCTTCCGGGGCTTCTGAAGCTCGATCCGCAGGACACAGTCGCGCAGATCGAAGCCGCAAAGCCGTTCGATCATACGCGTTGAGTGACGTTAACGCTTACGTGGCCGGGTGACCCGACCATTGACGGCATGATGTAGCCGACGGCGGCGGCATGTGCAACCGCAAGGGAGCTAGCAATGGCGATGATTGCCAAAGTTTAACTTTCCGGTGCCGTTCCGGTTGGGCAATGATCGGCCGATCAGCGGTTATGGAGAAGACAATGGACAGCAGAATCCAGGACGTGCTCGACATCTATCACGCGATGATCGAGACGGAGCATAACAGCCCGCGCGAGCTGCCTCCGGGCGGCCGCGATGGAGGACAGGATCAGCGGTTGCGCGCGGTCGGGCCCGCGACCGGGCAGTTCATCAATATCCTCGCCAAGAGCCTCAAGAGCCCGACCATTCTCGAACTCGGCACCTCCTTCGGTTATTCCGGGATATGGCTGGCGGAAGCCGCGCGCGCTTCCGGCGGGCGGCTGATCACCATGGAAATGCACGACTACAAGTCTGGCTACGCACGAGACATGGCCGTCAAGGCAGGGCTCGCCGAGCATGTGGAATTCAAGGTCGGCGATGCCGTCCAGATGATCGGCGCGCTTTCCTCCGGCATCGACTTCGTGCTGGTGGATCTGTGGAAGGATCTCTACGTTCCCTGCCTCGAAGCCTTCTACCCCAAGCTCAATCCAGGCGCGATCATTGTCGCCGACAACATGCTGCGCCCGGGAGGCGATGATCTCAAACGCTATGGTGAGGCTGTCCGTGCCAAGCCCGGGATATCAAGCGTGCTGCTGCCGGTCGGCAGCGGGCTTGAGGTCAGTCGGTTCGATTGAGGCTGACGTGAGATTAGCGGCCATTTTGTTTTTAGTTGCAGCAAAAAAGATGACACGTTTGAAGCTAATTTCCGACACTTTCCCGATCAAAGCTCCGCCATCGCGAGCTTTGGAGATGTGATGTCGGGCATTCTTATCGCCACCCTGTTGGCAACGGTTTCAGCAAAGATTCCTGCCGGATTTTCCAGCGGTGACCTGCTTTATTCTGATTGCGGCGGCTCCCGGCAGTTTGTCGTCGGATATGTCGCGGGTTGGTTGGACAAGTGGAACCGGGACGAGTATTTGGCCCGCCGTATTTTCACTGAAGTCGTTCCTGCGCCGAAAGCAATGGTGAACTCGGCGTATTTTGCCAACTCCGTTGGGGTAAACGTCTGTGTGCCGGTTGGAACGACCGCGGAAGCAATCGGCAATACGTTGTGTACATTCCTGGAAGAGAATCCCGGCATTCGCGAGGCCACCGGCGACGAGCTGATGACGACGTTGATCGCCTATAAATACCGCTGCCCCGTGCCGTAGGAACGTCAAACTCCCCCCGGCTTGTTGGTTTCGATGAAACGGCTGAGCGAGGTGGCGGCGTTCAGCATGTGGGCGCGCATGCGCCGGGATGCCATCTCGCCGTCGCCTTCGGCGATCGCCTGCATGATTGCCTCGTGTTCGTCCCGGGATCGGCGGAGCCGTTCGCCCTGGCGCAGCTGCGTGCGCCGAAAGGCATTCAGGCGGTTGCGCACGGCGATCGCCTGTTCGGCAAGGAAGCTATTGTGGGTGGCGTGATAGATGGCTTCATGGAATTGGCGGTTGAAGCTGTCATAGGCATCGAAATCGCCGGTCTCGACGATCGACTCTGAGAGGTCGTGCAGTTCGATCAGATGGCTGCGTTCCAGCGGTGTCATGCGGTAGGTGGCGAGCCTGACGCAAATGGCCTCGATCTCGGCCACCGTCTCGAACATCTCCATGATGCGCTCCGGTGTCATACGGGCAACGACGCCGCCGCGCCGGGCGCGAAGCTCGACGAGGCCGCCCGCCGCCAGCTGACGCAGCGCTTCGCGAACCGGCGTGCGGGAGGCGCCGAAGCGATCGGCAAGCTGCTGTTCGTCCAACGCTGCGCCCGCCGCCAGCGTGCCGGTGGCGATCTCGTCCGTCAGGGCGTTGCGAATGCGGTCGGAGAGCAACCCGCGATCATCGCCGTCATCCTCGGTTTCGAAACCACTCGCCATTTCCGTTATCTCCGATCTGTTTCAGCATCGACGGCTCGATCGATTGTGTATGCAAATGCGATTGACGTGCCGCTAGGCGTATACACTGATAGCATCACGAAGGTGTTACGTATTCAATAATTGACTTTATATCAGATGGGAATACATAAATCTCCAGCAAGCAGGCTTCTGCATACACGAAGCCGCTTCCAATACCGATTTGAATACGACGGGAACCGCAACGCGACGAAGGCCAGCGCATCGCGCCGGGCAAAGCGAACTGTTCCGACACGGCATCACAGACCAACCGATTTTGACTTGGCTTCGGTTCTTCGGTCCCGAGCCGACATGCTTTCGATCCTTCAATTCCTGGACGCACAAGGAACCAGATCATGATGATGAACAGACGGACTTTCTCGGCTGCCCTTGTTGCCGGCGCCGCCGCTTCTCTGCTTGCCACCCGCGGCATGGCCGCGACACCCTCTGCCGTTAAGGCGCGCAACGTCGTGCTGGCGCACGGGCTGTTTGCCGACGGCTCGTGCTGGACCGAGGTGATCGCCCGCCTGCAGGCGGCCGGGCTCAACGCCACGGCGGTGCAGAACCCGCTGACGACGTTGCCCGAGGCCGTCGCTGCCGTGAAGCGGGTGCTCGACCGACAGGATGGCCCGACGGTTCTGGTCGGGCATTCGTTTTCCGGCATGATGGTCACCGAGGCCGGCGTGCACCCTGACGTTTCGGCGCTCGTCTATGTCGCGGCGCGGGCGCCGGATGCAGGTGAGGATTATACCGCTCTCGCCAAAACCTTCCCGACGCCGCCGGCGTCCGCCGGCATCGTCTTCGACGCCGACGAAGGTCGGCTGGGCGAGGAAGCATTCCTGCGTGATTTTGCCGGCGACCTGCCGGAGGCGAAGGCCAAAGTGCTTTATGCCGTGCAGCAGCCATTTCAAAAGGCGCTGCTGACCGGCAAGACGACACAGGCTGCCTGGCGTTCGAAGCCGAGCTGGTATGCCGTTTCGACCGAGGATCGGACGATCAATCCCGATCTCGAACGCTTCATGGCCAAGCGCATGGGGGCGAAGACCATTGAAATCCAGGCCAGCCATCTGTCGTTGATCTCCCACCCGGACGAGATCACAAAGCTGATCCTCACGGCGGCGGGGCAGAATACGGACTGATGCCGAGGCCGGAAAGCGGCAGGGCCGTTCGCCGGCTGGTCACCGGCGCAGCGGCCTGAACGCTGCTCGAAGCTCGGCGGAGAAGAGCTCGGGCTGCTCCCAGGCGGCGAAGTGGCCGCCCTTGTCGACCTTGTGGAAATAGATAAGGTTGCGATAGGCGCGACGGGCCCATGTCTCCGGGGCCTGATAGCTCTCCCCAGGAAAGACGGTGATGGCGACCGGAAGCGCGATCTTGGAGGTCTTCTCCCCGGCCGCAAGGACGGGACTGCGCCCGCCGCCATATTCCCAGTAGATCCGGGCCGAGGAAGCGGCGCTGTTGGTCAACCAGTAAAGCGTGATGTCGTCGAGCACCTCGTCGGGAGACTTTTCGGGATCGCTGCTGTCGTAGGTCCAGTGCGTGAAGCCTGGATGACCGAGCGTCCATGCCGCAAGGCCGGCCGGGGAATCCGATATGGCGTAGCCGATCGTCTGCGGTCTCGTGCCCATCATCGTGGCATAGGACCTGTTCCCCATCTTGGCTGCGGCGCTGAGGGCATCGAACGCCGCGCGTTCCTCGGTGGAGAGTCGCTGCGGCGCTGGCCCGCCAGCGGCGAGCACCGCGGCAACTTCGGGCGGCACGACAGCCGGCAGGTTGATGTGGATGCCGAGCAGACCTTGTGGCGCGAGCCGTGCCATCGCGCCGGAGACCGGCGAGCCCCAGTCGCCGCCCTGGGCGACGTAGCTGCTGTAAGCGAGGCGCTTCATCAGTTCTGCCCAGGCCCGCGCGATGCGGTCCGGCCCCCAACCGGTGCCGGTCGGCTTGCCGGAGAAGCCGTAGCCCGGCATCGACGGAATGACCACGTCGAACGCATCTTCGGCGCGTCCGCCATGAGCGGTCGGATCGGTGAGCGGGCCGATGATCTTGAGGTTCTCGAATACCGATCCCGGCCAGCCATGGGTGATGATGACGGGCAGGGCATTCGGATGTTTCGAGTGGACGTGAATGAAGTGGATGTCTAGGCCGTCGATCTCGGTGATGAATTGCGGCAGCGCGTTCAGCTTCGCTTCCGCCTTTCGCCAGTCGTAGCCGGTGCCCCAATAATCGACGAGCGGCTTGATCTTTTCGAGCTGTATGCCCTGCGTCTGGTCGTCGACCGTCTCGCGTTCGGGCCAGCGTGTTGCCAGCACGCGCCGGCGAAGGTCGAGGAGGTCCGCCTCGGGAGTGTCGACGCGAAACGGGCGGATCGCATCTCCCGTGGCAGCCGATGCCGGATAGGACGGAAACAGGCTGGTCGCGCCCACGGCGGCGATCCCGATCGCCGCGGTGGTCAGGAACCTCCGTCGGTCGCGGTTCGGGGATTCCGAGCCGGCACTTGTGAGCATTTTGAAGAGCATGGTCATGGCATTGTCCTTTGAAGCAGACGCCTTGGGCAAGACTTCGATGAGTTCGGCCGTCGTCAGAATAGCATGGGCGTAGGTCGGGCCGTTCGGCTTGTGCGCAGCATGCATCATTAGGTGCGAGAAGGCGGCCGTCGCGTCGCTCGCCAGGGTCGCGAAATAACCGAGTTCCATGACGAAGCGGGCGGTGGATTCGATACAGGTATCCCCGCCGGATCATCTCGATGCGAGGCCGGCCGTATTGCGCAGGTGATCGGGATGCGTGCCGCCGCCCATACTTCTCGCCACCATCGCGACGATGGTTTCGAAGAGTTCGTTCTTTGCCTCGACGGCGGTGATGTCGCCCGACGCGGCGGCATAAGAGAGGGCTTCGGCGGCGCCGAGCATGGCCCAGAGGCCGGCTGCGGCGATCGTGCCGGCACCGGTAAAGGGCGAAAGCGCGATGCGGCATTTCTCGATGAAGGCCGCTTCGTATTCGCGCTTGATCCTTTCGAGTTCCGGCGAGCCGGCAAGTGCTGCGATCACACCGGGGATTTCGCGGCCCTGAAGAAGCACGCAGTCGACATAGGAGGTGGCGATGACTGTGGCCCGGTCGGCGAGCGACGGCTGGCTTGCCGCAAGGGCTGCGTCCATCACAGCCGTCTGGCGGGCGTCGAATTCGCGGTAGAGCGCTGCGAGCAGGCCGGGGCGGGTTTCGAAATGATCATAGACCACGGGTTTCGTTACGCCCGCCAGCTCTGAAAGCCGGCCGAGGGTCAGCGCTTCCGTTCCTTCGTCACGGACGATCTGCCAAGCGACGTCGAGCAACTGGCGATGCCGATCCTGCCGCGACAGGCGGCGGCGCGGTTGCGGATTGGTCGGCTGACCTGTTGTTTCGGCGCTTGACATCGCTATATACCAAAAGTAACTTACTGAAAGTAGCTTACCAAAGGTATACAGCCCGCGACTTCCGTCCGCAATCATTCAACGGGAGTTTTCTGCATGCACGCGCTCATCGTCGTCGCGCATCCCGATCCCCGGTCGCTTACCCATGGCGTTGCTGCGCATCTCGCCGAGGGCATCACTCTTTCCGATGCCGGCCATTCCTTCGAGATCGCCGATCTTGCGGCCGAGGCCTTCGATCCTCGCTTCAGTGCTGCCGATATCGCCCTGCATCTCAGGGAAGGGGTGTTGCCCGCCGATGTTGCCGCCGAGCAGGCAAGAATCGATCGCGCCGATGCGCTGGTGCTCGTCTATCCCGTCTATTGGTGGTCGATGCCGGGGCTGCTCAAGGGATGGATCGACCGGGTCTTCACCAATGGCTGGGCTTACGACTACGGCGCGGATGCTAGGCTGGTGAAGCGGCTTGGCCGACTGCCGGTGCATCTGGTCGGCCTCGGCGGCGCTGATGTCAGGACCTATGCGCGGCACGGTTATTTCGGCGCGATGAAGACGCAAATCGATCATGGGATCTTCGACTATTGCGGCGCCCGGGTCGTGACATCAGAGGTGCTGTTCGAAGCCGGACCGGACCATGCGACCGCTCATCTGGAGGCTGCGCGTGCCGTTGGCCGCAGGCTCTTCGTCACATCCGGGCGATACGAGGCGACTGACGCCGCGTAAAGGTGTCCGAGTGTCGGTAAGGTTTATCGGCTGGCTAAGGCAGAGTCTTGCGCCGCCGGCCTTTTCACGAGACAAGCCTTGGATGACTATTCCGACGACACATCCCTTCGCCTTCGATCCAACCTACGGCATGAAGCTTGACGAGCTTCTTGCGGTCGAGCCGCCCGAAGCCCCTGAGGGTTTCGATGTGTTCTGGAAGGCGCGTTATCTCGAGGCGCTGACGGTCGATCCGCAGCCGGTGCTTTCCCGCAGCCGGATCACCCATCCCGACTGGCATGTGCTCGACCTCGTCTATCTCTCGACCGGCGAGTTCCGGATCGGCGGCTGGCTGCTCCTGCCGCGGGAAGGGCAGGTGCGGCGCGGCCTCGTCGTCGGGCACGGTTACGGCGGGCGGGATGGTCCTGATTTCGATCTACCGGTCAGGGAAACGGCGCTCATATTTCCCTGCTGCCGCGGGCTGTCGCTCAGCGCCCATCCGCCGATCTCCGAGAACCCGTCCTGGCATGTGCTGCACGACATCGACACACCGGAGGCCTATATCATCGGCGGCTGCGTCGAGGATATCTGGCTCGCTGTTTCGACGCTTACGGCACTTTATCCCTGGCTTTCAGGGTATATCGGCTATAGCGGCATCAGCTTTGGCGGCGGTGTCGGAGCAATGGCGATCGCCTACGACGAGCGCATCGATCGCGGCCATCTGGCGCTGCCGAGTTTCGGGCATCAGCCGCTGCGGCTGATGCTGCCGAGCGTCGGCAGTGCGGAATCGGTGCAGGAATATCAGGCTGAACATGGAAACGTGCTGGAAACGCTGCGCTTCTACGATGCGGCGACCGCCGCCAGCCGGATCAAGGTGCCGATGTTGACGGCCGTCGCCCTTTTCGATCCTGCCGTCGCGCCACCCTGCCAGTTCGCTGTCGCGAATGCGATACCAAAATTTAATGAAATCTTCATCCTGGATGCGGGGCATTTCGACTATCCTGGCAGCGCTGAGCAAGAGGCGGTTCTCCGCGACAAGGTGAGACAGTTTTTCAGGGTGCCATGAACCGCGAATATCTGCGCTGGTATAGTCAGCGGCTGCATCGAGACATGGAGATGCTGGTGTTCGGCCATGCCGGCGCCAAGGTGCTGGTCTTTCCGACGCGAGACGGGCGTTTCTTCGAATATGAACAGCTCGGCCTGGTCGCGAGTCTCGCCGACAAGCTGGAAGCTGGCCATCTCCAGCTCTATTGCATCGAGGGCCTGGCGGCAGAGACCTTCTATGGCTTTCACCGTCACCCCGCCGAGCGCATCCGCCGGCATGGTGCCCTTGAGGATTACATTCTCAACGAGGTGCTGCCGCTGATGGCGACGAAAAATCCACATGACTGCACCATCGTGCATGGCTGCAGCCTCGGGGCCTTCCAGGCGGCGAGCCTGTTCTTTCGCCATCCGCATCTCTTTCGCAAGCTCGTCGCCTTTTCCGGCCGTTACGACCTGACGACGAAGGTGGAATCCTTCGGCGACCTGTTCGACGGCTATTACGATGACAGCGTCTATTTCCACACGCCGGCGCATTTTCTTCCAGGGCTCGGCAGCGACTGGCGGCTCGACAGGCTGCGTGAGCGCGACATCGTTCTCACCATCGGCGACGCCGACCCTTTCCTCGGCAACAACCGCTATCTCAGCCGGCTGCTCGGCGAAAAGAATATCGGCCATCAGCTGTATGTCTGGGACGGACGCGCCCACCGCGCCGGCGCCTGGCGAAAGATGGCAGCGCTTTACCTCTGACACCCTCGGGATGCCGTCACGGCCAACGCAAAGCCGCCGTCGCAACCGGCGCGTCCCAGAGCGCGATCTCCTCGTCGGTCAGCAAGGCAAGGGTGACCGACAGTCCCTGCATGTCGAGCGAGGTGACGTAGGTTCCCACAAGTGAGCGCTCGATCGGGATGCCTCTTTCCTCGATGAAGCGGCGGGCGCCATTATAGGCGAGGTAGAGTTCAGCCGGCGGCGTGCCGCCGAGGCCGTTGACGAAGAGCAGTGCGCGGGTACCCGGCGCCACCGCGATATCGCCGGCGATGGTTTCGCAGAGATGGCCGATGATGGCGTCGGAGGCGGCGAAGGGCTGCCTGGCATGGCCGGGCTCGCCATGGATGCCGACGCCCATTTCCATGTCGCCCGGCCCAAGCGAAAATGTCGTGCGCTCGGTCTGCGGCACCGTCACGCCGTTCAGCGCGACACCCATCGAGCGGATGCGGGTGTTCAATCCTTCGCCAAGCTGCTTCAATTCGGCAAGCGACATGCCGCGTTCGGCCGCAGCACCCAGGAGCTTTTCGACGATCAGCGTTCCGGCAACGCCGCGCCGGCCATTGCCTTCGCCGGACCTTGATGTCTCGATATCGTCGCTGACGACGACCATGTCGATGTTGTGGCGGTCGCCGGCCATCTCGATCGCCATTTCGAAATTCATCAGATCGCCGTCGTAATTCTTGACCACGAGCAGGCAGCCGGCGCCGGTATCGGCCTCTTCGATGGCGGCGATGATCTGGCTCGGTGTGGGAGAGGTGAAGATATGGCCGACGCAGGCGGCATCCAACATGCCGTGGCCGACGAAGCCGATATGCATCGGCTCATGACCGGCGCCGCCGCCTGATATAAGCGCCACCTTTTCAGGCGTGAGATGGCGACGGCGGATGAACCTGCGCTCGGGGCCGAACACTACGAAGGCCTCATGGGCGCGCACGAAGCCTTCGACGCTTTCGGCGACCATGGTTTCCGCAGTGTTCATGAATTTCTTCATCAAGCCCCTCCCAAGGCCAAAAGCATTACGTCACGTCAACCCGCTCACTACTCACTGCTCACTCGCCCCTGAAATCGCGACGATCTTCTGCACCAGATCGGAGATCGCCTCTTCCAATAGGCGGTTTTTCCTGTCATCGCCGAAGTCGGGCACCATCAGCGAAAGGTGCCGCAATTTCTCGGAATGGCCGAGGTCCGGCAGCTTGCCGGGATGGGCGGCCTGATAGGCTTCGAGAAAGCGCTCCTGTTCGGCGGCGCTGAAATGGCAGACGCGGACGATCGTGGCGAGATGGCGCGCCGGCAGCGGCGTCGCATAGGTCGGGCTGGTGATTTGGGTGACGAAGCTGCGATGTTTTCCAAGCGCCGTCGCCAGGCGCTGGCGCGTGCCGGATGGCCTGTTGTCGATGATCTGCGCCAGAATGGACTTGTAGGCGATAATGGCGTCTTCGGTGTCTTCGCGCGCCATTCTACTCTCCGGCTGCCCTTGTGCCATCGGCGTTGAGGCCGATGATCGCCGATCTTATCGCGGGACGCCGGGCCGGCGCCACGGAAAAATGCCTAAGACCGGCGGCGAGCAGGCCGGGCAGATAGTGCGGATTGCCGGCCATGTCGCCGCAGATGCTGACTGGCTTGCCGGCGGTCAGCTTCACCGCCTGGGCAAGCAGCCGGAGCACGGCGGGTGCTGCCTTGCCGGTATCGGCATCGATATCGTCGCGGGCGGAGGCGGCGAGATACTGGGTAAGATCGTTGGTTCCGAACGAGAAGAACGCCGCAGATCCGAAGGTGTCGAGCATCAAAGCGGCAGCCGGTACCTCCACCATCATGCCGATCGGCGGCATTCGGTGGTGCAGGGCGCGGCGGCCGAGCTTTTCGGCTTCCTCCCGGAAGATGTCGCGCATCCTGTCGATTTCGTCGGGAAAGGTCACCATCGGCAGCATTACGGACAGCCTACCGAAGACGGCGGCGCGCAGCAGGGCGCGGGCTTGGACGCGGGCGATTTCCGGCCGGGCAAGCAGCAGTCGGATGCCGCGTAGGCCCGAGGCAAGAGCCGGCAGATCTTCCAGGCCGGGGAGCGGCTTGTCGCCGCCGATATCGAGCATGCGGATCGTTACCGGCCTGTCGCCTGCCTGCTCCAGCACGCGGCGATAGATCGCCAACTGCTGTTCCTCATTGGCGGCATCGGCCACTGAGGTTATCGAAAATTCCGAGCGCATCAGGCCGACGCCTGCCGTTGCCGGATCGAGCGCATCGATCTCGGCGGGATCGTTGATGTTGATCGAGAGCAGGATCGGCACGCCGTCCGCCGTGCGCAACTCGCCGCCGGTGGTTTGCGTGTCGCCGGCGGGTTCTTGTGCAGGCACGAGCGGCGGGATCAGCATGCTGCCCGCCTGCAGGATGACCGCACCGGCGTTGCCATCCACGCTGACAGGATCTCCGTCTGCGGCTGAAAAGCGGCCTGTGCCGATCACCATCGGCACCGATTTCGCCCGGGCGAGCAGGGCGACATGGCCGGCGGTGCTGCCTGCGAACAGCGCGATGCCGCCGCCTTTCGACCAGTCATGGGCGAGAAAGCGGCTCGGCTCCATGTCCTTGCCGACGAAGACCGAGCCGGGCGGGAAATCGGCAATCGGGGTGCCGGCGAGCGCGCCGAGCACGCGGTTCTTGATGTCGAGAATATCGACGGCGCGTGCCCGCATCTGCTCCTCGTCGGCCGCTTCGAGTTCGCCGATATAGGCGTCGAGGGTGGCGACCCAGGCAAAGACGACATTCTCGTCGGCTTCCAGGCGTGCGCCGGTCGCTTCCGCGATCGAGGGATCGCGCAGCACCTCGATCTGGAAATCGATGATATCCCGGCTTTCGGCGTCGGCTCCATCGGCAAGGTGCTCGAGTTCGCTGATCGAGATGTCGATCGCCTTCTCCAGCGCACCGTATCCCCCGACGGCTCGGGACGCAGGGGCGGTGTCCGGCTGCTCGGCAGCGGAAGGAGCCTTCGGCTCCTCCGCGAGAAAGGCCGGGCCGGATGCGATGCCCGGGGATGCGCTCTTGGCTTGCAGTCTAAGCGGTTCGGCCATGTTTCTTTTCCTCATCGAAGTTGCGCTCGATGAGTTCCTTCAGGGCGCGGATCGCCTCTTCGGCGAGAATGCCGTCGGCCCGTATTCTAAGGATCGACCCTTTTCGGATTCGCGCGCCCATGATCTTGATGATGCTCTTGCCGTTCAGCCAGACATCGCTGCCGTTGACGGCGATCTCGATCGAACAGGGGAAGGACTTGGCAAGCCGCGTGAAGGTGACGGAGGGGCGGGCATGCAGCCCGACGCCGTGCTTGACTTCTACCTCCGTCTGGCAATTCACATGCAATGGATCGGGCTCCTGTTTTTCACTACGCAATCCTGTTGTCATCAGGGGGACAGTTCCTCGGCTGTGGCGACGACCTTGGCCAGCGAAGCGCCCCCCGACGCCTCGGCGGCGGCGATGACGGCGCCTTCAACCAAAGGCGCGTTGCAGATGGAGACGAGGGCTGCGCGGGGAAGGCCCAGCATTTCGATCGCCATCTCGCTGTTCGTTTCAGCACCGCCGAGATCGACGAAGACGGCGACGCCGGCATCGGACCAAGCGGCCTCGATCGCCCTGAGGATACCGCCGGCATCGGTGCCGAGTTCGCCATGGACATTGCCGCCCGACCAGGCGAGCGGCACGCTGTCGCCCACCATCTGTCGCACCATATCGGCGATCCCCCTTGCCACCAGCGGCGAGTGGGAGACGATCACGATACCCACATTTGCGGTCTTTCCATTCATTGCGGACGATGCTCCCCGAGATAGCGGCAGATCGCCGTGGTCAGCAGCGCGCAGCTCGACGCGCCGGGATCGACATGGCCGATCGAGCGGTCGCCGAGATAGGCCGCGCGCCCGCGCATCGCCTTCATGTCAGCCGTGCGGCTGGCAGAACGTTCGGCCTTGCGGGCGACGTCACCGAGTGGAGACCGCTTCTCCAGCGCGGCATGCACGGGATAGAGCACGTCGAGCAGCGTCTTGTCGCCGGCATGCGCCCGCCCGCGCCTTGCGACGGCGTCGATTGCCTGTTTCAGCACGAGGGAAAAATCGGCTTTCTCGTTGCTTTTGCGAAGCTCGCGGCCGATCTCCATCAGCAGCGTGCCGTAGAGTGGCCCGGCGGCACCGCCGACATTCATCACCAGCGTCAGGCCGATCTTTTCCATGGCGTCGGGGAAGGGCAGGCTGGACAGGCTTTCGCCTTCGGCGCTCACTGCCTCACAGCCGCGCCGCATGTTGGTTCCGTGATCACCATCGCCGATGGCGCGATCGAGCGCGCAGAGGTGATCGCTGTTTGCCGCGATCGTCGCGCGGCACACCTCGATCAATCCTGCCACAAGCACCGGTTCCGCCTGCACTGCCATCCTCCTAGTCGCCGCGCCTCCCGCGGGCTTTCAAACGTCACATCGGTCAGGCGAGGCTTGCCGCCACACCGAACGCGCCGGCAACCGCGACGGCGCCGGGATCGGCAACGCCCGCCAGATCCCTTTCGCCGACATAGGAGGCGCGTCCGGCTTTCGCCTTCGTCATCGCCTTCGTCGACTCCGCCCCCGCTGCCGCAGCCTTTGCCGCGGCGGCGACATCGCCGGATGCGAGCGCCTGCAGGGCAGGCGACAACGCATCGACCATCGTCCGGTCGCCGACTCCGGCTCCGCCATAGAACGTCATCCTGTCGAGCCCGGCAAGAAGGGCTGCTGATATATCGGCCTTGTCAGCCATCGCCTTTGCTGCGGCGGTGAAGAAGATCGATAGCAGCACGCCACTCGATCCGCCCATGCTGGTGCCGAGGATATCGCCAAGCGAGGCAAGGGTTGCGGCCGGCCGGTCGAGCGGCAGTGTGTCGAGGCGGGCCAGCACGCTGCGGGCGCCCGTCGCCACCGTCGAGCCGGTATCACCGTCGCCGACGCGGCCATCCAGCCGGTTGAGTTCGCTTTCCTGCGAGATCAGATGTTCGCAGAGTGCCGTGATCAGGCGCCGGTTGTGGGCGTCATCTCCAGCTGCGCCGTTCGCGCCGTTCAATCCGGCTGATGTTCTCGGTGCGGCGATGATCTGGATCTCGTGGCGTTCGACGGCCGGCATCCAGGCATGCGGTTCGACCGCTGCCGTTAGCGCGGCCTCACGCACGGCGTCCAGCCGGATCAGCGACAGCGAGAAGCCGTTCATGTTGAGCGCGGTCATCATCGGCGCCGGGCCAATGATCAGCCGGACGCGGCGGCCAAGCGGCGAGGACAGCACGGCATTGGCAATGACGGTCATTTCGAGTGGCGGCACGGCGCCGAGATTGTTGATGAGGAGGGCGTGGCTTGCCCCTTCGCGCAGCGCAGGCGACAGGCGCGCCACCATGGTGGCGACGATATCGGCGACCGGCTGCAAAGTGATGCGTTCGACGCCGGGCTCGCCATGGATGCCAAGGCCGAGTTCGCCCTCGTTCTCGCCGAGACGGTCCTCATGCGCCTGGCCCGGCACGCTGCAGGTGGAAAGCGACATACCGAGCGAGGCGATGTCGCCGGCTGCCGCGGCGGCATGGGCTGCGACCGTCTTCAGGTCCTCGCCCCTTTCGGCATGATAGCCAGCGATCTTGTGGACGAAGAGCGTGCCGGCGACACCGCGGGGCTGGTTGATCTCGGGGATGGCGATGTCGTCGGCGACGATGACCATCTCGACGTCGAAGCCCTCGGCGCGCGCCTTTTCGGCGGCGAGGCCGAAATTCAGCCGGTCGCCGGTGTAGTTCTTGACGATCAGCAGGGCGCCCTTTTCGCCGGTCACGGCGCGGATCGCCGTCAGCACGGCATCGACGCTCGGCGAGGCGAAAATCTCGCCGGATACGGCAGCCGTCAGCATGCCCTTACCGACGAAGCCGGCATGGGAGGGCTCATGGCCGGCGCCGCCGCCGGATATGATCGCCACCTTCGACTTGTCCCAGTCCGCGCGCAGGATCACCTTGATGTCGGGAAAGCTGTCGAGGCGGGCAAGACGACCCTTGCTGCTCGTCAGAAGCAGACCGTCCAAGGCTTCGGTGACGATGTTTTCCCTGCGGTTGAAGAAGTGTTTCATCGATTGAGACCCGTCTGTTTGTTTTTCATGCCATCATCAAGTCTGTTTGCCGGTCAGGACAGGCGCTGTCCAGCCACATCGAAATAAAGCGGATCACGTAGCGTCAGGCTGATCCGGTCGCCCGGCGCAATCGCCAGATATGGATCCGCAAGTGTGACGAGCTTGTGTTCCCGCGCGGCCTGCCTGGGATCGCGGACCCTGATGTGCAGATGGTTCTGGTCGCCCAGATGTTCGATCCAGTCGATCTCGGCGTTGGCATCTTTGCCGACGACGATATCAAGATGTTCGGTGCGGGCGCCGACGGTTTTCGTGCCGGCCGGCGGCTGACCGCCCGGGAGCAGGTCCGCCGGCAGAAGGTTGATATGCGGCTGGCCGAGGCGGGCGGCGACATGCAGGTTGGCGGGATTGCCGTAGATTTCGCGCGGCGTTCCCACTTGCATCAGCCGTCCCTCGGCGACGATGCCGATGCGGTCGGCCATGGTCATGGCTTCCACCTGGTCGTGGGTGACATAGAGTAAAGTCGAGCCCAGTTCCTTCTGGATACGCTTGAGCTCCAGGCGCAGTTCGGCGCGCAGCTTGGCGTCGAGCGAGGACAGCGGCTCGTCCATCAGGTAGATCGCCGGCCGGCGCACCAGCGCCCGGCCGATCGCGACACGCTGCATCTCGCCGCCGGAAAGCCTGGTAGAGCGGTTCTCCAGCTTGTGGTCGATCCGGACCATGCGCGCGACTTCGCGCACGCGCCGGTCGATCTCCGCAGTGCTGAGTTTGCGGACCGGCGCCTTCAGCGGGAAGGCGAGGTTCTCGTAAACCGTCATATGCGGATAGAGCGAATATTGCTGGAAGACGAAGGCGACGTCGCGTTCGGCGGGCGCTTCGGCGGCGACATTGCGGCCGCCGATCTCGATGCCACCGCTGTCGGGCTTTTCGAGGCCGGCGATCAGCCGCAGCGTCGTGGTCTTGCCGGCGCCTGTGGGACCGAGCAGCACGACGAACTCGCCGTCGCGGATCGAAAGATCGAGGTCGGCCAAAGCCTGGGTGTCGCCGAAGCGCTTGGCGAGGTTCCTGAGGACGACATTAGCCATGCCGGGTCTCCTGATAGAGCGAGGACGGTACGGCACGGCCCGATGTGCAGTCGAAGAGCGCGAGTTTCGCCGGGTTGAATTCGAGGCCGACCCTTTCGCCGATCTGGAAGCTGCGATTGGCGGGAACGCGGGCCTTGATCAGGCCGCCCTGGGTTTCCACAGCCACGACCTGGTTAGTGCCGAGATATTCGCTGCCATAGACGGCACCGCGCAGCGCCGAGGCGTCGCTGAAGCGGATATGCTCCGGCCGGACGCCGAGCGCCAGTTGGCTTTCGGCCATGTCTTGGTGGATCTCAGGAACGGCGACATCGACGCCGTCGAGCAGGATCGACTTGTCGCCGCTTTTCAGGCCCGAGGTGAAGCGCATGAAGTTCATCGGCGGCGAGCCGATGAAATCGGCGACATACATGGTCGCCGGCTTGGCATAGATCTCCTGCGGCGTGCCGAACTGCTCGATGACGCCATGGTTCATGACGGCGATCTTGTCGGCCATCGCCATCGCCTCGTGCTGGTCGTGGGTGACGTAGACGGTGGTGGCATGGATGCGGTTGTGCAGTTCTCGCAGCTCGTGGACCATGATCTCGCGGAACTCGGCATCGAGCGTGCCGAGCGGCTCGTCCATCAGGAAGCATTTCGGGCGCCGGACGATGGCGCGGCCGAGCGCCACGCGCTGCCGGTCGCCGCCGGCAAGGCCCGAGACCGAGCGGTTGAGAATATGGTCGATCTGCAGCAGGCGGGCGGTCTCTTCGACGCGTTGACGGATTTCGGCTTTGGGCATGCCCTGCGACAGCAGCGGGAAGCCGATATTCTTACGCACGTTCATATGCGGGTAGAGCGCGAAGAGTTGGAAGACGAAGGCGATGTCGCGGGCGCTGGCGCGGTTGAAGGTGACATCCTCGCCGTCGAGATAGATCTTGCCGCTCGACGGCAGCTCGAGGCCGGCAATCATGCGAAGCGTCGTCGTCTTGCCGCAGCCTGATGGACCGAGCAGTGCCAGGAACTCGCCGTCATGGACGGTGAAGCTCGAATCCTCGACGGCGACGAAGCTGCCGAATTCCTTGCGGAGATTTTCGATCCGGATATCCGCCATGGTTCACTCCGGGAATTTCGAGACGATGATGAACATGACGGTGCCTGCAAGCAGGGTGACCAGCGAATAGGTGTAGAGCACCAGCAGGAAGGGCTGGAACAGCATCAGGAAGCCGAGCCCGATCAACACGGTGGCGATGGTCTCCATCGGGCCGCGGCGCAGGAAGAACGACCGTTTCGGACGGGCAGGGGTGCGTGTTTCGATCAGGTGGCTCATTTGCGGACGGCTCCGAAGGTGATGCCGCGCAGCAGCTGTTTGCGCAGGAGAATGGTGAAGACCAGGATCGGAATCAGGAAGATCGTCGTGCCGGCGGCAACCGCCGGCCAGTCCTGACCGCCTTCGCCGATGATCGTCGGGATGAAGGGCGGCGCGGTCTGCGCCTCGCCCGAGGTTAGAAGGGCGGCGAAGGCATATTCGTTCCAGGCGAAGATCAGGCAGAAAATTGCGGTGGCGGCAATTCCTGTGGTCGCCTGCGGCAGCACGACCTTGCGGAAAGCCTGCAGGCGGGTATAGCCGTCGATCATCGCCGCTTCCTCATATTCGCGCGGGATTTCGTCGATGAAACCCTTGAGCAGCCAGACGGCGAGCGAGACGTTGACGGCGGTGTAGAGCAGGATCATGCCGAGCGCCGTGTCCGAAAGGCCGAGCTCGCGATACATCAGGTAGATCGGGATGGCGACGGCGATCGGCGGCATCATGCGCGTCGACAGGATGAAGAACATCAGGTCGTCGGCGAGCGGGATCTTGAAGCGGGAAAAGCCATAGGCGGCGAGCGTGCCGAGGAAGACCGCGAGGAAGGTGGAGCCGAAGGCGATCACCAGCGAATTGATGAAGCGCGGCAGGAAGTTTGACGGGCCTGCTATCACCATGTTGCGCTTGCGCGTCACCTCATCGCAGGTGCCGACCGGTGCCGGCAGCGAGGCGATATAATCAGGTGTCTGCCGCGTGCGCGTGGTGAACAGATTGCAATAACCTTCGAGCGATGGCGAAAAGACGATCTTCGGGGGATAGCTGATCGAATCCGGCGGCGACTTGATGCTGGTCAGGAAGATCCAGACGAGCGGGATGAGGGTGATCAGCGCGTAGAGGACGACGATGGTGCCGGCGATGCGCTTGCTGGACAGGCTCGGTACGACAACCGAATGGGCTGAGTTGGCGGCGCTCATCGTTGCTTCACCTTGTTCAATGCCTTGACGTAGATGTTAGCGAGGCCGAACACCGCGACGAAGAGGATGATGGCGAAAGCCGAGGCCCGGCCGGTCGCCCAGCTTTCGAAGGCGGCGCGTTTCAGCGTGATCGAGGCGACCTCAGTGACCGAGCCCGGCCCGCCGCCGGTGAGCAGCGTCACCATGTCGAACATCTTGAAATTCTCGATGCCGCGGAAGAGTACGGCGAGCATGATGAAGGGCAGGGCCATCGGCACGGTGATCGACCAGAACTGGCGCCATGGCGAGGCGCGGTCGACCTCGGCCGCCTCATAGATATAGTCGGGGATCGAGCGCAGCCCGGCTAGGCAGATCAGCATCACATAGGGCGTCCACATCCAGGTATCGACGATGATAATCGCCCAGGGCGCCAGCGAGACATTGCCGAGCATCTGGATATCCGACGTCGGGATGCCAGACACCATCGACACGGCATAGGCGAAGAGGCCGATCTGCGGCTCGTAGAGGAAGCGCCAGAAATTGCCGACGACGGCGGGCGACAGCATCATCGGGATCAGGATGATCGTCGTCCAGAAGGCATGGCCGCGAAACTTGCGGTCGATCAGGTAGGCGAGCGTGAAGCCGATCACCGTCTGCAATACGATCGTCCAGAAGACGAAATGCGCGGTAGTCTGCATCGCTTGCCAGATATCGGGGTCGTTCAGAACGCGCTGGTAATTTCCAAGGCCGACGCCCAGGACCGGCGCATTCGGCCGGTTGGCGCGGTAATTGGTAAAGGAGAGATAGACCGCCCAAAGCAGTGGGAAGATATTGATCGCCAAGAGCAGGGTGATGGCAGGCGCAATAAACAGCCAGGCGATCGCCCTGTCGGAGAGGCCGCGGACGCGCCGGGCGACCGAGGAGGGCGTTGCCCTCGCAGTCGCATCGGCTGCCTTCTCGACGATGGAGGAATGGGAAATGGTCAAGTCTTCACCTGGTATTTTTGGGGTACGGGGTCTATTAGGATATGAGAGATCTGGCGGCCCGGCTCGTCTGCCGATCCGGGCCGCCATCCTGTCGAGGATGGCACGCATCAGGGATGACACGCGTCAGATCTTGCCGTCGTCCTTGAAGACGTCGCTCCAGTCTTTCACCAGACCGTCGAGCGCTTCCTTGGCAGTGCCGTTGCCGGCGACCACGTAATTATGGACGCGCTTCTGCATGGCCTGCAGCAGCGAGGCGTAGCTCGGCTCGGCCCAGAAATCCTTGACGATCGCCATCGAGTCCAGGAAGGCCTGGGCATAGGGCTGGCTCTTGGCAAAGCCTGGCGCATTGACGACGGAGTTCAGGCAGGAAAAACCGCCGAGTTCCCACCATTTGGCCTGTACATCGGGCTGTGCGAACCACTTGATGTATTGCAGGGCGGCATCGCGTTTGTCGGAATAGGAGACCACCGAGATGCCCTGGCCGCCGAGCTGGGCGAAATGCGCCTTTTCAGCCGGATTGGGGAAGAAGCCGATCCTGTCGCCGCCGACCTTCTCGTCCTTGTAAAGGCCGGGCCAAGTGAAGGCGAAGTTCATCTGCATGGCGACCTGGCCGGATTTGAAGGCGTCGGCGGATTCGACCATGTAGACGTTGGAGCTGCCGGGCGGGGTGCAGCAATCATAGAGCGACTTGTAGAATTCGAGGCCCTTGACCGCGTCGGCCGAGTTGACGAAGCCTTCCATGTCATAGGGCTTCTTCGGGTTCTCGTACTGGAAGCCCCAGTCGTAGAGCACGTTGGTGACGCCCATGGTGATGCCTTCGGAGCCGCGCTCGGTATAGATCGAGGCGCCGTAGACGGTCTTGCCGTCGATCTCACGCTTCTGGAAGAACTCGGCGATCTGCTTCAGTTCGTCGTAGGTCTTCGGCGCTGCGAGATCGTGGCCGTATTTCTCCTTGAATTCCTTCTGCAGTTCCGGCTTCTCGAACCAGTCCTTGCGGTAGGTCCAGCCGACGACGTCGCCCATGGCGGGCAGCGCCCAGTAGTTCGGGGTGTTCTTCGGCCATTCCGAGTAGCCGACGACCGTCGCCGGCACGAAGTCATCCATCTTGATGCCTTCCTTGTCGAAGAAGTCGTTGAGCTTGACGTAATGGCCGTTCTCTGCCGAGCCGCCGATCCACTGGCTGTCGCCGATGATCAGGTCGCAGAGCTTGCCGTGCGAATTCAGCTCGTTGAGGAAGCGATCGGCATAACTCGTCCAGGGAACGAATTCGAACTTCATCTGCGTGCCGGTCTTGGCGGTGAAATCCTTCGAGAGCTCGACCAGCGCATTGGCGGGGTCCCATGCGGCCCAGCACAGGGTCAGTTCATCGGCTTTGGCGAGATTGGGCAATGCCGACGACATGACAAATGCCGTGGCCAGCCCGAAAAGGGCTTTCGATGTTTTCTGCATAAGTTCCTCCCAGAACTAAGGGCCGGCTCCCCGCCGGCGTCGCATGTTCACCCACTTCAGAGAATGCTCACATGAACTCCCCAATCATCATGTTTAGCAATATGTTTAGTGATATCTATTTTTATAAACATTGCAAGCGCCAATCGTTGCTGCGATGCGACAGGTGTCGCGCCACCTGGGCGGATAGTTTTGGGGGCCGATCTTTTCCGGCGGATCGCGAAAAATTCTTTGGCGAGCGTACCGATGCAGCGACATCTGGCCTCGCTGCGACATGGATCACACGGTATGGACTGCGCGCCGCTCCTGTTTTTCCCCGGAGCGGATCAAGCTTGGCCTCGCTTCGGCGGGGCCTTTTTCTTGAATCCTTTCTTGGGATTGATAGTGGCCAGCTATCCGGCTGCATCGGGAATATTCCTGCGTAGTGCGAGATTTAGCCTTTCCGGCCGGATGCAACGGGCGTATTCAGCCAGTGCGCAGCTTTCCAAGTCCGCGCACCTCCGCGCGTCAGATCTTCGATCGGCTTCCTTCCCGTTTCCCTGCCGCGTCATCCGGAATTTTTATTGGCAGATCGATGACCACGGCTGAGACGAGCGAGAATGGGCAAGAGGCGGCGAGCGGCCGCCAGGCGAAGATCGTGGCGCTGGTCGTTGCCGTTTCCTTCTTCATGCAGATCCTCGACGGCACGATCGTTACCACCTCGTTGCCGCAGATGGCGGCAAGTTTCGGCGTGCAGCCGGTGTCGATGAGCATCGGCATCACCGTTTACATGCTGACGATGGCGGCTTTCATTCCGCTGTCCGGCTGGCTTGGCGATCGGTTCGGCGCACGCCGCATCTTCCTGATGTCGATCGCTGTCTTTACCGGCGCCTCGCTGTTTTGCGGGCTGTCCGGCAGCCTTGCGGAATTTGTGCTGTGGCGCGCCGTCCAGGGGGCGGGCAGTGCGCTGATGACGCCGGTCGGGCGCATCATCGTACTGAAAAATGCCCGCAAGTCGGAACTCGTCCAGGCGATCGCGCTGATCACCTGGCCGGCACTGACGGCGCCGGTGATCGGCCCGGTGCTCGGCGGCTTCATCACCACCTATGCCAGCTGGCACTGGAACTTCCTCATCAACATCCCGATCGGCATTCTCGGCATCACGCTGGTGCTGCGTTTCGTGCCGGAGCAGCGCGAGACCAATCCGGGCCGGCTGGATCTCCTGGGCTTCGTCCTCAGCGCTGCGGGACTGACCTTTCTGCTCGCCGCGCTCGAACTCTCGGTCAAATGGGACGGCGGGCTTTTGCCCGTCTTATCAATGCTGGCGGCGGGCATCGTACTGTCTGTCATGGCGACGCGGCATTTCCTTGCCGTCGACAATCCGCTGCTCGACCTTTCTGCCTTCCGCATCCAGACCTTCTCGATGTCGACGCTGTCGGCGGGCACGGCCTGCCGGATGGCCATCAATGCGACGCCGTTCCTGCTGCCTCTGCTGTTCCAGCTCGGCTTCGGCCTCAGCTCGATTGCCGCCGGCACCTATCTGCTCGTCTATTTCCTCGGCAATTTCAGCATGAAGGCGGTGACGACGCCGCTGCTGCGCTTCTTCGGCTTTCGCACAGTGCTTGGGGTCAACGGGCTGATCGCCGCGCTTTCGATCGTCTGCTGCGGTTTCCTCTCGCCGCAGACGCCGCCATTTTTCATCCACGCGCTGCTTTTCCTTGCCGGCCTGTCGCGCTCGATGGAATTCACCGCTTTGAACACGTTGGCCTTCGCCGATATCGGCCCGGCGCAGCGAAGCTCGGCCTCGACGCTGTCGAGCATGCTGCAGCAGGTATCGATGCTGCTCGGCGTGGCGGTGGCGGCGGCCGTGCTCAACATCGGCTCGGCTCTCAGGGGCGCCGACAATCCGGTTCTTGCCGATTTCCGCTGGGCTTTCGTCGTGGTCGGCGCGATCGGCGTCGTCTCGTCGCTGCGCTTCCTGCAATTGCCGGCGGAGGCGGGGGCCGAAGTATCCGGCCATCGGAAATTCCAGAAAAGTTAGCTTGCTGCGGAACCAATCGGGCCGCTCGGCGTTTATGCATCTCATTTCAGGTTCTTCGTTTCCCCATCTCCTTCAACGGCTTCCATGGGATCCTCCCCAGGCCAGGGTCATGTTCTGAAAATGCCGGATTCCCAACATCCTTCTTCCGCGCCGCCTGCAACAAGAGCGAGGGATAACCGCTGTTTACCCCGGGCGGCCAATACAATACGACATTGCCATGCGGACGACTCGGACGCTTGCGGGCGGTCGTCGCTGCGAGAGAACGCCGGGAGACCGAATGAGCAATTCTAGCGGCGATGCGGATGCCCTGATCCACATCCTCTATATCGACGACGACGAGGGGCTTGCCCTACTGATGCAGAAAAACCTGCGTGGGCGTGGCTTTTCGGTCGAGCGGGCCGAGAGCGGCGCGGCCGGCCTTGCGAGACTCGGCGAAGGCGGTATCGACGCCGTCTTGCTCGATCATATCCTGGCCGGCGAGACCGGCCTCGACATTCTGCCCTGCATCACGGCGATGCCGGATCATCCGCCGGTGATCTATGCGACGGGTTCGGACGATACCAGCATCGCGGTCGCGGCGCTGAAGGCCGGCGCCGACGATTACATGCTGAAGGGGATCTCAGCCGATTATTTCGACCTGCTCGCCGCCGCCCTCGAACAGGCGCTGGAGCGGGCGCGTTTTCGCCGCGAGACGGCGCAGGCGCAGGAGGTGATCCGCCAGCAGCGCGACCTTGCCGAAATGCTGCTTACCGAAGTCAATCACCGCATCGCCAACAGCCTCGGCCTCGTCGGCGCGCTGATCCGTATGCAATCCTCGATGACCACGGATCAAGTGGCGATCGACGCGCTGCACGAAACGCAGATGCGCATCAATGCCATCGCCAGCGTGCACCGCCGGCTCTATACCAACCGCCAGGTCGGCTCGGTGCAGGTCGACGAATATCTGAACAGCTTGCTCACCGAACTCGAAACCTCGATGCGCGACGACAAGCGACCGCACCGGATCGTGCTCACCGCGCAGCCGGTCAATCTGGCGACAGACAAGGTGATCACGCTCGGGCTGATCGTCAGCGAGCTCGTCACCAATGCCTTCAAATATGCCTATCCGGACAGCGTGCCGGGCGAGATCCGCGTCATCGTCGACCAGACGGACGAGGCATTGCGTGTCATCGTCGAGGATGACGGCGCCGGTTTCGACCCATCGAGCCCGGCCAGGGGAACCGGCCTTGGTACACGCATTTTGACGGCGATGGCCGCCAGCTTGAAATCGGATTTCGCCTATGACCCCGGCCACGACGGAACCAAGGCGACGCTGGTGTTTTCGTTGCACGAGGTGAAGTAGCGTTTGACGCTGGACTCGACGATGTTTCTCTCGTTCGCCGCTATACAACAGGCCGTTTGTCCCATCTCTACAATAGTTTACCGACATCACAGCAAGGAACATGACGCTAGGGGAGGAGACATGACGACGATTCGCACACCGAAGGAAGTCTATGATTTCTGGTTCGTCAGATGCGGCCGGGAGCTGTGGTTCCGCGCGACGCCTGACCTCGACGCGGAGATCAGCACGGTTTTTCGCGATACCCATCAGGCCCTTGCCGCGGGTGTTGACGCCGAATGGCGGGCGGATGCGGAGAGCCGGCTGGCGGCTGTCATCGTGCTCGACCAGTTTCCCCGCAACATCTATCGCGGCACGGCGCTTGCCGTTGCGACCGATGGGCTGGCGCTTCGGGAAGCCAAAGTCGCGCTTGCGTCGGGCGCCGATCAGGCGGTCGAACCCGCATGCCGGACCTTTTTCTACATGCCGTTCGAACATGCCGAGGACCTTGGCGAGCAGGAGCGATCGGTGGAACTGTTCGGCGCGCTCGGCGATGCCGAATATCTCGATTATGCGATCCGCCACCGCGACGTGATCGCCACCTACGGCCGTTTTCCGCACCGCAATGTCATGCTCGGGCGGGAGTCCACGGCTGAGGAATGCGACTATCTCACCCGGCCCGATGCCGGTTTCTAAGGGTTTCCAGGGAGCTTCCGCCTTTCTGTCGCCTTTCTTTACTAAGACAAGCTGGCATTCTATTCCGACGACAACCTTTCCCGGAGGCGCTTTTGCGGCTGAGACCGATCCTGCTTCGCACCATTCTTCTGCTGACGCTGGCGGTCGCGGGCGCGCATTTCAAGGGTGTTGCGGCTTTCGCACAGGAGCCGCAGGCACCGGCGGCCGTGCAGGCGCCGCTCGCCGATACGCCGTTCGACCAGGCGACAAAGGAGATCGACAAGGCGAAGGTCCAACTGACGGCGCTTCAGGACGGCGTCAAGCAGAATGCCGACAACGACGATGCCCTGGTCGGGCTTGCGACCAAGGCCGACGAGCTCAGCCGCGCCGTCATCACCATATCGGTCAATCTTAGGCCGCGTTTCGACCAGATCAAGAACCGGCTTGCCGAGATCGGCGATCCGCCGAAGGACGGACAGCCGCCGGAAGCCGAGGTCGTCACCCAGGAGCGCAACGCGCTCGCCGCCGAACGCGCGCAGATCAACGCGCTGACGGGCGATGCCGAAAACCTCTCGATCACGGTGACGAAGCTCGTCAACGAGATCACCGAGATGCGGCGGCGGCTGTTTGCCGATACGCTGCTCAGGCGCACCGAGATTTCGGTCTCGGTGCTCGACGATGCCGGCAGCGCCTTTGTGCACGAGGCCAGCGAATTCTCGCAGGCGCTGTCGAGCTGGGCCACCTTCGTCTGGAAATTCAAGCGTTTCCCGATGTTTGCCGCGATCTTCCTGTCGCTTGCCGCGGCGCTGATCCTGCTCTCCGGCAGCTACCGGCTGTTCGGCTCCTACCTGCAGCGCGACGAGGCTGTCGAGAACCCGTCCTATATCGGCCGGCTGTCGATCGCCTTCTGGTCGACGTTGATCCGCACCCTGGCGCTCTCGGTGCTGCTCGTCACCTCGTTCTTTTTCCTTAACGGGTTCAATGTGCTGAGGCCCGACATCGCACCTGTCATCGGCGCGCTGTTCGGGGCGATCGGGCTCGTCTATTTCGTCGGCCGCTTCGTCAATGCCATCTTCGCACCGCACGAACCGCGCTGGCGCCTCGTTCGGCTTTCCAATCTCGGCGCGCGCTCGATCGGCTACTGCCTGCTGGCGATGGCGATCGTCAACGCGCTTGATTATCTGTTTGGCACGATCGGCGAGGCGATGGGCTCGCCGCTGGTGCTGACCGTGGTCAGAAGCCTGATCGCCGCGCTGATCATCGGTCTGATCCTGATCGCGGTCTCCTTCGGCAAGCCGATGCTGGCCAGGAACGGCGATCCCGATGCGCCGGGAAGGCATTGGCCGCGCGGCATGGCGATCATCCTGCGGGTAGTCGGCGCCGGCCTCATCCTCACCGCGCTGACCGGTTATGTCGGGCTCGCGCGCTTCGTCGCCACGCAGCTCATCATCACCGGCGCGGTCGTCGTCACTATGTATGTCGGCCTGCTTTCCGGCAAGGCGATATCAAGGCAGGAAAGCTTCGGCGACACCTTCTTCGCAAGCTTCCTGACGCGCCGCTTCAAGCTCGGGCCGGTGGCGATCGACCAGGCCGGCCTGCTTGTCGGCCTTGCCATCTATGCGGTGGCGCTTCTCGTCGGCATCCCGCTGATCCTGCTGATGTGGGGCTTCCATGTGCAGGACCTGCAGATTCTTGCCTATAGGCTATTCACCGAGGTCAGGCTCGGCGGTATCAGCATCTCGCTGCTCGGCATCTGCACCGGCATTCTCTTGTTTGCCGGCGTCTACCTGCTGACGCGCTGGCTGCAGCGCTGGCTCGACGGTAATGTGATGGCGAGAAGCCATGTCGATCTCGGCGTGCGCAATTCGGTCAAGACGGGCATCGGCTATCTCGGCGTCGGCATCGCGGCGATCATCGGCGTTTCGGCGGCCGGCATCGATCTGTCGAGCTTCGCGCTCGTCGCCTCCGCACTTTCGGTCGGTATCGGTTTCGGCCTGCAGAACATCGTCTCCAACTTCGTCTCCGGCCTGATCCTGCTCGTCGAACGGCCGTTCAAGGTCGGCGACCATGTCGTTTCCGGCACGGCCGAAGGCATCGTCAAACGCATTTCGGTGCGCGCCACGGAGATCGAGACCTTCCGCAAGCAGTCGATCATCGTGCCGAATTCGGAGTTGATCAACGGCCTCGTCGGTAACTGGACACACCGCAACAAGATCGGTCGCTCGGAAATTCCGGTTTCCGTCGCCTACAACGCCGATCCGCAGCAGGTGATGGACATCCTGCTGGAACTGACGGCCAAGATACCGCTCGTCATGCGCAATCCGGAGCCGCATGTCGAATTCCTGCGCTTTGGGCCCTATTCGCTGGATTTCGAGCTGCGTTTCTTCCTCGCCGATATGGGTGACGGCATGGCGGTGCGCAACAATCTCAGGATCGAGATCCTTAAGCGCTTCAAGGCCGAGGGCATCGAGATCCCGCTGCCACAGTCCGATCTTACCATCCATCGAGAGGCTCGTCCCGCGCTTGCCGATGCGGGCAGGGATCAACCCAACGAGCAGGAAAACTCGGCCGACACGCCCATGGAGGAGGAAGAGCAGCCGGTGCGGCAATTGCGCAGCAAGACGGCAGACGGCAATCGGAAAGGCTGAACGGGTCATTCAGCCATCATTCACAGCTATATGTGCATGATCTCCACTATCGGGATCGCTGCCGGGGGCAGCACCGATCGTTCGAGGGGAGGGCGCGCCAGCGCCGCCGCACATGATGGCAAGATTTGCCGCCGTTCTGCTTGTCCCGCTGCTTGCCACACCCGCGGCTGAAGCGGCATCCATCACCAACACCGATCCAGCCGCCGTCGTGCTCGTCATCACCGAGAGCGGCCAGCGCGTCGAGGTTGTGGTCGATGCCGGCGCTTCGGAAAACCTCTGTGCTTCCGGCTGCTTCATGACGACGCCCGACGGCGACCGCATCGGGCTCGACGGCGGCGAGACGATCGACATCGTCAAGGGCTCGGCCGTCGTCAAGTAGCGCCTGTCCCGACTAATGCGCTCAAGCTTCTCCGGGATTGGGAACAGGTTCCGGCCGGGCAACAACCGGGCGCGTCAGCCGCGTGATGGCGAAGAATGCGGCAACGGCGACGGTGCTGAGCAATGCAGCGATCGATAGTGACCATGATACGCCGAGATAGCCCATCAGGAAGGCAAGCGCGAACGGCGCCATCGAGGAGACGACGAGACGAACCGACATGATTTGTCCTTGCCGCCGGCCGTAGCCATCGCTTCCGAAGAGCGCGAGCGGCAAGGTTCCGTAGACGATGCTGTTAAGCCCCGAGCCGAGGCCGAAGACGACGGCGAAGACCAGCGCACCAGGCACCGAGGGTGCGGTGGCGATGAGGATGACAAGGGCTGTCGGCAGCAAGATGGCGCAGATGATCGCGAGCATCACTTGCGACAAGCTCTCGCCAAAGACCATGTTGATGAGGCGGCTCAGCACCTGTGACGGGCCGAAGAGCGTTCCGACCACCACTGCCATGGCGCCGAGGCCGAGGGCCGACATCACAGGCACCATGTGAACCAGAAGCGCCGAGTTCACGAAGCTTTCCAAAGCAAAGCCTGTCACCATCAGGATAAAGGCCAGCCTGCGCACCGACGGCGGAAGGCTCGGCTCGGCGCGTTTTGCGGCCTCCTCTCCGGTCCGTCCCCTGGTTTGGCTGATGCCACGGGAGAGCCAGGCATGAATGGGAAGGCAGACAACGAGATTGAGCGCGGCGAAAATCAGATAGACGTTCTGCCATGAGAGATGCGCATGCAGCGCCGTGGTGATCGGCCAGAAAATGGTTGAGGCGAAGCCGGCGATTAGGGTCAGATAGGTGATGCTGCGCTGGGCGACCTGCGGCCTGATCTGCACGAGCAGGGCGAAGGCTGCGCCATATTGCACCAGGTTCGAGGCGATCTCGATGCCGATCAATGCCGCGACGAAAGCGATCTTTCCCGGCGCGAAGGCGCAGGCGACGAGGGCGGCGGCGGCAATCGCCGAGCCCGACGTCATGATCCTGCCTGCGCCGAAGCGATCAATCCACGTGCCCATGAGAGGTGCGGCCAGACCGCCGATCAGAAGGGCCACAGAGAGCGCGCCGAAGATCCATTCAGATGACCAGCCCAAATCACGGGCCATGTCGGGGGCGAGGATGCTGAAGCTGTAATAGAGCGATCCATAACCGATGATCTGCGTCAGCCCGAGCGCGGCAATGGCCGCTACCGGTGGTCGTTCGGTGCTGATTGTCATAGGGATCTGAGGCTCACGCGCTGTTCGAGCTTTTCGGCTTCTTCCTTCCTCTCGCTGTAGCGGTCGGTCAGATAGTTCGAGGCATCACGGGTCAGCAGCGTGAACTTCACCAGTTCCTCGCAGACGTCGACGACGCGGTCGTAATAGGACGAGGGTTTCATACGGCCGTCCGCGTCGAATTCTTGGAAAGCTTTTGCAACCGAGGACTGATTGGGAATTGCGATCATCCGCATCCATCGTCCAAGGATGCGGAGCTGGCTTACCGCATTGAAGGACTGGGAGCCGCCAGAGACCTGCATCACCGCCAGCGTCTTGCCTTGCGTCGGCCGAACAGAGCCGACCGACAATGGAATCCAGTCGATCTGCGCTTTCATGATGCCGGTCATCGCGCCATGACGTTCGGGGCTGACCCACACCTGGCCTTCAGACCATGCCGACCATTCGCGCAACTCCTGAACTTTCGGGTGGCTCGCCGGCGCCGCATCAGGCAGCGGCAGACCTTCCGGATTGAAGATGCGCACTTCGCAGCCGAAATATTCGAGCAGCCGCGCGGCCTCCTGTGCGAGGAAGCGGCTGTAGGACACTGCTCGCAACGAGCCATAAAGGATCAGGATGCGCGGCTTGTGCGTCGAGAACGCCGGCCTGAGCGCGTCCATATCCGGTTGACGCAGATGCATCGGTGATATGGCAGGCAAATCAGACAATGCGCTTGCCTCCGGCATCGAGCACCTTCTCGCCGTCTTCCTTGGTGAAGGCGCCCTGATGCGTTTCCGGCAGGATTTCGAGAACAAGTTCCGAGGGCCGCGACAGACGCGTGCCGAGCGGCGTGATGACGAAGGGCCGGTTGATCAGGATCGGGTTTTTCAGCATCGCGTCCAGCAATTGCTCGTCGGTAAGATCAGGGTTGTCGAGGCCGAGCTCCGCATAGGGCGTGCCCTTTTCGCGGATCGCCTCGCGAACGCTCAAACCGGCATCCGCAATCACCTTGATTAGCTGGTCGCGCGACGGCGAGTTTTTCAGATATTCGATAACGTTGGGCTCAATGCCGGCGTTCTGGATCATCGCAAGCGTGTTGCGCGAGGTGCCGCATTCGGGGTTGTGATAGATCGTAACATCTATGGTCATGAGGCGGATTCCGTCTTGGTGAGAGTTTCAGGATCGCGGGCTTCCATCAGCAGCCATCCCGCAAGCATCAGCGCCAGCAAGGCGCCGAGGACTTCAGCGGCGATAAACCCCGGTAGATCGATCGGGCGGATGCCGGAAAAGGTGTGCGTCAGCGATCGAGCAATCGCGACGGCGGGATTGGCAAAGGACGTGGAGGCGGTGAACCAGTAGGCGGCGGTGATATAAAGGCCGACCAGCCATGCCACGGCATCGGCGCGAAAGCGCACACCGGCTAAGATGACGAAGACGAGGCCGAAGGTTGCCGTCACTTCAGAGAGCCATTGCGCGCCGCCGGTGCGCACGGTTTCCGAGGCCTGCAGCACGGGAAGGGCGAACATCGCATGAGCGAGCATCGTTCCGGCAATGCCGCCGACGATCTGCGCGGCGATATAGGGGGGAACGGAGGAGGCAGGCAGTTCGCGCCGGAGCGCAAACACCAGCGACACGACCGGATTGAAATGAGCCCCGGAAATCGGGCCTAAGATCGTAATCAGGACGACGAGGATTGCCCCCGTTGCCAGCGTATTGCCGAGCAGCGCAAGCGCCGTATCGTCCGTCAGGCTATCCGCCATGATGCCCGAGCCGACGACGGTTGCTACGAGCAGCAGCGTGCCGAGCGCTTCGGCGACCAGTCGTCGAGACGGGGGAAACATCGGCGCGCTCATGCCGGCAGGCTCCGGACCATCAGGGCGGCCGATGCCGGGCACAGGCTTGCGGCCTGCCGCGTCGTCAGGATCTCGGCCGGCGCTTCATCGCGGGCGATCGGACGAAAGCCGAGCGATTGAAAGAAGGAGGCGGCTGTTTCTGTCAACAGATAGGCGGCAGTGGCGCCTTTCCTTTGTGCCTGATCGAGCAGGCTAAGGGTGATCGCATGGCCGAAGCCAAAGCCTTGCTGATCGGACAGCACGACAATGGAACGCAGGAGTACAGTCTCGCCATAGAGTTCCAGCCCGCCGAAGCCGACCGTCTCGCCGCCACGTGAAAACCGATAGAAGCTTCGGCCGGCGTCTGTGAGGTCATCGACCGGAAGCCCGGCGCCTGCGAGCGCGCCGCGAAGTCTGTCGTCGTGCCCTTCCAAGGCCTGCTGGTTCAAATCGAAACCCATCAGCTCGCCTTGGGCTGTTTAATGCTGGCGCCTTCCATGGTGCCGATCTGGCGCAGGTGCGATTCCAGGGCGAGCTTGTCGATCGAGGAAAGAGGCAGGCTCAAAAAGGCGCTGATCCGGTTCTTGAGGAAGCGGGCGGCCTGCGCGAAAGCGCGGCCTTTGTCGACTTCGCTGCCCTCGACGACAGCCGGGTCCTCGACGCCCCAATGGGCGGTCATCGGATGACCGATCCAGACGGGACAAGCCTCGCCGGCAGCGCTGTCGCAAACCGTAAAGATGAAGTCCATCTCCGGAGCGCCCGGCTCGGCGAATTCGTCCCAGCTCTTTGAACGGAAGCCGACTGTTGGGTAGCCCTGCGCCGCAAGCTCCTTCAGCGCATAGGGATTGACTTCACCCTTCGGCTGGCTGCCGGCCGAATAGGCCTTGAATCGACCCTTGTCTTCGGTCTCAAGGATGGATTCAGCCAAGATCGAGCGGGCAGAATTGCCCGTGCAGAGAAAGAGCACATTGTAAATGCGGTCAGGGGTCATTGCAATTTCTCCTTCATTTTAGGGGCGCAGCAGGCCGCGACCTCCGCGGCAGGTGCGCAGATTTCCGGATGCCCGGAACAGCAATCTTCCATCAGAAAGCGAACCAAGCCACCAAGTGCCTCGTAGTTCGCGGTGTAAATGATCGATCGGGATTCACGCTGTTGCGCGATCAACCCCGACCGTTCCAGCTCTTTCAGATGGAAGGAGATATTAGAGGGCGAGACCTCCGCCTTCTCAGCGATCGCGCCTGCCGCCATGCCGTCGGGACCCGAAACCACGAGCATGCGGACGATGTGAAGGCGGGTTTCCTGCGAGAGCGCGCCGAATGCGATGAGGGCTTGACGTTGATCCATATTTCAATAATCCTTGAATCATTGAAACGAGGATTAGCGCTAATTAACGTCATCGACAACAGCAAAATTCAAGAGAACGAAATCGATCTCGGCCTGCTGCTCAGTGTGCTTACCGGCGCCAAGGATTCTCCGCTGATTTTCTATTACGACGGCAAGGCGGTAAAGCCTGGCTATCATGTCACCGAGGTCAAGGCGGGCCAATTCTCGGCGTTGGATTGCGGCGCCAATCCTGAAGCGTGGGCGGAAATCTTCATCCAGCTCTGGGATATCGAGGAAGGCGACCGCACGCATATGCTGGCCGGCAAGTTCCATGCAATCATCCGCAAGGTTTCCGATCATGTGCAACTGGATGGTTCGGCGAAGCTGACCTTCGAAGTCAGCGACGGCGTGCGGCCAATGCAGCTTTATTGCGCAGCGATGCCGGTTCTCCGTGCCGGCGCCGTCCATGTTGCGCTTTCGCCGCGGCCGTCAAGCTGCAAGCCGCGCGACCGATGGCTGGCAGAGGAGAACAGCAAGGCGGCGGCCTGCTGTGGGCCGCAAGCGGCAGCGAGCGGCTGCTGCGCGTAACGACACATAAGAACGCGCGGCAGGGCAGGTGGCAGAGAGATCGGGATCGTATTGACTGACCACCAGTCAGTGATGTAGGTGAGGCTGCCGGTTTGATGTCGGCGCCACCCGTTTCATATCCGGAGATCGTAATGAGCGCGCAGCCCCTGTTGAACTCGCTGTTCCAATACAAAGCCAGCGTCGACGACAAGCTTCTCGATGCCTTGTACGCGCTCGGGGCTGAGGTGCGATCCGACGAGTTCCGATCGGCCCTTCGCGTGCTCAATCACGCCCATCTCGTCGATCGCATCTTCACCGCCAATCTTCAACGGCTGGATCACTCCTATGCGGCGAGCTGGAGCAGCGAAGCGCCGCCTTTGGCACAGTTGTCCTCCGATATCCGGGATACGGATCGTTGGTATATCGATTACACCTCGCGTATAACGCCCGAGGAAATGGAGGAGGTCGTCGACTTCACCTTCACCGATGGCGGACGCGGACGCATGTCCCGCGAGGAGATGCTGGCCCATGTGGTGACGCATGCCGGCTATCATCGCGGTGAAGTCGGTCGTCTGCCGCCTGAGATCGAGATTACCGCAATGCGCGACGTGTTTACCGGCTATCTGCACAGGACCGATCCCGCGCGCCGTCAATGAGAGTGGACCAGTCTTGCCGCCGGCCAATCCTGTTTCAAAACCGAGAACCAAGCCCCCCGAAGAGCGGCGTGACGAGCTGATGACCGCGGCCGAGCGGCTGTTTCTGGAAAAGGGCCTGGAGCAGACCACGATCGAGGAGATCACGACCGGGGCGGGGGTCGCCAAGGGCACCTTCTACCTGCACTTTTCCTCGAAGGCCGATGTTCTCCAGGCGCTGCGCGCCCGCTTCGTGCAGGGCGTGCTGGATGGCATCGTCGCGGCGGTCGAAGGACGGCGGCACGAGGATTGGCGCGGGAAGCTGGCGGCCTGGTCGACGGCATGCGCCACCGGCTATCTCGACACCGCCGGGCTGCATCACCTCGCCTTCGTGGCAGCCCCTCCCGCAACAAGGGAAGGGCTTTCGCGCAACATCCTGATCGATCATCTGAACGAATTGCTTGCCGCCGGCGCTGGCGAGAATGTCTGGTTGGTCAGGGATCCCGGCTTTACGGCGGTGTTTCTGTTCAACGCCCTGTACGGTGTGGTCAATCAGCCCGGCATCGGTGAGACGCCCGCGGCCCGCGCCGAATTGCTGCGGGCGCTTGAGGGGCATTTCCTACGTGGACTGGGATTGCCGTCAGGCATTGATTGAGGGCTGGGCATCCCACCATCTGAGCACCCGCATCGCTCGGAGCGTCACCCACCGCGAGGGCTTGCCTTGCCCGTCATCGACCTCGAACCACACCCGACCGGCAGGGCTGTTGTCGAGCGGCCAGCTGCCGTCCTGCAGGCGTCTGGAACGAAGGTGGTCGATCGCCTCGCCGAGACGCGGATCGGGATTCGCGCCGGTTAGGATCGCGCCGGCGCGGAAATAATCGAGCGCGCGCAAAATGTCGTAGCGCCACCGGTTCGGATGCAGGAGGTGAAGGAAGCGTTCGTCGGCCGGCTCGCCGGTGCCAAGGCGGCGGAAGAGGTTGCGGGCCAGCAGAAACTCCTCGCCCGTCCTGCGCGCCTCTCGAGACCGATGCGTGCCGCCGGTCGATCTCTCATATTCCAGCAAGCCTTCCAGCACATTGATGGTGCTGGCGAACGACGAGCGGACGGAGCCATTGATCCGCTCGCAGTTCCAGCCGCCGTCGTCGAGACGCTCACCGGCCAGCCTGTCGACGATGGGCGAGACGTCGACGCCGAAATAGGCGCCGTCGGCAACGGTGCGACCGTTGATGCACTCCTCGACTTCGCCCTCCCAATAGGGCTGGCCACCTTCTTCCCAACGGGCGTTGGCGCCGATCAATTTGACGGTGCGCCGGACGCAGCCACAGGCGGGATCGAGACCGAATTCCCGCAATTGCGACAGCGAGAAGGTGGTGGCCGTCCACGGCTGGCCACGCTCCTCCCACTCGAGCGGGTCGAAACCGGCGGGCAGGAAGGCACCGCCTGCCCATTGCCCGTCCTCATCCTGGCAGGAGAGCAGCCTGGCGCCCCAGCCCTCGGTCTCGACTTTGGCCCGCTCAGTCATCCATTCCCGCTCCGGGGCATCGAGAAGGTCGCGCATCACCTGCCATCGGATCGACGGGTCGGAGTCGAGAAGCCATTCGATCACCGGGTCGGATTGGATCATGGGCGAACCTGTCGGCGGGTCGGGGTCGATGGCTCGTTTATAACCGCTTCGGCCAAGCGGTGCCAGCCGGATGGGCTCGTCGGCCGCGCCACCAACGGCGCCTTCGGCTTCCGCATCAACCGCTCGCCGGCGCTTGCCATGCTGCGGCCGGATTGCGCCAAGGAGGGCACGAAACCGAAGATCAAAACGTCGGTTCGACCTATAATGCGACGGTTGTCGGCGAAAACCCGTGCGACGCCGAGAATGCGGCGCTTCGCGCCTGATTTCTTAATCATATCCGCAAAGAAGTTGGAGGCGGCTCGATCGGGCCGCCTCTTCATTTATATCCAGGCGTGCCGATTAATAATTACTCAAATCAATTGATGTATCAGTTTGATCCGGGGACAGATTTTACATCAAAGGTTTGCTATGGCGTTTCTAGGTATTTCGGGGATGCAATATTCCGGGGAAATGTTTGCGGGTGCGCGCATTATTGTCGCGGAAGATTCCAACGTATTCACCTCGATGATCAGCAAACGCCTGAAGGAGCTGTTCGACATCGATGTCGAGATCTGCCGCAACTTCGAGGATCTGCAGGTTTCCTACGACAAGTCTTCCGATCCGATCACGCTGGCGATCTCGAACATCAACCTGCCCGGCGCCGAAAACGGCGAAGCGCTCGAATATCTGGTCGATCTCTCCATACCCACAATCGTCTTCACCGGCACTTTCCATGAAAACATGCGCGACAAGCTGATGGCCAAGGATATCGTCGACTATATCCTCAAGGACAATATCTTCGCCGTCGACCTGCTGGCGGAATCGATCTGCCGCTTCCTCACCAATCATCGCCACCACGTGCTGATCGTCGACGATAGCGCGACCGCGCGCGCCCTGCTTTCGAGCCGGCTGAAGCGCTACAATTTCCGTGTCAGCGTCGCCGAGAGTGGCGGCAAGGCGCTGGAGATCCTGAAGGCCAACCGCGATATCGGCCTTGTCATTACCGACTACAACATGCCGGACATCGATGGCTTCGAACTGACGCGGCGCATCCGCGCCAGTATCGGCTCGCACGAGCTGCGCATCATCGGCGTTTCCTCCTCCTCGAACCGGCTGCTTTCGGCACGATTCCTGAAAGCCGGCGGCAATGATTTCATGCTGCGTCCCTTCATCGACGAGGAGTTCTACTGCCGCGTCAACCAGAACCTCGATACGCTGCTGCAAATTCAATCGATGCGTAAGGAGCGGGCGGTTGCCTGACGACCCTTCCAGTATCGGTGTCGCCAGGGCGGCGGAAATGATGGTCGGGGACAGTCGTCGAATTTTTGCAATTACAAGTAACAGCGCCATTATTTGTCCCCTTCACGCGCACAGGTCTCTCGGTTATCGTCCCCGCCGGGGAGAGGGCCGAGTCGTGCCCGTCAGACGCATGGGGGAATAGCGGCTGTGGCTTTTCAAGCGGATTTTCTGCGGGATGGCATCGGGTTACGCTCCGGCGGGCTCAAAATACTTCTGGTTGAAGATTCCCGGATGTTTTCCGCCGTGCTCTGTCACCGGTTCCAGACGGAGCTGGGCCTTGCCGTCAAATCATGCCCGTCGCTGAAGGCTCTTCGCAAGGAACTTGCCGACGACGCTCACGGCTACACTATGGCCGTCGTCGATCTCAACCTGCCGGATTCGCCCTATGGCGAAGCGCTGGACTGCACGATCGAGCACGATATCCCGGCGATCGTCTTCACCGCGACATTCGATCTCAACACGCGCAACAGGATCATGGAGCGCAATGTCATCGATTACGTGCTGAAGGACAATGAATTCGCGCTCGACAATCTGGTCGCCACCGTCCGGCGGGCGATCTCCAACCGCAAGACGCGGGTGCTCGTCGTCGACGATGTCGTCTCGGCGCGCCAGGTGCTCGTCGATCTCCTGAAGGCACAACAATATCTCGTCGTCGAGGCAAATTCGGGGCTCGAGGCGCTGGCGGCGCTCGAGGCCTACAGCGATATCGAGCTCGTCGTCACCGATCACCACATGCCCGATATGAGCGGCTACGAGCTGACGCGGCGCATCCGCCATCGATTTGGCTCGGACAGGCTGCGTGTCATCGGCGTTTCCTCCTCCAACGACCGCATGCTTTCGGCGAGCTTCCTCAAGGCCGGCGCCAGCGATTTCGTCTACCGGCCCTTCGTCGCCGAGGAGTTGCAATGCCGCATCGCCAACAATGCCGAAACGCTGGCGCAGATGCGGCAGCTGAGGGCGGCGGCGGCCTGCGACTATCTGACCGGCCTCTATAACCGCCGCTATTTCTACGACAACGGCCCGAAGCTGGTGAACGAGTGCCTGCGGCTGAAGGTGCCGAGCTCCGTCGCCATTCTCGATATCGACCATTTCAAGCGGTTGAACGATACCTATGGCCACGAGATCGGCGACAAGGTGCTGAAGGCTGTCGCAAACAGGCTGTTCACGATCTTCGAAGGCAGCGACAATCTTCTCTCGCGGCTCGGGGGCGAGGAATTCGCCATCCTTTTCCCGCAGATGGATTCGGCAGCCGCAACCAAGCTCTGCGACGAGATCCGCTCGGACATTTCGCGGCTGAAAGTCACGGCCGACGATGAGGAACTCGGCGTCACGATTTCGATCGGCATCGCCGAGATCGCCGGTTACGAAACCTTCGAAAATTACCTCAACGCCGCCGACCAGTTTCTCTACATGGCCAAACACAGGGGCCGCAACCAGGTCTATTCCGACGCCAAGATGACGGAAGAGGCGGCGCAGTAGCGCCTATGAGGGTGGGGCCAAGCCGCCGCCCTTAATCTCAGGCGGCGACGGCCTGGCGAGCGGTCGCCATGGTCATCTTGCGCTCGGCGCGCTCCTGTTGCGGCGAGCGATGGTAGAGTTCGCGATAACACTTGGAGAAATGCGAGGCGGAGACGAAGCCGCAGGCAACGGCGACCTCGACGACCGGCATCGAGGACTGCACCAGGAGGTGGCGCGCACGGTCGAGACGGATTTCCAGATAGTAGCGGGCCGGCGAGCGTCCCATTTCCTGGCGGAACAGCCGTTCGATCTGGCGGCGGGAGAGGCCGGCGCCGTCGGCGATTTCGATCAACGACAGCGGCTCGGCGAGATTGCCTTCCATCAGCTCGATGATCGACAGAACCTTGGCATTCTGCACGCCGAGACGGGCGCGCAGCGGCAGACGCTGGCGGTCGTGCGGGTTGCGCACGCGGTCAGTCAGGTGCTGCTCGCAGATGCGGTTGACAAGGCTTTCGCCAAAGTCCTCGCCGACGAGGTTCAGCATCATGTCGAGCGAGGCGGTGCCACCGGCGCAGGTATAGAGATTGCCGTCGATCTCGTAGAGATCGGCATAGACCTCGGCCTGCGGGAAGGCTTCCGAAAAGCCCGGGAGGTTTTCCCAGTGGATGGCGCAGCGCTTGCCATTCAGGAGGCCGGCCTGGGCAAGCACATGCGCGCCCGTACAGAGGCTGCCGACGGCGACACCGCGATTGTAGCATTCACGCAGCCAGGCATTGACCGACTTGTTGTTGAACTGCTCGACATCGATGCCGGAACAGACGAGGACCATGCCCGGCCGGTTTTCGCCGCCGAGATGACGGCGCTCCTCGGCAAGCGAGGAATTTGCCTCGACGCCGATGCCGCAGGAGGAATAGACCTTTTCTCCATCGACGGAGGTCAGCCGCCAGGTATAGGCCTGATAGCCGAGCATGCGATTGGCGATGCGCAAGGTGTCCACGGCCGCCGAAAAGGGCAGCATGGTGAATTGCGGTACCATAAAGAAGACTACCGAACGCTTCTTGATCTGCATCCTGTTCATAGCAAAATCCATGCTCGAGGGGCGATGACACATTCGTTGCGCGGAATGCGTCGCGCCGATGTCCTGAAAGCGACACTGGCATGGAAAAATGCGGCCGGGAAGAGCAAATATGCGACATCGCCGGCGATTTGGCCGATCAAGCCGTGGGAACGGCTGCGGGCAAGGCAAATGAGAGGCTCATAGGCGACTGAAATTCAATGTTGAAAATGGCTTAGGAATGGACGATCAGGCCACGAAAAAGGCGGCGTTGCACGAGGCAGGCGCCGCCCTTATCTGGGGAGGAATGTCGCATTCATTACAGCCAGCTGATGTTCATTGCGCTGTCGTTGAAATTTCGTCAAAAGGCATGCGGGAAGCATAACTGGCGCTGCATGACCCACGCCAAGATGGTGCAGTGATTCCTGAAGAGTATTTTAGTCGGAGCTTCCACAACGACTCGTCGCATTTAATCCAAAAGGCAGCATTGAATGAAGGACCTCGCTTTTCAGGGCACGTGGCGAGCATATCAGCAGAAGATACTTGATGATCTTGCAAATCTCATCGGCGATGACGGATTGCATATTGTCGCGGCACCCGGCTCCGGTAAAACGGTTTTAGGTCTTGAAGTGATGTGCAGGCTCGGCGAGGCGACTTTGATTCTGGCTCCGAGCAAGACCATCCGGGACCAATGGGCGCATCGGCTGCGCACGATGTTCCTGCCCCCCGACCTTGCGGAACCGGAGTGGATTTCCCACGATGTGAGAGCGCCCGGAACCGTCACGATCATCACCTATCAAGCTCTGCATGCGGCGTTCTCGGGCCATCCGTCCGAAGAAGAAGTCCTCGACGGTGAAGAGGAGGGCAGCGACGGGGCGGAATCCGGCGAACCAGGCAAGCAGGAAACGGAGAAGGCGAGAAAGAAAATCATCGCGAAGCTGCGCGAGGAGAAGGTTCGCACCCTTGTGCTCGATGAAGCGCACCATCTTAGAAACGAGTGGTGGAAGGCGCTGACGATGCTCAAGGAAGCACTAGGCCAACCCACTGTCGTCGCGCTGACAGCTACGCCTCCTTATGATGTAGATCCTCAGGAATGGGACCGCTATCAGGCGCTTTGCGGGCCGATCGACGGTGAAATTTCCGTGCCGGAACTTGTGTTGCAAGGCGATCTTTGCCCGCATCAGGATTATGTCCACTTCAGCCTGCCGAGTGCGCTGGAAGCACAGAAGCTGGCCGAGTTTCGCGCGCAGATCGGAGACTTCATTGAAACGCTGCTTGAGAGTGCAGAATTCAAAGAGGCAATTCTGCGCCATCCATGGATTACGCAGCCGATCGAGAATGTGGAGCATATACTGGACGATGCACGCTTTTTCTCCAGCATGCTCATCTTCCTGAATTCCCAATATGTCGACCTGCCGCAGTCGACTCTCGACATTCTCGGCGTCAAGGTGCGTGAAATACCGGATCTGACGCTTCAATGGATAGAGGTATTGCTGAACGGCGTTATCTACACCTATCGCAATGATTTCGAAGAAGCTGAACAGGCAATCCGCTGCCAGCAAGACAGGCTGAGGGAAATTAGGGCAGTGGAGCACAGCAGAGTGCGACTGACTGATCCACGATCGGTTCAGAAGCTGCTGGTATCAAGCGCGAGCAAGCTAAACGCGATCGTCGATATTACCCGGCTCGAAAGCGCGTCGATGCGTGACGAACTCCGTATGGTTATCCTTTCCGACTATATAAGGAAGGATGCGCTGCCCACTGCCCCCGCGGACCTTCAGCCCATCGAGAGAATGGGCGTCGTGCCAATCTTCGAGACGCTGCGGCGGTCCGAACTTGATCTCAAGCTTGGAATTCTGACCGGGAGTCTGGTTGTCATTCCGGCGGGGTCAAAAGGAATTCTTGACGAGATCGCAGACCGTCTTGGTATAGGTGCAGAACATATCCGTTATCAACAGACGGCATTCGATGCCGGCTTTCTGAGCGTGGAACTTGGCGGCGAGCTGAGCCGCAATATTGTCCATATGATCACTGAACTGTTCAGTCGCGGCGGGATCACGGTCCTGGTCGGCACCCAAGCTTTGCTGGGTGAAGGATGGGACGCACCGTCCGTAAACACTTTGATCCTGGCAAGTACGGTGGGATCATACGTGCTCTCCAATCAGATGCGCGGTCGTGCCATTCGCATCGATCCTCGAAGCCCTCAGAAGGCCGCGAACGTCTGGCATCTGGCGGTCATCGACCCTGAAAAGCTCGAGCAGAGAATACCGCTGCGCTTCGGGAGGAAATCGACCGACAGAAAAGCGCCCGATCCCTATGACACCATGACAATAGACCTGGGCAGCGACGTCGATGCGCTAAAACGCCGATTTTACGCGTTTGAAGCTTTGTCCTTCGGCGAGCCTCCGCTGATCCAAAGCGGTTTTCAACGATTGATGCTGGGTACTGCCAAATGGAATGCGCGCGGTGTTGATGACATCAACAAAATGATGGAACGGAGGGCTGCAGACCGCAAATCACTGAAATTCCGCTGGCATAGCGCGCTGCACAGCAAACGCGCCGTTGCGAGGATGCAAGAAACATTGGAGAGCAACTATGCCCCTAAGGGGCTAGTTAACTGGAATACGACAAAGTTTCTGTTTGCGCACAGCGCCGCGCTCGCCGGCATGATCTTGAACGGATTTTTGCACAGCTTTCGCGTTACGCACATCCGATCGCTCCAACAACTGGAGTTGGTCCTGTTCGTTATGTTCGCAATACTGGCCATCTTCTGCTTGCCGGGTGCACTCAAAGCTAGTCTGTTGCTGCTGCGGAACGGCTCCCTGGAAGGGAGCATGGAGCAAGTGGGAATAACCGTTCTGGAGACGCTGCATCATATGGGCGTCATAAGGACCGAATTGGGAAAAGTGAGTGTCGAGGCGACGCTCGACCAAAACGGCATGATTTACTGCCGGCTTGAGGGTGCCACGACAATTGAGCGGTCCCGCTTTCTCGACGCTCTACGGGAAGTCCTCATTCCCCCACAGAATCCCCGCTACATTCTCGTCAGGTCGTCAAAATTCTGGCGGCTGAACCGGGTGGATTATCATGCAGTCCCGTCGATCATCGGCCGGAAAAGGGAGGATGCCATATATTTCGCCCAGCTGTGGAATCGTTACGTCGGTTATTCGGAACTTGTATACACGCGCAGTGCCCAGGGTCGCCTGAAACTGCTCCAATTCCGCGCGAAGTCATTCGCTTCTGCGTTTACAAGGAAAACCGATAGAATTAGCCGGTGGGAGTAATTGGGAAAGCCTGATGCTGGCTCCCACCTGCCGCGGCGCGTTTGCGCCTGATATGCAGTTGCGGGGCCATCCAATGCCGGAAAGGCGAGCGACAATCGATAAGCAGATTCGGGAATTCGGAAGAAGAAAAAGGTGGCGTTGCACGAGGCAGGCGCCGCCCTTATCTTGGGAGGAATGTCGCATTCATTACATGGTCCGGTGTTTGTTGTCGTCCGTGCTCGGCCAGCCGATGTCCTTGCGAATGTCGAAGGGCATGGCTTCGATTTCGCGGGCCGTCTGCCAGCGCGTCCAGGCGAGCACAAGCTTACGGGCATAATCTGCCAGGTCGAAGCGGCTTTCGCTGGAGGTGAGGGACTTACCACCACCGCGATAGGTGAGAGTGGTCATTTTCCGGTTCCTTTCTAGGGTCAAGGGCATGGTCGTCAATGGGAGGTTCGTCCATGTCCATGATCCTAATATGGGCCTTGAAAACTCATCATTCAAACGAATAGAACTTATGGATAACATCAGAGATATTGAATGATCGTTGCGTGCCCGCCGGCCGTCTATGGCACCTTTGCAGCCTGTCATCGAGCTTAATCCCCCGGCTTTCCGTGCAGGGGGATCGCAAATCTGCAGCTAAACATGATGCCGAGATGCGTGAGCGGTTTCGGACGACATCACGCTCTATTTCTTGATTTAGAGTCCCGGTTCAAATTTTAGGTCGGTCCGGCCGAAAATTGTCGGATCTAGTGTGCCGCGCCCGGGGTGATGATCCCGAGATTGCCAAGCCCGACGACGATCAACTGGACTGCGACTGCGGTCAGCAGAATGCCGAAGACCACCTCCGAGACGATCATGGTGACCGGCTTCATACGCTTGGCGAGCTTGTCGATGTTGGTGAACACCAGATAGTCCAACGCGCCGACGATCAGGATCAGGCCAATGACGAGTATCGCGCTGGTGATCGAGACGACTTCACCGGAGGCGATGATGATGACCGTAATGCCGACAGGATTGAGCAGGTAAGGGACCGCAAGCGGAAATACGGCCAGCTTGTCTGGATCGACTGGCGCCGCAATGTCGTCATGCGGCTTCTCTATCGGTCCTGATGCCATCTTGATCGCGATCAGCGCGAGGATGATGCCGCCGGCGACGGCGACGGCGCCGCCCGTGATGTGGAGAAGCCGCATCAGCAGAGCGCCGGTGGCGAAAAGGATCAGGGCCGTGACAACGGCGATCATAACCATCTGGCGCCCGATGCGCACCTTGGTTTGGGTATCGAAGGCGTGGGTCTTTTCCAGAAACGGCACCAGGGCAATCTTCGGCCCCATGCCGATCAGAAGCAGCAGGAGAAGTTTTCCGACGAGTGCGGCATCGATGACTGTGAAATCCATGGAACGTGCCCTCTAAATTTGTGACGCGGAAATTGAGACCCTCCCCAGCTGGGGGAGGATAGTGACGAAGAGAACCAAACGAACTCGCCGGTCTTTCTGCGAGCACTCAGCGCGGGCACACGTCCCAGAAGCCTGTCGTCTTGGCGGGCGAGGTGTAATACCAGCATTGACCGGACTGTGGCGGCGTACCTGCCAAGGACACGGCGGCAGCTCCGGCGACGAAACCGATGGCAGCACCTGCGGCGATGGCGGTCCCTGGACGCCAATAGCGGCGAGGGGCGACGACCACGACGCCACGCCGGACGGGCGGGCGAACGACTGGAGCGGTTCGGCGTCCGACCGCAGCGCATCCGCGTGGTCCGCAGGCTGCGGCGCCACAGCCTCTCGGACCGCATGCCGCCACGCCACGACGGGCGGCTTCGGCCGTTTCGGGAACGAGGACGGGCGCGCTGACCGTCATCATGACGGCAAGTGTCGCAAGCATGTGCGATAGAATGACCAGGATCTTCATTTCATTTCCTCCCATTGCTCTCGTGTTTCGTTTCATTGCCTAAAAGCGCCGGCCTCAGGCCGGGCCCGCAGCGGTGGCCGCGTTGTGAGCGGCGAGCGTCTGCTGGGCAGCGGCTGCAATAGCGTCGTCCCTGCCGCCCGAGACCTGGACAGTCGGCACGGCGAGCTTAATGCCGTTTTCGTTGAACGCCTCATGGATCATCCGCAGGGCCCGCCGCTTCAGCGTGAACTGCTGGCCCGGAAGTGTCATGACCTTCATCCGCAGGAGCAGGCCTGAGTCGCCGAGGCTGTCTATCCCCTGCATCTTCAACGGCTCGATCGTCGTCGGTTTGAACTCCGGATCCTCGAACAGTTCCAGGCCGATCTTCTTGATGATCTTGCGGGCCTTCTCGATGTCGGAATCGTAAGTGATGGTGATCGTCATCTTCTCGATCGCCCAGTCGCGGCTCATGTTCTGGACTGCTCCAAGCTCGCTGAAGGGCACGATGTAGACCGCGCCGCGCTGGTGCCGGAGCTTGATGGATCGCAGGCTGAAGGACTCGACGGTGCCCTTGTAGCTGCCGCTTTGGATATACTCTCCCACTCTGAAGGCGTCATCGAGCAGGTAGAACATCCCGCTGATCACGTCCTTGACAACAGTCTGCGCCCCGAAGCCGATCGCGACGCCAACCACGCCGGCGCCTGCGATCAGCGGACCGATTTCGACCCCCAGCGATGACAGTGCCATCATGATTGCGACGGCACTGAAGAGGATCATCAGGAAATTGCGAAGGATCGGTAGGAGTGTTCTGAGACGCGTGCGCCGCCGCTCTCGTTCGCTACCGACTTCCAGGACGGCCTCGGTGTCGCCGAGCTTGCGATCGATCAGCACTTTCACGACGCTCCAGGCAAGATCGACGACCAGAAGAATGATCCCGGCGCTGAGGAGGCCACGCACGAGGCGTAGAAGCGGCGAATCCTGCATCGTCATTTGCGTCAGCCTGATATCGAGCGCATCGGCAAGCAGGATGATGGCGCCGACGATCAGCGCCGCCCTGATGCCGCGCTCGACGATCACCGAGACGACGGTGCCTTTCTTGTGGCCGTCCTCTTCGTCCGTGGAAGAGCGCAGAATATTGTTGACCGACGCCTTGGTGAGGGCGATGGCACCGGGCAGGGCGGCACAGACCACGGCGATCCAGAACAGCCTCATGGCGCCGACCACCCACAACAGCCAGACGGCAACGAAATAGACTGTCCAGAGCCAGTTCCGCGTCCGCAGGCCGATCCGGCTCGCTTGACCGGCAGCCAATTGAGACGGCCGTCTCCAGACGGCTTCGATACCGATGAAAAGCAGCACGAGGCCGAGAGAATAGGCGGCGAGCTGTCGGGCCGGGACCGAAAAGCCGAGAGTACCGAGCAGGCGGATGCTCACCCAGCCAAAGGCATACCAGCCGACGAGATAGCCCAGGCGTTTTGCCCAGTGGCCGGCGGTATCGCTTGTGATCGGGACGACACGAAATCCACCCCCTTCCTCCGCCCGCGGCGCCAGGAACACGTCGAAAAGCGCGCTCGCCAGACGGAAGACGACAATTGCGAAGAGGTACCCGACGACGATCTCCCTGATGACTGGCGGCCATTGGAACAGCAGGAAGAAGCCAATGCTGCCGAGACCGAACGAAAGGACGTAACATGCCGCCCACAGAAGCCTCGCAGTCAATGCGGTCACTCTTTCCAGAACCGTCGCATAGGGTGCACGTGCCATCCATGAGCGCCAGCCGGCGCTGATCCACCAGAACAGCCATTGCGCGGCCAGACCGACGGCGACGAAGGCAGCGACCAGGAAGATCGGCCGCGTCCCGCCGTTCGCCTGGATGTCTTGGTCGAGTATGGCCGCACCACGCATCGTCTCCGAAGGAAAGGACTGGATAGCCCCGAGAAGGCCGGAGGCGTGGACACGGAACCGCATCGCAAATTCCGAGAATGAAGGGTCGGCGTTCGGCGTTGCGACGGGCGGTTCCGTCACGGCCTTGGCAGCTTCCGACTGCTGCTGCAGGAAGCGCTGGACATCCGGATCCGAGAACATGCCGATAAAGCGCTGGACACTTTCAGGCTGCGGGCTCGCAGGCGTCGCGCTCTGCGCCACGGCAATGGAGGCACAAAGGAGAATGGATGCCAGGGTGGCCCCGATGACAAGCGGCCTGACCATGCGGATCTTGGAAAGTAAAGGCATCGTCTATCCTGATCTCGATGAAGCTGTTGCGTCTGCCGGTTGCTGAAGCGCTATTGCCTGCATGTCTCCTTCGATCGGCCCGCGGCAGTGCACTCGGACGCCTTCGGTCGCGTACCCACGGGACCCGTGAGGCCGCTGACCTGGCCGGCGTAATTATCTCTGGTGTCGGCATCGACGACCGCGACCGGGGCGGCAAGGATCAGGCCGGCGGCGCTGCCCGCCGCCGCCGCCGTGCTCGTCGTCGCGGCGAGGATCTTGTCCCCGAGCCCGACCTTGCTGTCGGTCAGCGTCTGGCCGTCGGAAATCCGAGCGCCGATGAGCTGAACGACCTCGGGCGATTCCGCGAATTTTCCATGGTTCAGCCTGTCGCCCGCCTTGACCTTGGTGAGGTCGATCACGGTGATCTGGCTGTCGGCCAACTCTTTCTTGAAAGGGGCCTGCTCGGGATCGATGGCGCCGAGTCTGGCGACGTCGCCCCATACCCTGCGGGAAACCGCGAGCGCGCGGTCGTCTCGCGAAACGAACAGGGTGAAATTCGGATGCTGCTTGCCCATGTCGACGATCTGCTGGCGGAAGACATCGACATCCACGTCGGGCGAGGCCAGCATGACATTCTTGAACTTGGCAGGGAGGCGGCCGTTGCGGATCGCCATCTGCCGAAGCGCTTCCAGCGCCAGCCAGTTCCCCATCGAATGCGCCAGGATCGAGACTTCCTTCACCTCTGGATCCTTCGCGAGATACTGGAAGAGCATCTCCAATGCGTTGCGCGTGTAGTTGGTGCTCTCCCTGTCATAGCCATATGCGAGCAGACTTCCGCGCGACGGCCACGTCACCAGCACGGGCGCACTGTGGACGCCAGAATCCTTGACGATCTGAGCGAAGCGATAGACGGAATCTTCGAAACGGTTGTTGAAGCCATGGATGAACACCAGCACGCTGCGGTCGCGGCTCTTCCTGACAGAGGCGCTCAGCCATTTCTTGGCGTCGTCGCGCGTGATCTCCTCGGCTTTCAAGGTTGCGAAGTCCGTTGCCGGATTGGATGGAAGCCTTTTCGGCCAGGCGACTTCGCCGATCTTGCGGACGTTCGCAGGCGGGATGGATACGGTGATGTCGGCAAAGGCCGGGGCGAGTGCGCGTTCGCCCGTGAACATTTCGCCTTGGATCGTGGAGCGGCTGCGCGTCGTGGTCACGAGCATGGCGACCTTGGTGGCGTTCGGCGCGCTATCGGCAACCGGGATGAGCACGTTCTTCGGGTGGCCGCCGCATCCGGCCAATGCGCAGAGCAGCAGCAGAGCCGATATCCATTTCAAACCCAGAGCATTACCTAGTTTCTCCGAGCCACGGAAATGCTCTGTCTTTTTGTTTTCACGCAATTCCGGACGCAAAACCGCTGCGCACTTTTGCTGGAATTGCGCTAGGGAAGGGCTTGGTTGAATTCGGCCGTCAAGACATTTTGCTGTGCTCACTGGCGTTCCTCATAGCCCTGTCAAGTTTGTACGGGCCTCGACGCCGCACGCCGCGGCGGTCGAAGTCGGCACTGAGGTCAGACTATGCGAAGACGAGATGGCGTGCCCGTATGATCGGGTATGTTACGGTCGGGGAGACAGTATCAGCGAGGTTGCAGGTCCGAGGTGGCGGCAGTCGACGCAATTGCGTCGGGATCGGGCACCGTCATCCCCGCTTTGCGAAGTCCTTCGATCAGACGATTGCGATCTTCGGGCTGCATGTTGCGCATTGCGAGTTCCGTTACAATGTTCGGCAGGAAGTCTGGTCGCATGCCGACGAACACCTGTCCTTCCCGGCGGGCGTCGTCCATCATGCCAGCTTCTGCGTAGATGATGGCGGCAACAACATGGAATAGAGGGAACTTCTGCATGTTCGCCTGCCTGATCTCCAGCACGGCGGTGTGGTTGTCGCGGAGCATGTAGGCGGCCAGGGCTCGCGTTCCGTGGTAGAAGCCGCCGCTGCCTGGATTGAGCGCGATGGCCTGGTCCAGCAGGCTTGCTCCACGTTGCCACTGGCCAGCGATCGCAAGCCGCGTTCCGAACTCGCCCATCAGTTCGGTGTCATTGGGATTGGTGGCGAGCGCCTGCTCGCCCACACGAAGTGATTCAGCCAGCTGCCTGTCGAAGAACAGCGCCGTCATCAGCGCTTGAAGTCCGCGCGTATTGTTCGGATCGATCTGCGTTGCGCGCCTGGCGGCATCGAGTGCGCGCTGTATGGCCGAATCCTGGCCTGGTGTCGGATTGAACTTGTACCGGTCCTCATCGAGATAGACGATCGACAGCATTGCCCAGGCGGTCGCATAGCTCGGAAACCGCGCGACCGCAGCTTCTAGGCAATCCCGGACGCGCGCATGCGCTTCGGCGCTCAGTTCCGAACGATAGGCATAGAAGCGCAACGTGCACTCATACGCGCCGAGGTCGTCCGGCGGCGGACCGGCGGAGTCGATCTGTGCCATGACCCCGTAGGGTTGGGCGATGGCGGTCGCGACCTTTCTGGCGACATCCGTCTGGATCGCAAACAGGTCTCCCGATGCGAGATCATTGTCATAGTTCTCCGACCAGAGGATCTCGCCGTCCGAGGTATCGAGCAGTCTCGCCGTCACACGAAGACGCTTGCCCGACGTGCGTACCCCGCCGGCAAGGAGGTAGCGTGCGCCGAATTCGGCCCGAATCTCCGATGCGCCCACATCCGCGGGGAGGGACTTGGACGTTTCGCGGCCGAAGACCTTGATCTCCTTGAACCGTGGCAGGATGGTCATCAGTTCCTCGGTCAGGCCAGCCGTGTAGAGCTGTGCCTCCGGCCCTTCGCCGAGATTGGCAAAGGGAGCGACCACGAGGGCCGGACGATCGGGCGACAGGCTTGCAACGCGTTCGAGCGACGGAGCGGGAGATCGCGTCCCGATCCAATAGAGCGAAATAGTCACCGCAGCGAGCGCAGCAGCACCCGGCAACAACACCCGCCTTGCGCGCCACCAGCCTCCGGGGCGGACCTCAGAGGGCGATGTTTCGCCAGCGTCTTCGTCTCCAATTTCGGCTGACTCCGGACAGGACCAGGCGAAGGTTGGAACATATCCGCCTTTGGGGATGTCGATCCTGACAGGGTCATGCTGCCCGGCGACGAGATAATAGCGCTCGAGCGACCGCCGCAGCCGTCCGGCCTCGATCCTGACCACCGGATCGTCCTGGGTGAAGCCGGGATCCCGGCCGAACACCTCGATCGCGATCGAATAGGCTTTGATCCGGTTGCCCCGACCCTCGAGGGTTTCCGAGACGACATAGCGGAGAAACGCTGCCGCGCGACCGACGCCCGGAAATTCAGGGCTGGAGACGACACGTTCCAGTTGCTCGCTGATATCGTCGGCTTGAGGCGCCGGCCTTGAAGAAATGGGTGCAGCAGACCCCTCTGCTGGTATCGATGTCTGCATGTCTGTCCCCAATCCCCCGTGGAGTCACATCGCTGCCAGACCGTATGTTACGGTAACATACTCCACGAACCGATCGTCGTCCATGAAGATCGGGATCTGGCACACGTTGCAGTGGCGACGTCTCGAATGCCGGTAAGGAGTGGACCATGGACGAAGACGTGACCGCAGTCCGTCGGCAGTTTCCAGCCAGGATCAAGGCGATCGACGATCTCTCTGCCCGCAGTGAGGATTTTCGGGAAATCTGCAGGGACTTTGCCGACGCCCAATCGGCGCTGCAAAAATGGAACGTCTCAACCGATCCGAAACGCGAGGAGCGCGTCGTCGAATACCAGGAACTGATCGCCGAACTCTCCAAGGAGATAGAGGGCGCGCTTGACGCCTCGGTACCGCCAACCGCTCGCTGACGAGGCGAGACTACGCACGCGGCAAGCCATCGCGAGGCGTATGTTACGGTTACCTACTTGCGTTCCATCGCCCGGCAACGACCATCGCGACAAATGTCCGGCGCTGAAACTTTGCGCTTCCACGAAACGAAACGCCTCCGAAGGATATTGCCGTGGTTTCCGAAAACTTGGACGAGCCTGCCATTTCCCCAACGCCTCGGAATCCACTCCGCAGGATAGCACTCATCGTCCTCCTCCTTGCGCTCGTCCTGTTCGTCCTCTCCATCTTCATGGAGCGGCGCACGCCGTCGACCTCGCAGGCTCAGGTCCAAGCCTATATCGTCGGCATCGCGCCCGAAGTTACCGGCCGGGTGGTGGAAGTCGGCGTCGCCGACAACTCGCGCGTCGAGGCCAATCAGATTCTCTTTCGTATCGATCCCGAGCGCTATGAACTCGCGGTCAGTGAGGCCGAGGCGAGCCTTGCAAGTGTCGGCCAGTCAATGGGCGCCTCAACGGCTGCTGTCGATGCGGCGCAGGCAAAGCTCGTAACGGCCCAAGTCGATCGGGACAATCTTCGCGAACAAGCTGCGCGCGCCGCAGAGCTGCAAAAGAGGGGCGTGTATTCCAAAGCGCGGGCTGATTCAACCAAATCGGCTTTCGGTCAGTCAGAGGCGGCCGTCACCGGTGCTGAGGCTGAGTTGGCCAAGGCCAAGGAGCAGCTCGGGCCGAGCGGAAATGACAATCCGCAGCTCCGGGCAGCTCTGGCTGCGCTCGAAAAGGCACGACTCGATCTGCTGCGGACCACCGTTCAGGCACCTTCGGCCGGGGTCGTGACCAACCTCCAACTTACAACGGGTAAGGTTGTGTCGGCTGGACAGTCAGCCATGACCTTTATCGATGTCGGCACGATCTGGATCACCGCCGCCTTCAAGGAGAACAGCCTCGAGAAGGTAGCCGTCGGCAACCGGGCGGAAGTTCTTTTCGACGCGCTTCCCGGTCGGGTGTTTCCGGCGCAGGTCGAGAGCGTTGGTTTCGGTGTATCGCAAGGGAGCACGGACCCGAACACCGGATTGCCGACGATCCGGAGCGATAGCGGCTGGGTCCAGGAGCCGCAGCGGTTTCCGGTCCGCCTCATCATCGAGGAGGCGCAGCGGCCCAAGGGCGGCGTACGCTACGGCTCGCAGGCGACCGTCGTCATCTACACCGGCGACAACCCGGTCACCAATGCCTGGGGATCGCTCTGGATCCGCATCATGTCGGTGCTGACCTATGTCCGCTGAGAGGAGCCTCGCGGTCGAGGAGCAGAAACGCAAAGGGCTGCGGGTTGCGTTCGCGGTCTCGATCGGCTTCACGCTCGCAGTCTATGCGGGGGCCATTGTGCCCTTCCTCGGTCCGCTCTTTGCCGCCCAGTTTCTGCTCGGAAGTTCGCGGCCGATGCCGCTCGGCAAGACCATCGGCGCGGCGATGATCATCCTGATCGCCGGGATGGCGATGATGGTTCTGACCAAGGTGCTCGGCGACCGCCCGGCGCCATTTCTGCTGATCCTGGGGCTGACCTATTTTGCGTGCTTCGCCGCACAGTCGACGGGAAAGGGAGGACCGGCCGTCTTTCTCGTGCTCGTCGTTTCGATCATCGTGCCTCTGCTCGGCATCCTGAACAAGGAGCTCGCCAATTCCATCCTGTCCATCCTGGTCGCCGGGGTGTTGTCCGGCACGGCTCTGATGTGGTTCGCCCATGCGGTCTTTCCCGAGCCGTTCTCCCTGGAGGTTGAGGCGGTGGCGATCGACGAGCGGCCGCCGGCCTTGCTTCGGGCGCTGGCAAACACGGTCATCCTTTTGGGCTCCGTCGTGATCTGCCTGACGAGCGACAACCTGACCGCTGCGGCGGTCATTCCGATCACTGTTGCTTCGCTGCTCGGGCAGCTCGACGTTGCCGCGAGTGCGCGAGTGGCGATCGGGCTCGTGCTCGTCAACCTGTTCGGCGGAGTGCTCGCCTCCGTTGCCTATGCCGCGCTATCGCTGCGCCCCAATCTTTTCTCGATCTTCCTCATCGTTCTCGTCGTCGTCCTCCTCATCGGAGGGCGCGCGGCTGGTCGCTCGAAGGACGCCCCGGTTTTTGCCGGCGCCCTGACAACCTTCCTGATCCTGTTCGGCCTCGGGGTCTCGCCTCTGCCGGGGAGTGCTGCAGAATCCTTCGCGACCCGCATCGTCTATGTCGCAGCGGCCTTGATCTACGCGCTGCTGTTTGCCGTCATCCTGTGGCCGCGGACGAGGGAAACGAAGAGGATATCGGCATGACATTTCCTCGCCACTGGAATGAATGTAAGTATATGTGAATATACTAAAGCCGGCAGCCTACACACCATGTCTGACCGCAAGGAGGATTTGAGATGGCTAGACCTCATGCATTGTTAATCGCCACGGGCCTGTTCCTGCCTTTTGCAGGGTTCCCGTTTTCGCCACATCCGATGCCGATCGCCGCCGCGCAGGAGCCTGCCGCTTCCAGTCCCGTCGCGGCGGAAGACGACGCGCCGGCGCCGCTGAGCGAGGACGAACTCGAAATCCTGGTAGCGCGGATTGCACTTTATCCGGACGAACTGGTCGCGCTCGTCACATCGGCGTCGCTCTATCCTCTGCAGGTCGTGGAAGCAGCCCGGTTTCTCGAAACCTTGAAGAAGCAGCCCGAGCTCAAGCCGAAGACGACGTGGGACGGCAGCATCGTATCGCTGCTGAACTATCCTCAGATCGTCACGATGATGAGCGAGGATCTGGACTGGACGCAGTCTCTCGGAGAGGCGCTCTCCTACCAGCAGAAGGACGTTCTGATCGCCATACAGCAACTGCGCGACAAAGCGGTCGCCGACGGCATCATCAAGAGCGACGACAAGATCAAGGTCAGCCAGGAGAACGACAATGTGGTGATCGTCTCCGCCAGTCCCGACAAGATCTACGTTCCGCAGTATGCGCCGGAGATGCTGTATGAACCGAACTATGTGGCCGCGCCGATCGGCTACTATTCCGAGCCGTATCCGAACTACTACTATCCGACCGCCACCTTTTTTGCCGGCGTGGTGACGGGAGCAGTGTGGGCGGCTGCCGTCGACTGGAACCGTTGGGGTGTATGGGGCGGGCGCTGGAACGGCAACGTTGATATCGACTGCAACAACTGCTTCAACAACATCAACGGCAAAGTGAATATCAACGACGTCGACTGGAAAAACGTCGACCGCAGCAAGATCGGGTTCGACAGTGCGCAGTTCAACAAGATCGACCGCAGCTCCTTCCGGACCAGTATCGAGGCGAACGGCAACAACAGGGTCGGAGCAAGAGGCAACGATCGTGCGAACACGATCCGCGACCAGCCAGGCAAAGTCAGCGTCAACGATGTCCGCAAGAGCAAGATCGATGCGGACAGGGTCAATGCTGCTCGCAACAAGGCAGGCAATACGGGAGTGGCTCCCGGGGGCGGGAAGGGCGCGCAGGCTGCGCAGAACCGCAGGCCCGAGGCAAGGACGCCGAACAGGGCTGCCGAAAACGCAAGGCCCGGGGTCAACGCCAAACGCCCGGTCGCAAAGCCGAAGCCCGCGGCCCGGGTCGACAGCCGGCCGAGAAAGCCGTCGGCACTCGGCCAGGTCGATAGCGGCAGGCGCGCTGAGATGCAGTCCAACCGCGGCAGACAGGCCATGGCCGGCGGCAATCGCGGTGGCGGTCGTGGAGAAATCCGCCGCGGCGGTGGTGGCGGCGGCCGTCGTCGATAACCGGAAGAAGGAGGAAAGTCATGACCAGATCAGTCAGAAACATGCTTCTGGGTTCGGTGTTCGCTTTTGCGGTTCTCGCCACCAATCCGGTTTCCACATCTGCAGCGGAGCCATCCGATGCGACCGTCATCTCGGGCTTCGCCGCGCAGAGCGATCCGCCCGTATTCGAGACGCCGGAACAGGCCATCGACGCTTTCAAGGCGGCCTTGGCGGCTGATGATTTCGATAAGTTTACGGCGCTGCTGGGCATCGATGCAGCGAAAGCGAAAGCAGGCGAAGGGGTGATGGACACCTACGCACAGATCCGGGACGGCACAAGCAAGAAGATCGTCGTCAAGGACGTCGATAACCGCAAGATCATCGAGATCGGCGACAAATTATGGCCTCTGCCATTTCCGATCGTGAAGGGCGACGATGGCAAATGGGGTTTCGACACCTATGCCGGGTTCGAGGAGATCATCAATCGTCGCGTTGGCGAGAACGAATTGCAGACTATCGACACGATGCAGGCCTATGTCGACGCCCAAAAGGAATATTCTTCCGCCGACCACGATGATGACGGCGTCCTGGAGTATGCCCAGAAACTGATCAGCAGCGACGGCAAAACCGATGGTCTCTATTGGTCGCCTGATCTCGGCGAGAGTGATAGCCCGGCGGGCAATGCCCTCGAAGACAATGCGGCGCTTGATAAGGCCAAGGCCGGCGAGGGCTATTACGGCTATCGCTACAGGATCATCGACAGCCAGGGGCCGAACATCGCGGGCGGAGAGTTCGATTATGTGATCAACGGCAACATGATCGCAGGATTTGCCCTTATCGCCTGGCCGATCCGATATGGCGAAACCGGCGTGCACACCTTCGTCGTGAACGCGAACGGCACGGTCTACCAGGCCGATCTCGGCCGGGAGACCGAAAAAATAGCTGCTGGCGTCAGGACCTTCAATCCGGGTGACAATTGGGACGTGACTGCCGATTGAACACGGTGCGCGTGTTTGGAACCAAGTCTGCTCCACCTCGTTGCCGCTTCGTACCTGACAATGTTGCAAAGGAGGAAACGATGATTTCCGCAGAGCAGATCCGTGAACATATGGAAGTGCGGGCTGCCGACGGCACCCATGTCGGCACAGTCGATCACCTCGACGGCCCCACGCGCATCAAGCTGACGAAGCTCGATTCGGAGGACGGCAAGCACCACTTGATCCCGATCGATTGGGTCGATCACGTGGATGCTCACGTCCATCTGTCGAAGAACGCCAGGGATGTTCGAAGCCAGTGGGCCACCATCAACTGACAGCCGGTCGGCTGCGGCTTGCGGGCCGCAGCCTCCTTGGAACAGGATGATCAGAGCACGATGTCGTCCAAAAACTACTCACTCTTTTCGGCAAAAGGAGCCCGCCAATGTCGAAGCAATTGAAGAGGGGCGATGAGGTAAGCTGGAATACTAGCCAGGGAAAGACCGAGGGCAGGGTGGTCAAAAAGCAGAGCAGTCCGACGAAGATCAAAGGCCACAGCGTGAAGGCATCGAAGGCCGAGCCGCAATATATAGTCGAGAGCGACAAATCGGGAAAGCGCGCGGCACACAAGCCTGAGGAACTCAAGAAGCTTTGACGCCGGCGGCCGTTCTGTTCGAGCAAAAGGAGATCGATATGCCAGCCAAGTCCAAGGCCCAGCAGAAGGCGGCAGGCGCCGCACTTTCGGCCAAGCGTGGCGAGACGCCGAAGAGCGAACTCAAAGGCGCCTCGAAACAGATGGTGGAATCCATGAGCGAGAAACAGCTTGAGGAATTTGCATCGACCAAGAGGAAGGGCAAACCCCAGCACGTCTCGAAATAGGGGTGCCGAGCACCGCCATGCGTTACAGGACGTTCCCGCGCTTAACAGCTACGGGGCCGTGACCTTGAAAGCGGTTGCCTCTGCCGCCGGCGATGGCTGCCTATGAAGCAAGATTGGCGGTTCGTCCGCGGTCGGTGTATGGTTCCGACGATCGTTTCGAGGCAATTGCCCATCAGCTAGAAGAGCGCATCGCGCTAAAATGGAGTTCGAGATTGGCCGTCGCTTTTACCAAGGAAGAGAGTTTCGAAACCGCTTCGGAAACCCTGCTGCCCGATCGTCCGATTTCGGCTCATCCGAACCTTGTCACGGAAGCGGGGTTGAAGGCTCTGGAATTACAGTTCCAGCAGGCTCGCGAGGCCTATGATGCTGCGAGCCCAATCGAAGACGTGAACGAAAGGCGGCGGCAGGCGGCCAGTCCTTTGCGTGATCTTCGCTACTTAACGGCAAGACTTCGCACCGCTCAGCTCATGCCTTCCCCTACGTCAATCGATACTGTCGCCTTCGGCAGCACGGTGACTTTCCGTCGTGACGACGGGCGGGTGCAGACCTATCGCATCGTCGGAGAGGACGAGGCTGATCCGAAGGCCGGATCGATTTCCTATGTCTCGCCAGTCGCACGGCTTTTGATGGGCAAGGCTGTCGGCGATATGGTGGAGACAGGCGGCCAGGAACTGGAGATCATCGCCATCGCGTAGGAGAGCGCTATTCGCGTAGCCCTCTCATTATTTTGGTACCATACGGTACTTTATTTATCGAACATTTACCATCCGTGGCTAGAACGATGACATTCCATCATCGAAAGTCATGCTCATGGTCAGCGCAATTTCCAGTTCTGCATCCACCATTTTGAGTTCAGCCGCTTCAACCTCGTCTTCCAGTTCGTCAGACCAACTTGCCTCTCTCGAGGCGCAGCTTGCCGAAAAGCAGGCAGCCCTGTCGGAAACGCAGGACGAGCAAGAGAACGCCACGATCGAAAAATCTATCGATACGCTGGAGGCGAAGATCGCCAAGCTCGAAGCGAGCGAGAGCAGCCAAACTCAGGCGTCTGCTGCATCGAAGCCTGCCGGTGACGTTCCGAAAGAACTTTCCGGCGAAAGCGAGCGTATCGGCACGACGAATTTTGACGAGACCAGCGAGTTCGGCAGCCGCACGGCTTACGTCTGATAAAAGCAACCCGGTCACCGGGATGATGCCGCATTTTTGAGTGATGCATCAAAGACGGCGCTGGGCCACGGTGACGACTTCGCGCGTCAGATCCGCCAGGCGGTCGGCGGCGAGGCGATTTATCTGCCAGTAGAGCGAGACATCGAGCGGAGTGTCGGGCACCAGCTCGACTAGCCGTCCGGATGCGAGGTGCTCGCGGGTCAGCTGTGTCGGGTTCATTCCCCATCCCATGCCCGAAAGGCTCGCCTCGACGAAGCTCTGCGGCGACGGCAGCCAGTGGGTGGGATAATCGAGATCGCGTCCGAACGTTCGCCTGATCCAACTGCTCTGCAGCCTGTCCTTCTGATTGAAGGTGAGCGCCGGAGCGTTGCGGATCGCCTCTGATGTCACGCCCTGTGGAAAATGGCGCGCGACGAAATCGGGCGTTGCCGTGGCGTGGTAACGCAGAACCCCAAGGGCAAAACGCCTGCATCCGCGGACCGGCTTTTCCAGGCTGGTGACGGCGGCGATCACCCGCCCGCGCTGCAGCCATTCGGCGGTGTGGTCCTGATCGTCGACGGCGATATTCAGCAGATAGGAAGAGCTTTTGGCAAAATTCGACATGGCCTCGACGAACCATGTCCCGAGGCTATCGGCATTCGTCGCGATTTGAAGCGTGACCCTTTGGCGTGGTTCGTTGGGATCGACGAGGGCCGGCAGCTGCCCGAAGAGTTCTGCTTCGAGCATGCCGACATTTTCCATATGGCGGCAGAGCCATTCTCCCTTTTCGGTCGCCGTGCACGGCGTGCCTCTGACGATGAGGACGACGCCTAGACGCTCCTCGAGCTGCTTCACGCGCTGGGAAATGGCCGAAGGCGTCACGTTCAGCGCGGTCGCGGCTCTTTCGAAGCTGCCTGTCTGGACAATGGTTGCGACGGCGCGAAGAGCGGGATAGTCGAGCATGGATTAGTTTTGCTTAATTGGAGTAAGATGGATTAATTAGCCTAATTCTCCTAATCGCGATAGCGCAGCCTCACCGAAATGAGGGGCGTTGGCCGAAGCGATGAATTTTTCGATCTATGGAACCGGCCTGATGATGGGCCTCAGCCTGATTGTCGCCATCGGCGCGCAGAACGCCTTCATCCTCCGCCAGGGCTTGCGCAACGAACATGTCTTTGCCGTCTGCCTCGCATGCGCTGTATCGGATGCCGCGCTTATCGTGCTTGGCGTGACCAGCCTGCAGCAAATCGCCAGGTTCATGCCATGGCTCGATCCGGTCATGCGCTATGGCGGAGCCGCATTTCTGGTCTTGTACGGAGCAAGAAGCCTCTATTCCGCCTTGAGATCGTCCGCTGCTCTGACGGCCGGGGAAGCAAAGTCGTCAAGCTTTCGGCAGACGCTCGCGACCTGCCTCGCACTCACCTGGCTCAATCCGCACGTCTATCTCGACACGGTCGTGCTGCTCGGCACGATATCGACGCGATATCCGGGAGAGCAGACTTCTTTCGCCGCAGGGGCGGTGACGGGCTCCTTCCTGTTCTTCTTTTCGCTCGGATATGGCGCAAAGCGGCTGCGGCCGATCTTCTCGAAACCCTCATCCTGGCGCATGCTGGAAACGCTCGTCGCTTTCACGATGTGGATCATAGCGTTCAAACTGCTGGGTGGGTTGTGATCGGCGTTCGGCGTTCGGCTGTCGGTGCGGCGCAGGTCGAGCGGAAGTTGCAAGTGGACCGGCAGCGATCTGAGCGGATTCAAAGCGATCAAGCGTCTCTACCGCGTTCCATCGCACGCGCGGCGCTCCGGGACGGTCAACTCTAGCTCGCGCTGGCAATCTGCCAGCAGATGTGGCGGAAAGCGCCTTAGCTCCCGGAGCGCATGCTCATGGTTGGCATCCCTGCGCCTCTGCGACTTGAATGCGGAAAGGGCCTGTACGATATTCCAGATGCTTGTTTGAGACATGTCGGGCCTCCTTTGCTGCATTTAGCTGCCGACACCCGAAATATGAGGGTCAATTGACATTCAATCAAACAAAATGATATGGGGTTATAAATCAGAAAAATTGAAAGATGCGACGATGAGCATTCCATTTCGCCGTCCCATTCCGCTGCTTGACAACGAAGTGCTGCGTACCTTCGTGGCTATCGCCGAGACAGGCAATTTTTCGACCGCCGCCGAGGCGGTCTTCCGTACGCCGTCGGCAGTGTCGATGCAGATCAAGAAGCTTGAAGAGCAACTGGGGGCAACGCTGTTTCTGCGCGACGCCCGTTCGGTGTCGCTGACACGCCACGGCGAGATGTTGCTATCCTATGCGCGCAACATGCTGGCGCTGTCGAACGAGGCGGTGTCGCGCTTCATCATGCCGGAACTCAGCGGCGTCGTGCGGCTCGGCGCGCCGGAAGATATCGGCGAACGGCTGCTACCGAGCATCCTGAAGAGTTTTGCCGAAAGCTATCCCGGCATCATGGTCGACGTGACCATCGACATGAGCATCGGGCTGAAGAAGCGCATGGAGGAGCAGCGGCTCGACTTGGCCTTGATCAACTGTGCGACACGGCCGTTCCCGACGGGCGGAGAGGTGGTGTTCCGCGAGCGGCTGGTCTGGGCTGGCGCCAAGTGCGGTTCGGCGCATCGCCGCGATCCGCTGCCGATCTCGATCTGGGAAGACGGCTGCATCTGGCGCCAGGAGGCGCTCTGCCAGCTCGAACGCAACAAGCGGCATTATCGCGTCGCCTATCTCAGCGGCCACACGATGGCGCAGCGCGCCGCCGTGCTTTCCGATCTCGCCATCGCGCCGTTGCCGCTGTCCTATGTCAACGAAGACATGGCGATCCTCGGGCCTCAGGAAGGGCTGCCGGAACTCGGCGCCTTCGATATCCGCCTGCTGACCGCCTCGCAGGTGTCGGGGCCGATCGAGACGGTGGCTGACAGCATTCGCGGCGCCTTTGCCGAGAGAGCAAAGGCGGTCGCCGCCTAGCTGCATCGGACAGGATTATGCTCCGATCGAAAGTGATGGCGCGTCCTATCGGACGCGCGGCTTTAGCCGGTGTTCTTATAACCAGTGAACCTTTTGGTTTGTCGTGCGTTATTGGCGCGGGACGGCAATTGTCGCCGTTCGGGGTTGATTTCAAACAAGGATATCCGAGATGACGACAACGGCCAAAATTGCCGCAGCTTTTATGGTTCTTCTTGCCCTTTCCTCCTGCGGCAACACGATCCGCGGTATAGGAAAAGATACGGCAAATACCGTGAACGCCACGCAGGATGCCGGCCGCTCGGTCGACCGCGCCGCGAAGAAGTAACGACCGTTCAGATCGCTGCTAGAATCGCCGGATCAGGTGCTGACCCCGGGGATCATCAGCCGGGTCCGGATCATCCTAACGGATGACCGGGGGATAAATCTTTTCCAGCCCGCCGGATCGGTCGAGACCGGTCCGGAAGGCCTGGTAGGCGGGATGTTGGCTGGAGCGGGCGGTTTCCGTAAGCCGGATCTGCAGCCGGTCCGGCGCATGGCTTCCGAGCCAGATTCCCAGATTTTCGAGCTTCAGCGAGTTCAGGAATCGCGATCCGGCGGCGAGATCGAGATGGCGGCGCAGGCCGTCGAGCAGGTTGTCGTCCTGGGCGGCGTTTTCCATGAGCAGCGCCAGGTATGACTTGTCGGTCTCCGACAGCCCAGCGAGCTTTTCCGCAACGGTTTCGCGGTCGGGAAAGGGAACATTGCCTGTCATCGAATCGTCCATGCTTGATCGTGTTTTGGCCGTTATAAGCTCGCCTTGACCTTCTCGGCTACATCGACTGGCACCCATTTCGTCCACAGGCTCTCGTAATTGCGAAGGAAATAGATCGCGGCATCCTCATTGGTTTCGCGGTTTTCGTCCTGCCAGGCGAGCACCTGGTTGATCGTCGCATTGTCCCATTTGCGGGTCTTGAGATAGGTCGTGACAGGTCCGGTGCGGCTGGCGAAGGACCTGGTCATCAATGTGAAGGCGCGCGAGACCGGGTAGGAGTTGAGCTCGGGCCTGGCGCAGCCGGCAACCGCGGTACAGCGGTCCCATTCATTCTTGTTGTGGCCGACGCCGAAGCTCAGGCGCGTCATGTCGTATTTGCCGAGGATGGCGGTCGGCGCCCAGTAATAACCGAGCCAGCCGACCTTGTTTTCGAAAGCGCGGGCAATCGACGCATCCAGCTGTTCGGGACTGCCGGTCTCGACAAGTTCGAAGCCCTTCTTGTCGGCGGCAAGCGCCTTGAACAGGTTGGTGGTCGATATCTGGCAGCTCCAATCGGCGGGGCAGTTGTAGACTGCGCCTTTCGACGGGTCGTCCTCAGCGGGGAAGAGTTCGGGATGTTTCAGCGCGCCTTCGACCGAGCGGATGTCGGGGTGGGCGTCGGCGATGAATTTCGGTATCCACCAACCCTCGACGGCGCCGTCAGCCAGGATTTCGGCCCCCTGGACCAACCGGCCGCTATTGACGGCTTGATCGAGCAGGGACCTGACGGAATTGATCCAGTATTCCGAGGCGATGTCGGGGGTGCCTTTCTCATTCATCGAGGCGAAGGTCGGCAGAGTGTCGCCATCGACAATGGTGACGGAACAGCCGTATCCCTTTTCCAGGATGATCTTATCGAAGCTCGCCGCAATGCCTGCGGAGGCCCATTTCATTTCGGCGATCGAAACGCTGCCGCATTCGGCGGCTTCAGCCGGCGCGACGATAGAAAGAGCCGCGGCAAAGACGGCCGGAATCAGAAACGTCTTCATCGTCATTCCCCGAATTCTTCTTAGGTGGACGTGCAGCAGGCTCTGAAATTCACCGACAAATCTCTCCGAGCACCCGAATGCCGGGGCGATACCGCAACAGGCTTTCCGGTTCATAGGCAAGCCATGTTCAACAATGGCGTGTTATGACGGAGCCTACGCGTTCGCTCGCAGAAATCAACCATCTTCTGCTCATGGTTGCGTGACTAAATTATTGAATTCGAAGAATTTATGTCAGCATTCCGAAACTGGCACCCTCGGGTGAAAAGCACGCTCTTGGCGACAGGCTGCGGATCTTCGGCAGAAATTTTGGCCAGAATGTCAAAAAAGATCAAAATTAACATTTGCGTAAGCCTTCAATAACTCTCCGGTAAGAATGTGCCGTTATCAGTTGGGGCGTGGCAGCAATGACCGCCGCTTCTCCGGTTCAGGTAGTGCGTACCGGAGAAAGCGAGCTTCGCCGTGTAAGGGCGAAGACGCCTGAGTTTTTCGGCAAACCGCGCAGAGCCAAGGCCATGCGCGGTTTTCGCGTTTGCGTGGGTACTTGTCCCAAGCTAAGTCTTGCGCCGGGCCAAGCTTGACCCGAGGTTGCCGCCCATTGTAGGCCTCGCCTGAACGAGAGGCGAATGCGGGCCATCATGGCAAGAGCGATCATGCTGCAGGGAACCGGCTCCGATGTCGGCAAGACGGTGCTGGTCGCAGGGCTCTGCCGACTGGCGGCCAATCGCGGGCTGACGGTCCGTCCGTTCAAGCCACAGAACATGTCGAACAATGCGGCGGTCGCCGATGACGGCGGCGAGATCGGCCGGGCGCAGTGGCTGCAGTCGCTGGCCGCGCGCACGCCATCCTCGGTCCACATGAACCCGGTGCTGCTCAAGCCGCAATCGGACAATGGCAGCCAGATCATCGTCCAGGGCAGGGTGTTCGGACAGGCAAAGGGACGCGACTATCAGCGGCTGAAGCCCGAGCTGCTCGGCGCCGTGCTCGAGAGTTTTGAAAAAGTGGCTGCGGGGACCGACCTCGTTATCGTCGAGGGCGCCGGATCGCCGGCCGAGATCAATCTCAGGGCTGGCGACATCGCCAATATGGGCTTTGCGACGCGGGCCGGCGTGCCTGTCGTGCTCGTCGGCGATATCGACCGCGGCGGTGTCATCGCCTCGCTGGTCGGCACGCATGCGATCCTCGACGAGGGCGACCGGGCGATGATTGCGGGCTATATCATCAACAAGTTCCGCGGCGACGTCTCGCTGTTCGATGACGGCATTCGCGCCATCGAAGGTTTTACCGGCTGGCCGTGTTTCGGCATCGTGCCTTGGCTGCGGGGTGCCGCGCGCCTGCCGGCCGAAGATTCGGTCGTGCTCGAACGGCTGGCGAGGGGCGGGGCGCGCGCGCTGAAGATCGCCGTGCCGGTGCTGCCACGTATCGCCAATTTCGACGATCTCGATCCACTGAGGACCGAGCCGGATGTTGAGTTGGTCTTCGTTCGCGCCGGCGAGCGGATGCCAGCCGATGCGAGCCTCGTTGTGCTTCCCGGCTCGAAATCGACAATATCGGATCTCGCCGACTTCAGGGTGCAGGGCTGGGACCGCGATCTCCAGGCGCATGTCAGGCGCGGCGGCCGGGTGATCGGCATCTGCGGCGGTTACCAGATGCTCGGCCGGACGGTGCACGATCCGCTCGGCATCGAGGGCGGGACGCTGGAGACACCGGGGCTTGCGCTTCTCGATGTCGAGACCGAGATGGCGCCGGAAAAGACCGTGCGCAACAGCCATGCCCGCTCGACCGAATATGACGCGCCGCTTGACGGCTACCAGATCCATCTCGGCATCACCCGCGGCCCGGATTGCAATCGGCCTTCGGCAATCATCGATGGAGCACCCGACGGGGCGCTTTCGTCCGACGGCCGGATCATGGGCACCTATCTGCATGGGCTCTTCGGCTGCGACACTTACCGCGCTCGACTGCTCCAAAGTTTCGGCCTATCAGGCGAGCGGAGGAATTACCGCGAGAGCGTCGAGCAGGCGCTCGACGACGTCGCCGGGGAATTGGAACGTCATCTCGATCCACGCTGGCTGGCCGGGCTGCTTGGTTAGGTCGGATGTGTACCGGACGGGGCTGCCTCACCATCATCCGGTCTCGTCGTTCGGCTATTGCCAAATTAATTGACTGAGTCCATTAATTGTCGCGGCGGACCCGGTTGAGAGCGACGAAAACCATGAGCATATTGGACAGATTTTCGCTGGCAGGGCAGGTGGCGCTGGTGACCGGCGGTGGCCGTGGTCTGGGCTTCGAGATGGCGCGCGCCCTTGCCGAAGCCGGCGCGCATGTCATCGTCAACGGACGTACGGCGGCGACGCTGGAAAACGCCGTATCGACCATCCGGGCCGCGGGCGGCACGGCGGAGGTCGCGGCATTCGACGTCGCCGATCGCGAGGCACAGCGTGCTGCGATGGCCGATGTCGACAAGAACCATGGCCGTCTCGATATTTTGATCAACAATGTCGGCGCCCGCGACAGGCGGCCTCTGGCCGAATTCGACGATGATGCGATCATCGAGCTGCTGCGCACCGACCTGGCGGCGGCGATGACGCTTTCGCGCGACGCTGCCGTGTTGATGAAGCGGTGCAATCACGGCCGCCTGATCGCGGTGACCTCGATCAGCGGCCATGTCGTCATGCCCGGCGACTGCGTCTATCCGGCAGCCAAGCAGGGCCTGACCGGACTGATGCGCGGCATGGCAGTCGAATTCGGCCCGCACGGCATCACCAGCAACGCAATTGCGCCCGGCTGGTTTGCCACCGAGACGAACGCGGCGATGGCTGCGAACGAGGAATTCATGCCCTTCGTGCGCCAGCGCATCCCGGTCCAGCGCTGGGGACGGCCGGACGAGATCGCCGGCGCGGCGCTGTTTCTGGCAAGCGCCGCCGCTTCCTTCGTCAACGGCCATGTGCTGACGGTCGACGGCGGTATGACGGTCAGGATGTGAGCGGAGCCCGCAACTGCCGTGGCGCCGGCGTGCCTTTTCGCGTAATCCGCCCAATCGACCGAAGTTTGATGTCGACTTCTTAGGCGCGCCTGACAGGTGGGCTGAGTTCGCGTACGAGCTGCTGCAGGCTGCGCTGGTCTTCCGCTCCCGTCTTGTCGTAGATGGCGGCCAGTTGCGATTTCACGGTGCCGTCGGCAACGCCCTGCGCATTTGCAATCTCGGATCGCGTCATACCTTCGGACACGTAGCCGACCACGCGCCGTTCGGCAGGCGTGAGAGCAAAAAGGGCGGCAACGGCTTCGACGGCAGACTGGACCACCGTTCCAGCCGCGGCGAGAAAGATCGCCGCCGCCGCCCGGCTTTCGAAGCGTCCCCTTTCGGTGCGCCGCTGCAACGGCAGAACGTGGGCGACGGCGGGGCGCTCCGCCGAGGCAAGGGGAACATCGATCCCAGCGGCTGCGAGACTGATTTCGTCGCGCGCGCCAAGCGCCACTGCGTTGGAAAGGGCGGCGCCTGCATAACTATAGCGAGCGGCCAGACGGCCTGAAAGCGAGTGGACCACGTGCTGCTCGCGCAGCCGCGCTTCGGCGGCTTCATTGGCGAAGAGGATTGTCATGTCTTCTGCAACGATGAAGACCGCATGATCGAGGGCGTCGATGACCTCCCTGAGGACGGCGGCTTCGGCGCGCTCCATCTCGAACATGTCGTGGATCGTCACGGCACGGCGGATATGCGGACCGAGCAGCCCGATGATGTCGAAGACACGTCGCTCGCTCGGTTCGTATTGCACCGAAATGTTGATCGTCCCGACACGGGTCGGGCGCTTCAGCACGGCCATGTCGATCGAGTTTAGAACCCCATACCTGGCATGAAAGTTCTGGTGTAGCGCACCGCTTTTCCAGACGGCTTCGCCATCGGGTCCATAGAGGGAAAACATCCGCTCCAGCGTATCCGGCTGATCGATCTCCATTCGGTGGAGAAGGTGGAAGAACGGGACGTCCTTCGCATGCGCGACGAGGGTGCGGATGGCCTCTCCGTCGTCGCAGGCGATCTGGGCCAGCCGTGCGGAACGCGTGGTGGTGTCGAAGACGGCAAGCGTGGTTAGAAAACCGTTCACCTGACCATTGATCAGACGAAGAGCGTTTGGCCAGGCATCCTCCCGGGCCACGCAATCATAAATAGCGCCAATAATTTCCGACAGCTGCTGTTCCATGATCACAATCCTGCATCAGCCCGGCCAGCCCGGTCAATTGTCGCCGGCCACGGCGCCTTCATTTCCGGGATTTGCGGAAGATTTCATCCCCCATGCGGGAGATGTTTCATCGCGCGGATTTTTTACAACGCACTGCCGGCCGGAATCCAATCGGCTTGGACAACCAGAAATTGGAGGGCAATCTTCATGAAAGCGACAAAAGCGCCGATCGCGGCGCTTCTCATTATGGCAGCTCTTCCGGCTGCAGCGCTCGGCGGCGGCGGCCTGCCGGAACAGGTCCGGGAGGCCAATGCGCGCTTCCGGGACGTCAACCAGGCCGTCAAGGAAGGCTATTCGCCGATCCCGTGCACCAGCGGCATAGATGGAGGTGCGATGGGTATCCACTATGTCAGTGCCGACCTCATCAAGGATGAGGCCATTGATCTCTCCAGACCGGAGGCCGTGATGTACGAGCCTGACGAACACGGCAAGATGAAACTCGTCGCTGTCGAATACATCACGACGAAAGGTCCCGCCAATCTCGGCGGCCAGCTGTTCAGTTTCACGAACGCACCGAACCGCTACGGCCTTCCGGCTTTCTACGAGCTGCACGTCTGGGCATGGAAGAACAATCCGAGGGGACCGTTCGCCGACATGAACCCTGACGTCAGCTGCCGGCATGCGCACGGTTGATGAAGCTCCAGCTCACTCAAAACATCATGAAAGGATAAAACAATGCCGCAATTCGTTGTCGAACGAAACATTCCAGGTCTCGGGGACATGGACAAGGAAACTCTGCGCGAGATCTCGGCGAAATCCAACGCCGTCGTAGCGTCCCTCGGCGAACCCTATACCTGGATCACCAGCTATGTGACCGGGGACAAGATGTACTGCGTTCATGAGGCCGAGAGCGCGGAAGCGGTCTATCGGCACGCGGAAAAGGGTGGCTTTCCGGCGGACCGGGTGACGGAGATCACGACGCTCATCGGCCCACATTCGGCGCGCTAGGATGTCGGAACCGGCCGGCGAACGAGTCGCCGACCGGTTCTCCGGGTTGCGATCTTGCCATCGGCACGCGCAAATTCATGGGGATCACAATGAACGAGAAGCTCTTGTCCGGCGCGGTCGAGCTGCGACTGCGCAAAGTGATGGCGCTGCTTACCTCTCCGCTGCGCGCCCTTGTCGTCTGGCGACGCAGGCGATCGGCGGCAAATCAGCTTGGCGCCTTGCCAGATCACATGCTGAAAGACATTGCCTTGTCGAGGGGCGAAATACCCTTCGTCGCCTCCCAGGATGCAGACTGGAGCAGGTTCCGCTAGCGCCTCGTGGTGGGCGTCCGCATCGGGCGTAAAACCTCGCAATGCGTCGATAACGGTATCAATCTCTCTGCCATCTGCCCCGCGGTTGTGGTGGCCGAGCTCGATGGCTAGAAACATCGGTTTGGCCGGGCTATCACTGGATGTCGTGGCGACCCGGTTCGGATTGCCGCCCATTTGCCCGATTTGCCATCATAAGATTGTGGCGGCTCATGTGGAGGTTTAAAAATTAGCAATCATATTCAGTGGCTTATAGAACATGGAATCACAGCTGAGCATATCGCCGAGCTGATAGCCGCATTGTGCGATCGGTTGATCGCGGATGGCTTTCCGATCTGGCGGGGAAGCATTTCAATGCCGTCAATTCATCCCATGTATGGCGGCGTCTCGGCCAATTTCGTGCGCGGCGGTGCGACCACGATCGAGAATGCCGAATATGGCACTGCGGGAGTGCTGAATTTCGAAAAGACCCCGATCTATTTTCTTTTGGGCCGTGGCGAAACGTCAGGTCGCTGGAACATCGCCAAGGGTGAGGGTGTCGATGACTACCCGCAGCTTGCGGAATTCGCGCATAGCGGCGGCACGGATCACCTGGTCAGCCTGCTGGAGTTCCCGAAGGAGGCTGCGCTACGCGGCGTCAGCCTGTCCCTCACTAGCGACAGGCCGGGCGGATTTTCCGATGATCAACTGGCGATCGTCGCGAAGCTCTTCCCGGCGCTGGGGCTGGCTTGTTATCGTATCGCGGCAACGAAAACCGCATCGGATATCCTCGCCGTCTATACAGGCGCCAAGACAAGTGCACGCATCCTTGCAGGCGATATTCAGAGGGGAAAGGGAGGGGCGATCAATGCTGCGATCCTGCTTGCGGACCTGAGAAACTTCACGGCGCTGACCGAGGTTTATCAGCCGGGCGAAATCGCCGGGTTTCTGAATGAACATTTCGAGCTGATCGGCTGGCATGTCGAGGAAAATTCGGGCGAGATCCTCAAGTTCATGGGCGATAGCGTGCTGGCGATCTTTCCGACCGATGCTGAAGATCCGCAAAAGGCCTGCATGGCCGCTCTGGCTTCAGCAAGGAATATTCTAGAAGCCAACAAGGTGCTGAATGGTCAGCGGAGGAATGATGTAGGTCCTGACATCGGCGTCGATGTCGTGCTGCATCTCGGCGAGGTCTTCTACGGAAATATAGGCGCACGCGGCAGGCTTGATTTCACGGTGATCGGCAGCGCCGTCAACGAGGCTTCGCGGCTCGAAAAGCTCTGCGGCACGCTCGGGCACCATTTGCTGATGTCGGAGAGTTTCGCGGTCACCTCTGCCGTTGCCAGCGAATGTCTCGGCTCCTTCGAATTGCGCGGCGTTTCGAAGCCGGTCAACGTCTTCAAACTCGCCGGCACCGACTGACGACGGAGTGTTCCGACTTGCTCAGATCTCGCCTGAGACCTCGCGGCGGCGGCGGTCGAGTTCTTCGCTGTAGCGGCGCAGCGTATAGCTTTCGCTGAGCTGGCCGATCACCTTGCGTTCGATCAGGTTGTTGACGACGGCGAGCGCTTCGCTTTCGCTCTTGTCGAAGATCGCCGCCGCCTGCCTGGCATTCATCTGCGGCTGCAGGAAATCGTTGCGATAGTGGATGAAATCGGCAAGCGTCTTGCCCTCGTCCTGCGCATCGGTCGGATTGGCGTAAATCTCCGGCACCAGCACGAGGCCCGCATATTTGTCGCTCTCCTCGACGAGGATGACGCGCTGGGTCGAGCCGATCGGGAAGGCCTGCTTGAATTCCTCCAGAGAAATGCCCGCCCTTGCCGTCTTGACGTCGGCGCGCATCAGCTTGTCGACCGTCAGATTGCGGATCCAGCCGACATCATGGGCGCTGCGGATGCTTTCGCCGCGCAGGTGGAAGCGCCATGTGGCGAAGGAGTAGCCGAAGGTCGAACGCACGACCAGCGAGGAGGTGATGACGGCAGCGAGCACCAGCGCCGTGATCGGAAAGTCGCCGGTGATTTCGAGCGCCAGGAAGGTCATGGTCAGCGGCCCGCCGATGACGGCGACGGCAAGCGAACTCATGCCGACCACGGCATAGATGACGGGCGTCAGCGTCGCATCGGCGAAATAGGGGCCGCAATAGGCGAAGAGTTTGCCGAGCAGGGCTCCCATGAACAGAGAGGCGAAAAACAGGCCGCCCCTGAAGCCGGAGCCGATCGAGATCGCCGAGGCGAAGGATTTCAAAAGGAAGAGGCCGATCAGCGTCGGGATTGCCACGTCACGGGAAAGGTTGAGATGCAGCGCGCCGTGGCCGGCCGAAAGCACCTGCGGCGAGATCATCGCCAAGAGCCCGACGATGATGCCGCCGAGTGCCGGGCGGAAGGGTGGGGCGATCGAGCTCTTGCGCGCAAGCTCCTCGACAAAAGCGACGCCCTGCATGATCAGGATGCCGACACCGGCGCAGAACGCACCGAGCAGCAGCGCTGGGATATAATCGGCCGGCACGACCGAGCCGAAGCTGCCGATATCGATGGTGAAATCGCTGCCGGCGAGCAGCCTTGCGATCAGGGTGGAGACAAGGGCGGAGACGACGACAGGCGTCAGCGAGACGATCGTATAGGTGCCGATGATCAGCTCGAAAGCATAGAAGGCGCCGGTCAGCGGCGCGTTGAAGGCGGCGGCGATGGCGCCCGCCGCGCCGCAGCCAACGAGGGTGCGCAGGTCCGAGCGGCGAAGCTGCAGCTTCAGACCGAATTTCGAGGCGAGGCCGGCGGCAAGCTGGGTATAGCCGGCCTCCAGGCCGACGGAGGCGCCGAAACCGTTGGAGATCAGGTTCTGCACGGCAACGATGATGCTGTCGGTCAAGGACAGGCGGCCGCCATGCAGCGCATTGGCCTCGATCGGGTCGACCATCGGTTTCTTGCGTCGTTTCGCCAGCACGAAAAGCAGCAGGCCGAGCAGGGCGCCGCCGATAACCGGGGCGGTGAGCAGCAGCAGCTTGTTCTCGATCTCGGAGGAGCTCAACCTTTCGCTGTCGGCAATGCCGAAGACCAGCTGATGCAGCTCGTTGGAGACGTAGCTCATGCCGGTGACGGCAAGACCCGAGATGATGCCGACGACGGCGCCCGCCAGCGACAGGCCGACCTCGCTGCGCCGGGTCAGCGCCCTCAGGCGTCCCGGATCAAAGAAAACACGCAGCGCGCGGAAACCGCGCCGATCCAATTTCATAAGCATGGCTAGACAACTAGGCGGGGAGAGGCCCGGTCAAGGGCGGAGATGGTCGGGCACTCCGCTTGCGACGCAATTGCGGCGAAAAGCCGGAGCGCGGGATAAATATTTATCACGTAAGTCTCTGATAAAAGACGATATTTTAGGTAGAGTAAGTCGTGTTGGCGTGGGCGCTCCAACCGGCCGGCTATTCCCTAGCCGTGAAGGCCGGTTGACTTCACCCCTGCGCTTGCCTAACCATCCCGATAACGGATGGTCGACTGACCATCCTGACATAACGGATGGTTCCGGATCGGTGTTGCGCCCTTCCGGATGAAAAGGGAATGTGACGGGGCGGACCCAAGCCGGGCGCCTTCATCACAGCCGACCCCGCGACTGTAGAGCGGTCAGGGTCTTCCATCCGGCACTAAGCCCTTCCGGCCGGCGGCTTGCAATCATGCAAGCGGGCGGGATGGGCGACATGCCGGAAAAGCCACTGGATATGCATGGTGATCAACCGGGGTCGGACGCCTCTCAAGTCTACGAATCGTCCACCTTTTCACTGATGCAGCCGGGAAGGCGAGGATGATCCGCTGGCACGATCAGGGCGACCGGTTTCCGGTCCGCCCCGATCGCGGCCGATAACCGCGAGCCAGGAGACCTGCCATGCGGCCGGGCGAGAAGCCCACACCTGGGCACTATGCCCGTTGCCAGCACGGAGGTTGTCTTGGCTGAACGATTGAATTCGGCGCGGCCTGGTGCAGGGCGCGCGACGCCTCCAAGCAGTGCTGCAAGAGGTGTGCTTTCGGCCGTTTATGTCGAATGCTGGGTCCCCCCCTCTGTCCTGCCGGACATCTCCCCCACAAGGAGGGAGATCGGCAAGCAGCACGACCGTCGCCCTACATCAATTGTTTGGAGAAAAGCTCTCGGCGATTCAATCTCCCCCCTTGTGGGTGAGATGTCCGGCAGGACAGAGGGGGGTGTCACACCCTCAGTAGCCGAGAAAGGTGCACTCGGAACAAGCCACGGCTACGCACTCTCCCTGAGGGGCGTTTGAGCATGACTGCCACCTTCATCCTCGGCGGCGTACGCTCCGGCAAATCCCGTTTCGCCGAAGACCTCGTGACGGCCGCCGGACTCGACCGCCATTACCTTGCGACCGGCCGCGCATGGGACGAGGAGATGCAGGCGCGCATCGCCCAACACAAGGTCGACCGCGGTCCGTCCTGGACGACGCATGAGGAGCCGCTCGATCTTGTCGGCAAGCTCACCGCCATCGACGGACCGGGGCGCATCGTGCTGATCGACTGTCTGACGCTCTGGATCACCAATCTGATGATGGAGGAGCGGAACATGGCGGCGGAATTCGCCGCCCTTGCCGATTTCCTGCCCGCCGCGAAAGCGCGGCTCGTTTTCGTTTCCAATGAGGTCGGTCTCGGCATCGTGCCCGACAATCGCATGGCGCGGGATTTTCGCGATCATGCCGGCCGGCTGCACCAATCGATCGCGGCGAAGGCCGCCGAAGTCTATTTCATCGCGGCAGGCCTGCCGCTGAAAATGAAGGGTTAAGTCCATGAACCAGCAGAAGATCCCCGCAACCGTCATCACCGGCTTTCTCGGCGCCGGCAAGACGACGATGATCCGCAACCTGCTCACCAATGCCGGCGGCAAGAAGATTGCGTTGATCATCAACGAATTCGGCGATCTCGGCGTTGACGGCGATGTGCTGAAGGGCTGCGGTGCGGAGAATTGCACCGAGGACGATATCATCGAGCTGACCAATGGCTGCATCTGCTGCACCGTCGCCGATGACTTCATTCCGACGATGACCAAGCTGCTCGAGCGCGAACAGCGTCCTGACCATATCGTCATCGAGACTTCGGGGCTTGCCCTGCCGCAGCCGCTGGTCGCCGCCTTCAACTGGCCCGACATCCGCACGCAGGTGACCGTCGACGGCGTCATCACGGTGGTCGACAGCGCTGCGGTTGCCGCCGGCCGTTTCGCCGACGACCATGATGCCGTCGATGCGCGCCGTGCCGAGGATGAATCGCTCGATCACGAAAGCCCGATCGAGGAGCTGTTCGAGGACCAACTCACCTGCGCCGACCTCATCGTGCTCAACAAGACCGACCTGATCGATGCTGCCGGCCTTATCAGGGTGCGTGACGAGGTCGCCTCCCGCACCGCCCGCAAGCCTGTCATGATCGAGGCACGGAACGGCGAGGTGTCTGCCGGCATCCTGCTCGGCCTCGGCATCGGCACGGAGGACGATATCGCCAATCGCAAGTCGCATCACGAGTTGGAGCATGAGGACGGTGCGCCGCACGACCATGACGAATTCGACAGCTTCGTCGTCGAGCTCGGCCCGGTCGCCGATCCCGCCGGCTTCATCGCGGCGCTGAAGACGATCATATCAGCCCATGACGTGCTGCGTCTCAAGGGTTTCGTCGATGTCTCGGGCAAGCCGATGCGCCTGCAGCTCCAGGCCGTCGGCAGCCGCATCGACCATTATTTCGACCGCGCCTGGGGCGCGAGCGAAAAGCGCGCCACGCGCCTCGTCGTCATCGGCCTGCACGAAATGGATCAGGACGCGGTGAGGGCGGCGATCGAAGCGCTGGCGTAACCCGATGCATCTGCTTCTGGCTCAACAGGGAACGATCAGCGACGGCGAGGAGGCAATCGACCTCGGGCAGACGCCGGGCGATATCCTGTTCCTGTCGGCGGCCGACAGCGAGCTTGCCGCGATCGCAACCGCCCATCGCGAGCGCCGGGCGGGGCCTTCGCTCCGGCTCGCCAGCTTGCTGAGCCTCAAGCATCCGATGTCTGTTGATACCTATGTCGAGCGCACGGTGCGGCATGCGAAGCTGATCATCGTGCGTGCGCTCGGCGGCGCCAGCTATTTCCACTATGCGCTGGAGGCGCTGCATGCGGCAGCAGCGCGCGCCGGTGCGCTGATCGCGGTGCTGCCGGGCGACGCCAGGCCGGATGCGGGGCTGGTGCCTTTCTCCAACGTTGATCTCGACGATCTCAACGCGCTCTGGGCCTATCTGATCGAGGGCGGCGATGCCAACGCGCGGGCCTTTCTCGACTATGCCGAGGCGATGCTGTCTGGCGCCGAGAAGCCGGCGCCGGCTGTGCCTTTGATGAAGGCTGGCATCTGGTGGCCGGGGCGGGGACTGATCGGGGTTGAGGAGTGGCGGCGGATTGTTGCTTCGCTCCAGGGTGCGCCTTTGGGTGTGGCACCCCCCTCTGTCCTGCCGGACATCTCCCCCACAAGGGGGGAGATCAGGGATGAGAGGTCTCGCTCCATCTCCTCGGCCGAAGGCACGGTATCCTCCAACGTTTCTTTTGTGCGAAGCCCAAGCGACTTGCCGATCTCCCCCCTTGTGGGGGAGATGTCCGGCAGGACAGAGGGGGGTACTACGAACTCGACGCAACAGGCATCCCCCATCGTCGCCATCAGCTTCTACCGCGCCCTCGTCCAAAGCGGCGAGACCGGGCCGATCGAAGCTCTGATCGAAGCGCTGGTGACACTCGGCCTCCGCCCGCTGCCGGTCTTTGCCTATAGCCTCAAGGATCCGGTTTCCACAGGCATTCTCGAAAGCGTGTTTTCGACGCTGAAACCCGATGTCGTCATCAACACCACGGGCTTTGCCGTCTCGGCACCGGGTGCGGACCGGCAGGCGACGGTGCTGGAGGCGAATGAGGCGATCGTGTTGCAGGCGATCCTGTCGGCCTCGTCGAGGGAGGCATGGGCGGCTTCCTCGCAGGGCCTGTCGGCGCGCGATCTCGGCATGAACGTGGCGCTGCCTGAAGTCGATGGCCGGGTGCTGGCGCGGGCGATCTCCTTCAAGACGGCAGCGCGCTACGATGCTGCCGTCGAGACGAATATTGTCGCCAGCGAGCCGGATACCGGGCGGGTGCGCTATACGGCCGAGCTTGCCGCCAACTGGGCGCGGCTGCGGAAAACATCGGCCCATGACCGGCGCATCGCGCTCGTCATGGCGAATTATCCGAACCGGGACGGTCGACTTGGCAACGGCGTCGGCTTGGATACGCCGGCCGGGACCACTGAGGTGCTGAAGGCTATGCGGGCTGTGGGTTATCCGGTCGCCGAGATTCCCGCCGACGGCGATGCGCTGATCCGCCACCTGATGGAAGGGCCGACCAATTCCGGCTCCGATGGAAAGATCATCCGCGAGACGCTTTCCCTGAGTCTGTACAACAGCTTCCTGGAATCTCTTCCCGATAAGATTCAAGATGAGGTGAGAGCCCGCTGGGGCAATCCGCAAGACGATCCGTATTTTCGCGAGGGCGTCTTCGCCCTGCCTTTCGCGCGTTTCGGCGAGGTGCTTGTCGGCATCCAGCCGGCGCGCGGCTATAATATCGATCCGAAGGAAAGTTATCATTCGCCGGATCTCGTGCCGCCGCACGGTTATCTCGCCTTCTATGCTTTCCTGCGCCGCGAGTTCGGTGCCCATGCGATCATCCATATGGGCAAACACGGCAATCTGGAATGGCTGCCGGGTAAGGCGCTGGCGCTGTCGGAGACATGTTATCCGGAAGCGATTCTCGGGCCGTTGCCGCACCTCTATCCTTTCATCGTCAACGATCCGGGCGAGGGCACGCAGGCCAAGCGCCGCACTGCCGCCGTCATCATCGACCACCTGACACCGCCTTTGACGCGGGCCGAGAGCTACGGACCGCTCAAGGATCTGGAGGCGCTGGTCGACGAATATTACGAGGCCTCCGGCGGCGATCCCCGCCGCATTCGTCTGCTCAGCCGGCAGATCCTCGAGCTCGTTGCCGATATCGGCCTCGACCGGGATGCCGGGATTGCCAAGGGCGAAAGCGAGGGCGAGGCGCTGAAGAAGCTCGATGCCTATCTCTGCGACCTCAAGGAAATGCAGATCCGCGACGGGCTGCATGTCTTCGGTGTGTCGCCTGAGGGGCGGCTGCTGACCGACCTGACCGTGGCGCTGGCGCGGGTGCCGCGCGGGCTGGGCGAGGGTGGGGATGCGAGTTTGCACCGGGCGATTGCGGCGGATGCGGGCTTGGGCGGCGGCATGCGGGGGATACCCCCCTCTGTCCTCCCCGACATCTCCCCCACAAGGGGGGAGATCGGGGATGAGAGGCCTCGCTTAATCTCATGTGTCGCAGGTGCGGCATCTTCAAACGGTTCTTTTTCGGGAAGCCCAAGCGACTTGCCGATCTCCCCCCTTGTGGGGGAGATGTCCGGCAGGACAGAGGGGGGTGCCTCCATCTTCGACCCTCTCAACACCGAAATGGCCGCTCCCTGGACCGGTCCACGGCCCGCAATCCTCGCAGATATTCTCGATGCTCCATGGCGAACCAACGGAGACACTGTCGAGCGCATCGAACTGCTGGCGGCAAAGTTTGTTTCCGGTGAGATGGAATGCCCGACCCTCTGGTCCCAAACCAGATGTGTACTCTCCGAGATCGAAACCCGCCTCAAGCCCTCCATTCTGGCCTGCGGGCCGGCCGAAATCGCTGGCCTGCTCGCCGGCCTCGACGGCCGCTTCGTCGCGCCCGGCCCCTCTGGCGCACCGACGCGCGGGCGGCCCGATGTACTGCCGACCGGGCGGAATTTCTACTCCGTCGACAGCCGCGCCGTGCCGACGCCGGCCGCCTACGAGCTCGGCAAAAAATCGGCGGAGTTGCTGGTACGCCGCTATGTGCAGGATCACGGCGAATGGCCTGTCTCCTTCGGGTTGACGGCCTGGGGCACGTCAAACATGCGCACCGGCGGCGACGATATCGCCCAGGCCCTGGCGCTGATCGGCGTCAAGCCGCTCTGGGACATGAGTTCGCGGCGCGTCACCGGCTACGAGATCATTCCGCCGGCGATGCTCGGGCGGCCGCGCGTCGACGTGACGCTCCGCATTTCCGGCTTCTTCCGCGATGCCTTTCCCGAGCAGATTGCGCTGTTCGACAAGGCGATCCGCGCCGTCGGCGCGCTTGAAGAGGACGAAGCCGACAATCCCATCGCTGTGCGGATGCGCGGCGAGGCAGCTAGGCTTGCGGCCGCCGGCCTCGACGAGGTGTCGGCTAAACGGCGGGCAGGCTACCGTGTGTTCGGCTCGAAACCCGGCGCTTACGGCGCCGGATTGCAGGCGCTGATCGACGAGAAGGGTTGGGAACGGCGCGCCGATCTTGCCGAGGCCTATCTCGTCTGGGGCAGCTATGCCTATGGCGCCGGCGAGGAGGGCAAGGCCGAACGCGGCCTGTTCGAAGAACGGCTGCGCTCGGTGCAAGCCGTCATTCAGAACCAGGACAATCGTGAGCACGACCTGCTCGACAGCGACGATTATTACCAGTTCGAGGGCGGCATGGCCGCCGCCACAGAACAGCTCACCGGCGCACGGCCTTCGATCTATCACAACGACCATTCCAGGCCGGAGCGGCCGGTGATCCGCTCGCTGGAGGAGGAGATCGGCCGCGTCGTGCGAGGTCGCGTCGTCAATCCGAAATGGATCGCAGGCGTCATGCGCCACGGCTACAAGGGGGCGGCCGAGATCGCCGCCACCGTCGACTATCTCTTTGCCTTTTCGGCGACGACAGGGGCGGTCGGCGAACATCACTTCGATGCCGTCTACCAGGCCTTCGTCGCCGATGACGGCGTGCGCGATTTCATGATCGAGAAGAACCCTGCAGCATTCGACGAGATGAGGGAGCGGCTGCTTGAGGCGATCGACCGCAGCCTCTGGACGCCGCGCAGCAATTCGGCTCGGTTCGACCTGGCCGCCAGACAACAGAATGAGGTGAACCAATGAGCGACGAGACCACGAACGCCGAGATCGGAGAAGCCGGGAGCGGCAAGGACGATGCGCGCCACGCCGAGAAGATGGCGAAGAAGAAGGCCGCGCGCGACAAGATCATGGCCACCAAGACGGATGGCAAGGGGCTGATCATCGTCCATACCGGCAAGGGCAAGGGCAAGTCCTCGTCTGCCTTTGGGATGATCTTCCGCCACATCGCCCATGGCAAGCCGTCTGCCGTCGTGCAGTTCATCAAGGGCGCGATGTGGACCGGCGAGCGAGACCTGATCGAGAAGCATTTCTCCGATCTCTGCCAGTTCCACACGATGGGCGAGGGATTCACCTGGGAAACGCAGGACCGTGCCCGCGATGTCGCCGCAGCCTCTGCCGCCTGGGAAAAGGCCAAGGAACTGATCCGCGACGAGCGCAATTCCATGGTGCTGCTCGACGAGATCAATATCGCGTTGCGTTACGACTATCTCGACATCAACGAAGTCGTCGCCTTTCTGAAGAGCGAGAAGCCCCATATGACGCATGTCGTGCTGACGGGGCGCAACGCCAAGGAAGAATTGATCGAAATCGCCGATCTGGTGACCGAGATGGAACTCGTCAAACACCCCTTCCGCTCCGGCATCAAGGGTCAACCGGGCGTGGAGTTCTGAGGCGGTCAGTTGAGCGCGAGGCTGCGCAGGATGGCAGCCGTTTCCTCATCCGCCGGGAAGAAGGATTCGACCGCGAGTTCCGACAAAGTGATTTCTACGGGCGTGCCGAACACAGTCGTCGTCGAGATCAGGGAAAGCAAGCCGGCCTTGCTCGAAAGCTGAAGGGGAACGGCGATGCCGGCGTAGTCGGTATGGACCTCGCCAGCAGTTTTAGGCGCCGGATAGGACAGCAACTCCTTTAAAAGCTTGTCCAACATTGGATCGCCCGAAGCCGAGAACTGCTGGCGCAGCCTGCCGATAAGGTGGGCGCGCCACTCGGAAAGGTTTTTGATATGGGGCGCCAATCCTTGTGGATGCAGGCTGAGGCGCAGTACGTTGACGGGTGGCGTGAGCAGAGACTGGTCGGAAACGGCTGAGAGCATGGCCGCCGCCGCCGGCAATGGAATCGACCAACCCGGCAAAGAAAGCCACGGCGCAGAGCAGCAGAAGCAGATGGAAGGCGATATCGGGCAAGGTGGTTTTCCGGGCAGGGATTTCGAACGGCCTTGTTGCATTTGCCGCCCCAAGCTGCAATGGCTGCAAAGACATGGGCAGGGCGTATTTGACGGTTTCCATGAGCGATATCTCTTTCGATACGGCGAGGCGCCACGTGCTCGGGCTCGGCTGCGAGCGCGGCACGCCGCCTGCCGAGATGCTGGCGCTTGCGATCGAGGCGCTCGACGCAGTCGCTATAAGCGCGGCGGAACTCACAGCCATTGCCTCGATCGACAGCCGAAGACTGGAGCCCGCGATCCTTGCCGTTGCCGCGCATTTTTCCGTGCCCGCCGTGTTTTTCGGCGCGCTGCGGCTCGAGGAGGAGACGCCGCGACTGGCGAATCCTTCCGCGATCGTCTTTGCCCGCGTCGGCTGCCATGGGGTCTCCGAGGCAGCTGCGCTGGCGGCTGCGGGGCCGGATGCCGAGCTTGCTGTCGCCAAGATCAAATCTGCACATGCGACGGCGGCAGTTGCCCGCAGCGGGTTGCAGAAAGCCTAGTGGACGTTATGGTGGCGCCAATTCGCAGCGCCGTTCGGCAGCTTCACGGTTCACATCTAGAGGATATCTCATGCACAAGGTCATCTACGACACTGACCCTGGCGTCGATGACGCCATGGCGCTTCTGTTTCTGCATCGTCATCCCGAAATCGACCTCCTCGGCATCACCACGGTCTTCGGCAACGCCTCGGTCGAGACGACGACGCGCAATGCGCTCTTCCTCAAGCGCGAATGGAATATTGCGGCACCCGTTTCCAAAGGCGCCAGCGTCACCATCGATTCCGCGCGCGCGGAGCGGCCGTGGCCGGCCATGGTGCATGGCGAGAACGGCCTCGGCGATATCGATGTGCCCGAGACGATCGACCTGCCGCTCGATCCGCGCCCGGCGCATCGCTTTATCATCGACACGGTGCGCGCTCATCCGGGCGAAGTGCGACTCGTCGCCGTTGGCCGAATGACCAATCTGGCGCTGGCGCTGAAGGAAGATCCCGAGATTGCGACGCTGGCCAAGGACGTCGTCATCATGGGCGGCAATTTCTATGTGCCGGGCAATGTCTCGCCGGTCGCCGAGGCCAATATCCACGGTGATCCCGAAGCTGCCGACATCGTCATGACCGCGCCCTGGAAGGTCGCCGTCATCGGCCTCGACGTCACCGCGATCACCACGATGAGCCGCAGCTATCTCGGCGAGATGGCGGCTAGGGGTGACAAGGCGGTGAAGCAGCTCGACGCACTCTCGCAGTCCTACATCGATTTCTACAAGCACGCGGTCGAAGACGGCATGATGGTGCATGACAGTTGCGCCTGCGTCTATGTCGTGGTGCCGGAGCTGTTCTCGTCGATATCGGGGGCGGTGCGCGTCGTCTGCGGCGGCATCGCCGATGGTCAGACGATCGTCAGGCCGGATGGGCGGCGTTTTCCGCCTGACGGCGCTTGGGATGGCCTGCCGAGCCAGGTCGTCTGCACCGGTATTGAATCGGAGAAGGTCCTCGACCTCATCCGCAACACGCTGCTTGCAGCCTGAGGGATGGGTGAGCCGGCGCATCGCGCCGGCTTTCGATATATGATAATATATTCATATTGTTGTGCCGGTTTTTCGAGAATTCGAATCCGCCTCTTTGCAAAGTGAGTCATGGTCGTCTTAGCAACTTCAAGTGAGGTGATGGGCGCGGCGTTGACCTTGCCCTTTGCGGGGCCTAGATCAGCAGGATGATCGATGCCGCATTCTCCCATCTTCCGGTGCTTGAGCCGGGCAGCGTCTGGCTCGTCGGCGCCGGTCCCGGCGATCCCGGGCTTTTGACGCTGCTCGCCGCCAAGGGGCTTTTCGAGGCCGACGTCATCGTCCACGACGCGCTGGTCAACGAGGAATGCCTGGCGCTGGCGCGGCCGGAAACGCTGGTGGAATATGCCGGTAAGCGCGGCGGTAAGCCTTCGGCGAAACAGCGCGACATTTCGTTGCGGCTGGTGGAGCTGGCGCGCGCCGGCAAGCGGGTGCTGCGGCTGAAGGGCGGCGATCCTTTCGTGTTCGGGCGCGGCGGTGAGGAGGCGTTGACGCTGGCCGAACACAACATTCCCTTCCGCATCGTGCCCGGCATCACCGCCGGTATCGGCGGACTCGCCTATGCCGGCATCCCGGTGACGCATCGCGACATCAACCATGCCGTGACCTTCCTTACAGGCCATGATTCGTCCGGCATCGTGCCCGACAGGATCAACTGGGAGGCGATTGGCCAGGGCTCGCCCGTCATCGTCATGTACATGGCGATGAAGCATATCGGCGAGATCAGCGCCCGGCTGATCGCCGCAGGCCGGCTGCCGTCGGAGCCCGTTGCCTTCGTCTGCAATGCTGCCACTGGCCGGCAGCAGGTGCTGGAAACGACGCTCGGGGAGGCGACTGAGGCCGTCGCTGTCTCCGGGCTGGAGCCGCCGGCGGTGGTCGTCGTCGGTGAGGTGGTCCGGCTCCGAGCTTCACTCGACTGGCTTGGTGCGCTCGCGGGGCGGCGCCTGCAACCCGATCCATTCCGCCGGTCCGGCAAGGTGCGGGCATGAGCGGCCTCCTGATCGCAGCCCCTTCCTCCGGCGCCGGCAAGACGACGGTGACGCTCGGGCTGCTCCGTGCGCTTCGCCGGCGCGGCGTCGCGGTCGCGCCCGGCAAGGCTGGCCCCGACTATATCGACCCCGCCTTTCATGCGGCCGCAAGCGGCACGCTCTGCCTGAATTTCGATCCCTGGGCGATGCGCCCGGAGCTAATCTCGGCCAATGGCGCCCTTCACCGCTCCGGCGACCGTATCCTTGTCATCGAGGCAATGATGGGGCTTTTCGACGGCGCGGCCGACGGAAAGGGAACGGCGGCCGATCTCGCGGCTCAGCTCGGGCTTTCCGTGGTGCTCGTCGTCGACGCCTCGCGCATGTCGCAGTCGGTGGCGCCGCTGGTTGCCGGTTTTGCCGGCTTCCGCGCCGATGTCCGCGTTGCCGGTGTCATCCTCAACAAGGTCGGCAGTGACCGGCATGAAGCTATGCTGCGACAGGCGCTGGAGGCTATCCGCATGCCTGTCATCGCCGTCATCGGCAACGACAAGGCGCTTTCCCTGCCGGAACGCCATCTCGGCCTCGTCCAGGCCGGCGAACATGCGACGCTCGACAATTTCATCGACCATGCAGCGGATGCGGTCTCCGAGGAATGCAATTTCGAATTTCTGCTACGCATTGCGAAGCAAGGGCTCAACCGGCCGTCGGCCGCCAATATCGACCGGTTGCCGCCGCTGGGCGCACGCATCGCCGTGGCGCGCGATGTCGCCTTTGCCTTTTCCTACGAGCATATGCTGCTCGGCTGGCGTCGCCGGGGTGCTGCGATCTCCTTCTTCTCGCCGCTTGCCGACGAGGCACCAGCTAACGACGCCGATGCGATCTATCTGCCTGGCGGTTATCCTGAGTTGCACGCCGGACGGCTCGCAGAGGCGCAGAATTTCCGCGCCGGCATGCTCGACGCGACGGCGCGCGGCGTCCGGATTTACGGCGAGTGCGGCGGCTATATGGTGCTCGGCAACGGGCTGATCGATGCGGAGGGCAAGCGCCATCAGATGCTCGGCCTGCTGCCGGTCGTTACCAGCTATGCCGAGCGAACGCGCCATCTCGGCTATCGCCGTGTCGTGCCGCTCGACGGCGCCTTCTTCGCGCGGATGATGACGGCCCATGAATTCCACTATTCCAGCGTCGTCTCCGAGGGCGAGGGCAAGCGGCTTTTTCAGGTGCAGGATGCGCTCGGGACCGATCTGGGTGCAGCCGGGCTCCGGTGCGGGCAGGTGGCGGGGTCCTACATGCATCTGATCGATCTGGCCGGAGCAACGGCTGCATGAGCGCACCGATCGTCCATGGCGGCGGCATCACCGCCGCTGCCACCGCTTTCGGCGGCAGGCCGGAAGATTGGCTCGATCTTTCCACCGGCATCAATCCGTGCCCCGTCGCCCTGCCGGAGATTCCTGCACGGGCTTGGCACCGCCTGCCGGACAGGCATTTGGTCGACGCGGCAAGGTTTGCAGCGCGCGACCATTACGGCAGCGGCGAGATTCTGCCGCTGCCCGTGCCCGGTACGCAATCGGTCATTCAGCTTTTGCCGCGGTTGGTCGGCGCGGATGAACGCATCGCCGTGACGGACGATAGGATCGCCGTGGTGTCGCCGACTTACGGTGAATATGCGCGTGCCTTCACCTCGGCCGGTTTTGCCGTCGATGCGGTCAACGATGTTGCCGCGATCGGAGCCGCGCATCGGCTGGCCGTCGTCGTCAATCCGAACAATCCGGATGGGCGGATATGGCCGGCCGAAACGCTGGTCGCCCTGCACGACAGGATAAAGGCTGCAAACGGGTTTCTTGTCGTCGATGAGGCCTTCGGTGATACAAATCCGGCGCTGAGCCTTGCATCCCGTGCGCCGCAGCTTTCCAATCTGGTGATCTTTCGCTCCTTCGGCAAGTTCTTCGGGCTTGCCGGCCTGCGGCTCGGCTTTGCGATTGCGGGGGAGAATATTCTCGAACGCTTCGAGGATTGGCTCGGCCCCTGGGCCGTCTCCGGCCCGGCGCTTTCGCTGGCCGCTTCGCTGCTGCGTTCGGACGTTTCTCCGATCCACAGCCGCATCGAGGAGCGCAGCATCGGCCTGCATACGGCGCTGGATGGTGCCGGGTTGCGGATAGCAGGGGGCACGGCGCTGTTTACCCTTGTCAATGACGCCAGGGCGAGCGACATTTACACATATCTCTGCCAGCATCATATTCTCGTCCGCAAGTTCGATAATGCGCCGGATTGGTTGCGTTTCGGGCTTGCTCCCGATCCGGCGGCGGACAGGCGGCTTGGCGAAGCCCTTCAGAGATTTAAGCGATGACGATCGACCAAAACCTTCTCGTGCTGCTTTTGGCGCTGCTGCTCGACCGGATCGCCGGCGATCCACAATGGCTGTGGTTGCGGGTGCCGCATCCCGTCGTCATGTTCGGCGCGGCGATCTCCTATGCCGACCGGCAGCTCAATCCCGCAAGCCTCACGGGGTCGCAACGCCGGATGAACGGCGTCGCTGCCATCCTGGCGCTGCTTCTTTTGGCGCTGGCCGCAGGCTTCGTGTTCAACCGGTTCTTCGCGCTGTTCGGCCTTGTCGGCATCTTGCTGGAGACCGGGCTGGTGGCGATCTTCCTGGCGCAGAAAAGCCTTGCCGATCACGTCGCGGCCGTCGCCGTCGCGCTACGCGACGAGGGGCTTGCCGGCGGGCGGACCGCCGTTTCCCGCATCGTCGGGCGCGATCCCGAGACGCTGGACGAGCCTGCCGTCTGCCGCGCGGCGATCGAAAGCCTTGCCGAGAATTTCTCCGACGGCGTCGTCGCACCGGCGCTCTGGTATGCAGTCTTCGGCCTGCCGGGGCTTTTCGCCTACAAGATGCTGAACACGGCGGATTCGATGATCGGCCATAAGTCGGAAAAATACATCGACTTCGGCTGGGCGGCCGCTCGGCTCGACGATGTCGCCAACTGGCCGGCCGCGCGCCTCTCCATCCTGCTGATTGCCGCCGGAGCCTGGATCCGGCGGGGAACAAGCGCCGGCCGTGAGGCGATCCGCGTGGCGATGCGCGACGGGGCCTTGCACCGTTCGCCGAACTCCGGCAGGCCGGAGGCGGCCATGGCAGGCGCGCTGAACGTCCAGCTCGCCGGCCCGCGCATCTATGGCGGCGTCATCGTGCGTGAACCGATGATCAACGACGCCGGCCGCGACGTGGCGACCTCGGGCGACATCGAGGACGGCGTATCGGTGTTTTATGCCAGCTGCATGGTGCTCGCCGGTGTGACGTTCGGGCTTTTCTTGTGTTTTCTGTAGAGGCGGCACGGTACGACCACGCCTCGGTAGACAGCTCCCACTCAAACGTTTATGCGAAACGCCTCCTACCTCCACCAGACCGGAAGCAGAGTGATGACAGTTCAGGTTGAATTACCGTGCCCGAAGTGCAAGAGCACCAAGATGAAGTTCGAGCGTCCCGAGATCCGGGAGACCGACATCATCACCTGTGCCGCCTGCGGCCATAATCTCGGCACCATGGCCTCGATCCGCGAGAAGATGAACAAGGCCTACCAGCAGCTCAATCAATTTGGGGCGAAGCGTAAGCTTCAGTAAGCCTGCGGCGCACCCGCTTGCTGCCATGCGCCGTTAGAGTTGTGATTACCATTCGGATTAAAGCAATATAATAAGTATTGCCGTAGTCTCTCTTTCGTGGGGGCGCAATTAAACTGCGCCAAGGCGATAAGAGGGTATCATGAGGCGGGTTTTGGCGGCTGCGGCCGCAAGTTTATTGCTGCAGTTTTCTCCCGTTGCCGCTCAGGCAGCAACGCTGGTCGCCAATATCAGCATCGGCAAGCAAACGATGACCGTTTCCGAGAACGGCTTCGTCAAGTACCGCTGGAAGGTTTCGACCGCGCGCAACGGCTATGTCACGCCAACCGGTTCGTGGAGCGCCAAGTGGCTGTCGCGCGATCATCGCTCGCGCAAATACGACAATGCGCCGATGCCGTACGCCGTGTTCTTCAACGGCGGTTACGCCGTTCACGCCACTTTCGACCTGAAGCGCCTGGGCCGGCCGGCCTCGCATGGCTGTGTTCGCCTGCATCCCGACAATGCCGCCCAATTCTTCTCGCTGACGCGGCAGGCCGGCCTTGCCAATACCCGCGTGGTCATTACGCGCTGATCTCGGATCAGCAAATCGACAGCTGATCCCTTTTATGCGCTGATCTCAGATCAGCGCCTGACCCGAAATCGGCAGCTGATCCCAGTTTACGCGCTGATCATCCTCTCCAGCTCATCCATGTCGGGGACGATGATACGTCGGAAGTTCTCGATGCGAATGACGCCGCTCTTGCGCAGCCTGGTCATCTGGCGGCTGACGGTTTCGATCGTCAGACCGAGGAAATCGGCGATCTCGGCGCGGGATAGTGGCAAATCGAAGGCGGTGCTTGTGGCCGTTTGCGGTTCGGCATGGGTGGCGATGAGGTGGAGCAGGCTTGCGACCTTCTCTTCGGCGGTGCGTCGGCCGAGCGTCAGCATCCATTCGCGCGCGGCATCCAACTCCTTCAGCGCCTGATCGTGCAGGCTGCGCTGTAGTTCCGGCGTCGCCGATATCATGCGGTCGAGCAGGTTGCGCGGGAAGACGCAGATTTCGGAATCGGTCGCAGCCTCGGCCGACAGCGTGCTTTCACGCACGAATGGCCTGCCGACGAAATCGGGGGCGAATTGCAGGCCGACGATCTGCTGGCGCCCGTCCGGCATCACCTTGCAGAGCTTTACCACCCCGCGCATGATGTTCGAATAGAAGGAGCTTTCCGAGCCTTGAGCGATGATCTCGCTGCCGGCATCGACCTTGCGGCGCAGCGAGTGGCGGCCAAGCTCCCGGAGCTGGCTGCTCGACAGCGCGCCGCAGACGACGCCGTGCCGCGCCTGGCAGGAACGGCAGGCGGCGAGAGTGCCGGCGTCGGAAACCTCACTGCGTGCGACGTCCATGTCCTGATCCCTTCGAAATCCGCATGTGCCGGGTGTGGTTGCGCATGCCGGGCATACCCTAGACGATTACGCCGCGATTGCGGGTTCGGCTATCCCGATTTCTTCCAGCGCGGCTTGATGATTATCAATTTTGGCCGGATCGCGATTTGATCCAGATCAAAGTTTGCGTGCCCTGGCTGTTATTGGAAGTGCGGCGTCGAGACGAGGCCGTCCGCGGGTTTGATTCGGACGGCTTCTTCGCCCTCGCCGGCGAGACGGGTTTTCTGCAGCAGCGTCGCCTCGCGCCCTGGGTGACGGCAAAGGCCGGCATTCCATTGCTGTTTAGGCAACACCCAGCCGGCAAATTGCCGCAACGCCGGGACGAAAGCATTGGCTTTTGAAATGGATTTGCCTATGAGGGGGTTTAAATCGTCATTTCATGAGGTACAGCGCGTGACCGCTACATTCGATAAAGTTGCCGACATTATTGCAGAAACCAGCGAGATCGACCGCGCGACGATCACGCCGGAGAGCCATACGATCGACGACCTCGGTATCGACAGCCTCGATTTCCTCGACATCGTCTTTGCGATCGACAAGGAATTCGGCATCAAGATCCCGCTCGAAAAGTGGACGCAGGAAGTCAACGAAGGCAAGGTTTCCACCGAAGAATACTTCGTGCTGAAGAACCTCTGCGCCAAGATCGACGAGCTCAAAGCAGCCAAGGCCTGAGCGATATAACAGTCTTTTTTGAACGCCCTGCCGCCGTGAATATGGCGGCCGGGCGGTTTCGTTCCTAACTAGTGCATGCCGGCCAAAAGTGCGCAGCGGTTTTGGGACAACGGCATGCATAAAACAAAGACCTAAAGTGCGAACCAGACGCGCTTTAGGCGTCACCGGCGGGCGGATCTTGCCTGTCGGGCCGGAGGATCCGAATGCTGCTGGAATATTTCCAGATGATTGACCGCGTCGAAGCGGTGGACCTGAAGAAGGGCACGCTTAAGGCGCGATCCGTCGTGCCGGCGAAGAGCCCCGTCTTCGAGGGTCATTTTCCCGGCATGCCGCTCGTTCCCGGCGTGCTGCTGATCGAGACCATGGCCCAGGCCTCCGGCATGCTGGTGCTTGCCGTCACCAATTTTGCCGCCATGCCCTTCCTGATGACGGTCGACGGCGCCAAGATGCGCACCTTCGTCGAACCGGAAGCCGTGCTCGACATCGAGGCGGTGCTCGAGCATGACGGTTCGGGTTTCGCGGTCACCAAGGCTAGAATCACCAGCGGCGGCAAGAAGGTCTGCGATGCGCAGCTGAAACTGCGCACCATGCCGTTTTCCGAGGTGCCGCTCGGCGATATCGTGAAGAAACGTGCCGGCGAGATCGGGCTTCTCGAGGCGATCGCGGCGCAGGGAGTGATTGGATGAGCAAGGCTGCAAACGACGTCGTCATCTCGGGCATCGGCATCGTCACCTGTCAGGGCGTTGGCAAGGATGCGCATATCGCGCTGCTTTCGGCCGCCAGTGCGCCCAAAGCGATCGTCGAGACCGAAAAGTTCAAGCCCTATCCGGTGCATCCGCTGCCCGAGATCGACTGGTCGCAGCAGATCGCCAAGCGCGGCGATCAACGCCAGATGGAGAACTGGCAGCGCATCGGCGTCTTCGCCGCCGGCCTTGCGCTCGACGATGCCGGTTTCAAGGACGATATCGAGGCCTGCGGCACGATGGACATGATCGTGGCGGCCGGCGGCGGCGAGCGCGACATCAATGTCGACACGCTGATCGTCGACGAGGCGCTGAAGCGCAATGACCGCGAGTTGCTGCTCAACGAGAAGCTGACGACCGAGCTGAGGCCGACGCTGTTCCTCGCCCAGCTTTCCAACCTGCTCGCCGGCAATATCTCGATCGTGCACAAGGTCACCGGCTCGTCGCGTACCTTCATGGGCGAGGAAGCAGCCGGCATATCCGCCGTCGAGACCGCCTTCTACCGCATCAAATCAGGCGAATCCTCACATGCACTTGTTGGAGGCGCCTTCGCGGCCGAACGGCCCGACATGATCCTGCTCACCGAGGCGATCGGCGCTCATGCGCGCGGCGACTGGGTGCCGCTCTGGTCGCGCAGGCCGAGCGACGGCGGCGGCATGATCACCGGTTCGGCAGGCGCCTTCCTGGTGCTGGAATCGCGCAAACACGCCGAAGCCCGCGGCGCCCATATCTATGCCGTCATCGATGCAGTCGAGGGCGACCGCGGCAATCGCAATTCCGGCAATCTCGAAGTCCGGCTGGAGCGGCTTTTGGCGCCGGCTGCCGGGCTTGCCACTGAAAGCACGGCGATCTTTTCCGGATCGACCGGCATGCACGATCTTGCCGCCCGCGAGCGGGCGGTGCTCGAGCATCAATTGCCGGACGTTGCGATCCGCGGCTTCGGCGGCGTCACCGGCCATACGATCGAGACGCAGTTTACGCTGGGTCTTGCGCTCGCCGCCCTTGCCGTCGACGGCAAGGCCAAGGTTCCGCCATTCGACGCCGCCCATGAGGCGCCGATGCGGGCAGGGATCACCGCCGCCGTCGTGACCATGGTCGGACACCAGCGCGGCGAGGGCGTTGCCGTTCTTTCCGCAGATGCGTGAGGAGTGAGAGATATGACAGCTTCCGCTTACCAGGATCATCTCGGCCGTCCGATCGTCGCCGTAACCGGCATGGGCATCATCACTTCGCTCGGCCAGGGCCTCAGTGACAACTGGGCAGCCCTTACCTCCGGCACATCGGGCATCCACGAGATCAACCGCTTCCCGACCGAGGGCCTGTCGACGCGGATCGCCGGCACCGTCGATTTCATCGGCATTCCGTTGCCGAACGCCGTCGAGCGCTCCTATGCCTTCGCCCGCGAAACGACGATCGAGGCGCTCGCCGACGCCGGCCTTTCCGGCGATTTCAACGGCCCGCTATTCCTCGCCGCCCCGCCGATCGAGCCGGAGTGGAGTGCGCGCTTCGAGCTTGCCGACCGTTCGCCGGCTTCCGACCATCCGGGGGATGCCTATGAGCGCTTCCTGACGGCGCTGCGCCAGCGTCCGGATCCGGCCTTCCATGAGGCGGCCCTGTTCGGTGCGATTTCCGAGCGCCTTGCCGACCGGTTCGGCACCCGCGGCCTTCCCGTCACGCTGTCGACCGCCTGCGCCTCCGGCGTCACGGCGATCCAGCTCGGCATCGAGGCGATCCGCCAAGGCCGCAGCGATCGCGCACTGACGGTCGCGACCGATGGATCGCTGAGTGCCGAAGCGCTGATCCGCTTCTCGTTGCTGTCAGCTCTTTCGACACAGAACGATCCGCCGACCAAGGCTTCCAAGCCGTTCAGCAAGGATCGCGACGGCTTCGTCATCGCCGAAGGCGCGGCGACGCTGGTGCTGGAATCGCTGGAATCAGCGGTCGCCCGCGGCGCCAAGGTGCTCGGCATCATGAAGGGCGCTGGCGACAAGGCCGACAGCTTCCACCGCACCCGGTCGTCGCCCGATGGCGGCCCGGCAATCGCGACGATCCGCGCGGCCCTTGCCGATGCCGGCATCGACGAGAGCGGCATCGGCTACATTAATGCGCACGGCACCTCGACGCCGGAGAACGACAAGATGGAGTATGGCGCGATGTCGGCCGTGTTCGGCGATCGGCTTGTCGGCATTCCGGTTTCGTCGAACAAGTCGATGATCGGCCATACGCTGACAGCGGCGGGTGCCGTCGAGGCGGTGTTCTCGCTGCAGACGATGTTGACTGGAACGCTGCCGCCGACGATCAACTACAACAACCCCGATCCGTCGATCGTTCTCGATGTCGTGCCGAACAAGAAGCGGGAAGCCCAGGTTTCAGCCGTGCTTTCCAACTCCTTCGGCTTCGGCGGGCAGAATGCCAGCCTTGTCATGGCGCTCGAACCGGCTTAAGCGGTTCGCGACAATTTCAAAACAAGAAGACCGTCTTGAAGGCGAGGGATTTTGCCATGCGCGCTTTGCAACTGATCGATGACCGCAAGCTTGAGATCACCGACCTGCCGGAACCGGACGCTCCTGGTGCCGGCGAGGTGACGCTGCGCGTCAAGGCGGTGGCGCTCAACCATATCGACGTCTGGGGCTGGCGCGGCATGGCATTCGCCAAGCGCAAGATGCCGCTGGTTATCGGTGCCGAAGCTTCTGGCGTCGTCGAGGCGATCGGGCCGGGCGTTGCCAACGTGCTGCCGGGCCAGCTCGTCTCCATCTACGGCGCGCGCACCTGCGGCCTCTGCCGCCCCTGCCGCGAAGGCCGCGACAATCTCTGCGAACATGTCTCCGGCGTGCACGGCTTCCATCTCGACGGCTTCGCCCAGGAGAAGGTCAACCTGCCGGCGCGCCTGCTGGTGCCAGCCCCTCCCGGCGTCGACGCGATCGGCGCGGCGCTTGCTCCGGTCACTTTCGGCACGGTCGAGCACATGCTGTTCGACAATGCCAAGCTTGAGCCGGGCGAGACGATCCTCGTCCATGCCGGCGGCTCCGGCATCGGCACGGCGGCGATCCAGCTTGCCAAGAAGATCGGCTGCACCGTCATCACCACGGTCGGTTCGGACGACAAGATCGAGAAGGCCAAGGCGCTCGGCGCCGATCACGTTATCAACTACCGCACCGACCGTTTCGAAGGCGTGGTGCGCAAGCTCACCAAGAAGAAGGGCGTCGACGTCGTTTTCGAACATGTAGGCAAGGACACCTGGGCAGGCTCGATGCTCTGCATGAAGCGCGGCGGGCGCCTCGTCACCTGCGGCTCGACCTCGGGTGTTTCCACTGAGATGAACCTGATGATGCTGTTCCAGCAACAACTCAAGCTCTTCGGTTCCTTCGGCTGCCGCATGGAGAACATGGCGAATGCGATGCAGAAGATGGGCCGCGGGCTCGTCCATCCCGTCATCGATACCGAGGTCAGCTTCAGCGATATCGACCGGGCGCTGGAGCGGATGGAATCGCGCCAGATCTTCGGCAAGATCATCCTGAAGATGGATTGACCGCGTGAAGCTTTTCATCACCCGGATCGTTCTGGCGCTCAGGAATTTCCAGCAATGGCTGGTGGCTCAGCTGATGTTCGGCTTCATGAATTTCCTGAAGCTGTTTCCGGCCGATGGCGCGATCCGCTTTGCCGACAGGATGATGCGACGCCTCGGCCGGCTGACCGGCCGCCACAGATTGATGCTGACCAATCTGCGCAACGCCTTTCCCGAGAAGCGCGAGGCCGAGATCGAGGAGATCGCGCTCGCCAGCTGGGGCAATATGGGCCGGCTTGCTGCGGAATACGTCTTCCTCGACCAGTTGTTCGACTATGATCCTGAAAAGTCGGAGCCGGGCAGGGTGGAGGTGTCGGGCGTCCCGATCTTCCTCGACCTGCGTGACAATCCGCGCCCCTTCATCGTCTTTACCGGACATACCGCCAATTTCGAGCTGCTGCCGGTGGCGGGAGCCGCCTTCGGGCTCACCGTGACCGTGCTCTTTCGGCCGCCGAATAATCCTTATGTCGCCAAGAAGGTGTTCGACTTCCGGAGCGCCCGCATGGGCAAGCTGGTGCCCTCGCACGCAGGCTCGTCTTTCGCGCTCGCCCGTCAGTTGGAAGCAGGTCAGGGCGTGGGCGTGCTGGTCGATCAGAAATTCCGCAAGGGGCTGAAGGGCACCTTCTTCGGGCGCGATGTCAAGACCAATCCGCTGCTGCCGAAGCTGGTGCGTCAGTTCGACTGCGAAGTCTATCCAGCGCGCTGCATCCGGCTGCCGGGAAATCGCTACCGGCTGGAAATCGAGCCGCGGCTGGACATGCCGCGCGATGCCAAGGGCAACCTCGACCTGCCGGCCGCCGCCCAGCTGCTCAACGACAAGGTGGAAAGCTGGGTGCGGGAATATCCGGAACAGTGGCTCTGGTATCACGACCGCTGGCAGATCAAGCAGACGCTCGCGCCTTAGAATAGGATGCTCCAGAATAATAGTTGGAGCATGATGTCGCCCGAAAACCGCTGACACTTTTCGGCATCATACTCTAAAAAAGGTCCACCCCCATTTATCAGCGGTGAAAAGCGGCAGGTGCTCTCGGATTGAATCTGAGGGCACTTCATGTTACCCGTCACCACCAAGACGCGAATAATGTCTACCGGAAGGCGCATTTTTGGGAAATGCAGCCATGTGAGGTTTCGGACTCGTCTCTTGGGACAATGGGAGTGGAGGCGTCTTGCTGGAGCTTTTTCGAGCTTTTTCCTTGCGTTGCGTGCAAATCGAGGAAGCCATACGCCTGGGCGACGATCAACGTGTCACGGCGCTCGACCGCCATGTCGAGCCGCTGGTCGAGGCAATCCTCGCCTACCGGGCAGTCAATCTGCTCGAAGTCTACATGCAGCTACAGTTTGTGAGCCATCTGATCAGCCAGGATGCCGACGACAGCGCCAGCGTCACGGAGCACACGTCGGTGCTTTCCTACCTGCTCGACCGCTATTTCGGGGCACATGGGCCGGACTGGCGCGTGCCTTCGCCGCAGGATGTGCGCATCGAGCCGCCGCCAGCCTATGTGCCTGATACCGACAATGGCCAGTTCCTCAACGCGGTAATCCTGGAAAGCCTACCGGATCGCGTGGCGGTGCTGACAAGGGACTATCGCTACCTCTATTCCAATCCAGCCAACAGCGCCCATCTCAACAGGAAGCCGATGGAGCTCATCGGCCGTCACCTTTCCGAATTCATCGGCGAGGAGCGGTTTGCCGAATGCGCCAAGCATAAGCTCGACGCCTGTTTTGCCGGCGAACAGATCGACTATTCCTATGAGCGCTCGGCGGGCAGCGGCAAATCGCGGCAGGTGCGCTGTCGCATGTCGCCGCTGCGCGATGCGGGCGGTACGGTGATCGGCGCCCTGCTCGTCATGGAAGATCTCGATCGGCTGTCGCAGACTGCCTGATCTAGGTCGGCAGCCTTAGGCAGCCTGACCAACTCGGCTGCCTCGGGCAGTCTGGCTAAGCAGCCGCCCAGACGGCGAGCTCGTAACCATCGCGGTCGAGGAAGTGGAAGCGACGGCCGCCGGGAAAATCGGTGATCGGCCGGCAGATCGTGCCGCCGGCTCTTTCGACTGAGGTCAGCACTTCTTCCAGATCACTGGCATAGACGACGACGAGCGGGCCGCCGCCCGGCCGCACCGGTCCGAAATCGGAAAAGCCGCCCTTCAACCGGCCATCGTCGAATTCGCAATAATTGGGGCCGTAATCGGTGAAGCGCCAGCCGAAGGCCGAGCCGTAAAAGGCTTTGGCGGCGGCGATGTCGGCGACGTTGAATTCGACATAGTCGATGCGGCGGTCGTGGTTTTCTGTCTTCTCGGCCATCTATCTCTCCATCAGGGCTTTCAGCATGGCGAGATCCTTCTCGACATGGGCGGCATCGGCGGAAAACTGTGTGTCGGTCATGCCGGGTAGGCGCAGCAGCGTGAACATGACCTCGCAGCCATCGCCGTTCGGCACGATGCGCAGAGCATTATAAACCCTGAGGCCGGATTCGATCGTCACCGTATGGTCGATCACGCCGAATTCATTGGCAGGAACGAAGCTCACCTTGACGCTGCCGAGAGCGCCGTGGGCGATCCAGTCGGCGCCGTGAGTCTCTAAGCCGGTCGCAAGGCCGGAGGCCCAGAGCGGCATGTTCTCTGGCTTGCCGGCGAAGTCATAGACGTCGCGCCAGTCGCGCTCTATCGACAGGTGTAGGATTTTCGCGGGCATTGTCGACATGGCTTGCAGGTCCCTGGCATTTGGTTTCGTCAGAATAACAGACCGGCCAGCAGCGTCTTGAACAAAACGGTCAATCGGCTCTTTGCCGTATGCTGAGCTGGCCGAGAATGACGGCAGGTGTCAGCGTCGAGAGCTCGCCGACCTCGCGTGTCATGTGGGGCTGGTCGGCAAAGCCCGCTTCGAGCGCAAGGCGGGCAAGCGGCATAGCGCCCGACCTGCGGCAGAGGTCGAGGAAACGCTGGAACCGGCGAATCCGTTCCAGCGTCTTTGCGCCGTAGCCGAAATGGTGGTGGCAGCGGCGGCGCAGCTGCCTTTCACTCATGCCGAGGCGGTCGAGCAGGCCGGACACCGGGCGAGCATTGTCGGCGGCGGCGAAGATCATGGCGGCGTCGCGGGCTGGCTCCTCCTCATTGCGCGCGGTCTCTTCGAGCAGGCGGCTAAACAGCGCCGTGGCGGCCGGGGGGTCGAGACAATCCGCAAGCCGCGCTTCGAATTCGGCGGTGTCCTTTCGGCCGATGTCAGCAAGGGGCACCGAGCACCCGACCAGTGCCGAGAGCGGCGTTTTCAGCCAGGGTGCTGCGGCGCCGGGCGCAAAACGTGCGCCGATGACAGTCGCGCCCGGCCGGATGACGGGAAAGGCCGCTGTCCGGTCAGGGCCGGCGACGACCAGCCGGCCGTCGATCCAGAGCAGGTCGCAATAGCCGTCCGGCACGATCGCCACCATTGCCGGCGGTCCGTCATGCAGCGCATGCGACCAGAGGCGGCTGAAATGGCGTCGCAGCGCCGGCGGCGGCATAGCCTCGCGGTACTGGCCGGCGCGGGCCGCCAGGAGAGCCGTATCTTTTCGTCTTCCCGATGACAATGTGATATCTCCCGATGCCCTGATGATAACATGAGATAGGGCATTGCGGGCAGGGCGCACGAAAAACTCAGGGCTTCCGGACTGGGCGCCAGCCGGCGGGTTGTCGGACAAGCGGCGATATTGCAAGCTTCATTTCATTGGCTTTTGCGAACCGATTAGACCCTTGCGAGACTTGCCGTTTGACCGAGACAGTGCCACAACACCGGTCCAAATGACACATCGGAGGTTTGTCGTGGAAAAGGCAGAAATCGGACTGATCGGCCTTGCGGTCATGGGCTCCAACCTGGCGCTCAACATCGCGGAGAAAGGCAATAAAATCGCGGTCTTCAACCGCACGCCGGAGAAAACCGACGAATTCTACGAAAGCGCCGGCGATCTGAAGAAGCAGATCATTCCTTGCAAGACCATCGAGGAATTCGTCGATGCGATCCGGCCGCCGCGCCCGATCATCATCATGATCAAGGCGGGCGAGCCCGTCGACCAGCAGATGGAGCTGCTGCGCCCGCATCTCTCCAAGGGCGACATCATGATCGATGCCGGCAACGCCAATTTCCGCGACACCGTCGCCCGCTTCGATCGGCTGAAGAATACCGATCTGACCTTCATCGGCATGGGTGTTTCCGGCGGCGAAGAAGGTGCGCGCCACGGCCCGTCGATCATGGTCGGCGGCACTGAAGAGTCCTGGAAGCGCGTCGAGAAGGTGCTGACCTCGATTGCCGCCCGTTACAATGACGAGCCCTGCGTCGCCTGGCTCGGCAATGACGGCGCCGGCCATTTCGTCAAGACCATCCACAACGGCATCGAATATGCCGACATGCAGATGATCGCCGAAATCTACGGCATCCTGCGCGACGGCCTCGGCAAGAGTGCCTCCGAAATCTCCGGCATCTTCGGCGAATGGAACAAGGGCCGGCTGAACTCCTACCTGATCGAAATCTCCGAGAAGGTGCTTGCCGCAACCGATCCGGTTTCCGGCGGGCCGATGGTCGATATGATCCTCGACAAGGCCGGCCAGAAGGGTACCGGCAAGTGGTCGGCGATCGAGGCGCAGAACATGGGCATTCCGGCAACGGCGATCGAAGCCGCGGTCGCCGCCCGCAGCCTCTCCTCGATGAAATCGCAGCGCGAAGCCGCCGAAAAGATCTTCGGGACGCAGGCCGTGTCCTTCCCGATCGCTTACGGCCCCGAGCTCAACAAGGATCTCGAACTGGCGCTGTTTGCCGCCAAGATCGGCGCCTATGCGCAGGGCTTCGCGGTGATGGCGGAAGCGTCGCGCGAGTTCAACTGGTCACTGCCGATGCCGACGATTGCCAGGATCTGGCGTGCCGGCTGCATCATCCGCTCGCAGTTCCTCGACGAGATCACCTCGGCCTTTACCAAGGCGCCTGATGCTGCAAACCTCATCGTCACGCCAGCCTTCTCCGACATGGTCAAGGAATCGGTCCCGGCGCTGCGCCGTGTCGTCGGTGCCGCGATTGCCGCCGGCCTGCCGGTGCCGGCGCTGACCTCGGCGCTGACCTATTTCGACGCCTATCGCCAGGGCAGGGGAACGGCAAACCTCATCCAGGCACAGCGCGACTTCTTCGGCGCCCACGGCTTCGACCGCCTTGATGGTAGGGATTTCCACCACGGCCCCTGGGGCAGCGGTGCCTCGACCTTCTGAGGTTTTCCGATTTTTCAAGGAGAGGCCCGGCCACAGTGCCGGGCCTTTTGCTGAGATGCCGCGGCCGAGAACCCGGAGATCTAAGTGACGAGCATTCGGATAGCCGCCGCGCAGACGCCGGAATTTCGGGAGAATGTCGGAGCGGCCTTGGATTATGCGGTTAGGGTCGCGGCGCTCGCCGAGGCTGATGGCGTGGTCCTGCTGGTCTTTCCAGAAGGTTTTCTGCAGGGCTACCTGACCGATGAACGATCGGCGCGGTGTGTTGCCTTCGATCTCGCATCGGCCGAGTTCGCGGCGGTCCTGGATCGGTTGCCGAAGTCGGGACCGGTGCTGGTCATGGGGCTGATCGAGATCGATGACGGGCGATTGTTCAACACCGCCGTCGTCGTCGAGCGCGGCGTTCTCCTCGGCCGCTACCGGAAGGCCCACCTGTTGCGTGGCGAACGGGCTTTCGAGGCAGGAAAAGACAGTCCGCTCTTTGCGATCGGTGCCCTACGCTACGGGATCAACATCTGCTACGACACCAATTTTCCGGAAGCGGCCGCAAAGGTCGCCGCGTCTGGCGCGTCGCTGATCCTATGCCTGTCCAACAACATGATGCCACGGGAAAAGGCGGAAATATTCAAGCCGCTGCATAATGCCGTTCGAGGTGAAAGATGCCGCGAGACAGGCTTGTGGCTGATATCGTCCGACGTGACGGGCGAGCACGACGGGCGCATCGCCTGGGGGCCGACGGCGGTGCTGAACCAGGAAGGGCAGGTCGTGGCGCAACTGCCGCTGGAGGAGCCCGGCTTGCTGGTCTTCGACTTTCCCTGTGATGGACAAGATGCAGGTGCTCGACTCAAATGACGAGCACTGCGAAATCCGGGAATGTGCCCGAAAGTTGGATGGGGACAGTATCCCCATCCACTTCTCATGGCTGGCTTAGATCGGTTGGCCAACGTCAATACGGTTGCCGTCGGGGTCTTCAAACACGAAGGCCCGCAATCCGTAGTCCTTGTCCTGAAGGCTCTTGATGATTCTCAGCCCATATTGCTGGCAAACCGTGTGCAGGGCATCGACATTGTCGACCATCAGGTGGGCAACATTGAAGTCTGCAGCCTTGTGGTTCGGCTGCAAGGTGAGATGCACTTCACCCTGATCGCGCTTCAGGATCATGAAGCCGACAGGATTGCCGTTCTCGAATGTTTTCTTGAAGCCGAGGATATTGGCGTAAAAATCATAGGCCTTGGTCATGTCCTTGACCGGCAGCATGGCGGCAATTCGTCCGAAACGAACACCGTGATCGGCGATATCATTCATCGCAGAACCTCTGATTGCGAAGACGCAAACCACCTTCCGGACGGTGCCGACAGAGATGGTACGCTCCGATGTTTCGATCAGCAGGACGGTGCCCACGAGCTTAGGTCTATAGCCTCGGAATCCTCTTCGGAAGAGGGGGTAGCGGAATCTCCGCGAGATTTTCGTGGGATCTACGACACTCCGTTTCAATGGGATAAGACATTGTTTGTACGGGCAGCCCTGACGACAACGCGCTTGAGGAATTGACAGAGATGCTTATCCGAGACGAAACGCCTGATGATATCGATGCGATTCATGATCTGACCTCGACCGCCTTCAAGCCGATGCCCTACAGCGACGGTACGGAAGCGGAAATTGTCCGAAGACTTCGTGCGGCGGGCGATCTCAAGATATCGCTGGTGGCCGAGCAGGGCGGCGAGATTCTCGGGCATGTGGCGTTTTCGCCGGTGACGATCAACGGCGCGCATGACGGCTGGTTCGGGCTGGGGCCGATATCGGTCAAGCCGGAGAGACAGCGGCAGGGCATCGGCAAGGCGATGATTGCACGGGGTCTCGAATTGTTGAACGAGATGGGCGCCAGCGGATGCGCCCTGATCGGCAATCCCGAGATCTACAGCCGTGTCGGTTTCAGCAGCGATGGACAACTGGAGTATCTCGACCTCGATACGCGGCTCGTGCAGAGGATTGTTTTTCGCGGATCTCCGCCAAGCGGGACGTTGCAATTCGCCTCGGCATTTGAAAGCTAGAATATTTCGTTCAACGGCCGAAACTCCAAACCCAACCTGACAGAGAAGGCGACTTGTCCGAAGCGGGCGCGATAACCATTCGAACCGAGCGTCTCAGGCTCCGCATGCCTGACATCGCGATTTCGCCGCCTATGCGCAGATCATGGCGTCGCCGCGATCGATCGGAATGGGTGGTCCGTTCGATCTGCGCGCGGCGTGGGGGATGTTCTGTCACGACGTCGCTCTGTGGCAGCTTTTCGGGCACGGAGCGCTGACGATCGAGCTTGGCGAAACCGGCGAATGCGTCGGTCAGGTGGGGATCAATCACGGACCGCTCTTTCCCGAAAAGGAATTGGGCTGGTTCGTCTACGAGGAATACGAGGGCAGAGGCTATGCGACCGAAGCGGCCTTGGCGCTGCGCAACTGGGCCTTCGCGACGCTCAAGCTGCCGTCGCTGGTCAGCTATATTGCTCCCGGCAATGCTGCATCCGCTGCCGTTGCCGAACGGCTGGGCGCACGCCTCGATCCTGCTGCACCCAGAGATGACCCTAAGGATCTGGTTTATCGTCACTTCGCTTCCTGAACGGAGAACATGGTCCTGGGTACACTGCGACTGGTTGCAGACGTCTCAGTCCCTACATGTTGATCGGTTAGGGAATCGGGCTCTGCAAGAGATGGGGATATCGGATGACAGGCGAGAAGCGGGAACACTGGGACGAGGTCTATCGGACGAAATCTGCCGACAGCGTCAGCTGGTATCAGCCGACGCCCGGGCCTTCCTTGCAGGCGCTTGACGCGCTGCAACTGCCGGCCACGGCCTCGCTGATCGATGTAGGCGGCGGCGCATCGAGCCTTGTCGACCGTCTTGTCGAGCGCGGGTGGTCCGACCTCACCGTCCTCGACATAGCCGCGCCGGCGCTCGAAGTCGCCAAGGCGCGGCTGCGGGATGAAGCCGCCCGCATCGCCTGGGTGGTTGCCGACGTCACGTCATGGCAGCCCGACCGCCATTACGATGTGTGGCACGACCGCGCCGTCTTTCACTTCCTCACCGAGCCAGAGCAGCGGCTGGCCTATCGTCGAGCACTCGAAACCGGCACGGCGCCGGGCAGCGTCGTGATCATCGCGACCTTCGCGCCGGACGGGCCGGAACGGTGCAGCGGCTTGCCGGTCCAGCGTTACGACGCGGTGGCGCTTGCGACCGAATTCTCGTCCACCTTCGCGCTTCAGCATGACTGGCGGGAGGAACACACGACACCGGGTGGCGGCCGGCAGTCGTTCCAGTGGTGCGTTTTTCGGAGGCGCTGAGCCCCTTCGAGAAGGCGGCCGAGAGAGACCCTAACGATCTCGTCTACTGCTGCCTCGTTTCCGGAGAGAGGCAGTCGAGGATGAAATCCGCCCGGTCGGCGACCACGATTTTCGGCAGCGTGACGACGTCGTAGCCGAGCGTCGGATAGACGGCGGCAAGTCGATCATATTCGGCGACCGCCTCGTCGAAGCCATGGCGCCGCTCGGGGTCGGTCGTGTAGATTTCGGGCCATGGCGGCGTGAGAAAAACCCTCTGGTGATAGCGGTGGGCGGCGCTCAATTTCTCCAGGACCTGTTCTCCGGTCAGGTGCTGCAGCGCTGCCGCCGCATCGATCAGCCCACGATCGAAAAACGTCCAGCCGGACTGCTCACGCGCCGCCGTGTGGTCGGCCATCGCCATCTCGATTGCGCGGCGAGCAAAGGCCGCCATGTCGACCCAGGGCAGGGCTGCGCCGTCGCCCTCGAGTTCCTGTTTGACGATCCGCCGGCCGGGTTCTTCGACGATGGAATGACCGCGGGCGGCAAGTTCTGCAAGCAGTGTCGATTTTCCGCCGCCGGAACATCCCGAAATCAAGACCAGCCTGTTCATGATCAAGCTCCCGTCTCAGGCGGCCCGTCGGCTCCGCGCCAGGCCGTGATCCACCAGGCGGTCGATGATTTCGGCGTAGGTGACGCCGCTTGCCGCCATCGCCTTGGAATACATGCTGATATCGGTAAAGCCGGGGATGGTGTTGATTTCATTGACGAGGAACTGCATGTCATCCGTCAGGAAGAAGTCAATGCGGGCCATGCCATCGCAGCCGACGGCTCTGAAGGCTTTTGAGGCCACGTCGCGCATGGCGGTCTCGATCTCCTGCGGCAGTTCGGCCGGCACTTTCAGCACAGCACCTTTCTCGTCGATATATTTGGCATCGTAACTATAGAAGCCGTGGCTTTCGGCCGGCACGATCTCGCCCGGCCGAGAGACGAAGAGTTCTCCTGCCGTATCTTCCAAGACGCTGAATTCGATCTCACGGCCGCGCACGAATTCCTCGGCGAGCAGCGTGCGATCGTGGCGGAAGGCCTCAGTAAGGGCGGGCGCGAATTCCTGGCTGGCATGGACCTTGGCGACGCCGACCGACGATCCCTGGCGCGCAGGCTTGATGAAGAGCGGCAGGCCGAGCTCACCTTCCAAGGCTGCCAGTGAAGGGGCGGCACCCTCATGGATCGTCACCGCGCGCGCCACCGGCAGGCCCGCTGCCCTCAGCAGGCGTTTGGCGATGTCCTTGTCGAGCGCTGCGGCCGAACCGAGGATGCCGCAACCGGCGAGTGGGACGCGGGCCACCTCCGTAGCGCCCTGCACCGATCCGTCCTCGCCATGCGGGCCGTGCAGCACGGGAAACAGGATGTCGATCCTCGCCAGCTCATGCGGCGCGCCATGAGCCGGCATCGCCAGCATCCGGCCGTGCCCACCCGGCACCAGGCAGATTTCCGTGCCCGATGAAGGCGTCGCCAGTATACCGTCCTCGAAATTGCTCAGCAGCCATTGCCCCTCGCGCGTGATGAAGACAGGGACGGCGTCGTATTTCTCGGGCTTGAGTGCACCCATGACATTGGTTGCCGAGAGCACGGAAACCTCATGCTCGGCCGAGCGGCCGCCGAAGAGCACGGCAATGCGCAGCCTGTTTGGGGATGGGGTCATGAAAGGCTCCGAAACGATCTGGTGTTGAAAAAGGTCAGGCGTCGACCGATATGCCGCGATTGGCGAAGAAACGGTCGAAAATGGCGAGCGGCAGTGTGACATCGGCCTGGCTCGCTTCGTCATGACCGGACGGGTTGTGAAAGCGGATTGTCGCGTCGCTGGCTGCCGTCACCAGCACCAGATGTCCGCCTTTCGACGGCGGCTCGCGCTCCGGCCAGCGGATGCCCGAGTTCACCGAGGCGATGAAAAACCGGCGCTTCGACAGAAGCTCGGGAATGGCCGATGTCTCGACGCCGGTGATCGTCTCCGCGCTAAGCCCGAAACGGTCGGCGGCGAATCGGACGAAGGGTGCGTAGATCAGTCCTTTGATCGTTGCATCGATCTCGTTGACGACATAACCGCCATAGGCGGTGCAGGCGCGGGCAAGCTCGAGGGTCGGATGGATTTCGCCACGCGCGGCAAGGATCATCTTCAGGCAGGCCATGCCGCAGACATTGACCGCCCAGCGCGCATACTCCTCGATCGTCGCGGCTCCCGAATGGCGCCAGAGTGGATCGCCGAGCAAGGCCTGCGATCCCTCGGCAAGCACCGGCAACGTCATGCCGGGTGTTTCCCATTGGCTGAAATAGGGCACGCCGCTCTGCTGCATCCTGTCGATATCCCCGTGACTCGTCTCTTGAGATGGCGGGCAATCTTGGCTTTTTTCGAACCGATGCCCCGCTTGCGAATGTAAGGCTAAGGTGCCGTTTTCTTCAGGTCCACTTAATTAAAATAAGCATATAGGTTAGAAATTATGGCCGATTGATCAACCGGAGAAACGGGCTTGGATTTCTTCCGATTGCGCACACTTCGCGAGCTCTCGCGCCGCGAGACGATGGCAGCGGTTGCTGATGCGCTCGGCATTTCCTCGTCGGCCGTGTCCCAGCAGATCGCCCAGCTGGAAGACGAAGTCGGCATTGCGCTCGTCGAGCGGCGTGGGCGAGGGGTGACGCTGACACCGGCCGGCCGGCGGCTCGTCCTGCATGCCGACCGGATCTTCGGCATCGTCGAGGAAGCCAAAACCGATATTGCCGAGCTGCAGAACGTCGTCGCCGGCGACCTCAGGATCGTCGCCCAACCCTCGGCGGCCTCGTCCTTCATCCCCGCCGCAATACGGCAACTGGCGATCGACCATCCGCATCTCAACATCGTCATGACGACGATGGGACCTGCCGAAGGCCTGGCAGCGCTCCGGGCCTGGCAGGCCGATATCGTCGTTGCCGACGACATATCGTTCGATCCGCATACGCTGGAGGGCACGGCCGACACGCTCTTTCTGTGCCGCGACCAGCTCTACGTGCTTCTGCCGGCTGGCCACAGGCTGGAGAACGAGCCCGTCATCGAACTCGCACAGCTGAGGGATGAACATTGGGCGCTTGACGTCGCCTCCAGCGCCTATTCCATGGCCATCCGCCAGGCCTGCCGCGACATCGGTTTCGAGCCCGTCATCAACGGCTTCAGCGACAGTTTCGAAGTGGTGTTCGCACTGGTAGAAGCCCGGTGCTCGATTTCGGTGATGCCCGGGCTGGCGCTGAGAGATTTCGGCGGAGCGCTGTTCGTCAAACCCTTGGTGCCATCCGTTTGCCGTGGTATCCATGCGATTACCCGGCGTAGCGAGGCGCGTAACCCGAAGATCGCCGCGGTGCTCGATCAACTGGTAAAGAGCGCGCCACGGGATTTGAACAGATCTTGATTTTCGCGCGAATGCACTCTTGGCAGGAGCGATCATATCGGGCACTCTTGGTTCATGATTGTGGCAACCCAAGCAGCAGACGCTCGCGCACGCGACGCACGACTTACCACCGCGGCCTCCTGATCGGAGCCGGGTTAACACCGTCGTTTGCTTTCTTCTTATTTTCCTTGAGCCACCGTCCATGGACACCAGATCGTTTCCAAAGCCACATCGCGCTTTTTTCGTCCGGAGCTTCGCGCAGACGTCCTGCGCCGCAACTCCGCACGCGTTTCGACTTAGCTGCGGCTGCCGGACGTCACCGGAGCACCGGCAGCCGTAGCTGCTCCTGAACCAAAGAACGCCTCCATTTTTCAGGACACGCCGCGGCAAAGCCGACCGGCGCCAGGAGTGATGCATGCCTTATGATCCCAAGACGATCGAACCGAAGTGGCAGGCCTATTGGGCCGACCACCATATCTTCCGAGCGGAAATCGATCCGGCCAGACCGAAATTCTACGCACTCGACATGTTCCCATATCCTTCGGGTGCGGGCCTGCATGTCGGCCATCCTCTCGGCTATACGGCCACTGATATAACGTGCCGCTACAAACGCATGCGCGGCTTCAACGTCCTGCATCCGATGGGATGGGACAGTTTCGGCCTGCCTGCGGAGCGCCACGCGATGCGGACAGGTGTGCATCCCGATATCACGACGAAGCGCAATATCGAGACGTTTCGCGGGCAGGTGCAGAGGCTGGGTTTCTCCTATGACTGGAGTCGCGAGTTTGCCACGACCGACCCCGCCTATGTGCGCTGGACGCAGTGGATCTTTCTGAAGCTGTTCGAGAAGGGCCTCGCCTATCAGGAGGAGATCGCGGTCAACTGGTGCCCGGCCCAGAACGCGGTGCTTGCCGACGAGGAGGTCAAGGACGGGCGTTATGTCGAGACCGGCGATCCCGTCATTCGCCGCAGGATGCGCCAGTGGATGCTGCGCATCACGGCCTATGCCGACCGGCTGCTGCAGGGATTGGACGGCCTCGACTGGCCCGAAAACCTGAAAACCATGCAGCGCAACTGGATCGGACGCTCCGAGGGCGCCGAAATCCGGTTTCCGCTCGAGCACGGCAAAAAGGTCATCACCGTCTTCACGACGCGCCCCGAAACCCTGTTCGGAGCAAGCTATATGGTGCTCGCGCCGGAGCATCCTGCCGTTGCCGCCATCATCGAGCCGGAAATGCGCGAGGCAGTGGCCGCCTATATAGCCGAGGCCGAAGGATTGGAAGAGACGGTGCGGGCCGATGGCAGGCGCGAGAAGACGGGCGTCTTCACCGGCGCTTATGCGACCAACCCTGCCAACGGAGCCCGGCTGCCGGTTTGGGTGGCCGATTACGTGCTGGCTGGCTACGGCACCGGCGCCCTGATGGCGGTGCCGGCTCATGACGCGCGCGACTACGCTTTTGCCCATGCGCACGAGCTGCCGATCATTCGCGTGGTCGACAGCGAGGACGATATCGAAAAGGTGGCTTATGAGGGCGAGGGGGCGATGGTCAACTCCGGCTTCCTGGATGGCCTGGGCTCGCCGGAGGCGAGATCCGCCATCATCGCCTGGCTGCAGGCGAACGGCGCGGGCTGGCCGAAGGTCATGTACCGCCTGCGCGACTGGCTGTTTTCCCGCCAGCGCTACTGGGGTGAGCCGATCCCGGTGCTGCATCTGGCGGATGGCTCGGTGATGCCGCTGCCTGAAGAATGCCTGCCGCTGTTGCCGCCTGAACTGGACGACTACGCTCCGGCGCCGGATGGCGAACCGCCGCTTGCCCGTGCGCAGGCCTGGGTCGAAACGATCGTGCCGGGCACCGATATTCCGGCACGGCGGGAGACCAACACGATGCCGCAATGGGCGGGCTCCTGCTGGTATTATCTCAGATTCCTCGATCCGGAGAACACCAGCGAACCCGTCGGGCGCGAGGCCGAGCGCTATTGGATGCCGGTCGATCTCTATGTCGGTGGTGCCGAGCACGCGGTCCTGCATCTGCTCTATGCCCGCTTCTGGCATAAGGTGCTCTACGACATCGGCGTCGTTTCGACGGAAGAGCCGTTCCAGCGGCTGTTCAACCAAGGCATGATCCTTGCTCATTCCTACCGCGATGCGGCGGGCCGGTATTACGCGCCGTCTTTCGTCGTCGAAGAGGAGGGCAGATGGTTGGCTGGGTCGGTCGAAATGCAGCGCGCCGTAGAGAAGATGTCGAAGTCGCGGCTGAACGTTGTCAATCCCGACGATGTCGTCCATCAGTTCGGGGCCGACGCCTTGCGCCTGTACGAGATGTTCATGGGGCCTCTGGACGCGGCAAAACCCTGGCAGACCGCTGGCGTGATCGGCGTGCGTCGGTTTCTGGAGCGTGCCTGGCGTATTGTCTGCGACGAGAGCGACGGACTGTCCGCAGCGGTGCTGGAGGCGGCCTCCAGCCCGCAGCTTCTGCGCTTGCGCCACCAGACCGTGAAGGCCGTGACGGCGGATATCGAAGCAATTCGGTTCAATACCGCGGTTTCCCGGCTGATGGAACTGGCCAACGCATTGACGGCGGAAGCGGTGCGTCCGCGCGAAGTGGTGGAGACACTCGTGCTGTTGCTCGCACCCTTTGCGCCTCACATCGCGGAGGAGTTATGGAGCAAGCTTGGTCACGGGGAAACGCTGACATGGGTTTCCTGGCCCACCTTCGATCCTGCAATGGTCGGGATGGAGACCCGCGAATATGTCGTGCAGATCAACGGCAAGGTTCGCCACCGCTTCGAAGCCGCCGCCGATCTCGGCGAGGCGCTGCTTGCAGCGGCGCGATCCGAACCTTCCATCATGGCCTTGCTCGACGGCAAAACGGTGGTCAAGGAAATTCTGGTCCCGGGGCGACTGGTGAATTTCGTCGTCGAAGACCTGTGAAGATCCAAAGCGGATCGTCGGATTTGAGCCCGACGGTCCGTTCCTTCAACCGACCGCCTACCTGCCACTCTCCGGCCAGGTCGGCTGACTAATGCTCTGCAACAGTTCTGGTTCGACGCCGTCGATGCGGGCGATGACGGCTTTGGCCATTTCGCGGCCGGCATGGCGGACGTCTTCCTGGGCGGTGATGATCTCGGGGCGGATCCAGTTCAGGATCGGTACCGATTGCTTGGAGACCATGTCGAGATCGCGGCCGAGCGCCTTGCCGGCGGCTTCGATGCCGGCATTGACGGCGATTGCAGCACTGCCGGCCGAACAGACGATGCCGTCGGGGGCGTTGGCCGAGCGCATCATCACCTCGACGACGTCGCGGATATCGGCGAGCGGGGCGTCGGTGTTGATGCGCAGCGGCACTTCCTCGGCGCCGTAATCATGCAGGCCGGTCTGGAAGCCGATGCGGATATGGGCGTAGTAAGTGAGCTTGCTCGGCGGCTGCAGCAGGGCGATGCGGCGCCGGCCGCGCTTGACCAGCTTTTCCACCGCCTTATGGGCGAAGGCCTCGTTGTCGAAATCGTGGAAGGGATGCGTGAGACCCGCATCGGTGCGCCCATGCGTGGCAAAGGGCATGCCGCGCTCGCTCAGCAGCCTTACGCGCGGATCGTCCGGCTCGATGCGTGAGATGATGACGCCGTCGGCCGAGCCGGTATCAAGGATATAGCGCACCGGCAGCATTGGGTCCTTGCTGTGCGAATGCGGCGTGATGACGATATGATAGGGCGTGCCGGATAGCACCTCGGAGATGCCGAAGACCATCTGGCTCGAGAAGCCCATGATTTCCTCGTCGATGCTGAGGACGAGGGCGATGACGTTGGTCTTGCCGGTACGGAGGCGCACACCCGCCCTGTTCGGCTGGTAGCCGAGCTGGCGGGCGACCATGCGCACGCGCTCCTTGGTTTCGGCCCCGATATCCGGCGCATCCTTCAGCGCGCGCGACACCGTCGTCACGCCAAGGCCCGTCATGAAGGCGATCGTCTTCAACGTCGGGCGCTCGCGCGCTGCCGGCGTCGATGCCGCGTTCCCGAAATTTCCCTTGTTTTCCATCCCTTTAGGCCGTCCTGCGCGAATTGGTGTCGCTTATAGAGGCTTTTTCCAGCGTCGTAAGCCCGCCGCATGCCAAAATCGCACCTCCTGAGGAATGCAATCTGTAACGATACAGTAGAAATGTCGAGTGCTTTTTGTTGTGTGCATTGCAACATTGTACGTATAGGTTGAATCGGCAATCCATGCTCTGTTTTATTGCGATTGCGAAGAGACTGAATTGCAAGACTAAATTTCTTGTGTAAAATTATGACGCAAATTCAAATTGATAAATAGGCAACGCATGTGCGAGAACGCCCAGCCCTGTATAGTTTCAAGGGGATGCAGTGCTCCTGATGTAAACAGGCAGAAGTAGCAATTCCGGTTATCACGGAAAAATTTGCCTGCGGGCAGTTGCGTGGAGAAATCGATTGATCTAAGTTTTTCCGGCAACGTTTCAGTGAGGGAGGAGAACTCATGAAAATCCGTATATTGGCGGCCGTACTTGCCGCTTCGGTCGCGCTTCCGTTCGGCGCCGCAAATGCCACCGATCTCGAAGTCACGCATTGGTGGACTTCGGGCGGCGAATCAGCTGCCGTCGCCGAACTGGCAAAGGCATTCGACGCTACCGGCAACCACTGGGTCGACGGTGCTATCGCCGGTTCCGGCGGCACTGCCCGTCCGATCATGATCAGCCGCATCACCGGCGGCGACCCAATGGGCGCCACCCAGTTCAACCATGGCCGCCAGGCCGAGGAACTCGTTCAGGCCGGGCTGATGCGCGATCTGACGGATGTGGCGACTGCCGAGCACTGGAAGGACATCGTTCGTCCGTCGAGCCTGCTCGATTCCTGCACCATCGACGGCAAGATCTATTGCGCTCCCGTCAACATCCACTCCTGGCAGTGGTTGTGGCTGTCGAACGCCGCCTTCAAGAAGGCCGGCGTCGAAGTTCCGAAGAACTGGGACGAGTTCGTCGCCGCCGCTCCGGCGCTCGAAAAGGCCGGCATCATTCCGCTCGCCGTCGGCGGTCAGCCGTGGCAGGCGACTGGCGCCTTCGACGTGCTGATGGTTGCCGTCGCCGGCAAGGATACCTTCAACAAGGTCTTCAAGGACAAGGATGCGGAAGTTGCCGCCGGTCCCGAAATCGCCAAGGTGTTCAAGGCGGCCGACGACGCTCGGCGCATGGCCAAAGGCAGCAACGTCCAGGATTGGAACCAAGCCACCAACCTTGTCATCACAGGCAAGGCCGGCGGTCAGATCATGGGCGACTGGGCGCAGGGTGAGTTCGCGCTCGCCGGTCAGAAGGCCGGTACCGACTATACCTGCCTGCCGGGCCTCGGCGTGAACGAGATCATCTCGACTGGCGGCGACGCCTTCTACTTCCCGCTGCTGAAGGACGAGGAAAAGTCCAAGGCGCAGGCCGTGCTTGCCAAGACCCTGCTCGATCCCAAGACCCAGGTTGCCTTCAACCTGAAGAAGGGTTCTCTGCCGGTTCGCGGCGACGTCGATCTCGCCGCCGCCAACGATTGCATGAAGAAGGGTCTCGAAATCCTGGCCAAGGGCAACGTGATCCAAGGTACCGACCAGCTGCTTTCGGCCGACAGCCAGAAGCAGAAGGAAGACCTCTTCTCCGAATTCTTCGCCAACCCATCGATGACGCCGGAAGACGCTCAGAAGCGTTTCGCCGGGATCATCGCTTCTGCTGACTGATCGGCAGATTCGCTGCCCTTGCGGTCCGGCTCCCATGGGGGCCGGATCGTTCCGGACGATCGGTGATGGTCCGGCGCGCGGCGGCGTCTCTCTGGTACCTTCAGCAGGTTTCGGAGGTGGAGACGACAGGCGGCGTTTTGCCGTTCTGTTACTTGTCGCAGTGGCGATTGAGGAGAAGTGTTTATGACGGGTCAAGCGCGAGCAGGCCGGCCAAACAAGTTACTGCGCAATCTGAATGCCAAGATTGCGTCTATCCCGATGATCCTCACAGCGCTGGTGATCTTTGTCGGCGGCACGTTTTGGACGATCTTTTATTCTTTCACTAATTCCAAGCTCCTTCCGCGGTTGAGCTTTGTCGGATTCGATCAGTACCAGCGCCTCTGGGCGGCACCCCGCTGGGTGACGGCGATCGAGAATCTGGCAGTCTACGGCATCCTCTCGCTGATCTTCAGCCTGGTCATCGGTTTCATGCTCGCCGCGCTGATGGACCAGAAAATCCGCTTCGAAAACACCTTCCGCACCATCTTTCTTTATCCCTTCGCGCTGTCCTTCATCGTGACGGGCCTCGTCTGGCAATGGGTTCTGAACCCTGATTTCGGCATTCAGGCGGTGGTGCGCTCGATCGGGTGGACGAGCTTCACCTTCAATCCGCTCTATACGCCTGAAATCGTCATCTACGGCATTCTGATCGCGGCACTCTGGCAGGGAACGGGTCTCGTCATGTGCCTGATGCTCGCCGGCCTGCGTGGGATCGACGAGGATATCTGGAAAGCGGCGCGCGTGGACGGGATTCCGATGTGGAGGACCTACCTCTTCATCGTCATCCCGATGATGCGGCCGGTCTTCATCACCACGATCGTCATCATCGCCTCCGGCATCGTCAAGGTCTACGACCTCGTGGTCGCCCAGACATCGGGCGGACCGGGCATTTCCTCGGAAGTGCCGGCGAAATATGTCTACGATTACATGTTCCAGGCGCAAAACCTGGGGCAGGGCTTTGCTGCCTCGACCATGATGCTCGTCACAGTCGCGATCATTATCGTTCCGTGGGCCTATCTGGAATTCGGCGGAGGGCGCAAGCGTGGCTGATGTAGGAACTCTCAACACCACCGCCGCCGGCATCGACGCCGTGGCGCCTAAACTCGGCGATGGCCCTAGCGGCCCCAGGCCGCGCCCGGCGGTGTCGGCGCGTAACATCATGCTCTACGGCACGCTGATCATCGCAGCGCTCTACTATCTGTTGCCGCTCTATGTGATGGTGGTGACTTCGCTGAAGGGCATGCCGGAAATCCGGCTCGGCAACATCTTTTCGCCGCCGATGGAGATCACCTTCGAACCCTGGGTGAAAGCCTGGGCGCAGGCCTGCACCGGGCTCAACTGCGATGGCCTGTCGCGCGGTTTCTGGAATTCGGTGCGCATCACGGTGCCGTCGGTGATCATCTCGATCGCGATCGCCTCGGTGAACGGTTATGCGCTGGCAAACTGGCGCTTCAGAGGATCCGAGCTTTTCTTCTCGATCCTCATCGTCGGCGCGTTCATTCCCTACCAGGTAATGATCTATCCGATCGTCATCATCCTGCGCGAAATCGGCATCTACGGCACGCTGACCGGCCTCGTCATCGTGCATTCGATCTTCGGCATGCCGATCCTGACGCTGCTCTTCCGCAATTATTTCGTGTCGCTGCCGGAGGAACTGTTCAAGGCGGCGCGTGTCGACGGGGCGGGCTTCTGGCAGATCTTCCTGCGGATCATGCTGCCGATGTCGCTGCCGATCTTCGTGGTCGCGATGATCCTGCAGGTGACCGGCATCTGGAACGACTTCCTGTTCGGCGTGGTCTTCACCCGGCCGGATACCTATCCGATGACAGTACAGCTCAACAACATCGTCAATTCCGTCCAGGGCGTGAAGGAATACAACGTCAACATGGCGGCAACGATCCTGACGGGTCTGGTGCCGCTCATCGTCTACTTCGTGTCGGGGCGGCTTTTCGTCCGCGGCATCGCCGCCGGCGCAGTGAAGGGTTGATCTCATGAATATGAATGCAAGCGTCTCCATCAAGGATCTGTCCCTGAACTTCGGTGCGGTCAGCGTACTGAAGGACCTCAACCTCGACATCAATGACGGCGAATTCCTCGTGCTCCTCGGCTCGTCCGGCTGCGGCAAGTCGACCTTGCTGAATTGCATCGCCGGCCTGCTCGATGCCTCGGAAGGGCAGATCTTCATCAAGGGCAAGAACGTTACCTGGGAAGAGCCGAAGGACCGCGGCATCGGCATGGTGTTCCAGTCCTATGCGCTCTATCCGCAGATGACCGTCGAGAAGAACCTGTCCTTCGGTCTTCGCGTCGCCAAGGTGCCGCAGGCAGAGATCGACAAGCGGGTGGCGCGTGCCTCCGAAATCCTGCAGATTCAGCCGCTGCTGAAGCGCAAGCCGGCTGAGCTATCCGGCGGCCAGCGCCAGCGCGTGGCGATCGGCCGGGCACTGGTGCGCGATGTCGACGTCTTCCTGTTCGACGAGCCGCTGTCCAATCTCGACGCCAAACTCCGCTCGGAGCTGCGTGTCGAGATCAAGCGCCTGCACCAGTCGCTGAAGAACACGATGATCTACGTCACCCATGATCAGATCGAGGCGCTGACGCTTGCCGACCGCATCGCCATCATGAAGAGCGGCATCATCCAGCAGCTCGACGATCCGACGACGATTTACAACAGGCCGCGCAATCTGTTCGTTGCCGGTTTCATCGGCTCGCCGTCGATGAATTTCCTGCACGGCGAGCTGGTCAAATCAGGCGACGGCATTGCTTTTTCGGCCAATGGCGTCATTTTCTCGCTCGCTGACTACGACGCTGGCGAGACGCTGCAGCCCGGCCGCAAAGTGGTGCTCGGCGTTCGTCCGGAACACATCAAGGTCAACGAGAATACCGGCGGCGAAGAACATGACGCCACCGTCGATATCGAGGAGCCGATGGGCGCGGACAATCTGCTGTGGCTGAAACATGCCGGTCACACGATGTCGGTACGTGTCAACGGCGCACGCCGCTTCAACGTCGGAGCCAAGGTGAAGCTCAGCTTCGACATGACGGTCGCCTCGGTCTTCGATGCCGAAAGCGAGCTGCGTCTCTAGAGAACTCTGCGGGCGGGGCGAATTCGGCGAGAGGCCTCCACTCTCTGTCATCCTCGGCCTTGTGCCGAGGATCCATGCCCGTGGCTGCTGGTGGATGCGGTCTGGATCCTCGGGTCAAGCCCGAGGATGACGAGAGTGAGGCGGGCAGAAGGAGCCCTGACGAACGACAACGACCGGACGACGACCAAACGCCGTCTCTTTCAAAATCATAAATCGGAAACGATATCGTGACGCATCGATCAACTACTCCCAACATCGACCTTTCCGGTTCGTGGCAGCTCGCCTCCGTCGACGGCAAGATCCGCACCGCGATCATGCTGCCGGGCGACGTGCACACGGCGCTCCACCGTGCAAGCTTGATCCCCGATCCCTATTTCGGCCGCAACGAGGAAAAGGTGCAGTGGGTCGCCGAGCGCGAATGGGCAGTCGAGCGCAGCTTCACGCTTCAGGAGATCGAGGGCGACTGGTATCTCGATATCGACTATCTCGACACGGTTGCCAGCGTCCACGTCAACGGTTTTCTGGCGCTCGAAGCCGACAACAGCTTCCGCCGCTATCGTCCTGACGTTTCCAGCATGCTGAAATCAGGCGACAACAGCATCCGCATCGTCTTCGCCTCCAACGTCGCTGTCGGCGCTGCGCGACAGAAGCAGCAGCCCTTCTACATCCCCTACAGCACGGGCAACTCGCCGATCCCCGACGGCAACATGCTGCGCAAGCCGCAATGCCATTTCGGCTGGGACTGGAACATTGCCATTGCCCCGCTCGGCCTCTACGGGACGATCGCGCTGAAGAAGCTCGAAACCGCGCGCATCGAACATGTGGTCACCCGCCAGACCCACAATAACGACGGCTCGGTGGACCTCAAAGTGACGGCAACGCTGTTTTCAAAGGGGCCAGACATTGCCCAGGTCTATTTCGACCTCGACGGCGAGCGGGTGCGCCTGGATGTCGGCGTCAACGGCGAGACGCATGTCAACCACCTCTTCCATATCGACAATCCGCGCCTCTGGTGGCCCTCCGGCAGTGGCGAGCAGGCGCTCTACAGGCTTTCCGTCGAATTGCCGACTGATGAGGTGACCAAGCAGATCGGTCTTCGCACCATCGAGCTGATCACCACGCCGGATGCATCAGGCAGTCGCTTCGCCTTCGAGGTCAATGGCCGCGAGATCTTCTGCCGCGGCGCCAACTGGATACCGGCCGACGCGCTGTTTTCGCTGTCTTCGCCCGAGAAGACCGAAGACCTGCTGCAATCGGCCAAAGCCGCCAACATGAACATGATCCGCGTCTGGGGCGGCGGCTTCTATGAGCAGGATCATTTCTATGATCTCTGCGACCGGCTGGGCCTTATGGTCTGGCAGGACTTCATGTTCGCCTGCAACCTTTATCCCTCGACCGAGGACTTTCTCGACAATGTGACGATCGAGGTCGATTTCCAGGTGCGCCGGCTCTCCTCGCATCCGTCGATCGTGCTCTGGTGCGGCGACAATGAGCTGGTCGGAGCACTGACCTGGTTCGAGGAATCCCGTAAAGACCGCGACCGCTATCTCGTCTCCTATGATCGCCTCAACCGCACGATCGAGCAGGCAGTGAAAAAGGCGCTGCCCGGCGCGCTCTGGTGGCCTTCGAGCCCGGCTTCCGGTTATCTCGATTTCGGCGATGCCTGGCATGCGGACGGATCCGGCGACATGCATTACTGGTCGGTCTGGCACGAGAACAAGTCGTTCGACAACTACCGCTCGGTGCGTCCACGCTTCTGCTCGGAATTCGGCTTCCAGTCCTATACGTCGCTGCCTGTGATCAAGACCTATGCCGAGGCGAAAGACATGAACATCGCTTCCCCGGTCATGGAGCTGCACCAGAAGAATGCCGGCGGCAACGAGCGCATCGCCGGCACGATGTTCCGTTATTTCCGCTTCCCCAAGGATTTTCCGAACTTCGTCTATCTCTCCCAAATCCAGCAGGGGCTGGCGATCAAGACGGCGGTGGAATACTGGCGGTCGCTCAAACCCCATTGCATGGGCACGATCTACTGGCAGCTCAACGACACCTGGCCGGTCGCCTCCTGGTCGAGCCTCGACTATGGCGGCCGCTGGAAGGCGATGCACTATCTCGTCAAGCGCTTCTTCCAGCCGGTCGCGGTCGCGGCCATTCCTTCCGACGACGGCAAGACGATCCGTTTCTCGCTGGTCAACGACACGCTTGCCGATGTCAGTGTCGACCTTTCGATCTCGCTGCTGACGACGAAGGGCGAGCGCCGACACCTGAGAGACGTACGGGCCATATGTTCGCCGGATGCGGCCGTCACTGCCACGAGCATCGACGTTTCCGATATTCCCGAGGGAACGTTGCTTGCCTGGCGTTTCACCGCGTCGAACGGCACAGGCGGCGAGGGGCACCATGTCAACGGTACCTACAAGGCGCTGGAGCTGGAACCTGCGGGGCTGACAGTCACCCACGACTATGTCGAGGAGAATGGCTCCGTCGACATAAACGTCACCGCTAGGGGACTTGCGCTTTTCGTGATGATCGAAACCGAGACCGACGGCAAATATTCCGACAACGCCTTCGATCTTGCGGCCGGCGAGAGCCGCCGCATCACCTTTACCCCGGCACGGCCGCTTGATCGTGGCGCGCTTCCGGAGTTCCGGTTCTACGACCTGTATTCCTGCCAGTCGGCGGATTGATCTTGCAAGAATGGGCACGAGGCCCAAGGAGAACATGATGACGAAACTCAGCTACCAGCTCTATAGCGCCCGCAACTTCCAGCCCTATTCGGCGATCTTCGAAAAGCTCGGCAAATCAGGTTATGCCGAAGTCGAGGGCTTCGGCGGTATCTATGCCGATCTCGACGATGCCGGGCTGAAGAGCCTTCGCGCTGAACTCGACAAGAATGGCCTGGTCATGGCGAGCGGCCATTTCAGCCCCGATTTCCTGGAGAAGGAAGTTCAGAAGTCGCTGAACATTGCCAAGATCCTCGGCATGGATTCGATCTATGCGCCGCATCTGGCGGCCGAGGAACGGCCATCCGACGCTGCCGGCTGGGCCGCCTTCGGCAAGCGCCTGCAGGAAATCAGCAAGCCTTACAAGGCTGCCGGCTACGAATTCGGCTGGCACAATCATGATTTCGAATTCTTCAAGCTGCAGGACGGCTCGCGGCCGATCGAGCACATCTTCGAAGGCGCGCCCGACATTTCCTGGGAAGCCGATATCGCCTGGGTCATCCGCGGCGGCGCCGATCCCTTCGCCTGGATCGCGAAGCTCGGACCGCGCATCACCGCCGTGCATGTCAAGGACATCGCACCGGCCGGCGAAGCGACGGATGAGAGCGGATGGGCCGATGTCGGTCACGGCAAGGTCGAGTGGGCCAGGCTGATGACAGCGTTGCGCGCCACCAAGGCCAAGCACTACGTCGTCGAACACGATAACCCGAATGACATCGACCGCAATATCAGCCGCTCGATCGCATCCTTCCAGAGCTACTGAGGCTTCATCATGACCAGGGAACTTGGCGTCGGCATCATCGGATGCGGCAACATCTCCACCACCTACTTCTCGCTGGCACCGCTCTTCAAGGGGCTTAAGGTGCTGGCTTGCGCCGATATCAACGCGCAGGCGGCCGAGGCGCGCGCCAAGGAATATGGCGTCAAAGCGCAGACGATCGACGAGCTTCTCGTCAATGACGAGATCGACGTCGTCGTCAATCTGACGATCCCGGATGCGCATTTCCGGGTATCGAAGGCGATCCTCGAGGCCGGAAAACACGTCTATTCCGAAAAGCCGCTGGTGCTCTCAGTGGAAGAGGGCGAGGAGCTTCGCCGCATTGCCAAAGAAAAGAACCTTGCCGTCGGCTGCGCGCCCGACACTTTCCTCGGCGGCGCCCATCAGCTCGCCCGCAAGTTCATCGATGACGGCGGCATCGGCCGGGTGACCTCGGGCGCCTGTTACGTGATGAGCCCTGGTATGGAAATGTGGCATCCGAACCCGGACTTTTTCTTTCTGCCGGGCGGCGGCCCGATCCTCGATCTCGGCCCTTATTACATCGCCAACCTGATCAACCTGATCGGCCCGGTCAAACGTGTCGGCGGCATGACCTCGATGGCGTCGCCCACCCGCACCATCACCAGCCAGCCGCGCAACGGCGAGATCATCCCGGTCAAGACGCCGACGACGATCCAGGCGCTGCTCGAATTCGTCAACGGCGCCACCGTGACGCTGACGGCGAGTTGGGACGTGTGGTCGCATCGGCATGCCAATATGGAGCTCTACGGCACCGACGGCTCGCTCTACGTGCCGGACCCGAACTTCTTCGGCGGCACCGTTGAGGCAAGCGGCCGCGACAAGGACATCAAGCCGCTCGATGCCTGGGAGCATCCGTTCGGCAAGATCAACCAGGAAAGCCCGAACGGATCGCGCGCCAACTACCGCACCGCCGGCCTTGCCGACATGGCGATGTCGCTGATCGAGGGACGCGACGCGCGCTGCTCGCTCGACCGCACGCTGCACGGCGTCGACGTCATGACCTCGATCCTGAAATCGGGCGAGGAGGGCCGGTTCATCGACCTGACCACGACCTGCACGCAGCCGGCGGCTCTCGGCATCGAAGAAGCGCAGGCGCTTCTGAAGTAGAGAGCACGCGCGCCTTGGGCTTGCCGTATCGGCGCGCTTGTTACAATAGTTTCGTCAACCTCGGGCCTGTCCCACGGCTGTGCGGTTCGCGCCGATGGCTGCCCCTCACCCTAACCCTCTCCCCGTAAAAAAAACGGGGAGAGGGGACGTGCCAAACGCAGCGTCGAGGTTGAGGTTGAGGAAGACGGCGCGGCATGTCCCTTCGCCCCGTTTACGGGGGTCCGAAGGGCGGGTCGGGACACGTGGCTCGACCCAGGCAAAGGTGGCGGCAGCCGGATGAGAGGCAGGTGTCGGCAATCTCTTGGGCCGATAATGTCGCATGACGACCATATAGCTATTTTATCAAGGAGACATTCAGATGAGCTGGCAACCAGCCGCAGACCGCTATTCGAAAATGAAATATAACCGCACGGGCCGTTCCGGCCTGAAGCTGCCGGCCGTCTCGCTCGGCCTTTGGCACAATTTCGGCGGCGACACGCCGCATGACCGCAAAATCGACATGTGCCGCACGGCCTTCGACCTCGGCATCACCCATTTCGACCTCGCCAACAATTACGGCCCGCCTCCCGGCAGCGCCGAGACCGCCTTCGGCGAAATCATGCGCACCGAATTTGTCGGGCTTCGCGACGAGCTGATCATCTCCTCCAAGGCCGGCTACGACATGTGGCCCGGCCCTTACGGCGAATGGGGCAGCCGCAAGTATCTGATCGCCTCCTGCGACCAGAGCCTGAAGCGCATGGGCCTCGACTATGTCGACATCTTCTATTCGCACCGCTTCGACCCGGAAACGCCATTGGAAGAGACCTGTAGCGCGCTCGACCATATCGTCCGTTCCGGCCGGGCACTCTATGTCGGCATTTCCTCCTATAATTCGCAGCGCTCGCGCGAAGCTGCAAAGATCCTGAAGGATCTCGGCACGCCGTGCCTGATCCACCAGCCGAGCTATTCGATGCTCAACCGCTGGGTCGAGGACGACAGGCTGCTCGATACGCTGGATGAGGTCGGCATGGGCTCGATCGTCTTCTCGCCACTCGCCCAGGGCATGCTGACGACGAAATATCTCGGCGGCATTCCCGAAGACAGCCGAGCGGCGCAGAACCACTTTCTCAAGCGCGACTACATCCGCCCTTCAATTATCGACAATATCCGCAAGCTCAACGAGATCGCCGAAAGGCGCGGCCAGACGCTGGCGCAGATGGCGATCGCCTGGGTACTGCGCGGCGGCCGTGTGACCTCGGCTCTGATCGGCGCCAGCCGCTCGTCGCAGATCGTCGATTGCGTCAAGGCGCTCGACAATCTCGAATTCACCGTCGAGGAACTGGCTGAGATCGACGTCTATGCCCGCGAGGCCGACATCAACCTCTGGGCCAAGTCCGCCGAACGCGAATAGTCATCTCAGGCCCGGAGGCAAGTCTTCCGGGCCTTTTTCTGCTATAATCTGATGTACGTACAGCAAAGCACCGCCGGTCGGAGGAGACCCTGTCATGATCCGCAATCCCATCCTGCCCGGGTTCAATCCCGATCCGTCGATCTGCCGCGTCGGCGCGGATTATTACATCGCCACCTCGACCTTCGAATGGTATCCCGGCGTGCAGATCCACCATTCGCGCGACTTGGTGAACTGGACGCTGGTGCGCCGGCCGCTGGAGCGCAGATCGCAGCTCGACATGCGCGGCAATCCCGATAGCTGCGGCATCTGGGCGCCGTGCCTGTCCTATGCCGACGGGCAGTTCTGGCTGGTCTATACCGACGTCAAGCGCTACGACGGCAATTTCAAGGATGCGCCGAACTACATCGTCACGGCACCTACGATCGAGGCCGATTGGTCCGAGCCGGTCTATGTGAATTCCTCCGGCTTCGATCCCTCGCTCTTCCACGACGATGACGGCCGCAAGTGGTTCGTCAACATGCAGTGGAACCACCGCACCGAAAGCTATGGCGGCTCGCCGAAATCGCCGGCCTTCGACGGCATCCTGCTGCAGGAATGGGATCCGGTGGCAAAGGCGCTGAAGGGGCCAATCAAGAACATCTTCGCCGGCAGCCCGCTCGGCCTCGTCGAAGGCCCGCATCTCTTCAAGCGCAATGGCTGGTACTATCTGACCACCGCCGAGGGCGGCACCGGCTACGACCATGCCGTCACCATGGCGCGGTCGCGTAATATCGACGGGCCCTATGAGATGCATCCGAACATGCATCTCATCACCTCCAAGGATCATCCAGGCGCGGTATTACAGCGGGCAGGTCATGGCCAATATGTCGAAACGCCGGAGGGCGAGGCCTATCACACCCATCTCTGCGGCCGGCCGCTACCGCCGAAACGACGTTGCACGCTGGGGCGCGAGACATCCTTGCAGAAATGCGTCTGGCGCGACGATGACTGGCTCTATCTTGAAAACGGCACCTCGGTGCCCGATGTCGATGTGCCAGGCCTCTTTGGCGCGGCGCCGGTGGAAAAGCCGATGCGCAGCGAATACAGCTTCGATGGCGGCACGTTGCCCGCCGATTTCCAATGGCTGCGCACGCCAGGGCCCGCGCGCATCTTCAACCTGACGGATCGTCCCGGCCATCTGCGCCTGATTGCGCGCGAAAGCATCGGCTCCTGGTTCGAACAGTCGCTGGTTGCCCGCCGCCAGGAGCATCACAGTTTCCGCGCCGAGACCGTGATCGACTTCTCGCCCGACACCTATCAGCAGGTTGCGGGGCTGACGCATTACTACAACCGCCACAAATTCCACGCCGTCGCGGTGACGTTGCACGAAACACTCGGCCGCTGCGTGACGATCCTCTCCTGCAACGGCGACTACCCGAACGGCCGGCTGAGCTTTCCCGCCGACAGCGGGGTTTCGATTGCCGCCGATGGCCGCGTCCAGCTTGCCATGGAAATCCGCGAGAACGACCTGCAATTCTTCTGGCAGACCGAAGGCAAGGGCGCCTGGCAGCCGATCGGCCCGGTCCTCGACGCCGGCGTGATTTCCGACGAAGGCGGCCGCGGCGAACACGGCTCCTTCACCGGCGCTTTCGCCGGCGTGTTTGCCTTCGATACGTCGGGCCGGGCGAAGGCCGCGGATTTTGACTGGTTCAATTACGATGAGTTGTGAGGGGCACCTAGTCGCTTTCATCCACGGTGGACTACAGAAAGAATGAGGTGGGGAACGAAAAAAGAAAGCCGGCGCAGGGCCGGCTAAGACGAACGCGGCTGAACAGGGGATACTGGCCGGTTCCAAGCACTTCGTGACTGAACAATAACTTTGACTACATGGCCGAGGCAGCAAAAATGGGGCGCAACGAGAACACCCGGAGACGGCTCCGCAAAGGGGTGGCGGTGGGGCGGATGCCGGTGCTGACCTCGGCTCTCTTATCGGACACGAAGATCACCGGATGATGACATCTGAAAGCGGCAGCCGCCTTTCTTTTCGCCGTAAGGGGCTTCTCCTCGCGAAAACCCGATGCCGGCTACTTCGCCGCGTCAGCAGGTCAGCAGGTCAGCGGGTCAGCGGGTCAGCGGGCCAACTGTGTTAGCAGCGTGAATGCAGTGTTCATGGCTTAAGGATGTTAAAGCGTTACAAAGGGACTATATAGCGGCCGAAGTAACTTCCGAGAATCCGCAAGAGTACCGCATGGCCCCCATCATTTCCGTTCAGAACCTCACCAAGACCTATGCCAATGGGTTCGAGGCCCTGAAGGGCATCAATCTCGACGTCGAAAAAGGCGAGATCCTGGCGTTGCTCGGGCCGAACGGTGCGGGCAAGACGACGCTGATCTCGATCATCTGCGGCATCGCCAATCCGAGCCGCGGCCGGGTGCTGGTTGCTGGCCACGACGTCGTGAAGGATTTCCGCGCCACCCGCGGGATGATCGGGCTGGTGCCGCAGGAGCTGACCACCGATCAGTTCGAGACGGTGTTCAATACGGTGAGCTTTTCGCGTGGACTGCACGGCAAGAAGGCCAATCCTGCCCATATCGAGAAGGTGCTGCGCGCGCTCTCGTTGTGGGACAAGAAGGACAATATGCTGCGCCAGCTCTCCGGCGGCATGAAGCGGCGGGTGCTGATCGCCAAGGCGCTTTCCCATGAGCCGGAAATTCTTTTCCTCGACGAGCCGACCGCCGGCGTCGACGTGACGTTGCGCAAGGACATGTGGCATGTCGTTGAAGAGCTTCGGGCCTCCGGCGTCACCATCATTCTGACTACCCACTATATCGAAGAGGCCGAGGAAATCGCTGACCGTGTCGGCGTCATCAATGGCGGCAAGTTGCTGCTCGTCGAGGACAAGGCGGCGCTGATGGCCAAGCTCGGCCGCAAGCAACTCATCCTCGATCTCACCGAACCGCTCAGCCGCCTGCCGGATTGTTTTGCCGGCAATGGGCTGACGCTGGAAGCAGACGGCAACCGGCTGACTTATGATTTCGACGCTGGCAACGAACAGGAAAGCATCGCGGCCCTGCTGACCCGGCTCGGTGAGAACAATATCCATTTCAAGGATCTCTCGACGCGGCAAAGCTCGCTCGAGGACATCTTCGTGGCGCTGGTGGGAGCGGAAAAATGAACATCGAGGCCGTCAAATCGATCTATTTCTTTGAGATGGCGCGCACGCGCCGCACGCTGCTGCAGAGCGTCATCTCGCCCGTGATCTCGACCTCGCTCTATTTCATCGTCTTCGGCGCCGCTGTGGGATCACGCATTCAGGAGGTAGAGGGCGTGTCCTACGGCGCCTTCATCACGCCCGGCCTGATCATGCTGACGCTGCTTGGCCAGTGCATCAGCAATGGCTCCTTCGGCATCTATTTCCCGAAATTCACCGGCACGATCTACGAGGTACTTTCCGCGCCGGTGGCGATGACGGAGATCCTGCTCGGTTATGTCGGGGCGGCGGCGACCAAGGGGATGCTGATCGGCTTCATCATTCTCCTGACTGCCAATCTCTTCGTCGACGTCAGGATCGAGCATCCCTTCATGATGATCCTGTTCTTCCTGCTGACGGCGATTACCTTCAGCCTGTTCGGCTTCATGATCGGCATCTGGGCCGGCAATTTCGAACAGCTGAACCTCATTCCCATGCTGGTCGTGCCGCCGCTGACCTTTCTCGGCGGCAGCTTCTATTCGGTCAGCATGCTGCCGCCCTTCTGGCAGGCGGTCAGCCACCTCAACCCGGTGCTCTATCTCGTCAGCGGCTTCCGCTGGAGTTTTTACGGGATCGCCGATGTCAATCCGGCGATCAGCCTGGCGATGATCACGATGTTTCTGGTGATCTGCCTGGGAACACTCGCCTGGATCTTCAAGACCGGTTACCGGCTGCGCAACTGATCCGGCCCTCAGGAAGTGCCGCAATTTCAACATGAAAGATTGCTCAGCAAGAGGTCATCGGTCATGGGGCAATCTGATGGTCAGCAGCAATGTGCTTGGATGCCTCGCAATCGCATCCATCTATTACCTAGCACCGCAGCAAGGCCCATCGCAGGAGGCCGCCCATCCCGTCAAGGTTACCTTTGCTGTGGTGGTCGAGGGAAAAGAGCCTTTCTCTGCCGAGGTGTCATGCCTTCCCGACGACACATGCAGTCTCGCCAAGCATGACGATCTCGGCATTAATCTTGCAATTACAGTGTTTTCGGGCTCAGAGGCGCATGGTGAATTGAGCATCTATTGCTCACCCAATTCTTGTTCCTTCCGGAATTTGCGATCACGGATCGAGTTCTTCGGTCGGCGTGCTACCGTCGATATTTTGTCCGGTGAGGCTGACTCTGGTGTCACGACTCTGCTGGTTGCAAGGCAACGCCCGAGGATCGGTGAAGTCCTCATCTCGTACTGAGCGCATTGCGCCAGTTTTCCGTCAGGCGCTGCTGACGAGAAGGGCGCCCGAGATGATGAGGAGGATGCCGGCGACGAGCTTCATTATGTCGAGCTCGGAGGCTTCGCCGAGTCGTGCCGCCAGCCACTTCAACCCGGTGCCCTATCTTCAGCGGCTTCCGCTGGAGTTTTTACGGGATCGCCGACGTCAACCCGGCGATCAGCCTGGCGATGATCACGGTGTTCCTGGTGATCTGCCTGGGAACGCTCGCCTGGATCTTCAAGACCGACTACCGGCTGCGGAACTGATCAATCACCCGAACACGCGCCATCGGAAAACCCGATGACGCCATCGGTTTCTTCCGTTTTTCTTTCGCTCTGATCCGAGGCATCTGCTGCATCAGCCGAGAAGGAGATGGCAGATGACGGATATCAGGATCGAAGGCGCGAGGATCATTATTGTTGGCGGCAGTTCCGGAATGGGGCTGGCGCTGGCGAGGCGCTTGCTCGGGGAAGGGGCGGCGGTAACGATCGCAGGACGCAGTGAAGATAAGCTAGCGGCGGCCCGCCGCGATCTCGGCGAGCATCCTGGATTGGCGACGGTCGCCGTTGATATATCGCGCGAGGAAGAGGTCGCGACGCTGTTCCGCAATAGTGGGCGGGTCGATCACATCGTCAGCACGGCGGCCGATATCGAAGGCGCCTATCAGCTACTGCCTAAGATCGAGCTTGCGGCGGCGCAAAGGGTGGTCGAAAGCAAAATCTACGGGCCGCTGCTGCTGGCAAAATATGGTGCCGCCCATTTGCCGCCGTCAGGATCGATCACCTATACGTCAGGTGTCGCGGCCTACCGGCCGGCGGCGCGTGGATCGGTGGTCGCAGCCGTCAATGCGGCGCTCGAAGGCATGGTCAGGGCGCTTGCTGTTGAACTGGCGCCGATCCGGATCAACGCGGTGTCGCCCGGATGGGTGGACACGCCGATCTGGAGCTTCGTCGCCGGCGAGGCCAAGCAGGCAACGCTTGATGCGATGGCACAGCGCCTGCCGGCCGGACGCGTTGGACGGCCCGATGATATTGCCGATGCGATCCGCTTCCTGATCGGCAACGGCTTCACGACAGGCACTATCCTGCATGTCGAAGGCGGGCATCGGCTGGTCTGAGCGGCGAGAGTTCTTCGCTTGCCGATTGCAGCAAGAGGGTAAGCGCCGGCGGCTGCACGCGCCTGCGCCGCCACATCATCACCAGTGAAGCGGCAGGTGGATTGCCCGGCCATGGTAGTTCGACGACGTCGCCCCGTGTTGCGGCCGGGCCGACCGCAAGGCGCGGTACGAGGCCATAACCGGTGCCGGATGCGACGAGCCGGATGATCGTCGCGATGCTGCCGGCTTCGGTGACGATTGATGGTGCTGCAATCTGCGCTTCGGCAAAGGCAGTGTCGAACAGGTGACGGTAGACGCAGCCGGTTTCGGTGGCGACGAAGGGGGCGGTGCTCAGTGCCGCGAGGCTTGCAGGTAGCCGAGCTTGCGAATCGCGACCGCCAATCAGCACCAGCGGTTCGCTGCAGATGCGGCGCGTCAGGAAGCGCTCATCCTGCTGCCCGCGATCGAAGGTGAAGGCGACGTCGATCGAGCCGTGCTGCAATTGCGCAAGTAATTCGCCGCTGCCGCCGACCTTGAGCTTGAGGCCGACGTCTGGGTTCTTCTTGCGAAAGAGTGACAGCCACGGCGCCAGTCTTTCGGCGGCGATGGTTTCGAGCGTGCCCAAGGTGACGGACTGCTCCGCACTGCCGGCTGCGGCGCTGACGGCGGCATTCGCTTCGTCGTTCAGCGCCAGTATCTCTTCGGCGTAAGCCTTGAGGACCGAACCTGCCGCTGTCGGGACGACGCCCTGCCGGGAGCGGAGGAAGAGTTCTGCGCCCAGTTCCTCTTCCAGCGCCTGTATCTGGTCGCTGAGGCTTGACTGAGCGAGATTGACCTCGGCAGCGGCGCGCGTGAGATTTTCGTGCCGGATCACCGCAAGGAATGTCTTCAATTGTCGTGGGTTCATGTCGAGCTCCGGTACGGCGCGCAGAGGCGCCTGGACGCAGGATATCAACAAAGCAGAAGGCGCTGCAACGCAGGAGCATGTGGCGGCGCACCAGTCCCCGTCAAGCGCTGCTGACGAGAAGGGCGCCCGAGATGATGAGGAGGGTGCCGGCGACGAGCTTCATTACGTCGAGCTCGGAGGCTTCGCCGAGAAAGACGGCGCCGATCGCCAGCGTCACCAGTACGTTGCAGCTCCAGATCGGCGCGAGTTTCGAGACGGGAACACCGTAAGTGAAAAGCGCAAAGCTGATCAGGCCGGTGCCGACGGCAAAGCAGGCGCCTGCGGTGGCGGCAAAGCCGAGACCTTCGGCGGTCCAGGGGGCAGGGCGCCAAATCAGGGCGGCAATTAGCCCAGCCAACGCACAGGCGGCGCCGAAGGCGATCAGGTAGACAGCGGAGCCGGTGGCTGATGTGGCGCTCTGCTTCTGGAAGATGGCGGTAATGCCCCAGAACAGGGCCGGCAGAGCGCCGCCGATGACGATCGGCCAGAGTGAATTCATTGCGAAGCTCCTGTCGCACCCATGGGTCAAGGCCTCGCCGCGGGCGAAGGCCGGTCGAACATGCGGTGCCACCAGACTACAGCGCCGCGCGTCTTTTCAGACGCGCAAAGGACGCTGTAGCACTTTGAATTGTTGCATAATTCCTTAAATCGATTCCGATTTAAGGAATTATGCGGCAGGAGTTTCTTATTGTTCTTTGTGGTCTTGTTGTTCTTGCGCTCAAGCTGCCAGATCCGCTCGTCGCCGTAAAGCGGTGGAGCCGCAATTAGTTGCGCATGCGGAGTTCGTCGGTCTGCATCTGCAGCGAGCCCAGCGTTTCCAGGAAGCTCATACCGAGCAGGCTCTGGTCGAGCCGGCCATCCTCGGAGACGCTGGCTGCGACATTGTTGCGGACGATCGGGCCGATCGCTACCTGGTCGAGCGTGACGGGTGCTGCGCGGCCGCGGCCGTTGGCGGTCATGACCGTCATGGAATAGGTGAGGCGGGAGAGGTCGATGCCGATGCGTTCGGCATCTTCGCGCGACAGCGCCACCATGCTGGCGCCGGTATCGACAAGCATCTCGATCGTCTGGCCGTTGACTGCGACATCGGCTTGGAAATGGCCGTTCAGCAGCTTGTGCAGGATGATCTCCTGGCCGCCCTCGCTTGTGGTGACGACGACGGCGCGGCCGGGAACGAGGCCGGCGAGCAGCCTGTTGCCGACGCCGAGCGCTTCCTGGCGATAGAGGTAGACGGTCACGAGCGCCAGGATGATGACCAGCCAGATCATCATCTGGCGCATCGTTTCGCCGATGCTGCGCCGGCTCGCCCAGATGCCGGCCGACAACATCAGCGCGATCGGCAGCAGATAGACGACGCGGCCGAAGTCATCGCTCTGCAGACCAAGGATGCGGCTGTTGTCATTGTTGACAATCAGCACGGCAAGGCCGATGCCGATCACGACGAGGAAGACGGTCAAACGGATCATAAAGGCCGCTCCGGCCCACCGGCGAGGCTCGTTTTCATACGGTTCGACGGCGTGGCGGCGCCTGCGAGCCTTGCCGGCAGCAGCGCCATGATCCGTCTTCGCTCGGTGTCGGAATAACTCATCCAGCTGCCGATTTCCTGAAGAGTCCGGCCGCATCCGGCGCAAAATCCGGTGGTGGGTTCCAGCGAGCAGACGTGAATGCAGGGTGTTTGCATGAGCGATATATCGGAGTTTCAAAGGGCCGTGGCAAGGGCGCAAAGAGTGGCGATCTCGCAAATTTGCTGCGTCGCGCCCAGCGTATCGCCGGTGTGGCCGGCAAGCTTGCGGCGGATGAAGGCGGTGAAGGCAAACCCTGCGATGCCGGTGGCGAGCAGGCTTGCGACCAGCGGCCGCAGGCCGAATGCCGGCCAGATCAGAAGCGCTGCGACGAGGCCGGCCGAGGCGAGCGCAAACTGCATCGCCGCCTCGTCCGGCTGGCCGGTCGAGGCGGCCACGCCATCGGCCTTTGCCGGTGCCAACCGCTGCCAGTGCCAGGCGATGGCGCCACGGCTGAGAGCCGCGACGGCGGGAATGGCGAGGGCAGCAGTGAGCGGCGAGGAATGGCGGGCGATGGCGGCAAGTGCGGCTGCGCGGATCGCGAAGGAGAGGATCAGGGCTATCGCGCCATAGGTGCCGATCCGGCTATCCTTCATGATGAGCAGGCTCTGTTCGCGGCTCTTGCCGCCGCCGATGCCGTCGGCCGTATCGGCCAGACCGTCCTCGTGCAGCGCGCCGGTGACGAGGACCTGGACGGAAAGCGCGATCAGGGCTGCCATCAGCGGATCGGCGCGCAGCCCCAAAAGGAGGAAGAGGGCGAGTGCGGGGATGAAGCCGATGACGATGCCGGCAAAGGGAAAGGAGCGCACCAGCGGGCCGAGCCTGCCGTCATAACCTTTGAACAGCGATTGCCGCATGGGAATGCGGCTGAGGAAGGCGACGGCGCGGGCGGTATCGACCGCATAGTCCTTGATCTTCATTCTGTTTCGTTCTGCCGGAGGTCTCGGCTTATGGTCTCGGCTGCGCTTTTGGAGTTGTTCGCCTCGTCCGCCCGCTTTAAGAGAGTTTCCATCCGCAAAGAAGCTGATTTGCGGGGAAAAAACAAGAATACCCGGATTTATAGGAAAACCGCACAGATGAGCGTTTCAGGCCTGCCGTTCGACGATTTCCGTACCCTGCTCCGCGACCTGCCGGGGCCGGACGCCCGCGCGCTGGTGGCGGCGCGCGAACGTGACGCGCAGCTGACCAAGCCGCCGGGTGCGCTCGGACGGCTCGAAGAGATCGCCTTCTGGCTTGCCGCTTGGACGGGCCGCACACCTGCCGTCAACCGGCCGCTGGTGGCGATCTTTGCCGGCAATCACGGCGTCACCAGGCAGGGGATCACACCTTTTCCGCCAACGGTGACGCAACAGATGGTCGAGAACTTTGCAGCCGGCGGTGCGGCGATCAACCAGATCTGTGTCGCCTATGATCTCGGATTGAAAGTCTTCGATCTGGCGCTCGATTATCCCACCGGCGACATCACCGAGGAGGCAGCACTTTCCGAGCGCGATTGCGCCGCGACCATGGCCTTCGGCATGGAGGCGATCGCCGGCGGCACCGACCTGCTCTGCATCGGCGAGATGGGCATCGGCAATACGACGATTGCGGCGGCGATCAACTATGCGCTTTACGGCGGTTCGGCGCGCGACTGGGTGGGACCCGGCACCGGTTCGGAAGGCGAGATGCTGGAGCGCAAGATCGCGGCAGTGGAAAAGGCGGTGGCGTTGCATGCTGACCATCTCGACGATCCGCTCGAGATCATGCGCCGGCTTGGCGGCCGCGAGATCGCGGCGATGGCCGGCGCCATCCTTGCTGCGCGCATGGAACGCATCCCGGTGCTGATCGACGGTTATGTCGCGACCGCCGCGGCCGCGATCCTGAAAGCCGCCAATCCTTCGGCGCTCGATCATTGCCTGATCGGTCATGTCTCCGGCGAGCCCGGACATCTTCGCGCAATCGAGATGCTCGGCAAGACGCCGCTTCTGGCGCTCGGCATGCGGCTCGGCGAAGGCACCGGTGCCGCACTTGCCGCCGGCATCGTTAAAGCGGCCGCCGCCTGTCATTCCGGCATGGCGACCTTCGCCCAGGCAGGTGTGTCGAACAAGCATTAAGGCCGCAGTGAGCGCCGTCGATCCGCACGCGTTCGCTTGCGCGGCTCAAGTGGATTCGGTATTTGCGTATTCGCTCATTGATGGGGAGGCTCCCCGGTTTGATGCAACAGGAAGAGGAAGGGCATCTTGATGAAGCCTGCGGTGACGAAAGAGACCGGACTTCGGCATTTCATCGCCGCCGCCAGCTATTCCTGGGCGGGTTTCCTGCGGGTGCTGAAAGAGGCAGCCTTCCGCCAGGAACTCGGTTTCTTCGTCGTTTCGATCGCGGCGCTGGCGCTCGTCGGTGCTAGTATCGGCGAGATCGTCGTCGCCGTGCTTCTGTTTCTCGGGCTCTTTTCGATGGAGGCGATGAATACCGCTGTCGAAGAGGTGATCGACCGGATTTCGCCGGAGATTTCGATCGTTGGCAAACATGCCAAGGATCTCGGCTCCTTCGCGGTGACCTGCATGATCGCCGCCTGCTGCCTCTATCTCGGCTTCGTCCTCGGCAAGCACCTGTTTTTTAGCTGAATCAGGCAAAACTCTTGCGCTTGCGCGCAACGGCGTGAGCCTCTTCGACGGCCGGCAGGCTCTGGAGCACGCGCTTGGCAGGCAGGATGGCGATGACTTCGGTGCCCTCGCGCAGTTTCGATTTCAGCAGGAACTGCCCATCATGTTTGGCAAGGATCGCCTGGACGATCGGCAGGCCGAGGCCGGTACCCTGTTCGGCGCTCTTGATGGCGATCGAGCCCTGGCCAAAGGCCGACAGGACGACGGGAATTTCTTCTTCCGGAATGCCGGGGCCGTTGTCCTTGATCGAGATGTACTGGCCGCCGCCAGCTGTCCAGCCGACCTTAACGTGGATCTCGCCGCCCTGCGGCGTGAACTTGACCGCATTGGAGAGAAGGTTGAGCACCACCTGGCGCATCGACTTCTCGTCGGCCCAGATGGCCGGCAGCTGCCGCTCGAATTGGTCCGAAATGGCAATGTTCTTGGCGCGGGCGCGCAGCTGGACCATGCCGATGCAATCTTCGGTGATATCGAGCAGCGAAATCGCCTCTTCGCTCAGCTCGTATTTGCCGGCCTCGATGCGCGACAGGTCGAGGATCTCGTTGATGAGATCGAGCAGATGCTGGCCGGAGCGGTGAATGTCGCCCGCATATTCCTTGTAGGTCGGATTGGCGAGCGGCCCCATGACTTCGGCCGACATCACCTCGGAAAAGCCGAGGATCGCGTTGAGCGGGGTTCGAAGCTCGTGCGACATGGAGGCAAGGAAGCGCGACTTGGCGAGGTTCGCCTCTTCGGCGCGGCGGCGAGCCTCGTCCGACATCGATTTCGCCACTTCCAGCTCTGCGATCAGGTCGTCCTTCTCCGACTGATATGAGAGAATCCTGAGGTTCGACTTGAAGAGCCGGTCGCTGATATAATTGAAGAAGACAAGAGTGGTGGTGAAGGCCACCGTCAGGCTGATTTCGAGCAGGTCGCGCGACAGGCCGCTCTTGGCGGCGAGCGCTAGGACCGCCGGTGAGAAGGCGGCGAGCACGGCAGGCGTCAGCATGAAGTTCGACATCGCCGTGACGGAGAGCGCGATCAGCAGCGTCGCGCCCTTATAGAGAATGAAACTCGATGGCTCGCAGGTGTCGCAGCCTTGCAGCGCGAAGACGGCCCAGCAGCAGCCGAGCAGGAACTGGCCGGAGAGCAGCAGGCGGCGCCATTTGCGGGCGTTCTCGGAGGTGATTTCCTGCCGGCGGGCGCGGCGCGCCAGCAGGATATTGCCGGTATGACAGGTGAGCGTCAGCAGCGCCCAGAAGAGCAATTGGGTGTTCTGGGTGAAATAGACGCCAAGCGCGGTGATGATGACGACGAAGAGCGGCATGAGCGACGCGCTCTGCAGCACCGATGCCACATACATGTTGAGCACGTCACGATCGAAGGAGGAATTTGACGCATGACCGGACTGAAGACGTTCGCGCGTCTGCCGCACGGCCTTGGAAACGGCCTTGTTGCGGTGGCTGCGCGACCTGTCGACGATGATCTTGTCGGTCGATGTGCTTACGCCGGTACTCATGTGCACGTTGAAACTTCATCCCAGGGTGGATAAGAGCCTAACCGACAATTCTTAAGAAGATGTTTGCCATCTTTGCCAAGGATTTGTTTTTTAAGGAGGCGAAAGCGTGACACGGGGCCTGCGCCTGATTCGCGACGGCGTGACCGCTTTTGCCCTGCTGGTGCTCGTGGCGCTGATCGCCGCCAAGCTCAACGATGCAGCAAAAATCGAGCATGCCGGCGCCTTTCATGCTGCCGACGGTGACAGTCTGGCGTTGGGAGGCGAACGGTTGCGCCTCGAAGGCATCGATGCGCCGGAGCTCAACCAAAGCTGCGAGCGGGCGGGGAAGGCCTGGGCCTGCGGGCGCGCGGCGCGCGAGGCGCTGCAGGATATGGTGCTGGCATCGGGAACTGTTTGTCAGGGCAGCCGGCGCGACCGCTACGACAGGCTGCTCGTCGTCTGCCGGAGCGGGGCGGGCGGCGACATCAATGCCGCCATGGTGCGCCGGGGCATGGCCATTTCTTATGGCGATTATGGCAAAGAGGAGGCCGAGGCAAAGGGCCAGAAGGCGGGCCTCTGGGCCGGGACTTTCGAGCGGCCACGCGATGTGCGCGACCATGCGCGCCAGAGTTCCGGTTTCGACGGCGTCCTGCGCTTTATCGGGCAGGCTGTCGGATGGGAGTAAAGTCATGAGCGACGAAGCCATGCTGGAGATGCTGCGGCAGGAGATCGGCTCCTGTCGCATCTGTCGAGACGCACCGGGAAAAGGCCTCGAACACCGGCTGCCGCACGAGCCGCGGCCAGTGGTGGTGATCTCATCGAACGCGCGCATCCTGATCGCCGGGCAGGCGCCCGGGCTTCGGGTGCATGAGAGCGGCCTGCCGTTCGACGATGCATCGGGAGACCGCCTGCGATCATGGCTCGGTGTTGACAGGGCAAGCTTCTACGACCGCGACCGATTCGCTATCGTGCCGATGGGCTTCTGCTTTCCCGGCTACGACGACAAGGGCGCGGATCTGCCGCCGCGGCGTGAATGCGCGCCGTTCTGGCGGCAAAGGGTGATCTCGGCCATGCCGCAGATCGAACTGGTGCTGGTCATCGGCCAATATGCGCAGGCCTGGCATATGGCCGGTGAAAGGCGGGACAATATGACCGAGACGGTGCGGGCATGGCGTGACTGTTTTCTGTCCAACCGATCGCCGGCGGTGCTGCCGCTGCCGCACCCGAGCTGGCGCAACAGCGGCTGGCTGAAGCGCAATCCTTGGTTCGAGGAAGAATTGCTCCCGGTCTTGCAGGAACGGACGAAAATGCTGCTTTCCTGAAACAAAATTCTTTTAGTTGCACGGAATCGAGTTATACAAAGAAAATAATTCGAAAGGACTGTTGTGCGCATGGACCGCCTCGACCGAAAAATACTGCGTCTTCTGCAAGAAGATTCGACGCTTGCCGTTGCCGATCTCGCCAAGAAAGTGGGGCTTTCGACGACGCCATGCTGGCGGCGCATCCAGAAAATGGAAGAAGACGGCGTCATCAAGCGCCGAGTCGCCATCCTTGATCCGGAGAAGGTCAACACCAAGGTCACCGTCTTCGTGTCGATTCGCACCGCCACCCATTCGATTGAATGGCTGCGCCGCTTTTCCGAGGTGGTCGCCGAATTCCCCGAAGTGGTCGAATTTTACCGGATGAGCGGCGATGTCGATTATCTCCTGCGAGTCGTCGTGCCTGATATTGCCGCCTATGACGCTTTTTATAAGCGGATGATCGCCAAGATTGAGATTCGCGACGTTTCCTCCGCCTTTGCGATGGAGCAGATCAAGTATTCGACGCAGCTGCCGCTCGACTACATGATTCTCGACAATGCCAAATCCAACGAGGATTGAGGTCAAGCGTGCGGTCATGACCGCACGCGATAATGCCAAATCCGAAGACTGGGACCACGCGTGAGTCTGACCGGGGATATACCTAATGGGTGTGTTCTGGCCGCAAGCGGGAATGCCGGTTCCGCAAAACCAAGTTTTGGCCAGTGCGGTCGGCGATTGCAAAAAAGCCTCAAAAATAGCAAAAAAACGCTCAAATCGACCCAAATTCCTGGAAAAGTGAATAGCCTGGTAAGGATTCCGGGGTTATGGTTGATGAAACCACGGGGCGATATGTCATAATTTCGTCTCATTGGTATCGAATTCAGAACACCATGTTCTAAACCGCTGCCTTGTTTGTGCTTGTTAGCCGGCGGTAGAGTTTATGCGCTTCACCAGTATGTTCGACGGGGGTCGAGCGGTGGAGAATTTGACAGATGGGGTGTAGCGTTTTGCGGCTTGCGATGGAGGATTTCCGTCGCGGAGCCGTTTGTCGTGTTTTTCGCCTAAATATTTGAAGTTGTTGTATAAAAATCACGTCACCGGGGAAAGTTGCTCGAAGGAGCCCACCTGGCGTGTTTCGAGAATTGCTTGATAGGTCCTTGTATGTGATGACGGTTTGGCGGTTCGATCGATCCGCACGCCGAGATGGCTGTTCAAACTGGGCCGGCTTCAAATCGACTACCCGATCTGAAGCCAGCCCCGATCGACAAAGGAATGGATTGGTAAATGAACATCAGAATGGTTTTGCTTGCATCAGCAGCAGCATTTGCTGCATCGACGCCGGTTCTTGCAGCTGACGCTATTGTTGCTGCTGAGCCGGAACCGGTTGAATATGTTCGCGTCTGCGACGCTTACGGCACCGGCTACTTCTACATCCCGGGCACCGAAACCTGCCTCAAGATCGAAGGCTACATCCGTTTCCAGGTTAACGTTGGCGAAGATGTCGGCGGCGATTCGGACTGGGATGCCGTCACCCGCGGTCAGGTTCAGTTCACGGCCAAGAGCGACACCGAGTATGGTCCGCTGACCGGCGTCATCGTCATGCAGTTCAATGCTGACAACGCCACCGATCAGGACGCCATTCTCGACTCCGCTTACCTCGACGTCGCGGGCTTCCGCGCCGGTCTGTTCTACAGCTGGTGGGACGATGGTCTCTCCGGCGAAACCGACGACATCGGCTCGGTTGTAACGCTGCACAACTCCATCCGTTATCAGTATGAAAGCGGCACCTTCTACGCTGGCCTCAGCGTCGACGAACTGGAAGACGGCGTCTACAAGGCCGACGAAGAAGCCAACAACGTTGGCGTTGCCTTCGGCGTTGGTGGCACTGCCGGTGCGTTCAGCTACCAGATCACCGGTGGCTATGACGTCGACAACGAAGACGGTGCTGTCCGTGCAATGGGCACGGTTGACATCGGTCCCGGTACGCTCGGCCTCGCCGGCGTATACTCTTCCGGCCCGAACTCCTACTACTCTTCGGCTGAATGGGCTGTTGCTGCCGAATACGCAATCAAGGCAACTGACAAGCTGAAGATCACGCCGGCCGTTCAGTACTACGGCAACTACTTCGGCGGCGACAAGGCCGTTCCGGATGACTTCGACGGTCTCGGCGATGCCTGGAAGGTCGGTCTGACGGTTGATTACCAGATCGTCGACAACTTCTACGCCAAGGCTTCGGTTCAGTACCTCGATCCGGATGATGGTGACGACTCCACGACGGGCTACTTCCGTCTGCAGCGTTCGTTCTAATCCACTTAGTGGATGCTCCCGGTCTTCGGACCGGGAGCACTTAAATCAGTTTCTGATCCGAGTGACCTCCGATCAGCTACGGGGACGGGTCCGGTCTTCCCTGCCGGACCGTCCTTGCAGCGTTTTTGAAGCGCCGTCTTCAATGCCGTTTTTCAGAATCGCCTTTTGAGGTGAACCCAACAGGTACGTTGCGTATCGCACGTCGGCATCTGCCAGCCTCGCCTCTCGAGGCACTCCGTTTTTCAATCTTTCAAACGAGCTGGATCCACCGATAGAATTATCGTGCGGACGGCTGTTGGTCTGTCTGCCCGGCGTCGGCTGGCTTTGCCGCAATAGGTCGCGAAAAGAAAATCCAATGCCGACAATGTGATCACAGCTTTTTGGGAGAGAGGATACAACCCTTGCTGGGGGCCGGCATTCATTCCTACTCTCGGATAGCTTGTTCTTATGGACGATCTCAACGACTACTATTATTTCGCCGCTGTCGTCTCCAGCGGCGGTTTCGCTTCTGCAAGTCGCGATCTAAAAATACCACGTTCGAAGCTCAGCAGGCGGGTCAGCCGGCTTGAGGAAGGGCTTGGCGCAAGGCTCATAGAACGCTCGACTCGCCACTTCCGGGTGACTGAGATCGGCCAGGCTTTCTACGAAAGATGCCAGACCATCCTGCAGGAGGCCGATCGCGCCAAATCGATCGTCAGCGAGGCTCAGTCCGACCCGCAAGGTGTGGTGCGTATGGGCTGCCCGCTAGGTCTCGTCGACATATCGGTCGGGGGGATCCTGCCCGAATTCCTGGAACGTTATCCGAAGATCAAGCTGCAGATCATCGGCTCCGACCGGCGCGCCGATCTCATCAACGAACGGATCGACCTCGAGGTGAGGGCGACCAACGAGCCGGAGACGCAGACGAGCCTGACGATGCGTAAGCTCGACCGTATCAGGCGTATCCTGGTCGCAAGTCCGTCGCTCGTCGAACGTACCGGCAACTTGCATTGTGTGGACGAACTCGCGGACCTGCCGACGCTGGCGATGACGTCATGGGTGTCGTTCCACACCTGGGAACTGGTCGGTCCGAATGACGCCAAGCTGGTGATTCGGCATCAGCCGCGGCTCACCTGCCGCAGTATGACCGCCATCCTCGACGCAGCCCGTGCCGGCCTCGGCTTCGGGCTTTTGCTCGAAAGTGCCTGCGAGGCCGATCTCCAGGCCGGCAAGCTGGTGCGGGTGCTGCCGGAATGGCAGTCGGAGGAGAGCCAGTTCTACATCGTCTTCACGACAGCGAAGGGCATGCCGCCGGCGGTGCGGGTCCTGATCGATTTCCTGGTCGAAAAATCCAGGCAGCATTGATTTAGAGCCTTTCCGGGTTAGATTGAAGCATTCTGCCGGAGCAGGTTTTCGTCAGGGCAAAGGCGATTGGCGACGGGCATACCCCAGGGTACGTCCGAGCCGATCGCCTTTGTCCTGGCGGAAAGATGCCCGGCCCTTCGGGTTGGCTGAAACGGGCCGGCTGATCGACCGGCCGGCTTGGCCGTAGAGCTGGGCTACGACGCGCGCCGGCCGGTCGACCATCCGACTCCGTTTGAGCCAACAGAATGCTTCAATCTAACCCGGAAAGGCTCTAGTTATTCGAGCCGGCATCCCGCCTCATCTCAACCGTGCCAACAGCTTTTCGTCGGCCAGTTCCCTGGCGGCATCCTTGCCGATCCAGTGGGCGGTTTTATCAGGGCTTTCCGCCAGGATCCTTGCGAGTGCCAGGGCCGGCGCATGGCAGGCGAGATTGCGCTTGCCGATACTGCGCAGGGCCCAATTCACGGCCTTGCGCACGAAGTTTCGCGGGTCGTCGGCATGGGCCTCGATCAGCGGCAACCAAGCGAGGATGGTCGCATCAGGTTCCTTCTTCAAGTGAACCGCGGCACCGGCAATCATGGCGAAGGCGGTGCGCCTGATAAATTCACGCTCGTCGGCGGCGAAGTCTGAGATGAGTTCATCCAGCCGGGCTTCAACGAAGAGATCGGCGGCGCAATCGACGATCTCCCAGGAGTTGAAATCAGCGGCCCAATTTCGGGCTTCTTCAGACGTCAACCGCTTCGGCTCGGCTGTGTAGAGGGCAAGCAGGCGGGCTTCGCGGATATCGCTTCGCCAGAGCTGCATTGCCCTGAGGTGATCCTTCTTCGCCAGTCTGGCGACCGCCCTGATATCGGGATTGGAGATACCGAGGGCGTGATCGGTAACGATGCCGAAGCGCGCCATGGCGGCGACATTCTCCTCCGAACGCAGGGTTTCGAGATGCGCGATCAGTTCGGCCGCATCGGAGGAGGGGGCGATCATTTTTCGAGGCGGGCAAGCAGCGAGGATGTGTCCCAGCGATTGCCGCCCATTGCCTGCACGTCGCCGTAGAACTGGTCGACGACGGCGGTGACCGGTAGCTTGGCGCCATTGCGGCGGGCTTCGGTGAGCACGATGCCGAGATCCTTGCGCATCCAGTCGACCGCAAAGCCGAAGTCATATTTGCCTGCGTTCATGGTCTTGTGGCGGTTTTCCATCTGCCAGGAACCGGCCGCACCCTTGGAAATCACCTCGACGACCTTTTCAATATCCAGGCCGGCGCGCTTGCCGAAATGCAGCGCTTCGGCAAGTCCCTGGACGAGGCCGGCGATGCAGATCTGGTTGACCATCTTGGTCAGCTGGCCCGAGCCTGCCGGCCCCATCAGGCCAACCATGCGGGCATAGGCGTCGATGACAGGCCTGGCGCGTTCGAAGACGGCCTCGTCGCCGCCGCACATGACGGTCAGGACACCGTTTTCGGCGCCGGCCTGGCCGCCGGAGACGGGCGCATCGATGAAATCGACACCTTTTTCCTTTGCCGCGGCATGAAGTTCGCGGGCGATCTCAGCGCTGGCGGTGGTGTTGTCGATCAGCACCGAACCCGGCTTCATGCCGTGCAGGGCGCCGTTTTCACCCAATGTCACCGAGCGGAGATCTTCGTCATTGCCGACGCAGACGAAGACGAAATCGGCTCCAGTGGCTGCCTTGGCCGGAGTGGGAGCGGCGTGGCCCGAAAATTTCTCGGCCCAGGCGGCGGCTTTTGCCGGCGTGCGGTTATAGACGGTGACATCGTGGCCGCCTTTCGTCTTCAGATGGCCCGCCATGGGAAACCCCATGACGCCGAGACCGATGAACGCGACTTTTGCCATATGTCCTATCCTTTTCCTGAAGTGCAGGCCCGAGGATTAACCGAAACGGCGGGAGCAGAAAAGCCCGTGAAGACGGACTTCCCTCCGATTGGCGCATATGAGGCTGGCCGCCGTTCGGCCGAGCCCTAGATTAGCGACAGGGCATTATGTTTCCGGGAGGTGACATGAGCGAAATTCCGACGATCAAGCCGCGGCGCAAAGGCCGTAGCGGAATGCAGGCGATGCTTATTCCATCGCAGCAGATGGTCGCAGAGCAAATTCGATCGGCACCGGAAGGTGTCCTCACCGACGTCGGCCTTCTCCGTCGCCGTCTCGCTGCTCAATACGGGGCAGACGCCTGTTGCCCGGTGACCATGCAGCGGCATTTGCGTGCGATCGCCGAGCTATCCTTCGGGGCACTGGAGAAGGGCGAGCCGGTGTCGACGGTTACGCCCTATTGGCGCATGGTCGATCCCGCAAGTCTGCTTGCGAAGCGTCTCACAGGTGGCCCCACCTTCATCCGGGAGCGGCTGGCCGCGGAAGGTCGGGAGTGAGCCGGGATGGTAGGCAGCATATGGCGCGCGAAAAAAATCCGCTCAAGGGCGATTTCCGAGCTGCAAAATTTCAGCAAAGGCGGAAACTTGCAAATAAAATTGTCGATATAAATTATAGATTTCATCATCATGGAATTCACCACTGACGGGGTCGACCAGCCGAAAGACAGGCCCGACACCATAAAAAAGGGGAAAGTCATGATTTCACGTCGACAAACGCTCGGGCTTTTCGCAGCAGCTGCGGCCACGGCAATCCTGCCGGCTGTCAGGCCGGCACGCGCTGCCGCCAGCGAGTTCCGTATCGGCTGGCAGAAGAACGGCGTGCTGGCGCTCGCCAAGCGTCGCAGTGCACTTGAAAAGCGGCTTGCCGATCACGGCATTACCGTCAGCTGGTCGGAATTCACCTCCGGCCCGCCGCTTCTCGAAGCGTTAGGCGCAGGCGCTCTCGATTTCGGCGCGACCGGCGATGTACCGCCGCTCTTTGCCCAGGCGGCCGGCGGGCAGCTCTATTATGTCGGTCTCTACAAGGGTAGCCCGGCAGCCTCGGCCATCCTCGTGCGCAAGGATTCGTCGATCAAGACACTTGAAGACCTCAAGGGAAAAAAGGTCGCTTTCAAGCGCGGCTCCAGCGCGCATAATGTAACGGTCAAGGTTCTGCGCAAGGCAGGCCTGAAGCCCGAAGATGTCGAGCAGCTCGACCTTTCGCCGCCGGATGCTGCCGCCGCTTTCAAGAATGGCAGTATCGACGCCTGGTCGATCTGGGATCCATATCTGGCGATTGCCGAAGCTGATCCGGAGACTCGTATCATCACGACCGCTGAAGGCATCGTCGACTCCTACAGTTTCTTCCTCGCCAATCGCGATTTTACCGATGCTAATGGGCAAGTGATCGTCGACGTGCTCGATGAGCTTGCCAAGGTCGGTAAGTCGGCACAGAGCAATCTCGACGAAACGGTGAAGGAGCTTTCCGAAATTACCGGTGTGCCGGCTGACGTGACGCGCGTGACATTGACACGCAAGGGCGCCGATCTCGGCAGCGTCTCGACCATCACCGATGCCGCCGCCGCCTATCAGCAAGCACTCGCAGACGAGTTCTACGGGCTCGGCATCCTGCCGAAGAAGCTCGTGACCGGCGATATCGTCTGGCGTCCCAAGGCGAGCTGATTTTCCGGCCGAGCCAAGATTTCCGCGAGGCGGCATGGAGAGGGCCTCCATGCCGCTGAACCGGAAAAATATTCTCCAAAACGGATTAGAATAGCAAATTGATATTGTCGATCTAATTGATGGTCTATGTCACTATCCTCGCGATCGAGCGGACACCGAAAGGCATCTGCCTGCTGCCATCCGATCGACAGGGATATTTCAGATGCTCGCGCATAGACAGACAGCCGGCCTTCTTGCCGCCCCGCCCACAACGATCCTCCCAAGCATCCGTGCGGCGGCGGCGCCACGAAGGCGGACGGTCTGCGCGTCGCCGCTTGCAGAGAGCTATCTCGACCACGAGTTGATTTTCGAATTCCGCAGCTAAAGGACCGTCTTCCAATGACCACCTCCCATACAGGCACATCCGAGCCCATCAATTTCCTCTGGTTCATCCCGACATCGGGCGACGGCACCTATCTCGGCTCCTCTGATCTCAACCGCGCGCCCGAGATCGGCTATCTCACGCAGATCGCTCAGGCCGTCGACCGGCTCGGCTATTCCGGCGTGCTGCTGCCGACCGGGGTTGCCTGCGAAGAATCCTTCGTGACGGCGGCAGCCCTTGCCGCCAAAACCGAGAAGCTGCAGTTCCTGGTGGCGATCCGTCCCGGCACCGCATCGCCTGCCTATTACGCGCGTCTTGCGACGACGCTCGACCGCATCTCCAACGGCCGCCTGCTGCTCAACGTCGTCGTCGGCGGTAGCCCGGCGGAGCTAGCCGGCGATGGCATCCATCTCGAGCATGACGAGCGCTATGCCCATGCCGAAGAGTTCTTCACCGTCTTCGAGGAACTGCTGGAAAAGGGAACGGCAAGCTTCGACGGCAAATACATCAAGGCGACCAATGCGCGCCTCGGCTTTCCCTCGGTGCAGAACCCGCGCCCGCCGCTCTATTTCGGCGGCTCGTCGGATGCCGGCATCGATTTCTCCGTCGGCCGTGTCGACAAGTACCTGACCTGGGGCGAGCCGCCGGCACAGGTTGCCGAGAAGGTCACCAAGGTGCGCAAGGCTGCCAGCGAACGCGGCCGCGAGGTGAGCTTCGGCATTCGTCTGCACTTCATCGTGCGCGAAACCGATGATGAAGCATGGGAGGCGGCCGAGCGACTGATCCGCCATCTCGACGACGATACGATCCGCGAGGCGCAGGAGCGCTTCGTCCACGAGTCCGACTCGGTCGGCCAGAAGCGAATGGCTGCCCTTCATGGCGGGCGCCGCGACAAGCTCGAAGTCTCGCCGAACCTCTGGGCCGGCGTCGGCTTGGTGCGCGCCGGTGCGGGCACGGCGCTTGTGGGATCGCCGAAGACGGTGGCCGCGCGCCTTCGCGAATATCAGGAGATCGGCATCGATACGGTTATCGGCTCCGGCTATCCGCATCTCGAAGAGGCCTATCGCGTCGCCGAGTTGCTTTTCCCCGAACTCGGCATCACCCGCGAGCAGCAGCGTCTGGGCTTCAACAACGAGTTCGGCCGCAAGCAGGTCTTCGCAGGCGGCAGCCATGGCGGCAATCTGAAAGTCGTCTCCGGTTCCTGATCTCGAACGAAGACGTAGAGCTTGACACCGCCGCAAGCCGCTTACGGCTTGCGGCATCCTGCTCCCGATAAGCGCGAGGACAATGCATGTCGACTTTCGATACTCCGTTCGTACGGTCGGTCGCTTCCGAAAAGGCCGGGAAGGCGGGTTTGCGCCTGCCGCTGCCCGGCCTGGACAAGCTGACCCCCTATCTGGTGCCGGTGGCGATCGTGGCGTTGTGGCAGCTTGCCTCCTCGGCCGGCTGGATCTCATCGCGCATCATGCCGTCGCCGGCCGATGTCGGCCTTGCCTTCTGGTCGACGACGGTTTCCGGCCAGTTGCCGAATGACGTGCTGGTGAGCGCCGGCCGCGCCTTTGCCGGTCTTCTCGTCGGCGGCTCGATCGGCTTCCTGCTCGGCATCGCCAATGGCGTATCGCGCATCTCCGAACAGCTGACGGATACGACGCTGCAGATGCTGCGCACCATTCCGCATCTGGCGATGATCCCGCTTGTCATCCTGTGGTTCGGGATCGGCGAGGAATCGAAGCTGTTTCTCACCTCGCTCGGCGTACTCTTCCCGGTTTATCTCAACACCTATCACGGGGTGCGCAATGTCGATCGCGACCTGATCGAGATGGGTAAGGTCTATGGCATGGGCAATTGGACGCTGTTCCGCAAGGTGATCTTTCCAGGCGCGCTGCCGTCGATCTTCGTCGGCCTCAGATATGCGCTCGGCATCATGTGGCTGACGCTGATCGTATCGGAATCGATCGCTGCATCGTCAGGCATCGGCCACATGGCCAACAATGCCCGCGAATTCATGATGACTGACGTCGTGGTGCTGGCACTGGTCATCTATGCCGTGCTCGGCAAGCTTGCTGATGTCATTGCCCGGGCTCTGGAAAGGCGGCTGCTCGTCTGGAACCCGGTCTATCAGAAATAGGAGAGACGCCATGACATCGATCGCACGTGAGCGTTTTCACGCCGTCGCCGAAGAGCCAGCTTATGCGCGCGAAAACGCGCCAGCAGTGGGCCGTAGTGCGCCCGCGGCGATCAGCCTGACCGGGCTTGAAAAGAGTTTTGGGGCCAACCGCGTACTGCGCGGCATCAATCTGCATATTCCGGCCGGCCAGTTCGTTGCCGTGATCGGCAAGAGCGGCTGTGGAAAGAGCACGCTGCTGCGCATCCTGATGGGCCTTGACGAGCCGAGTGCCGGCGAATTGCATTTCGAGGATGCCGGTGGCGCGCAGGCGAGCCCGAACGCGCGCATCGTCTTTCAGGAGCCGCGGCTGCTGCCCTGGCTCAGTGTTGCCGACAATGTGGTGGTCGGGCTGGGTGACGGCATCGACAGGCGGGCGGCGCTGAAGGCGGCCGACGCCGTGCTTGCCGAAGTCCAGCTTGGCGAAAAGACCGGGGAATGGCCGGCGCGGCTTTCCGGCGGGCAACGGCAGCGCGTGGCGTTGGCGCGGGCGCTGGTCAGCCGGCCGGGCGTGCTGGCACTCGACGAACCGCTCGGCGCACTCGATGCGCTGACGCGGATCAGCATGCAGGAACTCATCAACCGTGTCTGGTGCGAACTCGGCTTCACCGCAGTGCTCGTCACCCATGATGTCAGCGAGGCGGTGCATCTCGCCGACCGGGTCATCGTGCTCGACGAGGGGCGGATCGCACTCGATCTTGCCATTCCCTATCCGCGTCCGCGCCGGCACGGCCATCCTGGCCTCGCCGAGCTGGAAGGCCGGCTGCTTGCCGCGATTCTCGGCACCGACGGCGGCCATTGATCTTAGCGCGATTCGCGATGCTGCATGACCTCGGCATAGGCGAGGCGTATTGGTGCGAGCATGCATGACCAATGGCGAAAATGCATAGCCGCTTGGGTATGTGAAGTTCACCTATCTCTGCCACGCGCGCTGCCATGCGCACCAAATTCAGCAATACTATTTTCCTCAGGTTGTTTTACGTTCAGCTTGACTCATTCATATCTCCATGGCTATACGTTAATCCATAGCCAACGAGGTATGGATTGTAGATGTCGGACACCCAGGACGTGCTCTTCAGAACGCTCGCCGATCCGACCCGGAGGGCTCTTTTCGAACGGCTGTGCCGCGAAGGAGAGAAGACGGTCGGGGCTCTGACGGCTCGGGCCGGGGTCTCGCAACCGGTTGTCTCGAAACATCTCGGAATTCTGAAGCAGGCGGGATTGGTGCGCGACCGCCATGAAGGGCGGCAGACACATTATAGCGCCCAGCTCGGCGCGCTGGCGCCGCTGGTCGACTGGACAAGCGAGATGGCTGGCTTTTGGCAAAACCGGTTCGACCAGCTGGAAGATCTATTGAAAAGGATGGACCAATGACCGAAATTTCAAACGAAACCCGTTCCGTCATCGTCGAACGAGAGATCCCTTTTCCGCCGGAAAAGATCTGGCGCGCGCTCACGCAGCCGCATCTGATTGCGGACTGGCTGATGAAAAACGACTTCGTGCCGATCGTGGATCAGCGTTTCAAGCTGAGCGCGGATTGGGGCTCGGTCGACTGCCAGGTCCTGGAAGTCGAGCCGAATAAAACACTGTCTTACACCTGGGCTGCCTATGATCTCGAAAGTGTCGTCACCTGGACTCTCACGCCCACGGGCGCGGGCACGCAGCTGCGCATGGAGCAGTCGGGCTTCCGGCCGGATCAGCGGCAGGCCTACGGGGGTGCCAAAAGCGGTTGGCCGCAGTTCTTCGCAAATCTCGAGCAGGTCCTGACGCGGATCGAGTGAGGCCGCGGCCAAAACGGATCACACCATCGGCTTCGCTTGTTTTCGCAGGAGGTTCCCTTGAATTGGAATAACTGGCTTCGGCAGATCCACCGTTGGCTGTCCATTGCCTTTACGCTGGCCGTCATAATTAATATCATCGCGATGGTGCAGGAGAAATCGTCCGTCTGGGTAGGTCTCACGGCGCTGCTGCCGCTGACCTTGCTGCTGCTCACCGGTCTCTACCTGTTCGCGCTGCCATATGCCGCTAGGTGGCGCGGCGCGGGACGTAGCGGAGGGTAGGAGTGAAGGCAATGTCCGGGAAGACATCCAAGACTGCGGCAAAGGTCACGAAGAAGACAGCCGCCAAGCCTGATACCGCGGAGCCGACCCTTCTCTCGGGCGGCAACCCTCAGATCCCCAAGGGTTACGGCGACGCTCCCGTGCAAGCCTACATCGCGGCCATGCCTGGCTGGAAAAGTGACGTCGGGCGCCGTCTCGACGCGCTCATTACCCGTACCGTTCCCGATGTGCACAAGGCAGTCAAATGGAACTCGCCCCTTTATGGCATGGAAGGGCAGGACTGGTTTCTCGGTGTCCATTGCTTCGCAAAATACATCAAGGTTGCTTTCTTCCGCGGCACGTCGCTCAGTCCCGTTCCGCCCGGCGAGTCCAAACAAAAGGAAGTGCGTTACTTCCACATTCATGAGGAAGACCGACTCGACGAGGCCCAGCTCGCCGCCTGGGTGGAACAGGCAAGCCAATTGCCCGGCGAACGAATGTGAGCGGACGCGTAGATTTGAGGGTTAGAGCGTCCTTTGTACGTCCGAAAAGACGCACTGCGCTTAGGCCATCAGCATTTAAGGGATGAAGGGGAGATATCGATGAAGAAAGCCACGGCAACCCTGAAGAAGAGCGGCTCCAGCGAAGAGAAAGACGGAGACTCTCCTTCTCGTTTGATCGATGCGAGAATCGAGGAGTTGAGCGATTGGCGCGGCGAGATGCTCGCTCGGGTCCGAACTCTCATCAGGCAGGCCGAGCCCGACGTGGTCGAGGAATGGAAGTGGAGAGGCGTTCCGGTGTGGGAGCACGCCGGGATCATCTGCACCGGCGAGACCTACAAGAGCGTGGTGAAACTGACCTTCGCCAAGGGCGCCTCGCTGGAGGACCCTTCAAGCCTCTTCAACTCCAGCCTTGACGGCAATACCAGGCGCGCCATCGATTTCCACGAAGGCGATGAGGTTGACGAGGAGGCGTTGAAGGCGCTCATTCGCGGTGCTGCCACACTCAACACTTCAAAGCGGGCCGCGGCTCGTCCTGCCGGCTCGCGGAAGAAACCAAGCAACGCTTGAGGCTTGGCTTATTTCGCCTGAAACGCATCGCGTCAAACCTGATTCATGCGAGACGATTCAGTTTTGCGCGCCATGCGATCAGTGGATCGGGCTTTCTTCGCGCTCGAGGAAGAGTTCCAGATTGTCGAGGCCGATCTCGGTGCCCTGGAGGCGGGCACCGTTATCGGCGTAGCCGTCGAGGAATACCACCTGTTCGGTGAAGATCATTTTCGTGCCGCCGGGTGCGGCTTCGAAGGCAACGGTTGTGAGAGACGCGGAGATGCGGCTTTCCCCAAGCTTCATCTCATAGGCATAGACGATGCGGGCATCGGGCACGATATCGATATAATGGGCGTCATAGGCGTGCAGAAGGCCGTCAGTATCGGCGACGTAGTTCCTTTCCGTGCCGCCGGGGCGGAAATCGAGCCCGTAGTCCAGCGGCACCCACTCGCCATGGCATGCGAACCATTGGCGTTTGGCCTCTGGCACCGACCAGGCGCGGAAGACGCGGGCGACGGGCGCCTTCAGGTGACGCTCGATGACGAGAGTGGCGTGTTCGGCGGATCGTGTCGTCATTCGGGAAGGCTCTCCGTTTCATTGGCGAGAAAGTGGTCCAGCCTGTCGAAGGTGGTCGTCCATTGGATCTTCCGCTGTTCCACCCAGCGCTCGACGGCGGCAAACGCGTCCTGCTGCAGGCGGTAGGTTCGCACCCGGCCTGATTTTTCGGAGAGAACGAGACCGCTCTCCTCCAGCACCTGCAGATGTTTCATCACCGTCGGCAGGGCAACCGCGAGCGGTGCGGCCAGTTCGGTGACGGAGGCTGGGCCACGGCCGAGGCGGTCGATCATGCCGCGGCGGCTGCGGTCGGAAAGCGCATGGAACATGCGGTCGAGATCTGCCTGGCTTTCGATCATCCCGCCGCATCCCGGAAGCGGGCCGGCAGCCTCTCTTTGTAGGGATAGAACTTGAAGTAGGGGCTGGCCTCATCCAACGCCCTTGCAAAGGACGGGCGTGCCAGCAGCCGATCGTAATAGCCGCGAAGGTTCGGGTGTTCCGATGAAAACGGAACCAGCGTTTCGGCATAGAAAAGGGCGGGGGCGGCGGCGCAATCGGCCATGGTGAAGCCGTCACCTGATATCCATTGCTTGTCGGCGAGCTGCTTTTCGATCATTGCATAGGCGGTGGCGAGTGTCGCCCTGGCGGCGGCTACCTCAATCTCGTCCGCCGTGCCGTCGGGGCGCCGGCGATTGCTGACGATGGTCTGCATCGGCGCCTGGACATAGTGGTCGAAAAAGCGATCCCAGAGACGAACCTGCAGCGCCCGGTCGATCTCCGGCGGCAGCAGGCGAACGGGGCCGGCATAATATTGCTCGAGATATTCGATAATGATCGATGTCTCGGGAATGGTGCTGTCGCGCGCCTCGTCCCGCAGCAGCGGCATCTTGCCGATCGGCCAGAAGCGAAAGAGATCGGCGCGCGAGCTTTCGTCGGAAAGATCGACGATGCGATTCTCGAAGGGAGTGCCGTTTTCATAAAGCGCGATAAGTACTTTGTGGCAGAAAGAGGCGAGCGGATGCCCATAGAGCACGAGCGACATGCGGCGACCTTTCCTATCGTTGCGGTAAACTTTACCGATCGACTAACTATCAGGTCATGACACATTTCGCAACAGATACTTCGCCAACCGTGCAAGTATTCCGTCAGCCGATCTACCAGGTGTTGGCGTCAGCCATTATACCGGGCGATCACCAAATGGCCTGGTGTCGGCCGGCCTTCTTCCATGCGCACGTTGATATCCGATATCTCGACGAGTTCGAAACCCGTGGCCGTCAGGCGTTCTCTGACATAGGCGTCGGCATGAGCGAAGCGCTGGTGCGGGCCGACCATATAGGCGCGGCCGGCGAGAATTTCCTCAGGCAGGGTTTCCGAGGAGAAGATGAACAATCCGCCCGGCATTATGTTCTCGGCGGCGCCGAAGAACAGCGGTTCGAGTGCGCCGAGATAGGGCAGCACGTCGGTGGCGGCGATGATGTCGAAGGCTTCCTCGTCGTTGTCGTCGAGGAAATCCTCGACCTCGGCGACGAAGAGCGTCTCGTAGAGATCCTTCTCATGGGCGATCTCGACCATTTTCTCCGATATGTCGATGCCGGTCATATCAGCGCAGAGGTCGCGTAGCGCGCCGCCGGTGAGGCCCGTGCCGCAGCCGAGATCGAGCAGCCGCTTGAACGGTCCGAGCTTCAGCGCCTGCAGGCGCTGGCGCACCAGCATCGGCACGTGATAGCCGAGCTGCTCGACGAGCACGTCCTCGAAAACCTCGGCATGCTGGTCGAACAAGGTCTCGACATAGGCATCGGGCGCCTTGACCGGCGTTTCGCCGCGGCCCATCGCGGCGATGCGTACGGCCGCACCACCGTGATCGTCGGGATCGAGTGCCAGGACTTCCTCATAGGCTGCAACGGCCGCATCAACATCTCCGGCCTTTTCCAGCTCCAGCGCGCGGTTGTAGGCCTCGCCAAGGGCATCTTCGTCGATCTTCTTTGCCATCACAGTCCATCGTCCTTTTGTTTCAGGCATGCGTCTAAGACGGCTTTCGATGTTTTGCAATGGCGCGATTGCGGGCGCAGAATGGCCGAAAAGAAGACGAAGGGAGGAATGAGCCATGAAAATGGAGGAAGACGGGACTTCATCGGCAAGGGAAGGAGAGGGCGGGTGGCCATTGCTGCTGCCTAGCACACCAGGCGAGGTCACCAATACGCTCTGCCATTATTACCGCGGTGAACTCGGGCGGATGACGAGCTGGCGCGACCGCATCGACCGGACGTCCAACTGGGCGATCACGGTGGTCGCCGCACTCCTCTCGGTGTCGCTGTCGACGCCGACCTCGCATCACGGAGTGCTGTTGTTCGGGATGATGCTGGTGACGCTGCTTCTGATGATCGAGGCGCGGCGCTACCGCTTCTTCGATATCTATCGCGCTCGCATTCGCCAGATCGAGCGCTGCTATTTCGCACAGATTCTGGCGCCCGACCCCAATGCCGGCAGCGAATGGGCAGTGGTGGTCGCCAGTAGCCTGCGCAAGCCGCGCTTTCTGCTCAGCTATCAAGAGGCGATGCACCGCCGGCTTAAACGCAATTACGGCTGGATGTATTTCATCCTGTTGCTCGCCTGGTGCCTGAAGATCTCGACGCCGAAACTGCAGACGGAGGGAATGCCGGCGCTGCAGGCGCAGTCATGGGCCTATGTCATCGACAATGCCGTGCTCGGGCCGGTTCCCGGCCTTGCGGTCATTGCAATCGTCATCGCCTTCTATGTCGGCATGCTCGGTTTCGCCCTGCGCTCGGATCGCGACGAAGGCGAATTCGGCCATGGCGAAGCACATGTCTGATCTGGTGAGCATGATGTTCTACGAAAAGCCGTTCACACTTTTCGGCATCATGCTCCAGAACCGATCAGTGCAGGATCAACTCGCCCTTCAGTGCCCGCCACTCGGTTGCCGAGATCAGCTTGCGGTGGATGTAGCGCACCGAATGCAGCGGCCCGTCGAGCTTCTCTTCCCAGAATTTCAGGAAGCCGCGCATTTCGGGAAAATCGGGGGCGAGGTCGTAATCCTGCCAGACATAGGTTTGTAGGATCACCGGGTGGTCCGGCAGGCGGTAGAGGATCTGGGCGGTCGTCAGACCATAGCCCTTCAGTTGTTTTTCCATTTCCTTGTGCATCGTATTCCGCTTCTTCTTGTTCCCACTCGCGCGCTTATTAGCGCTGCATGATATGGAAACATGCGAGTGGTTAACGGAAGCTTTACAGATACTTCGTAAAAGGGCAATTTATTTTTAATATCAATGGTTTGGCAGCATCGTCCCGAGAGTGCTGCCAAAGGCTCAGCGCTTGAGATGCCGGGTCAGGCGGCGCTCGAACCAGGCCCAGAGATGGCGTAAGGCTTCGACGATGGTGAGGTAGAAGATCGCCGCCCAGAGATAGGTCTGGTAGTCGAAAGTGCGGGAGAAGGCGTAACGGGTTTCGCCCATCAGGTCGAGTACGGTGATGATGGCGACGACCGCCGAGCCCTTGATCAGCAGGATGATTTCGTTGCCATAAGGGCGAAGTGCGACGATGAGAGCCTGCGGCAGGATGATCTTGCGGAAGGCGATGAACTTGTGAATGCCGAGTGCCGCGGCCGCCTCGTGCTGGCCATGCGACACGCTTTCGATGGCGCCGCGCAGGATTTCCGCCTGGTAGGCCGCGGTGTTGATGGTCATGGCAAAGAGGCCGCAATACCAGGCTTCGCGGAAGAACCACCAGATGCCGACGGCCTCAAGCTGCGGCCGGAATATGCCGAGGCCGTAATAGACCAGGAACAGCTGGGCAAGCAGTGGCGTGCCGCGGAAGAAATAGATGTAGCCGTAGGCCAGCGCATTCAGCACCCGGTTCTTTGACATGCGCGCCACGGCAAGCGGCAGCGACAGGATGGCGCCGCAGATAACGGAAATGAAAACGAGGCTCAGCGTTATCCAGAGGCCATGGAGATAACGCGGCCCGTAGCGGGTGAATTTTTCCGGATCCCAGCCATTGATGACGGAGATCACCAGGAGCACCCCAAGCAGAGCCCAGAGAGCGACGAGGATATAGCCGGCCATGCGCGCCGGTGTCATCGGCTTCATCACTTCCCGGGGTGCGGGCTGCGGCGGGATCAGTGTTTCGGCGTAGCTCATCGGCGGATCTCCGAACGCTTGGCCCAGCGCTCGACATAGACGAGCAGAAAGGAGGAAAGGATGGCGAGCACCAGATAGAGGCAGCAGGCCAGACCATAGAAAAAGAAGGGTTCCTTGGTCACGCGTACGGCGACACTCGTCTGGCGCAGGATATCGGCAAGGCTGATGATCGAGACGTAGGACGTGTCCTTCAGGAGGACCATCCAGAGGTTCGTCAGTCCCGGCAGCGCGATGCGCACGAGCTGCGGCAGGACGATGAGGCGCAGCGTGCGGCCGCGATGCAGCCCCAGCGCGTCGCCCGCCTCATATTGTCCCTTGGGAATGGCGCGGAAGGCCGAGAGCAGCACTTCCGAGCAGTAGGCGGAGAAGACGACCGAAAGCGCGATGACGCCGGCGAGGAAGGCGTTGATCTCGATCGGCGGTCCGTCATAACCGACGAAGGTCAGCAGAGACTGGATTAGCATCTGCATGCCGTAATAGATGATGAAGAGCGTCAAAAGCTCCGGCAGGCCGCGGAAGATCGTGGTGTAAATACCGGCCGCCAGGCGCAGCGGCTTTTCCTCCGACTGCTGGCCGAGCGCCACCAGGAAGCCGATGGCGAGGCCGATCGGCAGGGTGACGATCGCCACTGAAATGGTGACCTGCAGGCCAAGTGCAATCTCGTCGCCCCAGCCGGTATCGCCACAGGCAAGGATCGTCGACTGACCTAACCACGTGAAGATGCCAACGGGTCCGCACAGCGGATCGAATATGTGCACAATCCAGCTCCAGAAGGAGCTCAGCGCGGAAAATAATCCGCCCATGCGAGAATTCCCCTCACGGCTTTTGCCGTTTTAATCTTGCAATCCTTGTCAAACAAAAATGGCGGAAGAGCAAGCCTTCCGCCATTACCTTCGTCGGCCAGATAACGAATTTCTTATTGGCCGTAAACGTCGAAGTCGAAGTACTTGTCCTGGATCTTCTTATATTCACCGCTGGCGCGGATCGCAGCGATCGCCGTGTTCAGCTTTTCCCTGAGCGGATCGCCCTGGCGGATAGCAATGCCTGCGCCGTTGCCATTGATTTCCTTGTCGACCGGCAGGGTCGTCAGGATCTTGCAGCAAGCGCCGGCGTCGGACTTGACCCATTCGGAAAGAACGACGACGTCGTCGATGACGGCGTCGACACGGCCGCTGGCAACGTCGAGCTTGTATTCGTCAGCGGTCGGATAGAGCTTGAGCTCGGTGTCGGCGAGATGCTTTTCGGCGTAGTTGGCGTGCGTCGTGGAGGTCTGCGCGCCAATCACCTTGCCTTTGAGGCCGGCGACGTCTGATATCGTCGAATCCTTCGGCACGGCAATGGCCGGCGGGGTGTTGTAGTACTTGTTTGAGAAGTCGACGAGCTTCAGACGCTCCGGCGTGATCGACATGGAGGAGACGATCATGTCGAACTTCTTGGCGTTGAGCGCCGGGATGATGCCATCCCAGTCGGTGCTGACGAAGGTGCATTCAGCCTTCATCTCGGCGCAGAGCGCCTTGGTGATATCGATGTCGAAGCCTTGGATGGTGCCGCTGGCATCGACGAATTCGAAGGGCGGATAGGTCGAATCGGTGCCGATCACATATTTCTCGCCATCGGCCATGGCCGATCCGGCAAAAAGGGACATCGCCGCGATCGAGGCTGCCGCGAAAATACGGGTAGAATTAAGCATGAGGATCCTCTCTGTTGGTAGCCGTCGCTCCTTATTTCTGTTGGGCTGACGGCCGCAGTTCAACGGTGCCGAGACCGCCTTGCGGCGATAATCAGACTTTTTTTCATGGAATTGCAACACAAATCCCATCGCAATTGTGCGGTGCAAATAGCAGGCGAGATGAACGCCGGCAGACTGCAACATTCACGCGAGGTTAATCCCCAACTTCTTAGAACCGGAACAAATCGGCGGCTCGGCAATTGCCATTCCGCCGTTTCGCCTCAATGCGAAGCTAGGGGCGGAACCAGGGCCTGGCGGCCTCAAGAAGCTCAAACAGGATCGAGGAAACCCGATGGGCATGAAATCAAGATTGTTCGCAAGCGCGGCTTTTCCGTTGCTTTCTCTTTCGCTGGCTTTGCAGCCGGCAGCGGCGATGGCGGCCGTACGTGACGTCGCGACGCAGGCTTCGCCCGTGCGGCAGGCCGAGCAGGGCAGCTTCCAGGTGGCGCAAGATGCGCCAGCCGAGGTGGCGCAGGATGCGCCTTCCGAAGAGGAGTTGCTGAAGAAGAAGCGCAAGCAGAAGGAGGAAGCCCCGGCCGAACAGGCGCCCGCCGCCGAGAAGCCGGCGCAGCAGGAAGCGCCCGCGGAAAAGCCGAAGGCTGAGCGCAAGGAAGCTCCGGCGCCGGAACCCAAGGCAGAGCCGGAGGCGCCCAAGGCCGAAGCAGCGCCGAAAGAAGAGCCTGCTCAGCAGCCGGAAAGCAAGCCCCAGCGGAAAGCCAAATCAGAAGCGCAGCCCGAGGCCGAGCAGCCGGTAACCCAGGAAAAGCCGAAAAAGCCGAAGAAGACGGAGGCGCAGCAGGCCGAACCAGAACAGCAGCCGGCAGCAAAGGAAGCTCAGCCGGAAGCGGAGCAGGCACAGCCCGAAGCCAAGCCGGAAGGCGGCAAACGGGATAAAGGACAGGACAAGGCCCAGGGCCGGGATAAAGGCAAGGGCAAGGCTGAAAAAGAAGCTCAGCCTGCCGCTCCCGAAGCCGTGAAGCCGACTGCGGAATCGGCCAAGCCCGAAGCCACGCCTGAAGCAAAACCCGCCGCCGAGGCGCCGGCCGAGAAAAAGCCGGCAAAGGGTGAGACTGCAGCACCAGCAGACAAAGCACCCACAGACAAGGCGACCGAAGGCAAGGCAACCGAAGGCAAGGCGACCGAAGACAAGGCGGCGGCACCGGAAGCTGCCCCCGCCGAAAAGCCCAAAGATGGCACGGCAGCAAAGCCTGCCGGTGAACAGCCCGCCGGCGCACAGCCGACCGCGCCCGCAACTGACACTGCCCAGCCGCTGCCGGATGCCAGCGGCAGCCAGCAGGCGGAGCAGGCTATTCCGGCGCCGGAAAAGGCTTCGCCCGAGGAGCTGGAACGCCGCAAGAAGATCGCCGCAGATCCGGCCAAGAGCAGCGAGACCGTCGTGCTGCCCGTGGAGAACGGTGCGGCCGTGCTCGACAGCGACAAGGATGCCGACCGCAGCAAGGGCCGGGAAGGCCGCCGCGACCGCGACAGGCAGCGCGCCGACAGCCAGGAGGTGAAGGTGCCGACCTCGGATGCCGATGCACAGGCCGCCACCGGCGGCAAGGCGCCGGCGCCGGTCAAACTCGAGGCGGTGACGCGCGAGAAGGGCAGGAAGCTCGACGAGCGGCCACGATTCGTCCGTCCCGACGGTGCGCGCTTCGACGACCGTGGGAGCGACGACAGCCGGGTGATCATCCAGTACGACAACAGGACGATCGTGCGCGGCGACGATGACAGGCGCTTCCTGCGCGACGGCGAACGGCCGAGCTACGAAGAGCTGTCCGGCGACCGCTACCGCGAGACGATCACGCGGCCGGAAGGCTATCGCATCGTGACGATCCGCAACCGCTACGGCGACATCATCCAGCGGTCGCGCGTCGATGCCCGCGGACGCGAGAACGTGCTCTATTATTCGCAGGATCTCTATGACGATCCGGACCGCGACTATTTCGAGGATCCGGGTGCCGACCTGCCGCCGATGCGGCTGCGTGTGCCGCTCAGCGACTACATCATCGACACCCGCAGCGACCCGAACCGGGACTATTACGAGTTCCTGAGCGAGCCGCCAGTCGAGCCGGTCGAGCGCGTCTATTCGCTGGATGAGGTGAAGTACTCGGCCCGTATCCGCGACAAGGTACGTCGCATCGACCTCGACACGATCACCTTCGCGACCGGCAGCGCCGATATCCCGATGACCCAGGCGCGCACCTTGCGCAAGGTCGCCGACGCGATCAGCCAGGTACTCGAGAAGGATCCGAGCGAAACCTTCCTGATCGAAGGTCATACCGATGCCGTCGGCTCTGACCAGAGCAACCTAATCCTCTCCGACCAGCGGGCGGAATCGGTCGCCAACGTGCTCTCCGACGTCTACGGCATCGCGCCGGAGAATCTGGCGACGCAGGGCTATGGTGAGAGCTACCTGAAGGTCAACACGTCGGCCCCTGAGCAGGAAAACCGCCGCGTCACCATCCGCCGCGTCACGGCACTGGTCCGCCCGGTCGCTGCCAACAAGTAATGATGTTGCCCCTCCCCATTTTCGGGGAGGGGCATTTCGGTCTTGCTTCTTCTTTCCAAGTGGCTTGAAGGATGGTTGAGAAGTGCGGCTCGCTCTTCTCCCCGGCGGGGCGGTGCCGGCAGGAGAGCGGATTGTCGTCGACTATCGAGGCATTGCCACGCCCTTTAGCGCCTATGCGGCGCTGCCGACGCCACGTATCTTTGAATTCATACGGCGCAGATCGCGATGTCCGACTGTCCTCTTCGTGGATTGCCGTATAAGTTCACGATGCTTCTTAGCCCACCGTGTCTCCGGTACTTTTAAGGAAAAAGTGCATTTTTTGAGTATCAATTGGAACGCTAATCCTGTCATCCGGTCCAACGCGCGATGACGCGTGGATCTGGGCAGTAAAGGGTGCTGACCCGACCTTGCCGATCGCCAGTGTGTATGGACCGAGAGGCTCGATATCGGCGACCTGAAGGCTCACAGTTGGAACGTTGGGATCCCCAGCCATAGTATGCTCCGGTCGAATTCCGAGAACCACTGACTGTCCCACTGCCGCCGAAAGGCGCTCCGCTTTTTGCGTAGGAACTGCAATGTCGACGCCACCTTCAGCTTGGAAGGCAATTCCACCGGAGTTTTGCACAAGTTGCCCCTCGATGAAATTCATGCTTGGCGAGCCGATGAAGGCAGCAACGAAGAGATTCTTCGGGGATTCATAAAGGGTGATCGGGTCAGCGGCCTGTTCGATCCGCCCTTGATTCATGACCACGACCCGATCTGCCATCGTCATCGCCTCTACCTGATCATGTGTAACGTACACGATCGTGGTTTTGAGCCTGCGGTGTAAGAGCTTGATTTCTGTTCGCATTTCAATGCGCAATTTAGCGTCGAGGTTGGACAAAGGTTCGTCGAACAGGAACACATCCGGCTGGCGAACGATCGCCCGGCCGATCGCCACGCGTTGGCGTTGGCCACCTGAGAGCGCGTTCGGCTTGCGTTTCAAATAGGCACCGAGATTGAGAATGCGCGCCGCATTTGCAACGGCGGCATCGATGTCCTGCTTCGGCGTTCCGCGCACCTTCATGCCGTAGCCGATGTTTTCGGCGACTGTCATATGCGGATAGAGCGCGTAATTCTGAAACACCATCGAGCAATTGCGCAGACCCGGGCGCAGCGCAGTAACGTCCCGCTCGCCAATACGTATTTCCCCTGATGTCGTCTGTTCCAGCCCCGCGATCATCCGCAGGGTGGTTGTCTTCCCGCAGCCGGAAGGCCCGACAAGAACCACGAATTCCTTGTCGGCAATTGCCAAATCGAGCGGAGGAATGACCTCAACGCTACCAAAGGATTTGGTGACCTGATCCAAACGCACCTGGGACATGCTGTAACCTTTTCATGAGAATTCCATCGCCTGGCCCAGCGCATCGGCCCGAAAATCGGAATCGATTTTCGGAAAGCACGATGCGAGGATTGAAAGAGTTAGAGCGTCCTTCGTCCGAAAGGACGCACGGCACTCTAAGCGGCGATAGTTTGCTTCTTCTTTCAACGATGTCTGATCTCATCCCGGCACCGCCGGGATGAGATGTTGAGGATGGGCTTACTTCGCAGGCAGGCCCATCGACGAACGATAGGCTGCCAGTTGCTTGTCGCGGCCGAACTCGTCCGTCAGCTTGTTCCATCCGGCAGCCACGGTATCCAGCGCCTGCTGCGGCGTCACCTCTCCAGCCAATGCCTTGGAAAGCTCGATTTCGAGAATTTCCGTATAGGAGAAATAGCCCGGCAGGCGCATGTCGAGCGCCGTGTTCTTGGCGGTCACCGCGTCCTTCTGGCTTCCAAGATATTCCTTGGCCTCACGCTCGGAAAAGATCTTCGACCACAACGCTGTATTCGTCGTGTGCGAAAGACGGTATGGATTGACGCCTGTGCCGCCGGTAATCGCCGCCTGACCGGAAACCGCCGGGCTCGTCAGGAACTGGATATAGTTCCAAGCGGCCTCCTGGTTCTTGGAGGACGACGGTACGGCTGCCTGCCAACCGCCGAAGGCCATGAAGGAAGTCTGGACGACCTCGGGCTGCTTGTCCCACTTTTTGGTCTTGTAGTTCCAGATCTCGTCGGATCCCGGCAGCGATGCCGAACCGACATTGCCAGCAACCTTGGACTGCTTCGGGTCGGCGGCGATGACGCCGGTATCGCCCCAGCCGATCGATTCCGCGACCTGGCCACCGGCAAAGGCTGCGTTCACTTCGCCGAACGAGAAGTTCAGCGCATTTGGCGGTGCCAGTTTGGAGGCGCGAATATATTCCTCCAGGCCGCGCACCCAGCCTGGATTGTTGACCTGCGCATCCATCGTGTCAGGATCGAAGAACATGCCGCCGGGATTGTCGGGATGGCTGGTGTATCCCGCCACGTGACTGAACAGGAACCAGAATTGCTGGCCACCACGGCGGAAGGCTTCCGCCGTGCCCCAAAGGCCCTTGTCCGGCTGCTGGAAGAATTCAGCGATGTCGAGATACTGCTTCCATGTCTTCGGTGGGGCCAGATCGTAGCCATACTTCGCGTTGAAGGCGCTCTGGTTTTCCGCGTTTTCAAACAGATCAATGCGGTAGGTATAGGTATGGGCGTCACCGTCCATGGTCTGCGACAGGACCTTGCCGTTCCAAACCATCAGTTGCTCGCGGTAAACCGGCGCGATGTCCTCCCAGTCGGCACCTGATTGCATCGCCTTGGGCATTTCCGAGAGAAAATCGGTGAAGTCCGGTGCCCAGGCCGGCGCAAAGGCGACCACGTCGAACGTGTCTTCGCCCGAGGTCAACGAGGTTACGATTTTCGGATAGAGTTCCGACCACGGAAATTCGACGACATTCATCTTGCCGCAGGTCTTTTCTTCCCAGCCCTTGGCCGCGAGTTGTAGCGCAGAGGCGATATAGGGGCCTGTCTGCGTCGTAGCGGTGAGCGTGACACCGGTGTAGTCCGGTTCGCACGCGAGCGCGGATGTGACGCCCGCCGCAGCAAGTAGTCCTGCGGCCGTTGAACTCAATAGCAATCTTCTCATGTTTTCCTCCCCGGAATTGAACAATGACTAGGCTTGTCGAACGGTCACTTTATTGCTCCTAAAAGCAGGCCAGACCGCATCAGCCTGCTCAAAATGCCCGCCATGACGACCATGGGTATGATCGCGACCAGGGCGGCTGCCGATATCGACCACCACTCGTCGCCGCGCTGGCTGTTTTGCCCGGCGACGAGAATGGGAAGGGTTTGCCATTTGGAACTGGTCAGGAAGAGTGCGAACAGGAACTCGTTCCAGACGAAGGCGAGCGTGATCATAAATGTCGCGATCAGGCCCGGCTTGGACATGGGCAGGACGATACCGAAGAAAATTCTCCACGACGGCACATTGTCGACCATCGCCGCCTCTTCGACTTCAACCGGCAGTGCCGCAAAGAAATCGCGCATCAGCCAGATCACGATCGGCAGCGAGAAGGCGACATAGGCGAAGGTGAGCCCGGTATAGGTGTCCACCAGCTTGAACCCCAACTTGCCCATTTCCGTGTACATCAGGAACAAGGCAAAGGCGGCGACGATCGGCGGAAACATGCGCTGGCTGACAAACCAGAAGACGATATCATCATTGCCAAGAAGCGGCCCTGGAAGCTTCATTCGGCTGGAGCCGATGGCGAGCGCAAGCGCTGCAACAAAGGCAAAGATCAGCGAAATAGCCTGCCCGTAGCCCAGCACATGACGGCCGAGAAGATATCCGCCAAAGGCAACAACGACGAAAATTATGCCGGACAGCAGCTTGACCTCGAAGGTGAAGCGCACCAGCGCATAGGCTGCCATCGATCCGATGAAGGTGGCCAGCACCGATGCGGAAAGCCCGATGATCGTCGAGGCGATGAAGGTGTTGTAGAACTGGCCACGCGCGCCCGACAAAAGCTCGCTCCAGGCTGTCAGCGTCGGGTCGAAGTCGACAAATGGAATATAGGTTGGCCCGCCGACGACGCCAAGCGGCGACTTGAACGAGGTGATCGCGACCCAGTAAAGCGGAAAGAAGGTGAAGGCCAGCCACAGCAGGCAGCCTGCGAGCGCCCACCAGCGGCCGGATCCTTTGAGGTCACGCACACTCATTTGTGCTTCTCCAGATAGGGCTTCAGGATGGCGAGATAGACGAGCCCGATCACGGTGATGACGATCAGGAACAGGAAGGAGAGGGCGGAGGTGTAGCCGAGGTTGAACTTCTTGAAGCCTTCCTGATACGCGAACAAGGTGAGCGTTTCGGTCGAAATGCCGGGCCCTCCGCCTGTCATGACGAACACCGTGTCGATGATCTTGTAGCTCTCGATGAGGCGGATGAAGACCACAGCCACCGAAATCGGCAGCATCATCGGGAAAGTGATCCCCCAGAACTGTTGCCAGGGACTGGCATTTTCAAGCGCGGCAGCCTCGTAGACGTCCTCCGGCAGGGTTTGCAGCCCGGCAAGAAGCATCAGGATGACGAAGGGTGTCCACTGCCACACTTCGACGGAAATGATGGCGCCGATAGCCCATCTGGTCTGAGTCAGAAACGGCAGATTGGGAAAGCCGAAGGCGGTCATCAACTCATTGAGCGGGCCCATCGTCGGGTTGAGGATCTGGCGGGCAATGAGTGCAACGGCAACGGGCGCCACCAGCATTGGCACCAGGAAGCTGACCCGGAACAAACCTTCGCCAGGCACCCGACGGCTGAGCGCCAGCGCCACGGAAAAACCGATGACATACTGCAGCGACACCGCGACAAAAGCGATGATCGTCGTGGTCCAGGTGACACTCCAGAAGCGTGGATTCTGAAGCAATTCCGTATAGTTGCCGAAGCCGACGAAATGCGCGGGGATCGGCGGCACGAGGCGCAGGCTCATGAAGCTGGTGGTCAGCGAATAGATCAGCGGGAAGATCGAGATCACCAGCACGATCAGCAACGCCGGCCAGATGAAGAAGTGTTTGACCGGATCGTTGCGGGTCATGCTGCGCCTCCTTTCTGGAGAAGCGCCTCGATTTCCTCGATCGTCGGCATTGCAGGCGCGGTACCCCGCCGCGTCACCGCGATACCGGCGGTCGCGCAGCCGAAACGCACGGCCTCGACCGGACTAAAGCCCCGCGAGAGCGCTGCCGAGAAACCACCGACAAATGCGTCGCCGGCGCCGGTGGTATCAATGACTGCTCCCGCCGAGATCGCGGGAACATGAACCGATTGCCCGGCCGTATGATAGAGCACACCGCGACCACCCAGGGTGATCAGCGCGGCTTTCACGCCTTTGACAAGAAAGGCGTCGCCAGCCCGTCTGGCGTCGTCGAGCGTGTCGAGCGGAAAGCCGACGATCGCCGCCGCCTCGGTCTCGTTTGGCACGATATAGTCGCAGAGCGGATAGATCGTGTCCGGAAACGGCTCGGCCGGTGCTGGATTGAAAACAGTGGTAACGCCGGCCGCATGGGCGATTTCGAGGGCGCGCTGCGCCGCTTCGGCCGGTTGTTCGAGCTGGGTCACGAAAACAGCCGATTGCTCGATGGTTTCGCGTGCCGCCTCGACATCACCAACGCCGATGGTGCCTGCGGCGCCTGGATAGACGATGATCGCATTGTCGCCGTTACTGTCATTGACGTAGATGAAGGCAGCGCCGGTCGGCATATCGTCCATCTGTACAACCTTCGGCGTCACGCCTGCTTCCGCATAGGTCTTCAGCGCCATATCGCCGAAGGTGTCGCGGCCGATCTTCGAGATGAAGGAGACTGTTCCACCGGCGCGAGCTGCAGCAACAGCCTGGTTGGATCCCTTGCCGCCCGGGCCTACCGCAAAACCGGTCCCGGTGATGGTTTCGCCAATGTTTGGCATGCGCTTGGCCAGATAGGCCGTGTCGGCGACGAAAATCCCGAGGATCGAAACACCCACCTTCATTTCGTTTCCCCTCATACGGTTTCCGGCGGAATCACGCCTTTGGTGAACAGGAAGCAGCCGTAGAAGCGGTTTTCGCCCGTGGTGATGACGCAATAGGCCTTTTTGGCTACCTCATAGAAGGCGAAACGCTCGATGCCATACATTGGCGCCGGCTTGCCCTCGGCGCCGTCGACAACGACCTGGACTTCCTGCTGCACCGGAGGGATCTCGTCCGGCGCGCCCATGATTTCCATTCGCCCGGCAGACGGCTGCAGCGGCGTATCCAGCGGCATTACCGAAAGAATAGCTTCGATGGCGCGGGCAGAGGACACATTGTCTATGCGCAACAGCTTGCCGAGCACCGTTTGCCGGGCAATGGAATCCGAAGGAAAATTGGTGTCGGAAACGACGACCGTGTCGCCATGCCCCATGGACCGGAGCGCGTGCAGCACATCCGCATTCAGAGCCGGATCGATATTCTTCAGCATGGAAATCCTCCCTTAGTTGCACCATTTCGCAGCACCTCGTGCCGCAAAACAGAACCCGATAACCGCAGCTCCGTTACAGCTCTGCGATTCCCTCAAATTCCATTGTTCTCGCCTGCCGGTGCGGTTCTCCTCCCGCCCGAATGACCAGAGTTGGAGCCCTTATTCTCCGTAGGGGATCCAGATATTCTTCACATCTACAGCGCGCCGAAGGTATAGCGCGCCTTCGGCAGCGGCTTTGTCCATCCAGTCCGTCGCCTTGCCATTGTCCACGAAGGTTCGCTTGAGATTGCCCGAAGACAGCTTCTCCACCGTCGTCGAAAGTTCAGCCGAGCCGAAGGCCCACAACGCATCAACGTCATTGTGCGCGGCAAGGATCTTTGCCAGTTCGATCGCCGACCCGGTGACGATATTGACGACACCGGCAGGCACATCCGACGTTTCCAGAACGGAATAGAAATCCGTGGCCGAAAGCGGGAAGGCCTCACTCGGCACGGCGACGACACGATTGCCGGTGGCAATCAACGGCGCAATCAGACTGATAAAGCCGAGCAGCGGCGCTTCCGGCGGGCAAATGACGCCAACGACGCCGATGGCTTCCGGCATGGCCAGGGCAACGCCGCGAAGCGGTGGCTGGTGAATGCCGCCTTCATATTTGTCCGCCCAGGCTGCGTAGGTGAAGAGACGGGAAATCGCGGCGTCGACCTCGGCATTTGCATTGGCTGCGGAAGCTCCGGTCATCGCTGTTATCCGCGAGGCGAACTCGTCGGCGCGGCCACTGAGGTTTTCGGCGATGTAATAGAGAATCTGGGCGCGGTTATGAGTGGTCGCATTCGACCAGGCGGAGGCGGCCTGTGCGGCAACCACCGCATTGCGGATGTCCTTGCGGTTGCTTTCGCCGACCTCCCCGATCGCCTTGCCCTTGGGTGAGGCGATGACACGGGAATAATTGCCGTCCGGGCGTGCCTGCTTGCCGCCGATGAAGAGCTTTGCCGTCCGGTCGATGCTTGGCAGGGCAAAATCGCCGGCAACCGGCTTCGCCTGCGAAAGTGCAGGCATGGCTGCGCGCGCCTTGCGACCGACCCAAGCCTTCGGCTTCAGATATTCGTAGCAACCTTCGCGTCCGCCTTCGCGGCCGAATCCGGATTCGCGCTTGCCGCCAAAACCGACGGCGGCATCAAAAAGATTGGTGGCATTCACCCAGACCACGCCGGCTGCGAGCTTTGCCGCAACGTTCAGCGCCAAGCCGATCGTCTCGCTCCAGACGCTGGCGGCGAGGCCGTAGCGGGTGTGATTGGCAAGCTGGATCGCCTCTTCCGGTGTGCGAAAAGTCATGGAGACCGCGACCGGCCCGAAGATTTCCTCGGTCGCGACGATCGATGTCGGCTGCACGCCGCTGAGAAGCGTCGGCGGGTAGAAGCTGCCGCCCTTCGGCAGGTCGATCTTGGCCTGATGCAGCGTCGCGCCTTCTGAAACTCCCTTTTTCACCAGCGCTTCGATCCGCGTCAATTGCACAGGCGCTATGATCGCACCCATATCGATGCACTTGTCCAAAGGCTGACCGACCCGCAATGTCTCCATCCGGCGCTTCAGCCGCTCGTGGAAAAGATCGGCAATGCCTTCCTGGACCAGAAGCCGCGAACCGGCGCAGCAGACCTGTCCCTGGTTGAACCAGATCGCGTCGACCACGCCTTCCACGGCGCCGTCGATATCGGCGTCGTCAAAAACGACGAAAGGGGACTTGCCGCCGAGTTCCAGCGTCAAGGATTTGCCGCTACCCGCGGTACGCTCGCGAATAACGCGCCCGACTTCGGTCGATCCGGTAAAGGCAATCTTGTCGATATCCGCATGCCCGACGAGCAGCGCGCCTGTTTCGCCTTCTCCCGTCACGATATTGAGTACGCCCGGCGGAAGGCCCGCCGCGGATGCCAGTTCGGCAAAGAGAAGCGCCGTCAGCGAGGTGAATTCGGCAGGCTTCAGGATGACGGTGTTGCCGAGTGCCAAAGCCGGCGCCACTTTCCAGGCCAGCATCAGGAATGGGAAATTCCACGGGATGATCTGGCCGACGACGCCGACCGGCACATGATCGGCAAATTCCGTGTCCTGGATTTGCGCCCATCCGGCGTGATGATAGAAATGACGAGCCGCCAGGGGCACGTCGAGATCGCGGGTTTCGCGGATCGGCTTGCCGTTGTCGATTGCCTCGACCACAGCAATCAGACGCGCATGGCGCTGGATCATCCGGGCAAGCGCATAGAGATGGCGCGCCCGCGCGTGGCCCGGCAGCCGCGCCCATGACGCCTGTGCCTTGCGGGCCGCAGCAACCGCATTGTCCACATCGGCCGCGCCGCCATTCGCAAGCTTGGCCAGGACCTTGCCGGTGGCCGGCTCGAACGTGTCGAAGTTCTTGACCGACGCGGAGGGCACGAACGCGCCATTGATGAAGTGACCGAAACCGGAAGCGTGGCGCGCCAGCCAGTCGCGAGCTTCGATATCGGATTCAGGGGCGGGGCCGTAGGACATTTCGTCGAAATACTTTGCAACAGTCATCTGGATCATCCAATCGGGTGTCTGTTGAGGGCCGAATAGGCACCGGTGACGTGATGCTCCAGCTGCCGCTCGATATCCGCAAGCAAGCTTGATGCACCGATGCGGAAGAGATCGGACTCCAGCCATTCGCGCCCCAGTTCGTCCTTCATCAGGAACTGGTAGTTCAACACGTCCTTCGCCGCGGAAATGCCTCCGGCCGGCTTGTAGCCGATCTTGATACCGGTGCGCTCCTGATATGCGCGGATCGCCCGCAGCATGGTCAATGTCACGGCCAGCGTCGCATTGACGCCTTCCTTGCCGGTCGAGGTCTTGATGAAATCGGCTCCGGCCATCATGCAGACCAGCGAGGCCCTGGCGACATTGCGGAGCGTCTTCAGGTCGCCGGTCGCCAGAATGGCTTTGACATGCGCATCACCGCAGGCTGCGCGATATTCTTTCATTTCCTCGTAAAGTGCTGTCCAGTTGCCGGTCAGCACATGCTCGCGGGTGATGACGATGTCGATTTCCTTCGCGCCATCGGCAACTGACGCCTCGATTTCCTTGACCTTGAGGTGGTGCGGGCTGAGGCCGGCAGGGAAACCGGTCGAAACCGCGGCGACCGGAATGCCGGAATCTCCGAGCGCCTCGACGGCCGTTGCAACAAAACGATGGTAGACGCAGATGGCGCCGGTGGTGATCGAACGGCCGCTCATGCCGAGAGAATCCAGAATGTCGGCGCGTATCGGATTCATCGCCTTCGCGCACAACCGCTTGACGCGTTCAGGGGTATCGTCGCCGTTCAACGTTGTCAGGTCGATGCAGGTCACCGCCTTCAGGAGCCAAGCAGCCTGTGCGTCCTTTTTGACGGTGCGGCGCCCAGGAAGCGAGGCTACGCGGCGCTCGGTTGCAGACAGGTTGACCCGGGTATCAAGCACCCACGACAGATCGAGTCCCATACCGGTATTGCGCGGCCGGTTATGGGTGCCGTCCGGCAATCGCGAAGGGCCTCCATGATGCGCCGCGTTTGCCGCATTGTGAACAGCAACGGTTTCCAACTAGAATCCTCCCGATCCGAGCGTGAAGATCCTGTTGCCATCAGTGAAGAGGCACGCAGACGAAGTTTCACGACTGGCTCAAATGTGATTTTTTTTTCACTGTTTGTGAAGTTTGCATCACCGCGCCGCTGCGTCAAGTTTAGATTTCGCCAGACGCAGAAAAAATGCGGGATTTCTCAGTCGAAATCGTCCATGCCGTTTTCGGTGATGACCACGTCGAACGACTTCATGTCGCTGAAAAAGGCTGGCTTGAGCTTGCCGATTTTGCTGCTGTCGGCGAGAAGAATATTCTTTCGTGCCCGGGACATCGCCTTTTTCTTGATCTCCGCTTCGTGAAAATGCGCGCAGGTCGCGCCACGCCGGGCATCGACACCGGCTGCTGAAAGAAATGCCACGTTGATCACAAGCTGATCGAGCATTTCCAGCCCCGAGGCACCGGAAAAGCTCGCCGATGCTGGGTGATAAAGACCACCGAGCATAACAAGGCGAACGTTGGGTTTTCGCGTCAGACGATCGGCGACATTCATGGCGTAACAGATCGCCGTTATATGAATCTGGTCTGGGAGGAGATCGACCAGATAGGGTAACGTGGTGCCGCAATCGAAAAACACCGTATCATCATGGTGAATGTAATCAATGGCTTGTATGCAAACTTGCCGTTTTGCAGCGGCATGACTGTCGGCTGCCTTGGAAATTTCATAGGGATCGTTTTCCGCTTCGATAGCCGGAACGATATGGCCGCCGAGAAACGCGAATTGGTCTGCATTGGCGCCGACATCACGCCGAACCGTCATCTCTGAGACGCCCAGGATCTCCGCAGCATTCTTGATGTGCAGAATGCGATGTTGTGAAAGGGCCTCGGATAAGACTGCGATGCGCCGGCCCTTGCGACTATCCATATCGCATCTCTCCCTTATCGTTTACACCTGGAATAGTGTTCTGATCAAAATTTAACAAGGGACTGCCATTCTCATCTTGTCTGTCCCTCGAGCTACGACTCGGCATTTGCGCCGAGCTACAGCTTCTGCACCAGCCAGTTGCGCGCAACATGGCATATCGTCACAATTTTACAGGGAAACCCCGCAATTTGAAATGAGAATTTGTGACAAATCTTCCATTTTCGTGATGAAATAATCACAAAACTGCATAGATGGTGCCTCACTTCGGCTGCGGGGAAGCGGGTGACGACGAGATCGACATTCTCGGCCGGCAGGGGCGAGTTCGTCACGCCTCTGGTCGGGGTGGCCTTCCGACCAGAGCTTCATCCTCGCGGCTGCTTAGGACATTCCTGGCTGCGCGCGCTACTCGCCGGCTTTCCTTGCTGCCGTTTCGATCGCATCGGCAACCTTTTCCGGTTGGGATGCGAAGACGGCGTGGCTTGCCTTTATTTCAGTCACGTTGCTTCCGGCACGTTTTGCCATGTCGCGTTCAAGCTCGGGGTTGATGGAGCGATCCTCGGTGGCGACGATCGACCAGCTTTTCTTTGTCCGCCATGCCGGCTGAGTGATCTTGGCGGAGAATGCCTGCTTTGCGGCGAAGACCTGTGACTTTGCCATGAAATCGGCGTCGGCTTGCGGAAGGTCGGCTGCGAAATCCGCGGCGAAGGCGCCTGGATCGAGATAGAGATATTTGCCGTCCTTCGTTTCCTTTATATCCATGCTGCCGGCGGGCTTCGAGCTGGCGAGGCTCAGCAGGCTTTCGCCCTTGTCGGGCTGGAATGCGGCGACATAGACCAGGCCCGCGACCGCGGGATCGTTGCCGGCTTCGGTGATGACCATGCCGCCATAGCTGTGGCCGACGAGCAGGACCGGTCCGTCCTGAAGGTCGAGAACGCGCTTGGTCGCCGCCACATCGTCATCGAGCGAGGTGATGGGCTGCTGGACGATGGTGACGTTGAAGCCGCGCTTCTCGAGAATGTCAGTCGCCTTGCGCCATCCCGAGCCATCGGCCAGCGCGCCGTGGACGATCACGATGTTCTTGACCTCGGCAGCCTCCGCCGCGAATGCGATGGCGGTGGTGGCAAAGGCAAGGGCTGCAGTGAAAAGAAGACGTTTGTTCATGACTATCACTCCTTGGGGTCGTTGTTGATGATTGGGATCGTGATGCGTTTCAGGTTCAGCCGAATGTGAAGGCGTAAGCCTGCACGCCGGGATCGAGAAAGCGGATCTCGAAGTTGCGGGCGGCGACCGTGTCGGACTGGCGGACGAGTTGATAAAGCCTCGTCGCGGTCACCGTACCGTTGCCGTCGGCATCGATGTCGGAGCCGTGGTCAAGCCCTGGCGCCTTGCCGTCGACCTTCACCTGGAAGCGGACCGGTTTGCCGCTGCCGCCAGGCCCGAGAACGAGATGCAGATCGCGGGCGCTGAAGCGATAGGTGATGCCGCCGCCCGACTGATCAAGCGTCGCCTGATCCCGGCCGACGGTCCAGGTTCCGGACAGGCCCCAGCCATTGAGGCCGGGTTCGGCGATCGAATAGCTTTTCGCCGTATCGGCCTGCAGCCCTTCGGGAGAGGCGAAGTTCGCCGCCTGTTCGTAGCCGAGATAGGTTTCGCCCGAGCGGATATTGCCGAGATCAGGACCTGCTTCCACACCCCTGGCATCCGGCGCGACCGGCGCACTTGCCGTCGTTTGGCTACCGGCCTCGCGCAGCAGGTCCTGAATAGCCTGTTCGGTCCTGTCGTAATTGCCTTCGCCAAAATGGTGGTAACGGATCTGGCCTTTGGCATCGATCAGATAGGCGGCAGGCCAATAGCTGTTTTCGAAGGCGCGCCAGATGCTGTAGTCATTGTCGATCGCAACGGGATAACCGATCTGGAAGCCGCCGATCGCCTTCTTGACGTTGTCGATCTTCTTCTCGAAGGCAAATTCCGGGGCATGGACGCCGATCACCACGAGGCCCTGATCCGCATATTTTTCGGCCCAGGCCCTGACATAGGGGATGGTACGAATGCAGTTGATGCAGGAATAGGTCCAGAAATCGACGAGCACGACCTTGCCGCGCAGCTGCTCGGTGGTGAGAGGCTGAGAGTTCAGCCATTCGACCGCGCCATCGAGCGAAGGGGCGTGGCCTTCGACGGGCAAGTCGCTACGGAAGGGGGTCTTCGCATCGGCTGCGGCGATCATCACCTCGTTGCTCGCCAGCTCGGAAGATGCGCCGCTGAGCGGCTTTGCATGCAGCCTGTCGAGCACGGCCTGTTCCAGCGATGCGGTGCTGGCGTAGGAGAGCCGGGCGAGCAGGCTGGTGTCGAGGCCGAGCGCGATGACGGCGACGCCCGCCAGCACGGCAGCGCCGAGCCCCTGACGAATCCTGTCGCCAACGCCGAGCGAACGCTTCATGGCGGTGAATATCCGGCCGCCGACCAGCAGGGCGACGGCAAGCGAACTTGCAGCGCCGGCGGCATAAGCGATCAGCAGGAAGGTCGTCTGCAGATTGGCGCCCTGCAATGCGGCTCCGGTCAGCACAAGGCCGAGGATCGGACCGGCGCAGGGCGCCCAGAGCAGTCCGGTGGCGACGCCGAGAAGAAGCGCGCTCTTCACTGTCGTGGTGCCGCGCCCGCCGCCGGTGGCGTTCATAAGATTGTTGCCAAGGTCGACGACCGGCCGGGCAAGCGTACTTGCGATTCGCGGTGAAAGCAGGCTTGCTCCAAAGAGCGCAAGCAGGACGATGGCGGCAAGTCGGCCATATTCATTGGCGCGAATGGCCCAGCTGCCACCGACTGCGGCCAGTGTGGCGACCAGCGCGAAGGTGGCGGCCATGCCCGCCAGCATCGGCAGCGTGCTCCTGACGAAGGGCTGTCCGGCGCGGGCGAAGACGAAGGGGAGGGTGGGGAGGATACAAGGGCTGAGGATCGTCAGCGCGCCTCCGAGATAGGCAATGATCAGAAGTGTCATCATCGTTTCCTTTGAAACCGATTGATCGGGCTCTGGGCGGCGATGGGGCCTGAACCAGCAACGGCGGGGATATGGCCGGTGTGAAGTATCCCCGATGTGTCCGGCTTTGCGGGAAAATGTACCGAAGTGTCGGGGTAGGGCGGCGGCGATACAAAGCGATACAAACTGCCGCAGTGGCGAGGAAACGGCTGCGGCCAATGCGACCGCTTGCTGAGGCAGTGCGATTGTATCGGAATGTATCCAGGCGGCCGGAAGCTACATCCGCATTCAAAAAACGGTTGCTTACGACATATCGGGGATACAAGTAGAACGCCTTTTCGCGACCGTGATCCATTCGACAGGAGTGACCGATGTCAGAGCAAATCAACCATCACCGCCGCCGTTTCTTCGGCATGACTGCAATCGCCCTTGCGGCGGTCGAATTCGGCGTGGCCGGCACGGCCGCCGCCCAGTCGTCTGCGACTGCCGCATCGGTGCCAGCTATAAAGCCCGGAACCAACACGTCCTTCGAAGCGCTGAAACAGGTCAAGGCAGGCGTGCTCGACATCGGTTATGCCGAGGCGGGAAAGCCGGATGCCCCGGTCGTATTGCTGCTGCATGGCTGGCCCTATGACATCTATAGTTTCGTCGATGTCGCGCCCCTGCTTGCCGCGGCGGGCAACAGAGTGATTGTGCCTTATCTGCGCGGTTACGGGACGACCCGCTTCCTGGACGATCAGACGCCTCGCAACGGCCAGCCGTCAGCGCTCGCCGCCGACATGATCGCGCTGCTCGATGCGCTGGATATCGAGAAAGCTGTCATTGCCGGATACGACTGGGGCGGGCGGACCGCCAACATCATGGCGGCGCTCTGGCCCGAGCGCTGCAAGGCGATGGTATCTGTAAGCGGCTACCTGATCGGTAGCCAGGAGGCCAACAAGAAGCCGCTTCCGCCGAAAGCCGAACTCGCTTGGTGGTACCAGTTCTATTTCGCCACTGAACGCGGTCGTCAGGGATACGAGAGCAACACCCATGATTTCGCAAAGCTTATCTGGCAAACGGCATCGCCGAAGTGGAACTTCGACGATGCGACGTTCGACAGATCGGCCGCTGCCTTCGACAATCCTGACCACGTCGCGATCGTCATTCACAATTATCGCTGGCGCCTGGGGCTTGTCGAAGGCGAGGCCAAGTACGATGCCTACGAGACGACGCTCGCCGCAACGCCTGTCATTTCGGTGCCGACCATCACCATGGAGGGCGATGCGAACGGTGCGCCGCATCCGCAGCCTTCCGCTTATGCCGGAAAATTCTCCGGCAGATACGAGCATCGCACGATCGGCGGCGGCATCGGCCACAATCTGCCTCAGGAAGCGCCGCAGGCTTTTGCGCAGGCGGTCATAGACGTCGATCGCTTCTGAGAGCGGCGCCGCCGGTCGCAGAGCCTCGTTGCTCCGACCGGCGGAATATGCGTAGCTCCATCAACCGTCTCGACATCGAGGCGGAGGGTGGGGGCCGCTTCTATCGGTAAGGAATAGGGAAATATGGATCATGTCGATCACATCCTGATCGTCGATGACGATCGCGAAATCCGCGAGCTGGTCTCGGGTTATCTGCAGAAGAACGGCCTGCGCACGAGCGTTGCTGCCGACGGACGGCAGATGCGCAGTTTTGTCGAGGCCAATGCCGTCGACCTGATCGTGCTCGATGTGATGATGCCCGGCGATGACGGGCTGGTGCTGTGCCGCGAACTGCGCGCCGGCCGGCACAAGGCGATCCCTATCCTGATGCTGACGGCCCGCACCGACGAGATGGACAGGATCCTCGGGCTGGAAATGGGCGCCGACGACTATCTTCCCAAGCCCTTTGCTGCGCGTGAGCTTCTCGCCCGCATCAAGGCGGTGCTGCGGCGCACGCGGATGCTGCCGCCCAACCTGCAGATCAGCGAAGCTGGACAGTTGCTGACCTTCGGCGACTGGCGGCTCGATACGGTGGCCCGGCACCTTCTCGACAAGGAGGGGACCGCGATTGCGCTGAGTGGCGCCGAATACCGTCTGCTTCGCGTCTTCATCGACCATCCGCAGCGAGTGCTCAATCGTGACCAGCTTTTGAGCCTGACGCAGGGCCGCGACGCCGATCTCTTCGATCGTTCGATCGATCTTCTGGTCAGTCGCCTGCGTCAAAGGCTGGGCGACGATGCGCGCGAACCGACCTATATCAAGACGGTGCGCAGCGAAGGCTATGTGTTTTCGGTTCCGGTCGAAATATCGGAGCCGCGCCAATGAAGGCGGCAATCCCCTTGCGTTCGGGCCTGACGTGGCCGAGCACATTGCGGTCGCGGATCTTCCTGATCCTGCTGATCGGATTGGCCTTGGCCTACGGTCTGTCTTTCAGTGTGCTCTATATGGAGCGGTACATGTCGGCCAAAGCTGTGATGCTCGGCACGCTGGAAAACGATGTGGCAACGTCGATTGCGGTTCTCGATCGGCTTCCGCCCGGCGAACGTGGCGATCTGCTCGACCGGTTGAGCCGCGGCAATTATCGTTTCGAGCTCGGGCCCGGTCTTCCCGGCGTGCCTGACACATCAAGCAAAGGGGCGGAAATCTCGGGAAAGATCGAGGAGGCCATCGGACACCGCTTTCCGATCCGGATCGAACGAATTCCTGGCGATGTGAATCGGCTGCAGGCGCATCTGACGCTGAGCGACGGAAGCCCATTGACGATCGACGTCACGCCAAAGGGCGTCATGCCGATCGCCGCATGGCTGCCCTACGTCTTCGTCGTCCAGATGGTGCTGCTCATCCTCTGCACCTGGTTTGCCGTTCGCCAGGCGATCCGGCCGCTCGGCGAGCTTGCCGCCGCCGCCGATGCTCTTGACCCGAACAAGGACGGCCCGGCTTTGAGTGAGGCGGGCCCGAGCGAGGTCGCGCATGCGGCAAGGGCGTTCAACGCGATGCGGGAGAGGATCGCCCATTACCTCGAAGAGCGCGTCCAGATACTGGCGGCAATCTCGCATGACCTGCAGACACCGATCACCCGCATGCGGCTGCGTGCCGACATGGCGGAGGATTCGCCTGACAAAGACAAGCTGGTGCATGATCTCGGCGAGATCCAGCGCCTCGTTCAGGACGGCATTGCCTATGCACGCAGCGCGCATGGCAATGGCGAGAAGAGCGCCCGCATCGATCTCGCCTCGTTCATCGACAGCATAGCCTACGACTACCAGGATACTGGAAAGGCCGTCACCGTCGTCGGTCTGGTTCAGGGCGCTGCCTTCACCAAGCCGCATGCTCTTCGCCGTATCCTGTCGAACTTCATCGACAATGCGCTGAAGTTTGCCGGTGCTGCCGAGATCAGCGTCGAGCGCAGCGCCGAGAACGATATCGTCATATCAGTCATGGATCGCGGGCCGGGAATTCCGGACGATATGCTGGAAGCCGCCATGCAGCCTTTCTTCCGGCTGGAGCAATCCCGCAACCGGGAGACCGGCGGCACCGGTCTCGGTCTTGCGATCGCCCAGCAACTGACGGCCAAGATTGGCGGGTCGCTCCGGCTCTACAATCGCGCCGGTGGCGGACTGGCCGCGGAAGTCACCATCCGCTGACATTCGGGCGCGCCGCAAAATTTCGAGATGTTTTGTATGCGAAGATGTCCTTGATATCGGATGCTACGCTTTGTGACATTTCGGGCGTTTTCGGAAACATGGCGGATATATCCGTCGGTCAAACCACACTCCGTCAACCCGGCCGCGCACCGCGGCCAGTCGCCTTTAGCGACGCAACAAAGGAGTGTTCCATGACAAAGATCGACAAGGTTCTCTATACCGGCAAGACCCACACGACAGGCGGGCGCGACGGCGCTTCGCACAGCGACGACGGCCAGCTTGATATCAAGCTTTCGCCTGCGGGCAGCAACCGCGGCGGCACCAATCCCGAACAGCTTTTCGCCGCCGGCTGGTCTGCCTGCTTCATCGGCGCGATCGGTTTCGCCGCGGCTAATCAAAAGGTCAAGCTTCCAGCCGATCTTGCCGTCGACACCGAGGTTGATCTCGGAACCGCCGATGGCGGCTATTTCCTGCAAGCCCGCCTCAAGGTCAGCTTGCGGGGGATCGAAGCGGAGGTCGCAAAGGCGCTGATCGACGAAGCCCACCAGACCTGCCCTTACTCGAAGGCCACGCGCGGTAACATCCATGTCGAATTGACGGTTGCCTAACGAGTGGAATTGCCCACCGAAAGCCATTGGCTGCGGTGGTCAGAAAGACAGAGCCGAAATCAAGCGAGACGGGGCCGATCGGGCCTCGCCGATGGAGGATTTGATGAGATTGATGATCATCTGTTTTTTGGGAGCGGTGGTCTTCGCCGCACCCTGCATCTACGACGTAAGCTCGCAGGAGCCTTCGCCGCTTGCGGGCCTCGTGACGGCGGCATCCGCAGCTTCTTCCTCAGGGGAACAGCCGCCGTTTCAGCCGCTTGGATCACCAGGAGAAAGACAGTGAAACTCTATCAGAACGAAATTTCTTCGGCGACGTCGAGAGTCCGTATCGCGCTCGCTCTGAAGGGACTGACGGCAGAAGCGCTGCCGGTTGGCATCCTCGGCGAAGATTCCGAGAGCCGGCAGGCCGGATATCGCAGCGTCAATCCGCAGGGGCTGGTGCCGGCCTTGCTGACGGATAGCGGCGTCCTCATCACCCAGTCGCTGGCGATCGTCGAATATCTCGACGAGATAAAGCCTGAACCGCCGCTATTACCTGACACCGCGGAAGGCCGGGCGCTGGCGCGGTCGATCGCGCTTGCGATAGCAGCCGAGATCCACGCGCTGCTGCCGCCGCGGATCGGTCTGCATCTCGGCAAGGTCTTCCAGGCGGATGCCGATGCCATTACTGCCTGGAATCGTCATTGGGTCGGTGAAGGAATGGCCGCGGTCGAGGCGATGATCGCCGGCCGCCGGCAGGGAGCTTTTGCTTTTGCGGATCAGCCTGGTATTGCCGAGATCTTCCTCTTCCCGCAGGCGATAAGCGCCCGGCGCCTCGGCTTCGATCTCGCCCGCTGGCCCAATATCGCGGAGATCGTCGCCAGACTGGAGGCGATACCGGCTTTCCAGGAGAACGCACCGGCGCCGAGACGATGATCCAATCTATGAAGAATCGGCTGCAAGTGGCTGCGGCCGATTCTCTTCTGGTGTTCTAGTGACGCGCCTCAATGGCCCGTCGGTGCTTTTAGCGGTTGACCCTGGCTTGCAGGTGCGCGGGATAACGATCGCCTTCCACCTTGATCGTGGCCAGCGCGCTTTCGATGCTGGCAAGATCCTCGGCCGTCAGTTCGACCTCGGCGGCCTGGATGTTCTCCTCGAGGCGGTGCAGCTTGGTGGTGCCGGGGATCGGCACGATCCAGGGCTTCTGCGCCAGCAGCCATGCGAGAGCCACTTGGGCGGAGGTAGCCTTCTTGCGGGCGGCGATTTCTCCGAGACGATCTACGAGCGCTTGGTTGGCTTTTCGCGCCTCCTGAGAAAAGCGGGGCACGACGTTGCGGAAATCCTTGCTGTCGAAGGTGGTCGTTTCGCTGATCGCGCCAGTCAGAAAGCCCTTACCGAGCGGGCTGAAGGGCACGAAGCCGATGCCGAGTTCTTCAAGCGTCGGCAGGATTTCCTGCTCTGGTTCGCGCCACCACAGCGAATATTCGCTCTGCAACGCCGCCACCGGCTGGACGGCATGGGCGCGGCGGATCGTCCGGGCGCCCGCTTCCGAGAGGCCGAAATGCCTGACCTTGCCTTCCGCGATCAGCGCCTTGACCGTGCCGGCGACATCCTCGATCGGAACATCGGGATCGACGCGATGCTGGTAAAAGAGATCGATGACATCAGTCTTCAAACGCTTCAGCGCCTGGTCGGCCACCGCGCGGATCTGCTTGGGCCGGCTGTTCATGCCGCTCTGGCCGCCATTGGCATCGAAGTTGAAACCGAATTTCGTGGCGATCACCACCTCGTTGCGGAAGGGGGCGAGCGCCTCTCCCAGAAGCTCTTCGTTCTTATAGGGGCCATAGGCCTCGGCCGTGTCGAAGAAGGTCACGCCGCGTTCAAATGCCCGCCGGATCAGTACGGTCGCTTCCTGAATATCTGTCGCCGGGCCATACCCGTAACTCAGCCCCATGCAGCCGAGACCGACGGCCGAGACTTGAAGTCCGCTCTTTCCAAGTTCACGCTTCTGCATAGAAGTTTCCTTTTCTAACCTTGGTATTGTGTGTCGGTGACATGCTCCATCCAGTCGACGACCTTGCCGTCGAGCTGTTCCTGGATGGCGATATGGGTCACTGCCGTCGTCGGCGCTGCGCCGTGCCAATGTCGTTCACGCGGTGCGAAGCAGACGACGTCGCCGGCGCGGATCTCCTCGACGGGGCACCCCTCGCGCTGCACGCGACCGCAGCCCGATGTGACGATCAACGTCTGGCCGAGCGGATGGGTGTGCCAGGCAGTGCGGGCTCCGGGCTCGAAGGTGACGCTGGCACCAGCCGCACGTGCGGGGCTGGTCACGGCAAACAGCGGGTCGACACGCACGCTGCCGGTAAACCAATCGGCTGGTCCCTTGGCCGAAGGCTGCGAACCGCTTCGCTTGATCTCCATCTTTGTCTTCCTTTTGATGTCGGGCTTTCGATGTCGGGGTGGACATGTCCACTCGAGTGACACGGTATTTAGGCGTGCGCTTGGTTGCGATTAGATGGTATAAACGGCAAGAACCCATGAGAAAGTTTCATAAATGCCGCGCCCCGCCGTCAACGACCTCATCGCCTTCCTTGCCGTCGCGCGTGCGCAGAGTTTCACCAAGGCGGCGGGCAAGCTCGGTGTGTCGCAATCGGCGCTCAGCCACACCATCCGCGGGCTCGAGGAGCGGCTTGGACTGCGATTGCTGACACGCACGACCCGCAGCGTCGCGCCGACGGAGGCCGGTGAACGCCTGCTCGTCTCCATCGGACCGCGGCTCGACGAGATCGAGAGCGAGCTGGCTGCCTTGAGCGCGTTCCGGGAGAAGCCGGCAGGCACCATCCGCATCAATGCCGGCGAGCATGCGGCCGATGCCGTCCTCTGGCCCGCCTTGGAAAAGCTGCTGCCCGATTATCCTGATATCAATGTCGAGATCATCGTCGACTACGGCCTGACCGACATCGTCGCCGAGCGTTACGATGCTGGGGTGCGGCTTGGCGAACAGGTGGCGAAAGACATGATCGCGGTGCGCATTGGCCCCGACATGCGCATGGCCGTGGTCGGTTCTCCCGCATATTTCGGCACCAGGCCGAAACCACTGACGCCACAGGAGCTTACGGATCACAATTGCATCAATCTGCGCCTACCGACCTATGGCAGCGTTTATGCATGGGAGTTCGAGAAGGATGGGCGCGAACTCAGGGTTCGGGTCGAAGGGCAATTGGTATTCAACAATATAGCGCTGCGGCTGAACGCAGTACTGGCAGGTCTGGGGCTGGCATACATGCCGGAGAACTTGGTCGACGCGCATCTAGCCGATGGACGGCTGGTGCGCGTCCTCGAGGATTGGTGCCTGCCGTTTTCCGGTTACCATCTCTACTATCCGAGCCGCCGGCATACGTCGCCGGCATTTGCTCTGCTCGTCGATGCACTTCGCTATCGACCATAACGCCCACCGTTTCGAGTCGCCCGGACAGGCAGCCACCAGTGACCGGCTCTTGTCGGAAGCGAAATCATGCCTGCCAGTGATTTGACATTCCATCACTCGCCGCTAATTCACACTTGAAATCGAAGGAAACAGTGAATGAATACTGCGGCACCTGCCACGAAAGCTCGGACCGGCGTGTCCGGTTTGGATACAGTTCTGGCGGGGGGCCTTTCGCCGGGCCACGTGTTTCTCCTGGAAGGAAACCCGGGAGCGGGGAAGACGACGATCGCGCTGCAGTTTCTGATCGAAGGTGCACGGCTCGGCGAGCAGGGGCTCTACATAACCCTTTCAGAGACCGAGAGCGAACTCCGAGCCGGGGCCGCATCGCATGGCATGGTGATCGATGGCAATATCGAGATCTTCGAGGTCGTGCCTCCGGAAAGCCTGCTGGATGCCGACCAGCAGCAAAGCCTGCTTTATTCATCAGATCTTGAACTCGGAGAGACGACAAAGGAAATCTTTGCCGCTTTCGAGCGGGTCAAGCCACGTCGCGTGGTTCTCGACAGTCTGTCGGAGATCAGGCTGCTCGCACAAAGCTCACTACGCTACCGCCGGCAGATCCTTGCGCTCAAGCACTATTTTGCCCGGCAGGGCGCGACAGTCCTTCTGCTCGATGATCTGACCTCCGACGTGCTCGACAAGACGGTGCACAGCGTTGTTCACGGCGTGATCCATCTCGAAGAGATGGCGCCGAACTACGGCTCCGAACGCCGACGTCTAAGGGTCATAAAATATCGCGGTCAGGCCTTCCGAGGCGGTTATCACGATTTCATCATCCAGACTGGCGGCGTTATCGTCTTTCCGCGGCTCGTCGCCGCCGAACACAGGTCGAGCTACACCCGCGATCAGATTTCCTGCAATATTGCGGAACTGGACCTTCTTCTGGGAGGTGGCCTCGAGCGAGGTTCCAGCACACTCATCCTTGGTCCTGCCGGCACCGGCAAAAGCACTTTCTCGTTTCAATTCCTGGTGGCTGCGGTCGCGCGCGGCGAGAAAGTGGCGGCCTTCATTTTTGACGAGGAGCTGGGCCTGCTCTTCACGCGGCTGAAGGCGCTCGGAATAGATCTCGAGGCAATGCGGGACGCCGGTCATATCCACATCGAACAGCTCGATGCCGCCGAACTGTCGCCGGGCGAATTTGCCCACCGCGTGCGCAGCTGCGTCGACAAGTCGGATGCGAAAACCGTTATCATCGACAGTATCAATGGTTATCAGGCTTCGATGCCGGATGAGAATTCGCTGATCCTTCATATGCATGAGCTGCTGCAATATTTGAACAGGCAAGGCGCCAACACCTTTCTCACCGTTGCCCAGCACGGGCTGGTCGGTGACATGAAGGCACCTGTCGACGTCACCTATCTCGCAGATACCGTCATTCTGCTGCGTTACTTCGAGGCTGCGGGAAAGGTGCGGCGGGCAGTCTCGGTGATCAAGAAGAGGACCGGCTTTCACGAGGATACCATCCGCGAGTATCGTATCGACGCCTCCGGGTTGAGGTTTGGAGATCCTCTCGTCGGGTTCCAGGGCGTGCTTCGCGGCGTTCCCGAATTTATCGCGACCTCAACGCCGCTCCTAAAGACCGATGGCGGGGATAGCGGCAATTCCTAATTCCGGAAAACCGAAAGCATTGATCTACACCCCCGCCGGTCGCGACGCCTGGGTGGCGAGATCGTTGGTCGATGAAGCCGGATTGGCATCGATTGCTGCCACCGACCTGTCTATGTTCGCGTCATCGCTCAGCGATGACATCGCGCTTGGCGTCTTGACGGAAGAGGCCGTTCGCTCGAGCGATCTCAAGCCGATTGCCGCCTGGGTTTCGGCCCAGCCGAGCTGGTCGGATCTTCCCTTCATTGTACTCACCACACGTGGCGGCGGGCCTGAACGAAATCCGGGCGCTGCAAGGCTTTCCGAGGTTCTTGGTAACGTCACCTTCCTGGAAAGGCCATTCCATGCGACCTCCTTCATCAGCGTTGCCCGGACCGCATTAAAGGGACGCCTGCGCCAATACGAAGCGCAAGCCAGGCTTGAAGCTCTGGGCGAGGGAGAGCGACGGTTGCAGACGGCGCTCGCCGCCGGTCGTCTCGGGGCGTGGGAGCTGGAGCTGTCCTCGATGGCCTTGTCGGCCTCGGCGACCTGCAAGGCAATCTTCGGCCGAGGGCCGGATGACGATGTCACGCGCGACGATCTGATCGCAAGCATCCACCCCGACGACCGGGATCTTGTGCTGGCACGCCTGCGCCAGACGATCGATACCGGACGCGACTATTCGATCGAGCACAGGACGATCTGGCCGGATGGATCACTGCATTGGACCGAAGTCCATGCGCAGCTTTATTCCGACAGATATGGTTCCGCCAGGAAACTTGTCGGTGTCTGTTCCGATACCACCGTCCGAAAGACCATCGAGGAAAATCTGAGACGGCTCAATGAAAACCTCGAAGAGCGCGTGAGGGAACGAACCAAAGAGGTCAACGCCGCTCACCAGACCCTGCTCGAGGAAGTCGCCCAACGTGAAAGAGCCGAGGAGCAGCTTCGCCAATCGCAAAAGATGGAGGCGATCGGCCAACTGACCGGCGGCGTCGCCCACGATTTCAACAATCTGCTGATGGTCGTTCTCGGAAATCTGGAGCTGCTCGGCAAACACGTTGGCGGAGATGCCAAAGCGACGCGTCTGGTCGACGGGGCGATTCAGGGCGCGCGGCGCGGGGCGGCGCTGACGCAGCGGCTGCTGGCTTTTGCCAGACAGCAGGATCTGCAGGTCAAGCCCATCGATCTGGCCGAGCTGGTCTCCGGCATGAACGACCTGTTGCGGCGCTCGGTCGGATCCTCGATCAGCATCGAAACCATCCTGCCGGCGACGCTGCCGCCGGCGCTGATCGACGCGAACCAACTCGAATTGGCGCTGCTCAACCTCGCGGTCAATGCCCGCGATGCGATGCCGGATGGCGGGACCCTGTCCATATCGCTGCGCGAGGAGCAGGTGCCTGGCGATGACGGCGCTCTCGGCGAGGGGGCCTATCTGGTGCTGGCGGTGGCCGACAGTGGCACCGGCATGGATGCGGAGACGCTGAAGAAGGCGGTCGATCCGTTTTTCTCGACCAAGGAACTCGGAAAGGGCACGGGCCTAGGCTTATCGATGATCCACGGACTGGCCGTTCAGCTCAATGGTGCACTTCGTCTGACCAGCGAGCTTGGAGTGGGAACGACCGCCGAGCTGTGGCTTCCGGCGACGGAACGGCGCGCCGAGCGGGCGATCGAAGCGGAATTGCCCGTTCCGCAAGCTGCGTCCAGACTGAAGATAATTCTGGTCGACGACGATGCCTTGATCGCCATGAGTTCGGTCGACATGCTTGAAGATCTAGGCCACGAGGTCGTCGAAGCAAACTCCGGCTCGCAGGCGCTGGAACTGATCAGCAGCGGCCAGCATTTCGACCTTGTCATCACCGACTATTCGATGCCTGGCATGACCGGCGCACAGCTTGCCCAGGCCGCGCGGGACATTTGTCCGGGGTTGCCGATCGTGCTGGCGACAGGTTACGCCGATCTTCCTGCCGGCACCGATATCGATCTTCCGAGATTGGCAAAGCCCTACGATCAGGCTCAGCTCGCCAAGGAAATCGCCAAGGCGATGGCAAGCGAAACGGTTCCGCTTCTGAGGTCCGGCGGCAACGCAGGTGGTTCAAAGCTTCGCCTGTCCAAGGCCAACGATGTCAGCGATGAAATCGGCGATGGCGCCTGTGTCGTCTAGATCGAAGACCGGCAGGGCCGTATCCGTGACTGCATGATCGGCGGCGATGGCGCAGATATGGGGATCGCTCGGCGCCAACGGTTCGCGATTTGCCGCTTCCAGGCGGCGGGCCTCGATCTTCGGGATCGGCTCGCGCTTGTAACCTTCGATCAGCACGAGATCGCAGGGGGCGAGGCGGGCGAGGATCTCTTCGAACTCAGGTTCGGGGGCGCCGCGCAGCTCGTGCATGATGGCGTAGCGGGTGCCGGAGACGATGGTGACCTCGTGGGCGCCGGCCTGGCGATGGCGGTAGCTGTCGGCCCCGACCTTGTCGATGTCGAAATCATGATGGGCGTGCTTGATCGTCGAGATCCTGTAACCGCGGCGGGTGAACTCCGTCACTAGCCGGACGGCGAGACCCGTCTTGCCCGAGTTCTTCCAGCCGGCGATGCCGAAGATTTTCGGTGCAGTCATACGCGAAGGGCCTCCAGCCAGCGTTCCGCCTCGACGAGATCGTCGGGCGTGTTGATGTTGAAGAAGGGATCGAGCAGGCTGGCGCGGGTCGGATGCAGCGGAAACGCCACTTCCGTAACGTCATGCCGCAACAGGAAGTCGCGCACACGGCGCTTCTCGTCGGTGGCGATCCAGGCTTCGAGATCGGCGGCCAGCGTCACCGGCCAGAGCCCGAAGACCGGATGGCTACGGCCTTCGGAGGTGGCAATTGCGATCTGCGACGCGTGCTCGACCGCGGCCGCCAGCCGGGCGACGAGATCGGCCGGGAAGAACGGGCAATCCACCGAGACGGTGACGACATGGGTGATCGAGGGCAGACCGGCGGCATAGACCATGGTGGCATGGATACCGGCCATCGGCCCGGCCTTGCCGGGAAAACGGTCGGGAATGACAGGCACACCCTCGGCGGCGGCATCGGCATTGACGGCAACGTGGAAAGTTTGCTGCGAGAGGCGGGTCAGCACATGGCGGAGCAGGCTCTCGGCCCCAAGCATCACGCCTGCCTTGTCGCGGCCCATGCGCTGCGAACGGCCGCCGGCCAATACGACGCCCGCTATATGAGATTTATCCAACGAGAATTGAGCCATCATCCTTCCTCAAACCGGCGCACGCGGCGCGGATTCCTGCGCAATCGGCGACACACGGCGCTTGGCCTCACGATAGAACGTATAGAGGCCGGAGGCGATGACGATCGCAGCCCCGACGAGCGTCCAGCTGTCAGGCACTTCCGCGAAGAAAAAGAAGCCGAGCACAGAAGAGAAGATCAGGCTGGTATAGCGAAACGGCGCGACGAAAGAGATTTCGCCGGTGCGCATGGCGAGGATGACCGACTGGTAGCCGACGAGCACCAGCACCGATGCGAGTACGAGATGCCCAAGTGCTGCGGCGCTGACCGGCTGCCAGCCGCCGAGCACCGGGATGAGCAGCGCGCCGAAGAAGGAGGCTGATATGGCGGTGATGACGGTTATCATCAGCGAGGGAATCTCCGGACTGATGCTCCGGGTGGCGAGATCGCGGCCGGCCGTCGTCAGCACCGCAGCGACGCAGAGGAGGGCGGCGGCGGTGAATCCCTCAGGGCCGGGACGGATAATGATCATCACGCCGACGAGGCCGACAAGGATCGCCGACCAGCGCCGCCAGCCGACCGGCTCGCCGAAGAAGAGGGCAGCGCCGAAGGTGACGACCAGCGGCAGCGACTGCAGGATCGCCGAGGCATTGGCGATCGGCATCATGCCGAGCGCGGTGATATAGGTGACGGCGGAGAGCGTCTCACAGATGATCCTGAAGATGATCATCGGCTGCAGCATGATGCGCCAGGAGCGCAACGCGCCCATTTTCCAGGCGATCAGATAGACGAGCAGGCTGGTGAAGAGGCCGCGCAGGAACATGATCTCGCCGGCGTTCATATAGGCGATCACCGATTTGGATAGAGCGTCGCTTGCGGAAAAGCCGGCCATCGCCATGCTCATATAGATGGCGCCCTCAGTATTGCGTGACCGCGGCATGAAGAGATTCCCGTTACCTGTGCGCTCCTTTTAATCGCGAAGACGCATGAAGGGAATCGGATGAATGCCACACCAGGCATAAATCGATGATGCGGTGCACAACGGCACTGACCTCAATGCAGGCGTGTGGATGAAGGTCTCGGCAAATCTCGGTTTTATAAGGCGAATTCCGATGTTTCCGACGCCGTGATCAAGGCGTCGATGAGGACGCGCCGTCGCGCTGCCGGTTCGGCCATAGGCGTTTTTCTCGTCCTGCGCGGGAAACGGGTGGCTGCATCGCATGATGTTTGAGCATGTCAAATCTGGCAACAAACCAGGAGAGACCGATATGACACTTCTCAACGACAAGATCGCCATCATCACCGGCGCAAGCTCAGGCATCGGCCGCGCAGCGGCGAAACTCTTTGCACGGCAAGGTGCCAAGCTCGTGGTCACCGGCCGGCGACAAGACGCGCTCGACGCCGTCATCGCGGAAATTGAGGCGGAGGGTGGGCAGGCCGTCGCCATATCAGGCGATGTCAGGGACGAGGCGCTCCAGGAAAGGCTTGTCGAAACGGCAGTCTCGCGTTTCGGCCGGCTCGACATCGCCTTCAACAATGCCGGCATCATCGGTGAGATGGGGCCGGTCGCCGGGCTGTCGGTGGAGGGCTGGCGCGAGACGATCGAGACCAATCTCACCGCCGCCTTCCTCGGCGCCAAACACCAGTCGGCGGCGATGGGGAAAGGCGGCGGATCGCTGATCTTCACCTCGACCTTTGTCGGCCACACCGTCGGCATGCCGGGCATGGCCGCCTATGCGGCGAGCAAGGCGGGGCTGATCGGCTTCGTGCAGGTGCTCGCCGCCGAACTCGGAGCGCAAAAGATCCGCGTCAACGCGCTGCTTCCCGGCGGCACCGACACGCCCGCCAGTATCACCAACGCGCCTGATGCCACGCCGGAGGTGCTCGCCTTCGTGGAGGGGCTGCATGCGCTGAAACGCATGGCGCAACCCGAAGAGATCGCCAATGCGGCGCTTTTCCTCGCCTCCGACATGTCGAGCTTCGTGACCGGCACGGCGATGCTGGCAGATGGTGGGGTTTCGATCAGCCGAACATAGGGGCAGGAAATAGGGTGTGCTGTGGCAACCAGCCGTGCGCGTCTGGGACCCAGCCACCCGCCCTCGTCCTTCGAGGCTCCGGCCTGCGGCCTGCGCGCCTCAGGATGAGGGCTGGTCGGTGTGCCTTGCCGCTGCGCTTCCCGTTGAACCAAGCCGCAACCTCTCTCCAGCCTCATCCTGAGGCGCCCCGAAGGGGCCTCGAAGGACGGGGCTGGCCGCTTTGCGGAGATCAGGCGACTTCGCGTATGTCTTTTGCCGCCTGGCGGTCGAGATAGGCGACCAGGTCCTCGATGGTGACGAGGGGGAGGTTGTGGCGTTCGGCGAAGAGCGTGAGTTCGGGCAGGCGGGACATGGTTCCGTCGTCGTTGGCGACTTCGCAGATGACGCCGGCGGGGATCCGCCCGGCGAGGCGGGCGAGATCGACGGCGGCTTCGGTGTGGCCGGGGCGGCCGAGCACGCCGCGGGGGTTGGAGCGCAGCGGGAAGATATGGCCGGGGCGGGCGAATTCGGCGGGCTTTGCGCGATCGTCGACCAGGGCGCGGACGGTGGCGGCTCGGTCGGCAGCCGAGATACCGGTCGTCGTGCCCTTGAGATAATCGACCGAGACCGTGAAGGCGGTTTTGTGCGATTCCGTGTTGTTGGGCACCATGAGCGGAATATCGAGCGCATCGAGACGCTCGCCTTCCATGGCGATGCAGACGAGTCCACGGGCGTGGGTCATCATGAAGGCGATTGCCTCAGGGGTGACGGCATCGGCCGCGACCACGATATCACCTTCGTTTTCCCGGTTCTGGTCGTCGACGACGACGACCATCTTGCCGCTGGCAATAGCTGATATGGCATCTTCGATTGTTGCGATAGTCATGCTGTCTGGCCTTTCAAGGGTTATGTCAGCTGACTGACATGGTCTGCTCGGCTCAGTCCGTGAGCGAGCCTTCTGCCCTTGGGCGAACAAACGTCGGCCGACTCCGGGATGGAGTGCGACTGCCCGTGTTGTCCTCTTCCATCCGGACTATACCGTCGGCTCCGGCATCTCACCGGATCTGCTGACCTTCCGACAGGAGGTGCCGGAAGCGCTCGCGGGCTCCAGGATTGCTCCTGATACCGCCGGTGGGGAATTACACCCCGCCCTGAGAACACTTCAAAGATAGGATCAAAAACAGGCGGATGGCAAGGTCACTCGACCAGGCAAAAATGCAAAGCTGCCCTGACGCCGATGGACACACTGTTCACACGGAGGCGACGACCGTGTCGCCTTCCGCACTTCGCTGGTGGTTTGCTCTTTGTTCGATGCATGTCGTTGTCCCAAAACCGCTACGCAATTTTGGGCGCCTGCATCAGAACATGATCAGGCCGCCGTCGACATTGATCGTCTGGCCGGTGATATAGGCGGCGTCATCGCTGGCGAGGAAGGTCACCAGGCCGGCGACATCTTCCCCAGAGCCGGCCCGTTTCATCGGGATGCCCTCGACCCATTCCTTCATCAGTTCGCCGGGGGCGTAGTTGCCGAGCAGCTTGCCCCAGGCCTGGTCGTTATAGGCCCACATGTCGGTCTCGATGATGCCGGGGCAGAAGGCGTTGACGGTGATCTTCTCGGTCGCGACTTCCTTGGCCAGGCTCTGGGTGATGCCGACGACGCCCATTTTCGAGGCGGCATAATGCGGGGTGTAGATGAAGCCGTCGCGGGCCTGGCCGGAAGCGGTGTTGATGATGCGGCCGCCGCGCTTGTGCTTGCGCATCCTTGATATCGCCTCCTGGGCGCAGAGGAAGACGCCCTTGGTGTTGACGGCCATGACCTTGTCCCACTCGTTTTCGGTCAGGTCCTCGACGCGGGCGATTGTGATGACGCCAGCATTCTGGATCGAAACGTCGACCGAGCCGAATTCCTTCTCGGCGGCATCGTAGAGGGCGGTGACGCTTGCCTTGTCGGTGACATCGCCGATGAAGGAGATCGCCTTGCCGCCTTCGGCCCGGATCTGTTCGGCGACGCCGTGGACCAGGTCCTCATTGGCCGAGACGACGAGATTGGCGCCTTCTTTCGCGAAGCGTTTGGCGATCGCCGCTCCGATGCCGCGGCTACCCCCGGTAATGACGACAGTCTTCTGCTCAAAGCGTTTCATGCTCTTTCCTTGTCCGTCGATAAACAGCAAATCTGGGTGCGACCTACCATGCGATCATTATTGGAGATCAAACGGTTGTCGCGAATTCAGGCAGTCTAGAGCGCCGATGACGATCCGAGCCCTCGGTCCGTTCGACAACCCGTTCGATCAGCGTGAAGGGCGGGCAAGACGGCGATATCGCACGCCGTCTTGCCCGTTGGTCCCTTCAGCGCCTCGATCTCAGCCAGGGAGGAAGCGAGATCGGTCACTTTCCAGCAGCGGCAATGAGCTTTCTCATCACCAGCAGCAGAAACCGCCGTCGACGAGAAGATCGACGCCGGTCACGAAACTTGCTGCATTCGACAGCAGAAACACCGCCGGGCCTACCATCTCGTCCACCGCTGCCATGCGCTGCATCGGCGTCTGCTCTTCGAAGAGCTTGGTCTGGTGGACCATCTCCGGACGGGTGTTCATGGGCGTTGCCGTGTATCCGGGGGAGATGGTGTTGACGCGAATGCCGCGGTCGACCCATTCCATCGCCATGGACTTCGACATATGGATGACGCCCGCCTTGGAGGCGTTATAGTGCGCTTGGCTCAGCCCGCGATTTACGATCACGCCGGACATGGAAGCGATGTTGACGATGGAGCCGCGTCCATTCTTGAGCATGGCGCGAGCCTCGGCCTGGCAGGAAAGAAAGACACCTTTCAGGTTGATATCCATCAACGTCTGATATTGGTCCTCCTCCATCTCTTCCGCGGCGTTCGCGTTAGCGATGCCTGCCGCGTTGACTGCAAGCGTCAGCGTGCCGAGATCGGCTTCGGTCCGTGCTATTGCCTCTCCAAGGGAAGATTTGCTCGTGACATCCGCCGCGATCTGGATCGAGCGGCGGCCGGCGGCGCGAATATGTTCGGCCGTCTTGACCAGCCCGTCGTCGGTTCGGCGGTCGAGCAGCGCCACGTCGGCGCCGCATTGCGCAAGGCCGATGGCAATGCGCTGACCAATACCGCTGCCGGCTCCGGTCACGATGGCAACCTGGCCGCTGAGATCGAAAAGCTTCGGGGCGTTCAGAGTGATGTCGGACACCGCTCTTCCTTTCTCTGTCTGTTTAGATGGTGGCCAGTTCCATGACCGAAACGTCATTTGCCTGGTCACGATTGAGAATCCCCGCCTGCTTGCCTTGCGCAAGCACGAGAATGCGATTGGAGACTCCGAGAACTTCCTCGAGGTCCGAGCTTACGACGATGACCGCCACGCCCCGTTTGGCAAGATTGACGATGATGTCGTAGATACCGGCTCGGGCGCCGACGTCGATGCCTCTCGTCGGTTCGTCGAGCACGACGACCTTAGGATCGCGCATCAGCCATTTCGCGATGACCACCTTCTGCTGGTTGCCGCCGGACAGGTCCGAGGCATATTGCTCCGCACGGCCCTTCACGCCGAACTTGGCCACTGCCTTCTCCGCAAACGAGCGCTTGACGCTCGGCGTAATCCAACGCCCGCCCAGCTTGTCGAGATTGGCGTAGATAATGTTCTCGCTGATCCGGTGCCCGACGATCAGGCCCTGCTCCTTGCGGTCTTCCGGAACCATCACGATACCCTTGGCGATCGCGTCCGCCGGATCTCGCAGCCTCAGTTCCTCGCCTTCCAGCTTGATCGACCCAGCACTGATTGGATCTGCTCCCGAAATCGCACGCACCAGTTCGGTGCGGCCGGCGCCGACCAATCCGGCGATCCCCAGAATTTCCCCGGCCCGGACCTCGAAGGTAACGTCACGGAACGAGTTGTCCGGCGAGCACAGCCCCGACACCTGGAGTACTGGATGCTCTGTCGGAACCGGCAGGGCAGGGAACAAGCGGTCAAGCGGGCGTCCGACCATGCTCTCGACGATCGTTCGCACCGGTGTCGCGCTGTCGGAGAATTCCTGCACGCGCTCGCCATCGCGAAGAACGACGATCCGATCGGTTATTCGCTTGATCTCTTCCATGCGGTGGGAAATGTAGACGATGCCGACACCTTCTGAGCGAAGCTTCCGAACCTGTTCGAAAAGAGCTTCCGTCTCCGCGCCGCCAAGGGCGGCCGTCGGCTCATCGAGGATCAGGAGCTTTGCGTTGAGAGCCAGCGCCTTGGCGATCTCGATGAGTTGCTGATTTGCCGTGGAAAGGCCGGCGACCGTCCGCGTTGCAGGGATGTGAAGGTTCAAGCGAGCGAGCTGGTCCTGGGCCCGGCGAACCATCTGGGCGCGGTCGACGACGCCGTTCTTCATCGGCCAACGTCCGATGAAGACGTTTTCCGCGATCGACAGCTGCGGCAGAAGCTGCAGCTCCTGATGGATCAGGACAACGCCCTTGTCGATCGCTTCCCTTGGGGTGGCCGGGGCATAAGGCTGCCCCAGCCATGTCATTGATCCTTCGGACGGCGTGCGTGACCCGGCGATAATGCCCGATAGCGTTGACTTGCCTGCGCCGTTTTCACCGAGAAGTGCAACCACTTCGCCGGGATAAACGTCCAAGCTGACATTCTTCAGAACCTGGAGCGGCCCATACCATTTGGATATGCCCCTCAGGGAAAGAACTGGATCAGTCACGGCACACCTCCTCAAGACCTCAACTTCATTACGGATGGTTGGCGATGAAGCCTGCGACGTTTTCCTTGGTTGTCAGCGTGGCATCCAGGAGCTGGACCGGCGGCACCTTTTCTCCGGCGACAAGCTTGGCGGCGTTTTCAACCGCGTCGCGGCCCATCTTCTGCGTCTGCTGGGTCGCCGTTACGTTGAAGACACCCTTGCTGAGCGCTTCGAGAGCTGCGGTGTCACCATCGAAGCCGCCAACCACGATCTTCTGGGAAGGATTGGCGACCTTGATCGCCTGCGCGGCGCCAAGGGCAAGGCCGTCGGCCTGGGCGAACACGATCGAAACGTCCGGATTTGCCTGCAGCATATTCTGCATGATCTGGAATCCTTCGTCCTGGCTCCAGATGTTCGAGAACTGCTCGGCGACAACCTTGACGTCCGGATATGCCTTGAGAGATTCAGCGCAACCCTTCGAACGATCGACTTCCGGCGTTGTGCCCTTCTGGCCGTGGATGATGACCATCTTCCCCTTGCCGCCGGCTTCCTTCAGAATGTAGTCGCACACGGCCTTGGCAGACGCGACGGAATCCGTTGCAAGGAAGGTATCGCCCGGTGCTCCCTCGGCGTTGCGGTCAACGTTCACGACCGGAATACCAGCGCTCTTGGCGAGCTTGACCGGAACGGTCGCAGCCGCCGCACCTGCCGGAATGTAGATCAGCGCGTCGATCTTCTGGGTCAGGAGGTCCTGGATCTGGTTGACCTGCGTCGGCCCGTCGCCCTTTGCGTCGACCGTGATGACTTCGATGCCGCGCTTCTTGGCTTCGGCTTCGACGGATTGTTTGATCTGGTTGAAGAAGTTTGCCTGAAGGTTGGCAACGGCCAAGCCGAGCTTCTTCAGTTCCGCCGCGTGTACTGGGCCGAGCATGAGACCGAGCAGGGCAGCAGACGCGAGCATGGTGCGCGCTATTTTCATTGTATTTCCTCCGTTGTTTGATGGAACCCTCGGGTATGTCCTCCCCCTCGGGGTATTGATCCGCCCCAAACCCTTGGAGCGGAATTCCTGGTCCGCCGACGCGGCGGACCCCGCTCGTCAGGCGCGACGCCGACGAATAGTCTCCGCGCCGACCGCGAGCACGATGACGATGCCGATGATCACTTGCTGCAGGAACGGCGAGACGTTGAGAAGATTGAGCCCGTTGCGAAGGACGCCGATGATAAGAACGCCGATCAGTGTTCCTCCGATACCGCCCGCCCCCCCCGAAAGCGAAGTCCCGCCGATGACGACTGCTGCGATGGTGTCCAATTCATAGCCCAGACCGCTGGACGGCTGGACGGAATCCAGCCTGGCGGCGAGTACGATGCCTGCGAGCCCCGCAAGGACTGAACTTGCGACGTAGACGCCAATCGTCACGAGCGGAACGTTGATACCCGCAAGGCGCGCGACTTCCGGATTTCCTCCCACCGCGTAGAGCATGCGACCTTCGGACCGGAAGTGCAGGAAAAGCCAGGCCGCAAGAACAACCGCAAGCATGAGAAACACAGTGGCTGTCAACACGCCGAAATGGCGATCGATTGCCAGCATCATGAACCAGTCGGGGAATCCGACGATCTGCTGGCCGTCCGTGATCATATTTGCGACGCCGCGAGCCGCGGACATCATCGCAAGAGTGGCAATAAAGGCTGGAACCCTGAACTGCGTCACCAGAAGTCCGACGATCAGGCCCGAAATGCCCGATGCGACCAGAGCAAAAACGATCCCGACCGGCAGCGGTAGGCCGGCGACATTCGCAGTCCAGCCCATGACCATCATCGCAAGAGCCAGTGCCGAGCCGACGGAGAGATCGATGCCGCCGATCAGAATGACAAAGGTCATTCCGACAGCCATGATGCCGAGGACAGTGATCTGATCGAGGATGTTGAGACCGTTCCGAACCGAAAGAAACGTGTCGGTGCTGAGGCTCAGGAAGACGCAAAGCAAGAGCAGCCCCACGAGCGGGCCGGTGGCTCCCTTGAGCTTGCTCAACCAGGCGCCGGACGAAAGCCCGTGTTCATTGATATCGAGCGCCACCATTGTTCCTCCCTATGCCTAGGCTGATTGCATGCTACGAATAAATATTCACTGATGCTGGAAAATTCATTAACAAGTTGCTTTCCGGCTGTCAACAGGATTTCTAGACTTGCAACTGTTGGTGTAGCACTTAAAGGACTTGACTAATCGGTGTCTTGTGCAAAAATATTGATAACTGAATATTTATGCATGAGAGGAATCCATGAATACGACAGAACTCGAGCGGGTCGCTCGCGAGATCCGATTGCGCGATCTCCGGGCGGTCTTTGAAGCGGGCGCCGGCCATATCGGCGGGGAAATGTCGGTCATCGACATTTTGACTGCCCTCTATTTTCGTGTGCTGAATGTTTGGCCCGACCAGCCGACGCACCCTGACCGCGACAGGTTCGTTCTTTCGAAGGGACATACTGCGTGCGCTCTGTATGTGACGCTCGCAAAACGCGGCTTCATCCCGGAGGAAGAGATTTCCACCTTCTTGCAGCCGCATTCGAGGCTGAACGGACATCCAAATTGCAACAAGGTTCCTGGCGTCGAAACGAATACCGGGCCGCTCGGCCACGGTCTTCCAGTCGCAATAGGAATGGCAAAAGCCGCCAAGCTCTCAGGCGCGAAATATCACACCTATGTCGTCACCGGCGACGGTGAGATGCAGGAGGGTTCCAACTGGGAAGCGATCATGGCGGCCGCGCAGTTCAAGCTCGATAACCTGACGCTGGTGATCGACCACAACAGGTTCCAGCAGGGCGCCGCCCTGGCGGAAACCAACGATCTCGCCCCGCTTCGTCCGAAGCTTGAAGCTTTCGATTGGGAAGTCACCGAGATCAATGGGAACAACATGAGCGAAGTCGTTTCAGCCCTCGAACACCGGGTATCGAGACCGCATTGCATCGTGGCCCACACCAATAAGGGGCATGGAATCTCGTTCATGCAAGACCGAGTCGACTGGCACCACAAGGTACCGAGCAAGGAACAATACGAAATCGCATTGGCAGAATTGTCGGAGGCACTGTGATGAACGCGCCAATAAACGCACCCAAGCTCTACGATTGCCGCGACGCATTCGCCACCACGCTTGAGCGGCTGGCAGCCGAAAACGAAACGATCGTTGCCGTCTGCAACGACTCCGTGGGCTCCTCCAAGCTCGGCGGCTTCAAGGCGAAATTTGGAGAGCGCCTCGTCAATGTCGGCATCGCCGAGCAGAACATGGTGGGGGTTGCAGCAGGCCTCGCCAATGGCGGACGCCTTCCGTTCGTGTGCGCCGCCGCTCCGTTTCTAACGGGACGGTCGCTGGAGCAGATCAAGGCCGATATTTCGTATTCGAATGCCAACGTCAAGCTGGTCGGCATTTCTTCCGGAATGGCGTATGGCGAACTCGGCCCGACCCATCACTCGATCGAAGACTTCGCCTGGACGCGGGTTCTGCCTAATCTTCCGGTCATTGCGCCTTGTGACCGCATCGAAACAGCTGCTGCGGTTGAGTGGGCCGCGGCCTATAACGGCCCCTGTTTCCTGCGTCTGTCTCGCGTAGGTGTGCCTGATCTCCTTCCGGAGGGTCACAAGTTCGAACTTGGCAAGGCAAACCTCCTTCGCCAGGGTTCCGACGTCACCCTTATCGCAAACGGCACTTTGACTCATCGAATCTTAAAGGCTGCCGAGATCCTCGCAGAACGCGGCATCAACGCCAGAGTGCTCAACCTTGCAACGGTTCGTCCGATCGACGAGGAGGCAATCATCGCCGCGGCGAAGGAAACCGGAGCGATCGTCACAGCCGAAGAGCATTCAATTTTTGGCGGGCTCGGTTCCGCGGTCGCCGAAGTGGTGGTCGACAATGCTCCGGTCCCGATGAAACGTCTCGGCGTTCCCGGCGTCTACGCTCCGACCGGTTCGGCAGAGTTCCTGCTCGACGAATTCGGGATGGCGCCGTCCGCAATCGCCGACGCCGCGCAGTCGCTGATCAGGCGCAAGTAAGTGGGATGACGTGATCAGCCCGGACGCTTTTTGTCGTCCCGGCTGCCGTCTGATCTGGGGAGGATAGAATGCGGGCAATTCTGGCAATTGACCAGGGAACCACCAATTCAAAGGCAGTTCTGGTTTCCGAAAAGGGAGAAATTGTTGGCAGAGGTTCGGCTCCAGTCGGCATCACCTATCCGAAACCCGGCTGGGTCGAACAAGATCCACACCGGCTCTACGCATCCGTCTGCGAGGCGATCGACGCCTGCCTGAAGGCCACCCCCGACGTGGCTGTCGAGGCCGTGGCGATTTCCAATCAGCGCGAGTCAGTCACTGCTTGGGACGCCGAAACGGGAGAAGCACTTGGGCCGGTGGTAAGCTGGCAGTGCCGTCGAACGGCACAGGATTGCGAACGTCTCATTGCCGAAGGCCACCTTGACCGTGTGCAGGCGCTCACGGGCCTGCCGCTGGATCCGATGTTCCCGGGTTCGAAATTCCGATGGCTGCTCGACCGTATTCCGGCCGGGCGATCGGTGCGGCTGGGAACGGTCGACAGTTGGCTCGTCCACTGCCTGACAGGCGGGCGCCGGCATGCCTGCGATGCTTCCAATGCCGCAAGGAGCCAGTTGTTCGATCTCCAGGAGCAGAGATGGAGCGAGGAACTTGGCGAGATTTTCGGCGTGGATATCGCGCTTCTCCCCGAGGTACTCGACAGCTCTGCCGACTTCGGCAGGACTCAAGGGTCGCCAGGCGTGCCGGATGGAACTCCGATCATGGCCGTGGTCGGAGACAGTCATGCTGCGCTGTTCAGTCATGGAGCATTCAAGCCGGGTGATGGCAAGGTAACCTTCGGAACCGGCTCGTCGGTGATGACGACGCTTCCGCGATTTATTCCTCCACGCAACGGCGTCACAACGACCGTCGCATGGCGTCTCAATGGAAAGCCGACTTTCGCTTTCGAAGGCAATATTTTGGTTTGCGCCGCCAGTCTCCCCTGGATGGCAGGCATTCTCGGCCTTTCGGACGTGGCGGCCCTTGTCGAACTTGCAGCGAGCGCCGAACCAGGCGGACCGGGCTTCGTGCCAGCATTCGTGGGACTGGGCGCACCCTATTGGAACTCCGACGCCCGTGCCCTGTTCTCCCAGATCAACTTCAATACGACACGTGCGCAAATGGCGCGGTCGGTAACCGACTCGATCGCCTTCCAGGTGCACGACGTGATCGCCGCCATGCGAGCACAAAGCGGCGGCGAGCTCGGGGCGCTCTATGTAGACGGCGGACCGAGCCAAAACCGCTTCCTGATGCAATGTGTCTCGAACCTCATCGAACATCCCGTGATCCAATGCGAAGCACCCGAGGCCTCGGCTTTGGGGGCCGCATATCTCGCGGGTCTTTCACTTGGCCTGTGGAGCGATCTTCAGGTTATCGCAGAGCTGCCCCGGAGCTCGCATATTATTGACCCGGAACCCGTGGATCGAGCGGTGCTTCTGAATACCTGGAATGATGCACTTGCCCGCTCGACGGCACGCGAAACAACGGCTAATGATGAATAAAAATTCACCCTAGGATTAGCGATGACTCGCCTCAATGAACTCCGCCTCATCTCAAGGGTCGCCCAGATGTACCACTTGGAGGGACGGCGACAGGCGGAGATCGCACAGCACCTTCGTCTGTCGCAGGCGACGGTGTCGCGCATGCTCAAGCGTGCCGAGGCCGAAGATATTGTGCGAACCAGCGTGACCCCTCCCGTTGGCACCTACAGCGAGCTTGAGAGCGCACTTCGCGAGAAATATGATTTGCCGGAGGCGATCGTCGTTGAGTGTACGGAAGATCGGGACGGAGCCATCATGGCCCGTATCGGAGAGGCAGCGGCTCATCTCTTGGAGGTAACGCTAGCGCCAGGGGAGATCATCGGCGTTTCGAGTTGGAGCCAGACCATCTCCAAGATGGTCGAGAACATTCATCCCCTGAAGAGCGCTCAGGCGAAATACGTCGTCCAAACCCTTGGAGGCATGGGCGATCCTTCAGTGCAGACGCATGCGACGCAGCTTACCACGCGGCTTGCTCGGCTGACCGGCGCTGAGCCAAAACTGCTCGCTGTGCAGGGTGTTACGACGTCCAGAGAGGCAAAATTTCTTATGCAGGCCGATCCATACGTTCGGGAGACGATGGACTTGTTCGGCAGCATAACGCTTGCGATCGTCGGAATCGGGGCAGTCGAGCCGTCCGAACTTCTCGCACGGTCCGGCAACATCTTTTCGTCTCGCGAACTCTCTGATCTCGCGGAAGCGGGAGCCGTCGGCGATATCTCGCTTCGCTTCTTCAATAAAAACGGCAAGCCGGTCAAGACACCCCTGGACGACCGGGTCATAGGACTTCCCCTCGAGGATCTCGAACGGGTGGACCGGGTCATTGCTCTTGCCGGCGGGTCCAAAAAGACTGACGCTATTGCAGGCGCGCTCCGCGTGGGGGTCATCGACATGCTTGTTACGGACAAGTTTACCGCGCAGCGATTGATCAACTGATGAGGCAGGCAGTTGCCATCCTCAATGCGCCGTCCCATCCACGATCACGTGGTGGTACTCCATAGAGCATTTCTCCACCCGGGCCTCGACCCTGTAGATTTCCCGTAGCATCTCAGCGGTGACGACATCCCTTGGGGTGCCGCAGGCGTGCATGCGGCCGTTGGCGATGACGAGGACCTTGTCGGCGAAGCGCAGCGCCTGATTAAGGTCGTGGATGGCGATCAACACGATCATGCCCTTGATGCGGGCCTGGCGGCGCATGAAATCGAGAACCTCGACCTGACGGTGGAGGTCGAGCGCGCTTGTTGGTTCGTCCATCAGCATGATCTCGGGTTCGCGGACCAGCGCCTGGGCGATCGAGACGAGCTGGCGCTGGCCGCCGGAGAGCGCGCCGAGATCGCGGAAGGCAATGGCTGATATATCGAGCGCCTTCATGATCTCGTCGATGAAGCGCAGGTCGCTGTCGCTGACGGCCCAGGACTGGCCCTGCTTGCGGGCAAGCAGGATGGATTCGTAGACCGTCAGCACCGCGTTGGCCGAGGTATCCTGCGGCATGTAGCCGATGGCGTTTGTCGCCTTTGAGCCTTCGACGACAACCTGGCCCGGCCCTTTGAGGAGGCCGGTGATGCGCTTGAAGAGGGTCGACTTGCCGGCAGCGTTCGGGCCGATCACTGCCACGACCTCGCCTGATGTCATCACTGGCGTCGTCACGTCTTCGACGAAGAGCTTGCGGCCGTGATAGGCGCCGACCGATTGCAACTGAAGCGCTACCACGACCGGCTCCTGTTTGAGAGGATAAGCGAGAAGAAGAAGGGCACCCCGACCAGCGCGGTGATGATACCGATCGGGAAGACGACACCCGGGATGATGGACTTCGAGACGATCGAGGTCAGCGACAAGAGCAGCGCGCCCGACAGGATCGAGCCCGGCAGGAAGAAGCGCTGATCCTCGCCGAGGATCATGCGTGATATATGCGGCCCGACGAGGCCGACGAAACCGATCGTGCCGACGAAGCTGACGGGTATTGCGGCAAGCAACGAGACCACAAGCATAGTTTCCAGCCGGATGCGGCGGACATTGACGCCAAAGCTTGCGGCCTTGTCTTCGCCGAGGCGGATGGCAGTCAGCGCCCAGGCATTGCGGGCAAAGAGCGGTAGGGCGATCAGCAGAACGGCAAGCGTTACCCAGATCTTCGGCCAGGTCGCCTTGGTGAGGCTGCCCATCGTCCAGAAGACGACAGCCGACAGCGCCTGTTCTGAGGCGAGATATTGCAGGAAGGCGAGCAACGCATTGAAGGTGAAGACCAGCCCGATGCCGAGCAACACCACCGTCTGCACCGAGACGCCGCGGGCCTGCGAGACGAAATGGATGAAGAGCGTGGCGATCAACGCCATGATGAAGGCATTGACCGGCACCAGCAGGCCGGCTGCTACAGGCAGAAGCGGAACGCTGGTGACGATCGCCAGGGCGGCGCCGAAGCTTGCCGCCGCTGAAATGCCGAGCGTGAAGGGGCTGGCGAGCGGATTGGCGAGGATCGTCTGCATTTGCGCGCCGGCGACGGAAAGCGACGCGCCGACGACGATCGCCATCACGGCAACCGGCATGCGGATGTCCCAGACGACGGCCCGCACTTGATCCGAAACGGAGGAGGGGTCGAGAAGGGCGGCGACGACCTCACTGAGGTTGTAGCGGGCCGGGCCCCAGGCGAGATCGACCGCAAAGGACAGGCAAAGCGCAGCCGTCATGGCGGCAAGGATCAGCAGCTTGCGCCGGGCGAGGGCGCGGTAGCGCTCCCTCCCGGCTTCGGCTTCGATCGATATGGCGGCGATCTCGGCCATGTCGGATTACTGACCCGCCTTGGCGTCGACCCAGTAACCCGGCTGGTAGGCGACCGGCAGGAATTTTTCGTGGAATTCCTTGAAGGTGGCATCGGGATCGAGATCGGCAAAGAGGTTCGGATGGAACCACTTGGCCAGCTGCTGCACGGCGACGAACTGGTAGGGGCTGGTATAGAACTGGTGCCAGATCGCGTGGACATTGCCGCCGGCAACCGCCCGGGAGCCGGTGAAGGCAGGGTTTTCCATCAGCGTGTTCAGCGCCTTGCGGCCGTCGTCGAAGGTGGCTGCTGCATTCGGGCCGACATTCACAAAGTCCTTGGCATTCTTGGTCTGGCTCCAGTTGGAGCCGGTGACGACGATGACGTCAGGATTGGAGGCGACAACCTGTTCGGCATTAATCGAGCCGGTATAGCCAGGCAGGAAATCGGAGCCGAGATTGTGGCCGCCGGCCCAATCGACCATCAGGCCGAAATTGTCAGGACCGAAGGTGCCGCAGCACTCCACCAAGCCGGCGGCGCGGTACATGAAGACATTCGGCTTCGGCGGATTGGCGGCCTTGAGCTTGTCGGTCACGCGGGCCAGCTGCTCTTTCCAGAAGCTGGCGACGGCTTCGGCGCGATCTTCATGGCCGAAGATCTGGCCGAGGATCTTCAGGCTCGGCTCGGTGTTGGCGAGGATATGCTCGCGGAAATCGATATAGACGATCTTTACGCCGATGCCGTTCAGCATGTCCTCGAGCTTCACCTCGTCGGCAGCCGCCTTGTTGCCGATCGGCAGCAGCAGCACATCGGGATGAAGATTGACGACCGTTTCGGTCTGCAGCGTGCCGTCTGTGAGGTTGCCGAGGAAGGGCAGGTCCTTGCCCTTCGGAAATTTCTCGACATAGGCGTTGAAGCCATCCTTGTCGGTGGTCCAGAGATCGTTGCGCCAGCCGACGATCTTGGCGAAGGGATCTTCCTTCTCGATCGGCGCGACCGCGTAGAGCATGCGGCCTTCCCCAAGGATCACACGCTCGACCGGCTTGTCGAAGGTCACTTCGCGGCCAGCGACATCCTTGACGGTGAAGGATTGCGCCCACGCTGAAAGCGGCATCAGGCCGGCAATCGCAGCCGCGGAGACTGCGAGCATTTTCACGAAATTCATCTGGAAATTCCCCCGAGGTCTGAATAATGTCCGCAGGCATAAGAAATATGACTTTATGAATCAAGTTATATGTTTTAGAGCCTTTCCAAACTGATCCGATGCCGGGGTGCCTCAGATGAATTCCATGAACACGAACTACTCGATCCGCGACGAAATCCGCGACTTCTGGTCGGAACGGGCGGCGACCTTCGACCAGAGCGTCGGCCATGAAATCTTTTCGGAAGCGGAGCGGAAAGGCTGGCAGCGGCTGATCAGAAAACATCTGGGCGAAGGGCAGGGGCGCGCGGCACTTGATCTCGCCTGCGGCACCGCCGTTATCTCGCATCTGATGCATGGTGCCGGCTTTGCGGTCACCGGCCTCGACTGGTCGGATGCGATGCTGGCGCAGGCACGCGCCAAGGCGAAGAAGCGCGGCACCGATATCCGCTTCGTCTCCGGCGACGCCGAAAACACCATGGAGCCACGGGAAAGCTACGACGTCATTACCAACCGGCATCTCGTCTGGACGCTGGTGGATCCGGCTTCTGCCTTCAAGGAATGGTTCGCGGTGCTGAAGCCGGGCGGCAAAGTGCTGATCCTCGACGGCAATATGGGCAAGGAAACCTGGGTCAAAGGCCTGCAGAAGCTCTGGACAAAAGTGACCGGCAAGCCGGCGGCAAGCCACATGACGCCGGAGATGATGGCGCGGCACCAGAAGATCCGCTCACGCGTGCATTTCTCCAGCCAGATGCCTGCTGAAGCAGTTGTCGATCTTCTGCGCCAAGCCGGCTTTACGGATATTGTCGTCGACCGCAAACTCGCCGATATCCATTGGGCGCAGGCGCGCAAGATGCCGTTTCTGCGCGGGCTCGAGCGCATGGTGCAGGACCGGTTTGCGATTTGTGCGCGTAAGCCTGAGTGATGGGTTGGCGCTTGGGGACGGTCGGCCCTGCAGCAGGCAACGTTCCATCTACCTACGGCAGAAAATCTAGCGCGAGGATCAACCCAGCCTCCCTCATTCCTGTGACGTGCACAGGAATGAGGGTGGTGCGGGTAGGCGTACGGCCCTATTTTTCACCCACCAGTAACACTCATATGCCGCGCTACCGCTGGACGGTTATGCGTGCGGTCGATGATGAAGTCGTGGCCTTTGGGTTTGCGGGTGATGGCCTCGTCGATGGCGGCGTGGAGGAGGGCGTCGTCTTCGGTGGCGCGGAGTGCGGCGCGTAGATCGGCGGCGTCGTTCTGGCCGAGGCACATGTAGAGCGTGCCGGTGCAGGTGAGGCGGACGCGGTTGCAGCTCTCGCAGAAATTATGCGTCATCGGCGTGATGAAGCCGAGGCGGCCGCCGGTTTCTTCGACCCTGACGTAACGCGCCGGGCCGCCGGTCTGGTAATCGATGTCAGCAAGGGTGAACTGGTCTTCGAGATCGGCGCGCAGTTTCGAAAGCGGCAGGTACTGATCGGTGCGGTCTTCTTCGATCTCGCCCATCGGCATGGTTTCGATGACGGTCAAATCCATGCCGCGGCCGTGGGCGAAGCGCAGCAGCTCCGGCATCTCGGCATCGTTGAAATCCTTCAGCGCCACGGCGTTGAGCTTGATCTTCAACCCTGCCTTTTGAGCAGCGTCGATGCCTTCCATGACCTTGGCGATATCGCCCCAGCGGGTGATCTTGCGGAACTTGTCGGGGTCGAGCGTATCCAGCGAAACGTTGATCCGGCGCACGCCGCAATCATAAAGCTCCTCGGCGTGGCGAGAAAGCTGTGAGCCGTTGGTGGTCAGCGTCAATTCGTCGAGGCCGGCGCCGATCTTCTGGCCGAGTTGGCGAACCAGATACATGATGTTCTTGCGCACCAAAGGCTCGCCGCCGGTCAGCCTGATCTTGCTGACACCCCTGGCGATGAAGGCGGAACAGAGCCGGTCGAGCTCTTCCAGCGTCAGCAGATCCTTCTTCGGCAGAAAGGTCATATTCTCCGCCATGCAATAGGTGCAGCGGAAATCGCAGCGGTCGGTGACGGAGACGCGGAGATAGGTGACCGCCCGCCCGAAGGGGTCGATCATCGGGTCCGCACCTGCCACCAGCGGCGATGCATTGCCTATCGTTCCAACTCTAGTGTTCACCTGTATCTCCGTACTCTCGTCAATGTGGGCATATGCTATTGTCGCGTCAAGGGAAACCGCCCGCGCGAGCATGCCAATTTCAGCTTGCGCCGAAAAAGATCAACGCCTACTTCTCGCATGAGAAGAGGACAAAATGATGAGCGATATCTGGCCGAGCGAACTTCGCGTCTCCAAAGACAGGCAGCGGCTGGTGGTGACCTTCAACGACGGCCAGAGCTTCGACCTGTCGGCCGAGCTCTTGCGCGTGCTGTCGCCCTCGGCCGAGGTGCAGGGCCATGGGCCGGGGCAGAAGGTGACGGTGCCCGGTAAGCGCAACGTCGCGATCATCTCGATGATGCCGACCGGCAATTACGCGGTCCGCATCGGTTTCGACGACATGCACGATACCGGCATCTACACCTGGACCTATCTGCGCGAGCTCGGCGAACAGGGACCTGAGCTGTTTTCGGCCTACGAAGCCGAGCTGAGCGAAAAGGGCATGAACCGCGACACGGCGGAGAAGCCGCGCTGACACTCACCTGAGCCGCTATCACTTTCAATCCATGCATAATCCAGCCATCGGGGGGCCATATGGCGAAAACGAACGGAAAGAACTGGCTGCGCGCCAAGGGCAGCGCCAGCAGCAACAAGGTGACCTTCCTCGAACTGTTCTTCGACCTGGTCTTCGTCTTTTCGATCTCGCAGCTCTCGCATGCGCTCGCCGCCCACTACACGCCGCTCGGTGCAGCCGAAGCAGCGCTGATGACCTTCGCCGTCTGGTGGGTGTGGATCTTCACCGCCTGGGTGACGAACTGGCTCGATCCGGACAAGATGCCGGTGCGCGGGATGCTGGTGGCGCTGATGATGCTCGGGCTGCTGCTGTCTGCCTCCATCCCCGAGGCTTTCGGCGACAAGGGCCTGCTGTTTGCCGGCGCCTATGTGGCGATGCAGGTCGGGCGCTCGCTGTTTACGACCTATGCGATGACGCGCGTCGACCGCGCCAATACGCTGAATTTCGTCCGCATCACCGCCTGGCTCGTGGCAGCAGGCGTCTTCTGGATCGCCGGCGGGCTGCTCGAGCATGAAGCCCGGCTGATCGCCTGGGTGATAGCGCTTGCGATCGAATATGCCGGGCCCGCCGCGGGCTTTGCCGTGCCGGGGCTCGGCCGCTCGACGGCGCGGGACTGGGATGTTTCTGGCGCGCACATGGCGGAGCGCTGCGCACTCTTCGTGATCATCTGCCTCGGCGAAGCGATCCTTGTTTCCGGCCGCACCTTTGCGGAGCTGCCGTTTTCAGGACTGACCAGCGTCGTCTTCGTCACCGCCTTCATCGGCACGGTCGCCATGTGGTGGCTCTACTTTCGCTTCGGCCACGGGCGCGCTGCCCACCGCATCGAGCATGAAGAGACGCCGGGAAGCTTGGCGCGGCAGGCCTTCACCTATGGACATATCCCAATTCTTGCCGGCATCATCGTCCATGCGGTCGCGGTCGAGTTCATGTTCTCGCATCCGCACGAAACCGGTGATCTCGGCATCGCCGCAGCCGTGCTCGGCGGCTCCGGCCTATTCCTGATCGGCAATCTCTGGTTCAAGGGCGCGACCAGCGGGCGGATGCCGCTCTCGCATCTTGCCGGCCTGGTGTTTTTGATCCTGCTTGCCTTTGTCGCGCCCTTCATCGAAGTCTATCTGATGGGTATTCTGGCGACGCTGGTGCTGATCGTCGTCGCCGCCTGGGAATATCGCTCCCTGACGGGTACGGAGGCAGCACCGACGCTGCATTGAACATCAGTCTTCGTCGCGCAGGTCTTTCAGCAGCACAGTGATGATCCGCTCCATCGAATCGGCGGTCGCCATGCATTGCTCTATCGGCTCATCCGACAGCACGCGGTCGATGAGGCCGGTCTGGATGGCCATGGCTTCCTCACTCAGTTTCCGACCCTCTGGCGTCAAATAGAGGCGTAGCACTCGCTTGTCGCGCTCGTCATCGCGGCGAAGAAGCAGACCGCGCTTCTCCATCTGCGGCAAGAGCATGCTCATGTTGGAGCGGCCGACCAGCAGCTTGCGCGCCAGCTCCTGCTGCGAGATGCCCTCGAAACGATAGAGATTGACCAGGATATCGAGGTGCGGCGGCTTGATGTCGAGATCGGCAAGCGAGCGGGCCAGGGATTGTTGCATCAGCTGGCAGGCACGAGCCACCGCGATCCAGCTGCGAAAACGCGGATGATCCCAGGGAAGGGATTGATTTTTGTTCATCGTTGTACTTTATTGTTCAGTGTTGAACAGTCTTTTGGAATCTCACTATGGCAAACTTTGCGCTTGACGTCACCCGCCTCGGGTTTTCGCTGCTGCAGGCGGTTTCGCCTGATCTAGCAGGCAGAGCGGCGTTCCGGCTGTTCTGCCGGACGCCATCGGCAAAGCCGAAGGGAGCAAAGGCGAGGGCGGCACATGCAGCGGGCGCGGCCCGGCTTGCCGGCGCCGAACGCTTCACCCTCCGGCTTGCTGGCGGGCGCCAAGCGCATGCCTATCGGCTGAACGGCGGGGCGAGGGGCAAACGCAAGCGCTGTCTGGTGACCCATGGCTGGGGATCGAGCGCGGCATATATGGCCGAACTTGTCTCGATGCTTGCGGCAACGGGCGCAGAGGTCGTGGCGCTCGATTTTCCTGGCCACGGCCGTTCCGGCGGGCGCTTCCTGCATATGGGGCTTGCGGTCGAGACGATCGCGGCGGCCGAGGCGCGCTTCGGCGCATTCGATGCGGCGATCGGCCATTCCTTTGGCGGCGCGGCGCTGATGGTCTCGGCGGCGGGCCTGCTGCCCGGCGTGGCGCCTGTTGGCGGCGACCGCCTAGTACTGATCGGCGCGCCGAGCGAGATGGGCTGGCTGTTTACCGATTTCGGCCGGATGGTCGGTCTTCGCCCTGCGGCGCAAGCGGCACTGGAGAATGAGGTACATCGCATCACCGGCCGGAGACTTGAGGATTTCGACGCCGGCGCGGCGGCGGGCGTCATCGGCCGGCCGGTGCTCGTCATCCATGCCGAAGATGACAAGGAGGTGTCATCTCTCCATGCCAGGCGCTATGGCGCGGCGGGAAAGGGCGTTCGACTTCTCTGGGCGAACGGCTTCGGCCACCGACGGATCATCGGCGCCGCACCGGTTCTTGCCGCGATCGCGACGTTTCTCGACGGCGATCGGGGCCCGGGTGAAGTGCCCGATGAAAGCATCAAAAAAGATGCGGAGATCATTCCGTTTTTTGAGCTTCCGGCCAGGCGCGCGGCATTGTAGCGTCCGTCGCGAAGATCAAGCCGCGGCGGGACGCCTCATGAAAATCATCAGCAGCATCGAAGAGCTCAATACGATCTATGGCGCCGGCCTGTCGCCCGCCTCCGTCACCAAGGTGACGAAGCAATTGACCCCCCTCTATCGTGAGATGATCGAGATCTCACCGTTTGCAGCGCTTGCGACCGTCGGGCCGGAAGGGCTCGATTGTTCACCGCGAGGCGATCTCGGCGGTGTGGTGCGCGTTGCCAACGACGAGACGCTGCATCTGCCGGATTGGCGCGGCAACAACCGGGTCGATTCGCTGTCCAACATCGTGCGCGATCCGCGCCTGGCGCTGATGTTCCTGATCCCCGGCTCGAACACGACGATGCGCATCAACGGCCGCGGCGTCGTCTCAGACGATGAGGCGCTGCTTTCGAGCTTCGAGATGGACGGCAAACATCCGCGCACCGTCGTCGTCATTTCGATCGACGAGGTCTATTTCCAATGCGCGCGCGCCGTGATGCGGGCCGAGCTCTGGAATGAAGAACACTTTTCCGATCCGGCGAAGCTGCCGACGCCAGGGCAGATGTTGAAGGCCGCAACCGGCGATTTCGACCAGGAAACCTACGATCGAGAATGGCCGGGGCGGGCGGCGAAGACGATGTGGTAGGGTGTGGTGCCGAGAAGCGGACACCCACCTCTCTTCCCTCATTCCTGTGCTTGTCACAGGAATCCAGTGCGCCCAAGTCCTTGGGCGCGGAAGGCATTTTCGCGGTCGCAAAGAGTTATTCACCGCGCAGACGCGCGGTGGCTGGATTCCTGTGACAGGCACAGGAATGAGGGAGCCATCGGCGCGAACCGGACAACAGTCTAAGCCGTCACCTGTCGGTGACAGCGTGCGTGTGGCGTGGGAGGCCGTCAGGTCTTGTAGATCAGCCAGCTCTTGGTGAAATCCTTCTGCATGCCGTCCTGATAGAGGATGGTGCAGTTGCGGCCGGCATTCTTGGCGCCGTAGAGCGCGATGTCGGTCTTGCTGTAGAGTTCGCCGGCATCCTCGGCATTGGAGGCCATGCAGATGCCGATCGAGACCGTGACCGGACCGTAATTTACCCGCGTGCGGGAATTCTTGAAGGGCGTCGTCTCCAGCGTGCGGCGGATGCGCTCGGCGATGCCGGTGACTTCCTCGGGCGTGTTGCCATCGATGATGAGGGCGAACTCTTCGCCGCCGGTGCGGGCGACGAAGATGTCGCGGCGGACATTGCTGCGGATGACGGAGGCGACGGTGGCGAGCACCTTGTCGCCGACCGGATGGCCGTAGGTGTCGTTGATCTTCTTGAAATTGTCGATGTCGCAGAGCAGCAGAGCCGTCACCGGCCGCATGCTCGAATTGTCGAAGATGGCGGCGAGGCGGTCGTCGAAGGCGCGGCGGTTGGAAAGGCGGGTCAGCGAGTCGGTGTTGGCGATGCGCTTGTATTCGTCGAGTTCCTTGCGGACCTGATCCATCTCCTGCGAGCGCTGGACGACGTCCTCGACGGTGCGTTCGCCATGCGCCATTGTGTCTCCGGTTGCCTGGCTCAGCAGATCGATGGCGTTTTCGATCAGTTCGACGCTGGCATTGCTCTTGGAAGTAATGCGCTTGTGGGTTTCGCCGAGCAGCCTGGTATAACTTTCGAGCGAGCTCTGCTCCTGCTTGAGAATGCGCAGCAGGCCATCGAGTTCGCCCGATATGCGCGTATGGGCATCGTCGAAGACACGGGCCGGGCTGTGGGTGAAGTGCTGCGCGCCGAGCGCATCGAGTTCGGCCTGGGTCACCTGGCCGCCGAGGGCCGCGAGCTCACGGGTCAGGGCTGGATTGGAGCCGATATAGGCCTCGTAGAAGAGTTCGTAATTGCGCGGTATCGGCGCAACGCCCATGGAGCGCATGGCATAGGTGATCTGACCCGCAACGTCGGGAACCTGCACCTTGGGCGCGACAGCCGTATTCATCCGGCGAACTCCTCATATATTCAAAGGCAATATTCCATTTGTTAGCTTAAATTTCTTGGGAAAAGATTAAAGCGATATATACCAAAGATTACATACGACAAATGCCCCATCGGTCAATACTTCGATCAGGCCTATGATTCTCCACGGAAAAACGTATCTTTACCGGGACAGTGCGTACTCGCTGAGCGGGAGCGTTGTCTGAAAAACTTACAGTTCTTCTCTGCCGGAGACCGTATTCATCTTGTCGACAGCTGGTTTTGGCCGTTTCGTATTGCAGTGCAAGTATTTCGGGTTGATATTTCTTGGTGGCAGACCCGGTCGTAGCCGGCAAGCAGGGCGTGAGATCGTGGAAACCTCCCGTCATATTTCTTTCGCCATCCTCGCCTTCACGGCCCTCGCCGCCGGCGCCTTGCTGCTGGAGCACACCGGCTTCTTCGCCGGCGCGTTCCGCAGGGAAATCCTGGCAAGGGTCGATGCCTGGGATGTGGTGAGTGCGAGCGAGGCGGTGACGGCGCGGAACATCGGCGCGTCGGATAAGGCGTCGGCACGGTAGAGCAGGCGCAGCCTGCCCGTCACCCCAAATTCAGCTCCTGGAAGAAATCATTGCCCTTGTCGTCGATGACGATGAAGGCGGGGAAGTCTTCGACTTCGATCTTCCAGACCGCTTCCATGCCGAGTTCGGGATATTCGAAGACTTCGACCTTGCGAATGCAGTCCTGGGCAAGACGGGCGGCGGGGCCGCCGATCGAGCCTAGATAGAAACCGCCGTGCTTCTTGCAGGCTTCGCGCACGGCGCGCGAGCGGTTGCCCTTGGCGAGCATCACCATCGAGCCACCGAAGGACTGGAACTGGTCGACATAGCTGTCCATGCGGCCGGCCGTCGTCGGTCCGAAGGAGCCGGAGGCGTAGCCGACCGGTGTCTTGGCGGGGCCGGCATAATAGACCGGGTGGTTCTTCAGGTAGTCGGGCATGCCTTCGCCCTTTTCCAGCCGCTCGCGGATCTTGGCGTGCGCCAGATCGCGGGCGACAATGATGGTGCCCGACAGCGACAGGCGCGTCTTGACCGGATGCCTGGAGAGTTCGGCAAGCACGTCTGCCATCGGCCGGTTGAGATCAATGCGCACCGTCGATTCCGACAGTTTCGCCTCGTCGATCTCGGGCAGGTATTTCGACGGATCGGTTTCGAGCTGTTCGACGAAGATGCCGTCGCGGGTGATGCGGCCCTTGGCCTGACGGTCTGCGGAACAGGAGACGCCGAGGCCGATCGGCAGCGAGGCGCCGTGGCGGGGCAGACGGATGACACGCACGTCATGACAGAAATACTTGCCGCCGAACTGGGCGCCGACGCCCATCTGCTGGGTCAGCTTGTGGATTTCCGTCTCCATCTCGATGTCGCGGAAGGCGTGGCCGCTCTCGGACCCTTCGGTCGGCAGCTCGTCGAGATAGCGGGTGGAGGCGAGCTTGACGGTTTTTAGGTTCATCTCCGCCGAGGTGCCGCCGATGACGATCGCCAGATGGTAGGGGGGACAGGCTGCCGTCCCTAACGTCAGGATTTTCTCCTTAAGGAAGTCGATCATCCGATCATGGGTCAAGAGCGAGGGCGTGCCTTGGTAGAGGAAGGTCTTGTTGGCCGAGCCGCCGCCCTTGGCGACGAAGAGGAATTCGTAGGCATCGGTGCCTTCCTCGTAGATGTCGATCTGGGCCGGCAGATTGTTTCTGGTGTTCTTTTCCTCGAACATTTTGACCGGCGCGAGCTGCGAATAGCGCAGGTTCTTCTTCTCATAGGCATCCATGACGCCACGGGCCAGCGCCGCCGTATCCTCTCCCTCGGTCCAGACCCTGCGGCCTTTCTTGCCCATGATGATCGCCGTGCCGGTATCCTGGCACATGGGCAGCACGCCGCCGGCGGCGATATTGGCGTTCTTCAGCAGGTCATAAGCGACGAAACGGTCATTGTCGGTCGCTTCGGGATCGTCGAGGATCGAGGCGAGCTGCTTCAGATGGCCGGGACGCAGCAGGTGGTTGATGTCGGCAAAGGCGGTTTCGGCCAGCAGGCGGATCCCCTCCGGCTCGACGGTCAGGATCTCCTGGCCCTTGAACGTGTCGACCGAGACATGGTCGCCGCTGAGCTTGCGATAGGGGGTGGCATCCTTGCCGAGGGGAAAGAGATCGTCAGCCATCGAAGTGACCTTTCTGGTAGGGCGTCGCTAGATTGGAAGCGGTCTAAATCCGCCACGGGGCAAATGCAATCGGGATGCGGCGGACTCTGGAGTGGGGGGCATGTCGTGCCGCGTTTTGCAGTCGGCAGGTCACACGCGGTAAGCGAGTGAAAGAACAGGCGAAATCGACATTTGTCGCGAAACAGACGACTTCAAGTTGCCTTCGGTCCGCGGCCAGTTCATATTCCCGGCAGCGTTAACCTGCCGGGGCTTCCAATGACAAATGCAAAGCCAACTGCTGTCGACGACCTTCTCGTTTTTTTCGAAGACAATTGGATCCGCGGGAATCTGCTGCGCCTCTCCAGCGATCCCGAGGGAGCGGACATGTATGTTCGCTTCGTCAATGGCGTGCGTATCGACGCCAAACATGGACCTGACCACGAAACGATCATAAGGGGCGAATACGGAACCTTCAGACTTAAACCTGACGGTCACTTCGAGTACGAGCTGGACTACACGCTCGACGTCGTGAAAAATTTAACGAAATACGATCAGCTCATCGAGAAGCTGAGCTTCAAGATGTCCGATGGCTCAGGAGGCACGGACCTCGGCGTGTTGACGCTCGCGATCGACGGCGTCAACGAAGGCGATAAATACCACGAAATCCTCGATTTCGACGATTTGGGTGTCACGTCGAGGGCCGATAATTTCTCTCTGCCTGATTATCGCAACTTTGCGCTCTCGGTGAATGGAAGCCACGAGGTGACGCTTCTGAACGGGTATGTCTACGATACCATCCCGGGTGTCGACGCCATCACCGAGGACGGTTTCAGCGATACCGTTCTATCGCCGGGTTCTGCGCCCGTAAGCTTGAAAATGCTCGATGGTGGGGAATTCACCTTTCAGAGCGTTTCGATTGCCGAATTGTCGGCAGCGCCCTTTCACCTGACGCTCACCGCGCTGAACGACGGCCAGATCGTCTATCAGCAGGAGCTCGAGGTCACCGGCCCCACTCTCGAGGTCAATCTCGAAGACATCGAAGAAATCCGTTTCGACTTCATGGGTAATTCCGTCGTGATGGACAATTTTTCGCTGTTTGCCTTGCTATAGGCTGGAGGGTGTCGAGGCGTTGCGGCATATCTCCTTCTCCCCGCGAGCGGGGGTCCGAAGGACGGGTCGAGACCTGTGGCTCGACCCCGGTTGGTGGCGGCAGCCGGATGAGCGGTTGTGGCCTATGCGACCTTGCTACTTCGGCCCGATCATCGATTCCGGGCGCACGATCTCGTCGTACTCTTCCGATGTCACCAGGCCGCTGGCGAGGGCCTCTTCCTTCAGCGTCGTGCCGTTCTTGTGCGCCGTCTTGGCGATCTTCGCGGCTGCGTCGTAGCCGATCTTCGGGGCGAGGGCGGTCACCAGCATCAGCGAGCGTTCGAGGCCTGCCTTGATATTGTCCTCGCGCGCCTCGATGCCGACGACGCAGTTGTCGGTGAAGGAGACGGCGGCGTCGGCGAGCAGTTGCACCGACTGCAGGAAATTATAGGCCATCATCGGATTGTAGACGTTGAGTTCGAAATGGCCCTGGCTGTCGGCGAAGGTCAAAGCCGCGTTGTTGCCGAAGATATGGATGCAGACCTGGGTCAGCGCCTCGCACTGAGTCGGGTTGACCTTGCCGGGCATGATCGAGGAGCCGGGCTCGTTTTCCGGCAGCGCCAGCTCGCCGAGGCCGGCGCGCGGACCGGAACCGAGCAAGCGGATATCGTTGGCGATCTTGAAGAGGGCGGCGGCTGCCGCATTGATGGCGCCATGGGAAAAGACCATGCTGTCATGCGAGGCGAGCGCCTCGAACTTGTTCGGCGCGGTGACGAAAGGCATGTCTGTGATGGCGGCGATCTCCTCGGCGACCTTTTCGGCAAAGCCCACCGGCGCGTTGAGGCCGGTGCCGACGGCAGTACCGCCCTGGGCGAGCTCGCAAAGGCCGGGCAGGGTCATTTCGATGCGCTTGATGGCGGAGCCGACCTGGGCGGCATAACCCGAAAATTCCTGGCCGAGCGTCAGCGGCGTCGCATCCTGGGTGTGGGTGCGGCCGATCTTGATGATGTGACTGAATTCGGTGACCTTCATGTCGAGGGCGGCATGCAGGTGCTTCAGGGCCGGCAGCAAGTGATGGGCGATCTGCTCGGCGCAGGCGATGTGCATGGCCGTCGGATAGGTGTCATTCGACGACTGGCTCATATTGACGTGATCGTTCGGATGCACCGGTTTTTTGGAACCCATGACGCCGCCGAGCATTTCTATCGCACGATTGGAGATCACTTCGTTGGCATTCATATTGGACTGCGTGCCTGAGCCGGTCTGCCAGACGACCAGCGGAAAATGGTCGTTCAGCTTGCCCTCGATCACCTCCTGGGCGGCGTCGACGATCGCTTTGCCGAGGCCAGGATCGAGCTGGTCGAGCGACATGTTGGCGCGGGCGGCCGCCTGCTTGACGATGCCGAGTGCGCGTACGATCGACAGCGGCTGCTTTTCCCAGCCGATCTTGAAATTGCCGAGCGAACGTTCGGCCTGGGCGCCCCAATATCGGTCGGCGGCGACGTCGATCGGGCCAAAAGTATCGGTTTCGGTGCGGGTTGCGGTCATCAGCCTTGCCTTCCCTTTACATGCTGTTTTCGGGCATCTTCGAAAGATGACGTCTTATAGGTTGGAAAGTCCGACAAGAAAACTGGATGCCGTGCGAAATATTGAAACCGGAAGTCATGTTTGCGCAGGCTTTTCGGCGTGCCTTTTAAGCCACTTTGGAAATTTTATGCATCCTGGCGTTTTCGCCGCACTGGTCTGGCGGCGAAAATTCGGTAAAAAATTAACCAATAATTTCATAATTTTGTGTGAACTGCTGGGCGGCGCCGTGCAGGATCTCCGTCACACAAAATTGAGTCCGCCGGCGCTGGCGGCGCAGGCCGGTTTCTGATCAATGGGGCCCTACGCTGCTTGAGTTTCGCGGGATTTGAGCTTGAGCCTTGCGCTCGTGACAAGAACAGCATGACACCGGGACTGGAAGATATATGACGTTCGTTTTGAAAAGCGCGGCATCCGCATTGGCAATTTCCTGCGGCGTGGCAATGATGAGTGCCGCACCCGCGCATGCTTATACATTGATGGACATGTTGCGCGGCGACAGGCAGCGGACCCAGAGCACTATCTTCATGGACCAGATGCCGCCCGGCCGTGTAGGCCCGCGCGGCGGCGTCGGCGGATCGCTCGGCGGGCTCGATCCGGAAGCGCCGCTGCCGAAGGTGAGCGGTCCGCGTTATTATACTTATAAAACCGAGACGCTGCAGTTCGTCGACACCGGCAGGTTCGCCGATCCCGTCGTCACCGGCGCGGTCGCCGATGTTTCGGGCAGCGGCGATGCCAGCGCCGAGCCGGCCGTGCAGCGCCGTTTCCTGGCGCAGGCTAAGGTGCGCGCCAATGCCGACGTCGCAAAGGCGCTCGAAGCCTATTACGGCGACAGCCGCAATCCGCTCGTCTGGGTCGAGGGCAATCAGGTCAACGACCGCGCCAAGTCGGCGATGCTGGTACTTGCCGATGCGGCCTCCGTCGGCCTCGACCCGGCGGACTACGCCGTCCAGACGCCTGATATCGACCCGGCCAATCCCGATCCCGCCTTCCGCGACCGGGCTTTGACACAGTTCGAGCTCGATCTCTCCGCCAAGGTGCTCGCCTTCGTCCAGGACACGGTGCGTGGCCGCATCGATCCGAACAAGATCTCCGGCTATCACGACTTCCAGCGCAAGGTGGTTAACCTGGCCCCGGTGCTGAAGCTTGCCCGCCTGAGCCCCGATGTCGGCGCCTATATCGCCAGCCGCTCGCCTGATAGTTCGCAATTCCAGGCGCTGAAGGCGGAGCTTGCCAAGCTTCGCGCCGCCGACGGCGGCAATGAGGAGCGAATCGTCGTTTCGCTCGACAGGCTGCTGAGGCCTGGCGACAGCTCGCCGGAGATCGCCAATATTGTCAAGGCGATCGGCAAGCACGGTTCCGAAACGCTGAGGACAGATCATGCGGCAACGCTTGCTGCTTACGCCGGCAGCATCGACTATTCGCCTGACATCGTTTCGCTGGTCGAGGAATTCCAGAAGGAGCGTGGGCTGAAGGCCGATGGCGTCATCGGCCAGGCGACCGTGCGCGCCATGACCGGCGGCGACACCAATGCCTCGAAGATCGACAAGCTCATCGTCGCCATGGAGCAGGCGCGCTGGCTGCCGGAAGATCTCGGTTCCCGTTATGTCATGATCAACCAGCCGGCCTACATGGTCTACTACCACAATGACGGCAAGGAACAGCTGTCGATGCGCGTGGTCGTCGGCGGCAAGAACAACCAGACCTATTTCTTCGACGACGAAATCGAGACGGTCGAGTTCAACCCTTTCTGGGGCGTGCCGCAGTCGATCATCATCAACGAGATGCTGCCGAAGCTGCGCTCGGATCCGAACTATCTCGACCAGCTCGGTTATGAGGTCGAGGTGAACGGCCACGCTGTCGCCTCCTCGAGCGTCGACTGGTACGGCTCGACCAACAATGTTTCGGTGCGCCAGCCGCCAAGCAGCGACAATGCGCTCGGCGAACTGAAGATCCTGTTCCCGAACAGCCACGCGATCTACATGCATGACACGCCGTCGAAGAGCTTCTTCAAGCGCGACATGCGGGCGCTGAGCCACGGTTGCGTACGCCTTGCCGATCCGCGCGCAATGGCGGCCGCCGTGCTCGGCACGACGGTCGACGACGTCGCCAAGCAGATCGCCAGCGGCCAGAACCATGCGGTGCGCGTGCCGCAGAAGATCCCGGTCTATGTGTCCTACTTCACCGCCTGGCCGAATAAGGACGGCGTGGTGGAATATTTTGACGACGTCTATGGTCGCGACGCCTATGTCGACAAGGCCTTCGACGCGACGACTAAGGCGCGTGGGGCGCAGATCTGATAATTGGATTTGATTAGTGATGCCGGCGGGCAGTCTTTGGGCTGCCCGTTTTGTTTTTTCCAGCGCGCACGGAATGGGAATAAAGTGGAGAGGACTTGCCGCGTGGTACCCCCCTCTGCCCTGCCGGCCATCTCCCCCACAGGTGGGGAGATCACAAGTGGCTAAACCTTACCGCCCGTCTAGCGTTTCGTCGTGCTGTGACGCCTGTTGTCGGGCGAGCAAGCGCGGCCAGCCAATCTACCCACCTGTGGGGGAGATGGCCGGCAGGTGTCCGACCCGGATAGATAGGTAACAGAACGGACCGTTTACATAGGTGACAGTTCTCTAGCAGCCGGGAGGGCCCGGCGATGGTTTGGAGAGAGACTGGCATCATGGACGAGCGGCTGCGCTTTGTTGGGGAATGTCTTGCGGGCGAGGAGACGATGACGGCGCTGTGTGCGGCCTACGGGATATCGCGCAAGACGGGCTACAAATGGTTGGAGCGGTATCGGGCGCTCGGCCCTGCGGGGCTTATCGACCTGCCGCGGGCGCCGCTTGAGCACGGGCGGGCAACGGCGGCGGAGCTGGTGGCGCGGATCGTGGCGGAGAAGGAGGCGAATCCGCAGTGGGGGCCGAAGAAGGTGCTGGCGCGGCTGAAGCGGTCGGCGCCGCAGCTTTGCTGGCCGGCGGCCTCGACGATAGGCGAGATCCTGAAGCGACACGGGCTGGTCGGGCGCCGGCGGCATCGCTGGCGGGCGGCTGGTTGCGGCCCGTTCGCGCCGGCCAACGGGCCCAATGCGGTGTGGAGCGCCGATTACAAGGGCTGGTTCAGGACCCGCGATGGGCGGCGCTGCGAGCCACTGACGGTGATGGATACGGCGAGCCGCTTTCTGCTGGCGCTGGAAGCCTGCGCGACGCCGGCCGAGGTAGAGGCCTGGCCGGTGTTCGAGCGGCTGTTTGCCGAGCACGGACTGCCGGAGCGCTTTCGCAGCGACAACGGTTCGCCCTTCGCGGCGATCGGCGTCACCGGGCTGACGACGCTTGCTGTACGGTTCATCAAGCTCGGCATCGGCCTGGAGCGCATCCAGCCGGGCAAACCGCAGCAGAACGGCCGCCACGAACGCTTCCATCTGACGATGCTGCCGCTGGCCATGGCGCCGGAGGTCGACCATGCCGCGCAGCAGGCGGTCTTTGACGCATTTCGCCAGAATTACAACGCCGAGCGTCCACACGAGGCGCTCGCTATGGACGTGCCTGCTGATCATTACCGACCGTCACTGCGGCGCCTGCCCGACCGCCTGCCTGAACCGGACTATCCGGCCGAGGCGGCGGTGCGCCGGGTGCGCTCCAATGGCGAGATCAAATGGAACGGTGACCTCGTCTATGTCGCAGCAGCGCTGGCCGGCGAGGTCGTGGCGATCGAGGAGAGTGAAGCGGGCATCTGGACGCTACGCTTCCATGCCCATCCGCTCGGCATCATCGACAAGAAGACCAAGCGGCTTGTCCGCCCCAGCGCCCTGCAACCCCCACCAGCCGGCGCAGGGGCGGACACTGGTTTACAAGGGGGAGAACTGTAACCCATCTATCCGGTTCAATCTGTTACCCATCTATCGGCTGGACACAGGGCAGAGGGGGGTGCCCACGGTACGCCAGCAGAAAGTAAGGAACGGCTCCGCCTCAGACGGCAACCTTCTCCGCATATTCCCGCAACAGCGTTTCCACCAGATCCGGCGTCAACTCATCGAAATGGGTGATGATAAGATCCGGATCGAGGCTCGAAACCGGCACGTCGGAATAACCGAAAGGCACGGCGATCGACGGTATGCCGGCGTTTCTTGCTACGGCAATATCGTTGACGCTGTCACCGATCATCACGGTGCGGGCGATGTCGCCGCCGGCGCGTTCGATGGTGCCGGTGAGGTGGCGGGCGTCGGGCTTGCGGTATTCGAAGCTGTCGCCGCCGGTGATGGTGTCGAAATATCTGACGAGGTCGAGCTTGTCGAGCAGGCGGACTGCCAGGCTTTCCATCTTGTTGGTGCAGACGGCGAGGCGGTAACCCTGAGATTTCAGCCGGTCCATGGCGGCGACCAGGCCGGGATAGGGTTCGGTCCGGCCGGGCATGTTGCCGGCATAATGAGCGACGAAGCGCTCGACCAGCGGCGGCAGGGCGTCGCTTTCGAGCGGATGGCCGCGCAGCCGGCAGGCGCGCTCGATCATGACGCGCGCGCCCTGGCCGACGAGATGGGTGAGGTCGTCGTAGCTGACCGGCTCGAGGTCAAGGGCCGCGATCGTGTGGTTCAGGCTCTCGACCAGGTCCACATGCGTATCGAGAAGGGTGCCGTCGAGATCGAAGACGACGAGCGCCGGGCGAGTGGGGGCAGGGGTCAAGGGCATGTCTCTTTGAGCGATGGTCGTTTTGAGGAGCGATGTATCGTTCTGAGGAACGGTGGATCGTCCCTGAGGTAGGCGATCGTGCGGCGGAAAGCAACGTCCGGCGATGGCCGGGAAGGCCGCAGGCCTCTGTTTCGGCTTTTCATTTTCCGTGATGATTTTGACTTTCGTTTGCCAGGCGAGCCGTGTAAACAGCACATCCAACGCAATATCAGGAGCTGGCGGCGCATGGATGCCCGCGAAATGAAGATCAAGGCCGCCGAGGCCGCACTCGCGCATGTCGAAAGCGGGATGCGTCTCGGGATCGGCACCGGCAGCACGGCGGAAGAATTCGTTCGCCTGCTGGCGGAGAAGGTTGCTGGCGGCTTCAGGGTCGAAGGCGTCCCGACGTCCGAACGAACCGCGCGGCTCTGCGTCGAACTCGGTGTGCCGCTGAAGTCGCTCGACGAACTGCCGGCACTCGATCTGACGATCGATGGCGCCGACGAGGTCGATCAGGCGCTCAGGCTGATCAAGGGTGGCGGCGGTGCGCTGCTGCGCGAAAAGATCGTCGCGGCCGCGTCAGAGCGAATGATCGTCATTGCCGACGAGAGCAAGCTGGTCGATACGCTCGGTGCCTTCGCGCTGCCGATCGAGGTCAATCCGTTCGGGCTCGTCTCGACGCGGATCGCGATCGAAAAGGTCGCGGCCCGGCTCGGCCTCTCGGGTGAACTCGCTCTGCGCCAGTCGGGTGACGGAGAGTTTACCACGGATGGCGGCCATCACATCATCGATGCATCTTTTGGCCGCATTCCTGATGCAGAGGCGCTTTCGAGCGAGCTGAATTCCATACCCGGCGTCGTTGAACACGGGCTCTTTATCAATATGGCGGCACTTGCGATCATTGCCGGTCCTGCGGGTGCGCGCACGCTGCAGGCAAACAGATAACAGGAGCATATACTCATGATGAACATTGCAGGTCTTGGCCGTCTCGCCGCTGCCACCGTCGTTCTTTCCGGGCTTGCCTTCGGCTCCGCCGTCAAGGCGCAGGAAGTCTCCGAGGATCAGCTGAAGGCGTCTCGCGCGGCGATCGACGCCATTGGCGCCACCGCCCAGTTCGACAACATCCTGCCTGGTCTCGCCGAGCGCCTGAAGGCCGGACTGATCCAGGATTCGCCGAACTACCAGGACATCATTTCGTCCACGGTCGACGCGCAGGCGCTGGCGCTGGCGCCGCGCCGCGGCGATCTGGAGAAGGAGGCGGCACTCACCTATGCCAAGACCTTCACCGTCGACGAGCTGAAGGCGATCGCCGACTTCTATAATTCCGACGTCGGCAAGAAGCTGCTGCGCGACGGCCCGGTCGCCTCGCGCGAGACGGCGAAGGCTGCCGACATCTGGGCGCAGGGCATTTCCCGCGACCTGGAAAAGCAGAGCAACGTCGAGCTTTCCAAGGTCATCAAGGCACCGCCGCCGGCAACCGACAGCCCGACCGCTCCGGCTCCGGCACCGGCTGCCCAGCAGTAAGGCTGCCCCATCTAATTTGCGAAAGCCCGGCATCGTCCGGGCTTTTTTGCTATGATACGGCAAATGCCGCCGGCGAGGCTTCAGGTGACCGCAGACATGTTTGATCATGACAAGGCCGTCCGAGTGCGGATATCCGGCAAGGTCCAGGGTGTCGGTTTTCGCTATTGGACGCGCGATGAGGCCGTACGGCTCGGTTTGACGGGTTGGGTTCGCAATGAAGAGGACGGGGCCGTGGTCGCTGTGATCGCAGGACCCGACAGCGCCATCTCGACGATGATCGAGCGTTTCAGGCGCGGGCCTTTGGGGGCGTCGGTTTCGGGCGTCGAGACGGAAGCAGCCCAGCTTGAGAAGAACCCGACGGATTTCCGCATTACCCGCTGACAGCGCTAATCGCTAAGCAGATGCAATTGGCATCGCATATGCGCCGCACCTCAGCCCCTATGGGTTCGGGTTCTTTGCAAGTTGCCACACACCCTCTTCATCCGGCTCCACGCGCTTGTTGCCGCGGTAGAAGATCGGCAGTCGCGTCTTCTTGTCGATCGAGAAACGGCTCGGCGTGTATTTTTCGTCCTCGTGGCCCTGAATGGCGAGGCCGAGCGCTTCCTTGAACTTGCCAGCCTTGCACAGGTTGCTGAAGAGAGTTTGATCCATCTTTTGCTCCGCCATTCTTTTCCATCCCATGGATTGCCTGCCAGCCTCGGCCGACCGGGTCAACCGTAAACGGTGACTGGTCAACCGAAGTCGGTGTCTGGGCCAACCTAGACGGTGACCGGGTCAACCGTAGACGGTGACTGGGTCAACCGTAGACGGTGACTGGGGTCAGCCCTTTACAATGAAGATTCGGCGATGGGAACCGGATGATGCAGGAGCGGGCTTTTGTTTTCATGATGATCGCCCCTATATCAGGAACATCCTTCCTGCGATTCCCTTCCGGAGCTCCTCATGTCTTCCTACGACTACGACCTCTTCGTCATCGGTGGCGGTTCAGGAGGTGTGCGCGGCGCCCGTGTCGCCGCCTCGCTCGGCAAGAAAGTGGCGATCGCCGAGGAGTATCGCTACGGCGGCACCTGCGTCATCCGCGGCTGCGTGCCAAAAAAGCTCTTCGTCTACGCCTCGCAGTTCCATGAGCATTTCGAGGATGCGGCGGGCTTCGGCTGGACGGTCGGCGAAACCAGCTTCGACTGGAAGAAGCTGGTGGCGGCCAAGGATGTTGAAATCGCCCGGCTCGAAGGCCTCTACAAGAAAGGTCTCGCCGGCGCCAATGCCGAGATCCTGGAAACGCGCGCGGAACTCGTCGATGCCCATACGGTCCGGCTGCTGAAAACCGGACAGACGGTGACGGCAAAGACGATCGTGATCGCCACCGGCGGACGGCCGAACCCGCATGCGGCCCTTCCCGGTCACGAACTCTGCATCTCCTCCAACGAGGCCTTTCATCTTGAAGAACTGCCGAAATCGATCGTCATCGCCGGCGGCGGCTATATTGCCGTCGAATTCGCCAATATCTTCCATGGCCTCGGCGTCGAGACGACGCTGATCTATCGCGGTGCCGAGATCCTGTCGCGCTTCGACGAAGATTTGAGGCGCGGGCTGCACGAGGCGATGGTCGCCAAGGGTATCCGCATCCTCTGCCACGATACGCTGCAGAAGGTTTCGAAGGGTGCGGACGGGCTCGTTCTGGAGACGCTGAACAACGGCACGCTGCAAGCCGGCGTCGTCATGCTGGCGCTCGGGCGCGATCCGAACACCGAAGGCCTCGGTCTTGAGGCGGCCGGCGTCGCCGTCGACGAGCGTGGCGCCGTTATCGTCGATGAATATTCCCGTACCAATGTCGAAAACATCTATGCGCTCGGCGATGTCACCAACCGGGTACAGCTGACGCCGGTGGCGATCCACGAGGCGATGTGTTTCATCGAGACCGAGTACAAGAACAATCCGACCCGGCCGGATTACGAGCTGATCCCGACCGCCGTGTTCTCGCAGCCGGAGATCGGCACCGTCGGCCTTTCGGAAGAGGAGGCGGGCAGGCGTTATCCCGAACTCGAGGTCTACCGCGCCCAGTTCCGGCCGTTGAAGGCCACGCTTTCCGGGCGGGCCGAGCGGATGATCATGAAGCTGATCGTCGATGCGGCGAGCCGCAAGGTGGTGGGTGCCCATATCCTCGGCCACGATGCCGGCGAGATGGCGCAGCTGCTCGGCGTCACGCTGAAGGCCGGCTGCACCAAGGACGATTTCGACCGAACGATGGCGCTGCATCCGACGGCGGCCGAAGAGCTCGTCACCATGTATGCGCCGAGCTATCGGATCCGCGACGGTAAGCGCATTTGAGCCGCAACGTGCTTTTGCCTTGCATGTCGTTGACCCGGAACCGCTGCGCACTTCCGGGCGACATGCATTAGAGCGCCCTGCGTCCTTTCGGACGCACAAAGGACGCTCTAACTCTTTGAGCCTACGCATCGTGCTTTCCGAAAACCGATTTCGATTTTCCGGCCGATGCGCTAGCTGGTGATGCGCGGTGCCCGGATGACCTTGAGGAAAAGCGCCTTCATCGCATCGGCGATGCCTTCGGTCGGCGTCACTTCGAAATAGAGGCCGGGCGAGGCGCATGCCTGCATCTTCGTCGGGATCTCGCCCTGGAAAGGCTTGATCCACGTATTGTACCAGCTGTTTTTCGGCAGCGGCAGATAGGTGGTGTAGAGCACCGCGATCCTGATACTCTTGTCCTTCAGTGGCTGACAGAAGGACGTGTCGATCGGCTCCTGGCAACGGTTGCCGGTGAGTTTCTTGGTGCAGCCTTTCGGTTTTTCGCTGTCGCCGACGCCGTCCGAGACGAAGAAAAGAATCTTCTGCGGTGTCGTGGCGGTGCTGCCGTCGCCGGGGGTGGTGATAATGGTTTTCATCTGCGTCAGCGCGCTGTCGAAGCTCGTCTGCTGGTCGTTGTTATAGCCCTGAAACGGAATGGTCATGAGATCGACGGCGTCGGTATAGCTGCGCACCTTGTCGAGATCGTCCGTCGGGTCGGATATGGTGGTCAGCTTTGCATCCTCGGCCTTGGTGCCGAACGTATAGACGCCCATGCGGAACTGATTGCTGGAAACACGCGTGGACTTGGCGGTCACCGTCAGTTCCTTGGTCGCCTGGCGCACGACGTCGATGCGCATGCTGACGCCGAGCTTCTTGGCGAGATTGTAATAATTGTTGTTGTTCTGCGTTTCATGGCACGCGAAAGCGCAGGTATCGCTGGTGTTTTTTTCCATCGTCGAGACGTCTGTCGCGGTGGCGCCAACGCCCATCGAAGGGGTGTTGTCGAGGAGAATGTAGAAATCCATAAAAGACGCGGTCTGGTATTCGGCCGTCGCTGTACCAGAGATCGTGATCGAATCCCGGCCAAGAACGCGCATGAAGGTGGTAGGCACAGTCGCACTGAAGGAAACCTGCGAATTCAGCTTGTTGGCGGTCTTGGTGACATCGATTCCGAGATCGACCTGAACGTCGGTCAGCTCCCCGGATATTTGAGACATGAAGATGCTGCGGGCGTCGTCCTTGCCGAGCGAGATCGTGCCGTTGCCGCTCATGGTCATGGCGGCTGCGACGGCGCCGGATTTTTCGGCGATCGAACCGACGGCGGCAGCATCGGCAGCGGCGTAGAGCTGCGTCCTCAGGCTGAGCGCGTGGGCGAAATCCACCGCCATGCCGGCCGCACCGAAGAGCGGCACCACCAGCAGTGCCGTCATGATGCCGAAATTGCCCGAGCGGTCTGATATGAAACCGGGCGGAAGGATCGCCATGCCATGTCCCCGAAGTTGAAACTCTCTCCGGTTCTACATTGAAAGTCTAAAGTATGGGAAAATCGACATGGTATACGCTGGTTTAACTAGAGCAGGGCGGGCGGCGGCGATGAGGCGACAACTGTCGGCGAATGGTCTTTGCAAGCCTGACCTAAAGGTCTATAAGCCGCCGCATATTGAGGGCATCCTGAGGTATGGATGTGAGAACAGGTGAGTGAGATGGCAGACAATTGGACCCCGAGCAGCTGGCGGCAAAAACCGATCCTGCAGGTTCCCGAATATCCCGACGCAGCCGCTTTGGCGGCAACGGAAGCCACGCTCGCCAGCTATCCGCCGCTTGTCTTTGCAGGTGAGGCGCGCCGCCTGAAGAAACATCTCGCCAATGTCGCCGAAGGCAACGGCTTCCTGCTGCAGGGCGGCGACTGCGCCGAGAGCTTCGCCGAACACGGTGCCGACAATATCCGCGACTTCTTCCGCGCCTTCCTGCAGATGGCCGTGGTGCTGACCTTCGGGGCTCAGCTGCCGGTCGTCAAGGTCGGCCGCATCGCCGGCCAGTTCGCCAAGCCGCGGTCGTCGAATGTCGAGAAGCAGGGCGATGTGACGCTGCCGGCCTATCGCGGCGACATCATCAACGGTATCGAGTTCACCGAGGAATCGCGCATTCCGAACCCGGAACGCCAGGCCATGGCCTATCGCCAGTCGGCTGCGACGCTGAACCTATTGCGTGCCTTTGCGATGGGCGGTTATGCCAATCTCGAAAACGTGCATCAGTGGATGCTCGGCTTCGTCAAGGACAGCCCGCAGGGCGAGCGCTACCGCAAGCTTGCCGACCGCATCAGCGAAACCATGGATTTCATGAAGGCGATCGGTATCACCTCGGAAAACCAGCCGGCGCTGCGCGAGACCGATTTCTTCACCAGTCACGAGGCGCTGCTGCTCGGCTACGAGGAAGCGCTGACCCGCGTCGATTCCACCTCGGGCGACTGGTATGCAACCTCTGGCCACATGATCTGGATCGGCGACCGCACGCGCCAGGCCGACCATGCGCATGTCGAATATTGCCGCGGCATCAAGAACCCGATCGGCCTGAAATGCGGCCCTTCGCTGCAGGCCGACGACCTGCTGCAACTGATTGACATCCTGAATCCTGCCAACGAGGCCGGGCGCCTGACGCTGATCTGCCGCTTCGGCCATGAGAAGGTCGCCGACAGCCTGCCGAAACTCATTCGCGCCGTTGAGCGCGAGGGCCGCAAGGTCGTCTGGTCCTGCGATCCGATGCACGGCAACACGATCACGCTCAATAACTACAAGACCCGTCCCTTCGAGCGGATCTTGTCGGAAGTCGAAAGCTTCTTCCAGATCCACCGCGCCGAAGGCTCGCATCCGGGTGGCATCCATATCGAGATGACTGGCAAGGACGTGACCGAGTGCACCGGCGGCGCCCGCGCGGTCTCCGCCGAAGACCTGCAGGACCGCTATCACACCCATTGCGATCCGCGCCTCAACGCCGACCAGGCGCTCGAGCTGGCCTTCCTGCTTGCCGAGCGCATGAAGGGTGGTCGCGACGAAAAGCGCATGGTCGCCAACGGCTGATCGCAGCCCCAAATGGATGAAGAAAAGCCCGGCGATGCCGGGCTTTTTTATGCTGCGAAGGTGGAACAGGCAGTCAGATGCTGGCCTGGACGCTGTGCAGATTGGCGTAGACGCCCTCTTGCGCCATGAGCTCATCATGGGTGCCTTGTTCGACGATGCCATCAGCTGTCAGGACCAGGATGCGGTCGGCATGGCGGACGGTCGACAGGCGGTGGGCGATCACCAGGGTGGTTCGGCCGTTTGCCAGGCTCAGCAGCGCCTGCTGCACCGCCCGTTCGCTCTCGTTGTCGAGCGCGCTGGTTGCTTCGTCGAAGATCAGGATTTCCGGATTCTTGAGGAAGGCGCGAGCGATGGTGATGCGCTGGCGCTGGCCGCCCGAGAGCTTGACGCCCCGTTGGCCGATATCGGTGTCATAGCCATGCGGCAGGGCGATGATGAAGTCGTGTGCATTGGCCGCGCGCGCGGCCGCTTCCAGCTCGGCATCGCTGGCGTCGGGCCGGCCGTAGCGCAGGTTTTCCGCCACCGTACCGGCAAACAGGTAGACATCCTGCTGCACCACCCCGACATGGCGCCGGAGCGAGGCCAGCGTCACATCGCGGATATCGATGCCATCGATCCGGATTGCCCCAGCCGCGACATCGTAGAAACGCGGTATCAGCGCGCAAAGCGTGCTCTTGCCGACCCCAGACGGGCCGACCAGGGCGACGAACTCACCGGGCGCGATGGTGAGCGACAGCTGCTCGAGCACCCGCGGGCCATCGGCCTCGTAACCGAAGGCGACGTTGGAAAAACAGATCTCGCCCCTTGGTGCCAGCATCGGACGCGCGGCCGGTCGATCGGTGATATCGGGGGCTATCTCCAGGATCTCCATGGCCCTGCTGAAGCCGGTGTAGCCCTCCTGCCAAAGGCGCACGAAATTGGCGAGCCGCTGCACCGGATCGACCAGCACGGCGACGCAGAGCAGGAAGGTCAGCATGTCGGGCACAGTCAGTTCCGCCGCCAGGATGCGCAGGCCGCCGATGATGATCACCAATATGGTGACGAGTTGGGCGAAAGTTTCGGTGCCGACCGAAAACCAGGCTTCGCTGCGGTAGCCCTCGGCACGGCTTTGCAGGAAACGCCGGTTCTGCTCGGCGAAGCGTTCCTTTTCCAGCGCTTCATTGGCGAAGGACTGGACCACGCGGATGCCCGCAAGAGCATCCTCCACCCGCTCGTTGACGGCGGCGATCTGCCGTTTGCTGGCTTCGAGCGCGCGGTTCATGCGCCGGTTGAAATAGAGCGCATAAGCCACCGCTACCGGGGTGAGCAGCAGGATGAGCCCGGCCAATGGCGGATCGATGAAGAACAATACCAACATGGCGCCGCCATATTTCAGCACGGCGATGGAAAGATCCTCGGGGCCGTGATGGAAGAGCTCGCCCAGCCACAGGCTGTCATTGGTGATGCGGCTCATCAGCTGGCCGGTGCGCTGGCGGTCGTGGAAGCTGAACGAGAGCTTCTGGCAATGCTCGAAGAGTTCCTGCCGCACCGTCGCTTCGATGCGCGCGCCCATCACGTGGCCGCGATAATCGACGAAGAAGATGGCGACGATCTGGACCGCCAGAACGACCAGCATGACGCCGCCCATCGTCAGGATTTGTGCGAAGGCCTGCGGTATGTCGGGCAGAGCCAGAAGGCGGCTCGTGACGATGTTGGCGCAGAGCGGGAGGGCGACCGCCGTGCCGGCGACCAGGATGGCGCAAAGCAGATCCGCCAGCAGCAAAGGCAGATGCGGACGGTAGTAGGAGAGGAATTTGCGCATACGCGACCAGCGCCGCTCGCGGTCGGCGGCATTCGCATCGTCGCGGAAGAATCTCGGGAAGACGTTATGGCGTCGCGAGCTTTTCCTCGCGCGGGAGAACCGAATGTTCATGAAGCTGAATGTCCTTGTGGGGGATGTTTCCTTTCTGTTCGGACAGGGTCGCTCTCATGTCAGTCTCCCGAGGGTCGAGTGAATTGGACCTTAAGTATCACCGACAACAGCCGGCGATTCAATGCCGGGATGAGATGAGGTTGGCAGCTGTTGTCGTCGAGCAACACGTGCTCGCGCCGACCAAGCATGGATAAGGCTGGCGATTTTCAAGATTTCTGATGATTTCGTTGAGCGGAATGGATTTGACGCCAAGGGCGATCGGCGGCAACGTTTCGTCGTAAACGGGAGAGCAATCATGACCGAACGGCATACAGGCGGCTGCCTTTGCGGCGCCGTACGATTTTCAACGACGGCGAAGCCAGGACCTGTCGTCGGCTGCCATTGCTCGCAGTGCCGCCGGCAGACCGGGTTTTATTACGCCGCGGTCAACGTGGCCCGCGCGGCTCTTTCGGTTGATGGCACTGAGGCGGTCCGCTGGTACCGGTCAAGCGAAGAGGCGCAGCGCGGCTTCTGCTCGAATTGTGGCTCCGCGCTGTTCTGGCAGGCGGATGGATCGGCGGAGATTTCGGTGATGGCCGGCGCCTTCGACGCGCCGAGCGGCCTGACCTTCGGCCATCATATCTACTGTGCCGACAAGGGCGATTTCTACGAGATATCGGACGGCCTGCCGCAATACGCCGTGAATCCCCCATCGTCATCCTCGCCGGCCCGTGATTGACAAAGGTTGATCGCCGAGGCTAGGTTTACCGTGCTGCGTAGGGCGCTTCGTCGAATGTCGAAAGGGCAATGCCCGCCTACAATGTATCAACAGTTGCGCCCATGCCGAATCTCGAAAACCTCAAAAAGCAGGCCAAGCAGTATTTGCGATGGCACAGCGAAAGATACTATCCTGTTGCAGCCGAGATCAGAGCTGCGTTGCCGCGCTTCCGTCATCTCGATGACAGCCAGGTGCTGGAGGCGCGCTTCAAGCTTAGCGACGCGCAGGACCTGATCGCACGTCAAATGGGTTTCGAGGGATGGCAGGCGCTCAAGACAGGAGCCGCAGCCATGACAGATCCGAAAAAACAGCCAGCACCACAAGCCATCCTGAGTTCGCTATCCGCGCAGTTGTTCGTCACCGATATCAAAGCGTCGTGCGAATTCTTCACCGGCAAACTCGGCTTCAGGGTCGACTTCGTCTATGGCGACCCGCCGTTTTACGGACAGGTCATCCGCGACAATGCTCAACTCGCTCTGAGGCTGGTATGCGAGCCCGTGTTCGTCGGCGATATCAGGCAACGGGAGCATCTGCTTTCAGCCTCGATCACCGTCGGTACATCAGACGAGATCAAGCGCCTGTTCCTGGATTTCCAGACCGCAGGCGTATCCTTCCATCAGCCCCTCAGGAAGGAGCCGTGGGGCGCCAGAAACTTCATCGTGCTGGATCCGGACGGAAATCTCATCCTGTTTGCTGGTCCGGGCGGCTGATAATTGCGCAATAAGCGCTGCCTCAGCTTCTGGCGGAAAGTTCGGCGCTGAGGCGGGCCACATCCTCGCGCAGCGCCGTCAGTTCGGTCAGCACGCTCATATCGATCTTCTGGTGCAGGGAGAGCACTTCGAGCTCGGCCTTGAGATTGACCTCATAATCCTTGGCGGCCTCGAAGCGGTCGCGCTCGGCCTGCCGGTTCTGGGACATCATGATGATCGGCGCCTGGATGGCGGCGATCATCGACAGGATCAGATTCAGAAAAATGAAGGGGTATGGGTCGAAGGGATTCGCCACCAGACCGATGGTGTTCATCAGTGTCCAGACGGCGAGAAAGGCGAGGAAGGCGAGTATGAAGGACCAGGAGCCGCCGACGCGGGCGATGCCATCGGCGATACGCTCGCCGAAGGATGACTCGGCGGATAAGGCGGCATTGACGTCGGTCGAGATGATCTTGCGCGCGTGCGTTTTCGCCAGCACGCGCTTCTCGATGTCGCCGAGTTCATCGGCCGGCTTGTCGAAATGATGGTGCACGAAATTCGAAAGATTAGACATTGTCTGTTTCCGATACCGGTTATCGATGCGGTCGCTTTCGGCGCCAGTATTCCGCTCCAGAGGCAAATTGCAATGCGTATCAGTGCCGCGCGGGAGCACGCGCGATCCGTTCACAAAAATTTCGTCGTTGCGAGGTGCCGCTTTCGGCCCGAACGTGTTGCGGTCGTGAAAGGTGCAGTCTAAATAAATGACATGACACAGGAAAACGCTCTTTCTGATATCTTCCGCATCGCCATCGGCCAGCTCAACCCGACGGTCGGCGATGTCGCCGGCAATCTTGCCAAGGCGCGCGAGGCGCGCACGGATGCTGCCCGGGAGGGCGCGCATCTGCTCGTGCTGACCGAGCTTTTCATTTCCGGTTATCCGCCTGAAGATCTGGTGCTGAAGCCCGCCTTCATCCGCGCCTGCTGGAAGGCGGTCGAAAACCTGGCCGCCGATACCGCCGATGGCGGGCCGGGCGTGATCATCGGCTTTCCCCGGCAGGACGAGACCGGGCGCTACAATTCGGTCGCGGTGCTCGACGCAGGCAAGGTGATCGCGGTGCGCGACAAGATCGACCTGCCGAATTACGGCGAGTTCGACGAGAAGCGCGTCTTCGACCAGGGCGCCATGCCGGGGCCGGTGAATTTTCGTGGCGTGCGCATCGGCATTCCGATCTGCGAGGATATCTGGGGCGATCTCGGCGTCTGCGAGACGCTGGCCGAAAGCGGGGCCGAGATCCTGCTGTCGCCGAACGGTTCGCCCTATTATCGCGGCAAGGTCGATATCCGCCATCAGGTGGTGCTGAAGCAGGTGATCGAGACCGGTCTGCCGCTGATCTATGCCGCCCAGCTCGGCGGCCAGGACGAACTGGTTTTCGACGGTGCGAGTTTCGCCTTCAATGCCGACAAGTCGCTCGCCTTCCAGATGAGCCAGTTCGAAACGGCGCTGGCGGTGACCACGTGGAAGCGCGGCGAAGATGGTTGGCATTGCGCCGAAGGGCCGATGGCGCATATTCCTGAAAGCGAGGAGGCCGATTACCGCGCCTGCCTGCTCGGCTTCCGCGACTACGTCAATAAGAACGGCTTCAAGACCGTGGTGCTCGGCCTTTCCGGCGGCATCGATTCTGCGATCTGCGCAGCAATCGCTGTCGATGCGCTCGGCGAAGAGCGGGTGCGCACCGTCATGCTGCCCTATCGATACACCTCTGAGGATTCGCTGAAGGATGCGGCCGATTGCGCGAGGGCGCTCGGCTGCCGCTACGATATCGTGCCGATCGAACAGCCGGTGACGGGTTTCAGCAGCGCGCTCGCCAGCCTTTTCGAAGGCACGGACAGCGGCATCACCGAGGAGAACCTGCAGAGCCGGGCGCGCGGCGTTATCCTGATGGCGATCTCCAACAAGTTTGGCTCGATGGTGGTGACGACGGGCAACAAGTCGGAAATGTCGGTCGGCTACGCCACGCTCTACGGCGACATGAACGGCGGCTTCAATCCGATCAAGGACCTCTACAAGATGCAGGTCTATGCGATTTCGCGCTGGCGCAACGAAAACGTGCCGCCGGGTGCGCTGGGACCGTCGGGCGAGGTGATCCCGCAGAATATCATCGACAAGGCGCCTTCGGCCGAGCTTCGTCCCGACCAGAAGGACCAGGATTCGCTGCCGCCCTATCCCGTTCTCGACGATATCCTTGAATGCCTGGTGGAAAAGGAAATGGCGGTCGAGGAGATCGTCGCGCGCGGCCATGATGTTGCGACCGTCCACCGGGTCGAGCACCTGCTCTATCTCGCCGAATACAAGCGCCGGCAATCGGCGCCCGGCGTGAAGATCACCAAGAAGAATTTCGGACGCGACCGGCGCTATCCGATCACCAACCGTTTCCGGGATCGCTGACGCAATCGAGATTGCTGACGGCATCAAGCTTTGGGAGGAATCATGCGCAGCTCGGTTGAGATCTACAATGTCCGAACGGGCAGGGCCCGCGAGGTCTGGCAGACGGACAAGCTGGTGGAGGCGCCGAATTTCTCGCCGGATGGTTCCTACCTGCTCTTGAACGGCGATGGGCTGCTTTACCGGTTGCCGCTCGATGGCGGCGAGGTGGTCAAGGTTGATACCGGCTTTGCCGTCAACTGCAATAATGATCACGGCATTTCGCCCAATGGCAGTGAGATCGTCATTTCCGACAAGACCGAATTCGGCAAGTCGGCGATCTATATTCTGCCGATCGAAGGCGGCACGCCGAGGCTGATCACCGAGAACCTGCCATCCTACTGGCATGGCTGGTCGCCGGACGGGCGCCAACTCGCCTATTGCGGCATCCGCGACGACCTCTTCGATATCTACACCATCTCCGTCGACGGCGGCGCCGAGACGCGGCTGACGCATGGCGAGGGGCGCAATGACGGACCGGATTATTCCGCCGACGGCCAATGGATCTATTTCAATTCCAGCCGCACCGGGCTGATGCAGATCTGGCGCGTCCATCCCGACGGCACGGGTCTCCAGCAGGTGACATCAGACGATTACGGCAACTGGTTCGCCCATCCGTCGCCCAACAACGACATGGTGCTGCTCTTGTCCTACGACCCGTCGGTATTCGACCATCCGCGCGACCTCGACGTACGGCTGCGGCTGATGGATATGGATGGCGGCAATCTGAAGACGCTGTTCGAGCTCTTCGGGGGGCAGGGCACGATCAACGTGCCCTGCTGGTCTCCTGACGGCGAAGAGTTCGCCTATGTCCGCTATTTCCCGGCGGCTTAAGCGCGGGTCTGGCGGCGCTCGCGGGCGGATTTTGCCAGGTCTTCCAGCACCGCGACCGACATCGCCCAGTCGATGCAGCCGTCGGTGATAGACTGGCCATAGACCAGCGGCTTGCCGGGAACGAGATCCTGGCGGCCGGCGACGAGGTTGCTTTCGATCATCATGCCCTTGATGTCGTTGTTCCCGGCGGCAATCTGTGCGGCCACCGATTTGACGACGAGCGGCTGGTTCATCGGATCCTTGCCGCTGTTGGCGTGGCTGGCATCGATGAGGATGCGCCGGGCGACGCCGAGCTTGAGGGCTTCGCCGGTGACCGCTTCGACGTCGGCCGCTTCATAGTTCGGCCGCTTGCCGCCGCGTAGGATGATGTGGCAGTCCTCATTACCCGTCGTCGAGGCGATGGCCGCCTGTCCGTCCTTGGTCACGGCGGGGAAGTGATGCGGCTGCGAGGCGGCGAGGATGGCGTCCAGCGCCACACGCACGCCGCCGTCGGTGCCGTTCTTGAAGCCGATCGGGCAGGAAAGGCCGGAGGCAAGCTGACGATGGACCTGGCTTTCGGTGGTGCGTGCGCCGATCGCTCCCCAACTGACGAGATCGGCAATGTATTGCGGCGTGATCGTGTCTAGGAATTCGACGCCGGCCGGAAGACCCATCGCATTGATATCGAGCAGCAGGCGTCTGGCAATCCTCAGCCCCTCCTCGATGCGGTAGCTGCCGTCGAGATGCGGGTCGTTCATCAGACCCTTCCAGCCGACGGTGGTGCGGGGCTTTTCGAAATAGACGCGCATGACGATCTCAAGATCGCCGGCGAAGCGCTGCCGCTGTTCCGTGAGCCGAGCGGCATAGTCCCTGGCGGCAACGGGATCATGGATCGAGCAGGGGCCGATGACGACGATCAGCCGATCGTCTTCGCCCTGGAGAATTTTACGGATCGCCTCACGATTGATGGTCACGGTCTTGCTGACATCCGCATTGCGGGAAATTTCCGCGATGATATCGGCAGGCTTGGTCAGGGGGGTAATTTCGACGATACGCAGATCGTCAATGGTATCAGACACGGTATGGCTCCTGTTTGGTCATACCCGCGCGGAACAAAAAAGCCGCCAGGTAGACTAGCGGCTGTTCGGGTTGTCGTCGCGTCGAATTCAGTTACGCATGGACCCGCATCCGCTGTGAGCAGCGGTACCAATAAAATCGCGAGGCGTTGATTGATGTGATCGACATGGCGCGTATGTAGCGTCACGCCCAGGCGTTGTCACGCAGAATTTGCTGTTTTGAAGCTGGTGCTCTTGCGGGAGGGAGGCGCAAAGGAGATGAGATCGAGAACGCTCTACAGAGGGCGCGGCGAGCTTCTCGTTTAGGTGAGGAGCGGCGGTCGAACAAGCTACGATCTGTTGCGCTTTACGGATGTGCTCGGCGGGACGCTCCGCCGCAGGCTCCGTCTTGCTCACCAGAGCCCGTTTGAAGAAATGACGGGAAGTTGGATTGGGTGTCGATGAACAGGAGAGAGACCACACGGCAGCCATTCACATTGTTCCCTGCCAGCCGAATACCAAGATTGGTGGAAAATATGGGGTCGGGGCTCCAGTGCTCATAGCGTCCAGTATCAAGGAGTTTATCGCGTTCGGCAAGGAAAGCCGCTCTCAGGAGACTCTCCTCGTCAGCAGAGATTGGCTTCGCCTGTGGAGCAAGTTCCAGATTGCAGGAACGTCTTGTTTTGCCGCCATGCGGTGGATACTCCGTTTCGACCACGACAAAACGATCCCCTGGAATTCCCCAACGCTGTTCGGCCATGTCGTAGCCTGGCATGATGGCCTTGGTAGATCCGGCCATCATCGGCGGCGCTGCGATCCTTAGGCTTTGTCCCAAGTCGCGTAATCCCATTGCATCGAAGTCTTTGCCTGTCTCCACGGCAACTCGGCACCGTGTAAATAAGTCACGCCAAACGCCGGAAATGTCTTCGCCAGCGTTGGCACAGGCTATCAGAGCCAAATTCAGAAGCACTGACAAGGTGATACGGCGCAAGCAGAGTTTCCTTTACACTGGCATCGCTGCGGTAGCCGATGATATTGGTCCCGGGGGGAGGGGAGGCACGAAGCACGTCGCACTCGATCTCACTCATGCGACGTGCGTGCCAAGTCGTAGTCCATGCATATTGTCCGCGCTTGCTTCCGGCCAATATGCATTTGCACTGCTTTAATGAGATTACAGGGCGTCGACGTTCACGCCGACGGTAATGGCGCCGATCGGTGTTCCCGTGTCGTCGGAAATCGTCACACTTGCCTGCGACTGCAGCGTCTGGGTCGACTCATCCTTTTCGATCTCATCGACGAAGACGGCGTCCTTGCCGGCTCCGAAGGACTTCTGGAATTTGCCTTCGTCGCCCTGCCAGTAGTCGGATGTGGTGTCGCTTTGACCGACATTCAGGCCTTTTGCATCCATGACGAAGATTTCCGTGATCTTGCCGCCGGAAGCCTCCTTCTTTCCCTGAAGGAATTTCGACAGTGCATTGTTGAGCACGCCGTCGATCATCGAGTGGTCTGAGCCATCGACTTCGGCACGCCACTTCTTGTCGAGGGCGTCAACATCAGCCGCGCTGAGATTGGCGTTGGCAGTGTTCTGGGCCTTGACAGCCTCGATGATGGCTGGGTCGTTGAGCCAGGGCTTGACGTCGCTCGTCACGTAGTCGGAGATCGGGGCAAGCTTGGCATCTTGCGCCATGGATACGCCCATGGGCATGGCAAATGCGGTGCAGGCCAAAAGAAATGCGGGCACGATTTTCTTCATAAGCGTTTCCTTCCTGATTATAGGTTGCTGAGAACTAAGGCTTATCGGATGCAGACGACGTCAGAACTCCTCCCAGGCACCGGGAGCAGCGGCAACGGCGGCATTTCCTGTATGACGCTGCGCGAAGGCTCTGGGCTCAGGACGAGCTTGGCGGGCGGCTTGAACGGGTTTGGGCTGGCTGGCGGTAGACGCACTGACGACGAACCTGCCGGCCGAGTCCTGTAGAAGGCGTCCTTGCGACAGCAGTTCGTGGCAGGCCGCGTTGGTTTCCTCGACCATTGCCGCGTTCTGCTGTGTCGTCTGATCCATCTGGTTGATCGCGCTGTTGATTTCCTGCAAGCCCGTCGCCTGTTCGCGATAGGATTGGACGATGGAAGCGATGCTATCGCTGATGCGGTTGATCTGCTCCTCGATCTTCAGGAGTGCGTCACCGGTTTCGTTCACCAGCCCGACGCCCGCGGCAACTTCCTGGCCAGATACATTGATCAGGTTCTTGATTTCCTTTGCGGCATTTGCCGACCGCTGGGCGAGTTCACGCACTTCCTGCGCAACGACCGCAAAACCCTTGCCGGCCTCGCCGGCGCGCGCCGCCTCGACACCGGCGTTCAGCGCCAGCAGGTTCGTCTGGAAGGCGATTTCGTCGATGACGCCGATAATGCGGCCGATCTGGCTCGACGAGGTTTGAATCCGGTCCATCGCGCCGATCGCATCGCGTACCACCGTCGCCGAGACATGGGCGCTCCGCTTTGTCTCCTCGACCAACTGCCCGGCATTTTCAGCCCGTTGCGACGATGTTCTGACCGTGGTGGTCACCTCATCCAGTGCCGCAGCGGTCTGTTCCAACGCTGCTGCCTGTTGCTCGGTCCGCCTGGCGAGTTGATCCGCGGAGGTCGCCAGCTCGCTGGAGCCGGTTTCAACCGCCACGGAAGCGGTCTTGATCTCTGTTAGAGCGGCCGCGACCGCATCGACCATGTTATTGAAATCCTGACGCAATTTATCGAATTCTGGACCGACATCGGCCAGGTGTATCGAGAAGTCGCCAGCGGCGAGCCCTTCCAATGCATTTGCGAGAGCGTTCATGACCAGCCGTTGCGTGTTGCTGGCCTCTTCGGTCAACAATGCGTTGCGCGCCCGTTCGGCGTCGAGCGAGGCACTCTGCTCGGCAGCCGCCTGCTCTCTCTCGACCTTCGCAATCGCCTCGTGACGGAAAACTTCCAATGCACGCGCCAAAAAGCCGATCTCGTCGCCATTTTCCCTGTAGGTGACGGGAGAGACCAGATCGCCTTTCTGCAACGCGCTGATTCGTTCGCTGATCACCCTGATGGGCCGGCCGACCAGGCTGCGCATGGCGAGAAGGAAGGCAACGACGGCCATGGCGGTAATCGCGGACTGCGTGAGCAGCGAAATGAGAACTTTCTGCCTGACTTCGGAAGCGATTTTTTCGACGGACCAGTTCGTGACGACGTAACCGGTGGCCTTGCCCGACTTATCCAACGGGAGCGGCGCGATGATCGTCACGACGCCGGCAGATATTCTACCGTCATCGATGGTCGTCTTTTCCGGTTTCGCGGTGAGGCTCTTCGCCAGATCGGCTGGTGCGGGCAAACCACCGACGCCATCGCGCGCCCAGGTATCGACGGCGGCAGGTTCGGCGTTGAATGCCGCAAACTGCACGAGATCGAGCGTGGGGTCGTCGCGATAGAGCGAATAAGCCTCTCGAACGGCGTTGGCCTTCCCCCATTTCACGCCGCCCGCTGCCAGAGATGCAAATTGCTCGGCGTCCTTGGACCAGTTCGCCTTGGCGCCATCGATCAAGGCCCGGGTTTCGTACATCCAGGTATAGGTGGCGAAAGCGGAAATGCCGCAGAGGTTGACGGCAACGATAATCGCCGCCAGCTTGGCGGTTAGAGGCATCGTTTTCAAAAAATGAAACATTCCGCGGCGGCCTAGAATTGCGGCTCAGTCGGACATGTTCCCGACTGGCGTATCAATACGGGCATCGACGCTGACGGTCACATCACGAGCGCTCATGCCCATGTCCTGATAGCAACCCAAAACGCGCAAACGCAGTGTGTATTTGATGTGTGAATAAATTATAAAGTAGAAGGGGATGTTGGAGTACGCGCGGGCCATTCGCCCTTACTCCCGCCGCACGGAGCCTTGCGAACCGGCGGGTGAGGAGTGCTTCCATCGCGCCAGGGAGATCAGCTATTTTCCGCCACGGCCTCTTCGGGCTCGGCGTGGCGGCGCTTGCGGCCGCGCGCCGTCAGTTCCGCGCCGGCATCGTGCGGCAGGCGCAGGAAGGTGATGCAGGCCAGCGCCGAAATCGCCGAGACGCTGAAGAAGGCGATGTGGAAATCGGAGACTATCAGCCTGCCGTCGTGAAAGCTGCTGGAGATTTCGAGGATGCCGCCGGCGATCGCCACACCCATCGCCATGGAGATACGCTGGGCAACGGCATTGATTGCGGTTGCCTGGCTGCTGTCGGCGTCGTCGACATCGCCGAAGGCCATGGCGTTGACGCCCGAGAAAGCCATTGAGCGGAACAGTCCGCCGATCAGAAGGCAGGCCATGATCAGGAACAGCGGCGTTTCGGCGGTGAACAGACCGTTGATGCCGAGGAAGATCGCCGCCAGCAAGGTGGTAAGCGAGATCACCGTGCGGAAGCCGAAGGCATTGAAGGTGCGCGAGGCGGCGAATTTCGAGCCCATGGAGCCGAGCGCGCTGACGAAGGTGACCGAGCCCGATTGCAGCGGCGTCAGGCCGAAGCCAAGCTGCAGCATCAATGGCATCAGGAAGGGCAAGGCGCCGAGCCCCATGCGGAAATTCGAGGCGCCGAGGATCGCCGCCCGGAACATCGGATAACGGAACATCTTCGGATCGAGAAGCGGATAGGGCGCGCGGCGGGCATGGAGGAGGTAGATGAGGCCGGCAAGGATGCCGATCGCAACCGTGACATAACCGTAAATGACGGGCACGGCCGGCAGGCTGATCACCGACACGCCGAAGACGAAGCCAGAGAAGCCGATGCCGCAAAGGAAAAAGCCCGGGAAGTCCATCGGCCGCGGACTGCGTGGCTCGACGGCCGGCAGGAAACGCGTGACGAGGATGATGCCGAGCACGCCGATCGGGACGTTGATCCAGAAGATCCAGTGCCAGGTGAGGTAGGTGGTGAGGAAGCCGCCGATCGGCGGACCCATGATCGGGCCGATCAGAGCGGGAATGGTGAGCCAGGCCATGGCATCGACGAGTTCGTGGCGCGGTGTTCCCCGGACCAGCAGCAAGCGGCTGACCGGCGTCATCATCGAGCCGCCGGCGCCCTGAATCAGGCGCGAGATGACGAAGGCCGTGATCGAGTTTGAAAAGGCGCAGGCGATCGAGCCGATCATGAAGACGAAGATCGCCATGCGGAAGATGTTGCGCGCACCGAAACGATCGGACATCCAGCCGCTGATCGGGATGAAGATCGCCAGCGCCACGAGATAGCTGGTGACGGCGAGCTTCAGCGCGATCGGCGAGGTGCCGATATCGGCGGCGATTGCCGGCAGGCTGGTGGCGATCACGGTCGAATCCATCTGTTCCATGAACAGGGCGACGGCAAGGATCATGGGTGTGAGGCGGGGCACGGGCAACCGGGATGCTGCGATGGACTGTCTCAGTCCATACGCCTTCGGTGGCGATAAGGCCATAGGAACGATGGGGTGAAGAGGCTTGCCAAGCCGCTTCAAACCGACGCGGGGCGGCTGTCTGTTCGCTGCTGGATAGAGGGGGTGCGCGGTGACGTCTTGCTCCATTCTCACCTCCAGAGCATAGCACTGCCTCATCCTCAAACCACAGTCGAATTGGATGCCTCATCTTCGGCGCAGCGGCGAATCTTTCCTGAGCCGAAGACGAGGAAGCTGGCCGTGGCCAGCAGCCACGCACCGAGGCCACCGTAGAGCATCACCCAGCCGAATCCCTCGACGAGCGCGTCGCGGATGATGTTGGCGGGCAGATCGGGGAGGGAGGCGATGTTTCCGGCTGAGATGCGTTCAGCCATAGCCCGCAGTTGTTCCGGGCCGAGCGTCGCCGGCAGGACGTTTTCTAGATGTGAGAACACCCCGCTGACCAGGATGAAGCCCATCACCGCGATATTGATCGCGAGTGAGATCATCCGGGCGCTCATATCGATCCCCGATGCCATGCCGGCGCGGTCACGCGCAACTGCGCCTGTCGTCGTGTTGGTGACGGGGGTATTGGTCATTCCGAGGCCGAGGCCCGACAGCAATGCGCCGGGCAGCATGGTCAGCCAGCTTGCTGCGGCGGAGGCGGCTCCAAGCCGCATCAGCAGGAAACCGAGGCCGATCGTGAATAGGCCGATTGGAATGACGAGACCGGGGCGATAGCGCAGCGAGAGCCGCTCGGCCAGCGGCGGGACGATGAGCGTGGGAAGCGTATAGGCGAGCAGCGACAAACCGGCGGCGAGACTACCATAACCAAGGCCTGCCTGAAACCAGATCGGCAGATAGATCATGAAGGGCCAAAAGCTGATATTCATCGCGACCGAGCCGATTATGGCGCCGGAGAAGGCGCGGATGCGAAAGACCGAGACATCAAACATCGGCCGCGAATTGATCTTCTCTGCAACGATGAAGGCTATGAAACTTGCGGCAGAAAGGCCGATGGCTGCAAGGGCCGTAGTATTGTCAAAACCGAGGGCCGGCCCCTGGGTGATGTAGAAGGCAAGGCAGAAGACGGAAAGCGACAGGGTGGCGATGCCCGCGATATCGAGGCTTTTCGCCTCGGGGTCACGCGATTCACAGACACCGAAGACGGCGAGCGTGGCTGTCACGGCCGCCAGCACAACATGGACCAGGAACACCCATTCCCAGGTCGACAAGGCCGCGATCATAACGCCGACGAGCGGCCCGAATCCCAAGCCGATGCCGAAGATAATCCCCCACCAGCCGAAGGCCATGCTGCGCTGCCGCCCCTCTGGAAACTGGTGCGAGAGGACGGCCACTTGGCAGATCAGCATAGCGCCGCCACTCATGCCCTGGAGGAAGCGGGCGACGATCAGAACGGGTGCATTGTCCGCGAGCCCGCAGATCAGCGAGGTCAAGCCGAAGGCAATGATGCCGATCAGGAAGACGCGCTTGCGGCCATAACGGTCGGCCAGCGTGCCCGTTGCCATAAGCACCGTAGTCACCGCGATCGTATAGGCATTCATGATCCATTGAAGTTGCCGGAAATCGGCATGCAGCACCGCCTCCAGCGTCGGCAATATCGCGGGTACGCTTGAGATCTCCAGGCCGAACATAAGGGACGAAAGGCAGGCGGCTGCCAGGGCGACGATGCCCTGCAGCCTGGATGAGGCAATGGAAGCGGGTGGCATGGTTGGTCCTTTCAGCACGGGATGGGCGACGGTGAAATCCCGATGACAGGTGAAATCGGGGCGCTGCCGGTTCGAGCCACCATAGTCGGCGCTTGACCATAACTGAATTGGATGATTTTCTATTTCAGAAACAACAATTTTGGATGGTTGCTATAACAATGCTCGATGTGGATGCGGTGCGGGCGTTCGTGACCATTGCCGAGCTGCAGAGCTTCACCCGCGCCGCCGAGGCGTTAGGCAGCACTCAGGCGGCAATCAGCGTCAAGTTGAAGCGGCTGGAGGAGCGTCTCGGCCACAGGCTGATCGAGCGGACCCCGCGCTTGGTGCGCCTATCGGCGCAGGGCGCGGTCTTTCTTCAATCCGCGCGGGATTTCATCGGCGCCCATGATCGTGCGGTCGCAGCCCTTTCCTCGACAAGCCGGCACTTCACGCTCGGCATCGCCGCGCATGTGGCGGGGCCGGAGGTTCCGACGATTCTGGCGCGTCTCAGCGCTCACGATCCAGGGCTGACGATCGAGGTGCGGCTCGACAATTCTCGAGTGTTGCTCGATGCATTCGATCGCGGTGAGCTGGATGCGGCGATCATTCGCCGGGAAGAGGACCGGCGTGACGGTGAGGTGCTTGGGCCGGAGCATTTCGGGTGGTTCGCGGCACCGCAGTTCGAGTATCGCCGCGGTGAGCCGCTGCGTCTTGCTGCACTGTCGCCATCTTGTGGCGTCCACAACATCGCTACCCACGCGCTCGATGGTGCAGGAATCGCCTGGAACGAGGTTTTCCTGGGCGGGGGCTCGCTGGTGATGACGGCGGCGGTGTCGGCTGGGCTTGCGGTCGCGGCATTCTCCCACCGTCTCGCGCCGGTGGGCTCGATGGAAGTGAGTCAGCGCTTCAGCCTGCCGCCGCTGCCCTCGTCGGAGATCGTCCTGCATTCGACACTAACGGATGCAAGATCGCGCTCGGCGCTCAGAACCCTGGCTGCGGCGTTCAGGGAACATCGCGCCTCTGCCAACTGAACGCGGCTTCAACGCCACATCGGCTCGCGGCTTGCCGCCGCCGCGCTTTCCTGAAATAGATGCGCCGTCAGGTGCCCGTCGGTAAGGCGGGAGAATCGGGAATCCGGTGCAAGGCCGGAACGTGCCCAACGCTGTAAGGCCGACGCCTGCCGCTTCATCACGCCACTGGCTTTTGCCGGGAAGGTTGCGGCAGACGGATGACGCCGAGTCAGAAGACCGGCCTGGCTAGATAGACCGATCCGCGCGGACGGCGGGGCGGTTGCGTTGTTGGGGATTTGACGATGCGACCCTTTGATGAGGATGCCCTTTCGGCGGCGTCCGGTTTTTCCTTGGCCGAACGCGAGGCCGTCTATCACGCGATCAAGACGCGGCGCGACGTTCGCAGCCAGTTCCTGGCCGATCCTTTGCCTGATGATGTTGTGCAGCGGCTGCTGACGGCCGCCCATCACGCACCCTCCGTCGGCTTCATGCAGCCGTGGAATTTCATCCTGGTGAAAAGTGCCGCTGTGCGGGCGCGCGTCCGGGACGCCTTTGCGAGCGCCAACGACGAGGCGGCGCTGATGTTTGCCGGCGAGCGGCGGCAGGCCTACCGCGCCCTCAAGCTCGAAGGCATCGTGGAGGCGCCGCTCGGCATATGCGTGACCTGCGATCCCACGCGTAGCGGTAGCGTGGTGCTGGGACGCACGCACAATCCGAAGATGGATTCATACTCGACCGTCTGCGCCATCCAGAATCTCTGGCTTGCGGCGCGGGCGGAAGGGGTCGGAATCGGTTGGGTCAGCATTTTTCGCGAAGGCGATCTGAAGAGCATTCTCGGCATACCCGAGCATATCGAGGTGGTCGCCTGGCTCTGTGCCGGTTTCGTCGACCGGCTCTATGACGAGCCGGAACTCTCCGTCAAAGGCTGGCGGCAGCGGCTACCGCTCGAGGAACTCGTCTTTCATGATGGATGGGGACTGAACGCCTAGGGCAGTGCGGTGGAGCATCGCCTCAATCGCACAGTCACGCCATTGACAGTCAAGGTGAGCAAACCGGTATCGCCGACGCCGTGCGAGGCTGAGATGTCTTTATTCCTGACCGTCATATCGATACGCTGAAGGCGAAGTCCCGGAATTGGATATTCGGCTATCGGCGGCTCAATCGGAGGATAACGGCCCAATGAACATGATCGACTTGAAGGAACGCATCATCGTAATCACAGGCGGTGCGCGCGGCATCGGCTACGCGATCGCAGAGCGCGTCATCCAGTCTGGTGGCAAGGTGGCCATTTGGGACCTGAACGAAAACATGGCGAAGGACAGCGCTTCCGCTCTCGGATCCGGCACGGTTGCTTTCGGCGTCAATGTCGCAGATCCCGTATCAGTGAAAAACGCGGCGGGGAGGACCGAGGAGATTTTTGGCCGTATTGATGGCCTCGTCAATTCCGCCGGGATTACCGGTCCGGTAAAACCCACGATCGAATACGATGTCAGCGAGTGGAAAGATGTTGTCGATGTCTGCCTCACGGGAACCTTCAACTGCTGCCGGCACGTCGTTCCGGTTATGTTGAAGCGCGACTACGGGCGGATCGTGAACATCTCCTCGGTTGCGGGCAAGGAGGGAAATCCGAACATCGCCGCCTACAGCGCAGCGAAAGCCGGGGTGCTGGGCTTCACCAAGTCTCTTGGCAAGGAACTCGCAAAGACGGGAATCGCCGTGAACGCGGTAACGCCGACCACAGCAAAGACACCCATATTGGACGGGCTGACAGCCGAGTTTATCGAATATATGCGCGTCCGCATTCCGCGCGACCGTTTTGCCGAACTTCACGAGATCGCTTCGATGGTCGTCTGGCTGCTCTCTGAAGAGAACTCCTTCACGACCGCATCGACGTTCGACCTGAGCGGCGGTCGTACGACCTACTGACCATGCTCAAGCGACCCGCATTCACATCGCGCCGCACGTTCACGTGACATCGCTGTCATCTCATGCACCTTGGCACAACGCCGCTATAGCTCGGCCACCGCCGTTCCAGCTGTTCGATCACTGCTGCTGTTGCGGCTGCGGACCTGACGTTGCCGGGTTGGCGAGATCGATCGAGCCCTGATCGCCGGCCAGGAACTGCGGGCCGACCTGACGGACGCGGTTCTGCGCCGGATCGTAGGGGCGCTCGGGAACGGACGGCTGCGGTGCGATCTGCGCTGCCGCATCCTTCGCCGGGGGATTGGTGCGGATGGTGGTGATCGAGCCCTGCTGCGGCGGTTCGCTCAACGTCTGCTTGCCGCGCATCTCCTCGTAATAGGCGGTGAGATTGCAGGTGCAAGCGGACTTTTCCCCGGGCGTGCGGTTCTTGTAGGCAAAGGCATTTTTCATGGCGCTGTAGGGCGTGCCCGTTGCGACCGAGATCATGTTCGAGGCTTCGGTGCTCGTCACGTCACGATAGAACAGTTCGGTCTCGATGCCCGGGCACATCTTGGCGCAGGTCTGGGCGTCGCGGCCGAAATCGACCGAGGTGGCGTTCGAGCTGATCGGGAAGAAGCCACCGTCGCAGCTGCGCACACACATGGTGCTGACCGGCGAGAGCATCTCGGCCCGCGGCAGGTCGTAGCGCGGATCGACCTCTTCACCGCCGCCGAGCGGAATGAAGGTATCAGTGCGCATCGCCTGTTCCTCGACGCTCGGAGCCGGTTCGTTGGCGCTGCGATCGCTCGGAGCATAGAAATTTTCGCTGTTGCAGCCATTGCGGTCGAGAGCCGCGACCAGTTCGCGGCGCGCGCCGTCATCGGCACCGTTCTGGCCGGCCAGTTCGTTGCGGCGGTCCTGGAGATAGCGGATATTGTCGATCATGCGGGCTTCGGACTGCGAGAGTTCGGCGCAATAATCGGCATTCTCGCCGCCGATCACGACCATGCTGCCCGAGGTGCAGTCATTGCTGCGCAGCTCGTTGCGAACCTTGCGCAGCTCGAGGTTCTGTTCGGCCATGGCACTGGAATATTGGCGCGCCTCCGGGCCGTTGCCATTGCCGATCGATCGCGGCAAGTCGGCAAGGCGACCGCGCAGGTCCTCACAGACGGCGCTGCTTTGCGCGGCGGCCGGCGCCGCAAGGGCAAGGAGAAGGGCAAGAGACAGGTTTCGGCGTTTCACGGCGTCGTCCCGGAATGAGCAAAAGAATCGATCGGTCGATTGCGGCCTCGATCGCAGCGGGTTTCTCTTAGGGTATTTCTCTTAATAAGCTGGGATAAATTCCTAGCGTATTTTCGCGATTTTAGCCAGCGGACCGCCAGAGACCCAGTGTTCGATTATGAAGAGGCTGCCGGTGGTAATCAACGAGGCTAAGTGCTCCACTCCAATCTCCTCAGCGGCTTGGGGAACGTACTCATATCCGGACGTCGAAAATGACAGGTATTGTCAACGAACTCAGCTCCCCCGCAACGACAGTCGGGCTGCCGGAAACCCAAGACGGCTTCCACGTCTTCGTGGACGGTTGTTATGAACCGGGTTCTGGGCACGGAGGCTGGGCATTCGTCGTTTATCGCGATACCGCGGAAATCGCGTCCGGCTTCGGTGGCGCCGAAGATTCCGCCAATAATTCGATGGAATTGACCTCCGTGCTCAGGGCGGCAATCTGGATCAACAGCGAGGCAAGCGGCGAGCCTGTCACCATCTGGTCCGATTCCGTCTACGCCGTCAAAGGCTGCAACAGCTGGCGACATATCTGGAAGAACAACGGCTGGAAGAAGGGCAGCCCGAATGGGAATGCGCGAAGGCGAACGATCGCCAATGCGGAACTCTGGAAAGCGGTCGATCTTCAATTATCGCAGAATGGTCTGGTGACCATTGCCTGGTGCAAGGGCCATTCCGCCATTGCCGGCAACGAGCGCGCGGATGCGCTTGCGGATAAAGGGCGCCTGTCGTTACGGCGTGCCTGATATGTGTGACGTCAGGACATGTGTCGGGACGGCTCCAGGGTCTTTACGTTGGGTTGCCGGCTACCGGCTCAAGCCGGTTGCGATGCCTCGACGACGGCCAGCGCTGCCATATTGACGACGCCGCGGGAGGTGACCGAGGGGGCGAGGATGTGGGCGGGCAGGGCGGTGCCGAGCAGGATCGGGCCGACATGCAGGCCGTCGGTCATCGACTTGACCACACCGAGGGTGATGTTGGCGGCATCGAGGTTCGGGAAGACCAAAAGATTGGCTTCGTCGTGCAGGGTGGTGTCCGGCATGACGCGCTTGCGCAGTGCTTCGGTGATGGCGCTTTCGCCGTGCATCTCACCGTCGACCTCAAGGTCGGGCGCGGCTTCGCGCACGAGCTGCAGGGCGTTGCGCATCTTCGTGGCGCTTTCGGATTCACGCGAGCCGAAGTTGGAATGCGAAACCAGGGCGGCGCGCGGCGTGAGGCCGAAACGGCGGATTTCTTCGGCCGCCAGCACCGTCGCCTCGGCGACCTCCTCGGCGGTCGGATTGAAGGTGACGTAAGTGTCGGTGAAGAAGGTGGCGCCGCGCTGCGAGATCATCAGGCTGAGGGCTGAGAAATCGCGGACATTCTTGCGCTTGCCGATGATCTGGCGAACATCGCGCAGATGCTTCTCGTAGCGGCCTTCGAGGCCGCAGATCAGAGCATCGGCCTCGCCGCGCCTCAGCGCCAGCGCGCCGATGACGGTGGTGTTGGTGCGCACGATCGTGCGGGCGGCTTCCGGGATGACGCCGCGGCGGCCGACGAGGGAGAAATAGAGATCGACATATTCGCGGAAGCGCGGATCGTCTTCCGGATTGATGACTTCGAAATCCTGCAGCGGCCGAATGCGCAGGCCGTAGCGCTTCAGACGCGTCTCGATGACTTGCGGGCGTCCGATCAGGATGGGTTCGGCAAGGCCTTCTTCGAGCAGCACCTGGGCAGCGCGCAGCACGCGCTCGTCCTCGCCTTCGGAGAAGATGACGCGTTTGCGCTCGGCGGCCTTGGCGGCGGTGAAGATCGGCTTCATGACGAAGCCGGAGCGGAAGACAAAGCGGTTCAACTGGTCGAGATAGGCGTCGAAATCCTGGATTGGGCGGCGCGCCACGCCGCTCTGCTCGGCGGCCTTGGCGACCGCAGGTGCGATGCGCAGGATCAGGCGCGGATCGAAGGGCGAGGGGATGAGGTAGTCAGGGCCGAAGACCGGGGTCTCACCGGAATAGGCGCGGGCGGCGACGTCGGACGGCTCTTCGCGCGCAAGGGCTGCGATGGCGCGCACGGCCGCCATCTTCATTTCCTCATTGATCGTCTCGGCGCCGCAATCGAGCGCGCCGCGGAAGATATAGGGGAAGCAGAGGACGTTGTTGACCTGGTTGGCGAAATCCGAGCGGCCGGTGCAGATCATCGCGTCGGGACGGGCAGCGCGGGCGAGATCGGGCATGATCTCCGGCGTCGGATTGGCGAGCGCCATGATCAGCGGCTTGTCAGCCATCTGCGCCAGCAGCTCGGGCTTCAGCACGCCGGCGGCCGAAAGGCCAAGGAAGACGTCGGCGCCGCCGATATTTTCGGCGAGCGTGCGCGTATCGCTCTTCTGGGTATAGATGGATTTCCATTCGTCCATCAGCTCGACACGGCCCTCATAGACGAGGCCTTCAAGATCGTGGACCCAGATGTTTTCGCGTTTTGCCCCGAGAATGACCAGCAGGTTGAGGCAGGCAAGGGCGGCAGCACCGGCGCCGGAGGCGACGATCTTGATGTCGGCGATGTTCTTGCCGGCGAGTTCCAGCCCGTTCAGGATCGCGGCGGCGACGATGATCGCCGTGCCGTGCTGATCGTCGTGGAAGACGGGGATCTTCATCTTCTCGCGCAGGCGCCGCTCGACCTCGAAACATTCCGGCGCCTTGATGTCTTCGAGGTTGATACCACCGAAGGTCGGCTCCAGCGAGGCAATGGTCGAGACCATCTGGTCGACGCCTGGGGCATCGATCTCGATATCGAATACGTCGATGCCGGCGAATTTCTTGAAGAGCACGGCCTTGCCCTCCATGACCGGTTTGGAGGCAAGCGGGCCGATATTGCCGAGGCCAAGCACGGCGGTGCCGTTGGAGATAACGGCGACGAGATTGGCGCGCGAGGTATATTCTGCCGCCATTTCGGGATTGTCGCGGATGGCAAGGCAAGGGGCGGCAACGCCGGGCGAATAAGCGAGCGCCAGGTCGCGCTGGTTGCCGAGCGGCTTTGTCGCCTGGATCTCAAGCTTGCCGGGGCGGGGATAGCGGTGGAAGAAAAGCGCCTGTTCGTCGAGATCGCCGCTCGTCAGGTTCTTTTCTGTCTTCGATTTTTCCGGGTGATCCATCGCCGCCTCCGTGCACGTCTTTTGAGCTCCCTCCATACATCAATCGGATACGCACGACAGTATGGAAATGGCGGAGTTGGCGAGTTTTTGTCTGGGCAATAAAAACATCCCGCCCTCACGGACGGGATGTCGCTCCTGCCGATCGATGAGAGACCTCAGGCGGCGATGTTCATCCAGGCCGGGGCGATGGCGGTTCCGCGGCCGAGCCCGTAGCCGAGGCGGATATTGAGCATGCCCAGCGGTTCCAGGAGCTTGGCAGCGTCGAGGCCTCCAGTCTTTTCGACGGCAAATCCTGCGTCGACGACTAGTCTGGAAACCTTTTCCACCGCGTCTGCGTCATTTCCGGCGACAAATACCGGCACCTTGGCCGTGGCATCGTGGGACGCGTTGAAGAACTCGGCGAAGATGGTGTTGAAAGCTTTGACCACCCTGGCGCCGGTCGCGGCATTCTGGATTTTGTCGGCGGCGGAGGTTTCGTGACCGAAGAGCAGACCGGAGAAATCGGGCTTCAGGGGATTGCTGATGTCGACGACAATCTTGCCCGAGAGCGACGGCGAGGCGGCGATCTCAAGAGCGCTGGCATAGGGAACGGCGAGGATGACGATCCCCGCGGCGGCGATCGCCTCCGCAATAGTAGCGCTTTCAACGCCGAGGCTTTCGGCAAGGCTGCGCGCGGCCTGATCGTTGCGTGCCGCGACGATCAGGTCAGTCTTCCCGGCAAGGCGTGAGGCCAGGCCCTTGCCCATGTTTCCGATGCCGATAATTGCAGTCTTCATCGTTCTGTCTCCTGTTTCCGATGTGATGGCCACAGGGATACATCCGAAGTATTCCGTCGTTAATTGCATTGATCCCGATAACAGAGATGCATAAAAGTATCGAATGCCCGATCTTCTGAACTTGCAGACCCTCATTGCCGCCGCGACATCGGGGAGTTTCGCCGCCGCCGCGAAGCGGCTCGGCATTTCGCCTGCCATGGTCGGCAGGCGCATCCAGGCGCTGGAGCAGGAGTATGGGGTCAAGCTGATCGAACGCACGACGCGTACGCAGCGGCTGACCGAGGTCGGGTCCCGCTTCCTCGTCAAGGCAAACAGAATCATCGACGAGTTGGAGGAACTCAACGACATCTCCCGGCCTGACGCCGAGGCCATGTCGGGACGCCTGCGTCTAAGCGCTCCGACGACACTGGGGATCAAGCGGCTTGCGCCTGTCATGGCCGAACTCGCGGAGCGGCATCCGGCACTTTCGGTCGAGCTCAATCTCAGCGACCGCAATGTCGACTTGGTGGCCGAAGGGTATGATCTAGCGATCCGGATCGGCGAATTGAAGCCTTCGTCGCTTATCGCGCGGCGTGTCGGCAGCTATCATTTCGTCTGCCGCGCCTCTTCGGTATATCTCGATAGATTTGCCGTGCCGGAGAGGCCCGAGGATATTCGCCTCGGCCGCTGCATTCTCAACCTCAATCTCGTGCCCCGCGACGAATGGCCGTTCGAGACAAAGGGCGGTGAAGGTTTCACGGTTGGGGTTCGCGGCAACATCGAGATCGACAACGGAGAGGCGCTGCGAATGGCAGCGCTCGCCGGGGCAGGCATCATCTACGTCCCGGTGGATCTCGTGGCGGAAGACATAGCGGATGGCAGGCTCGTGGAAGTTCTCGCCGGCTGGCGGAAACTGGTGCTGCCGATCCACGCCATTCATCCGTCACGCCGGTTCGTGCCCGGCAGGGTTGGCGCGATCATTGATGCCATTGCTCGGGGGCTGCGGGATTAGGGATTGTTCCGCCGCGTGCGGGATTGCCGCCGCAGTCATCGATTTCCGATGAAAATTCAATAGGAAGTCGCTTCCTTTCTTTGCTGCCGCCGAGGGCTAATCCTTTTCGAAACTTGTTTGAGGATCGTAGCAAGCGCAAAATGCCGGCCGCGACGGTGCGGGGCGCCGGTCGCATGGAGGAAACCATGGACAATTTGAACCTCACGACCCTGCAAAGGGGGCAGACGATGGTCAATGACGTGGCCATCGATGCCTTTGCCGCCGGATTTCGCGGCAGTCTCCTGACCAGTAAGGACTTGGATTACAATGAAGCGCGGACGATCTGGAATGCGATGATCGACCGCCGGCCCGGGATTATCGCGCGTTGCGCCGGTGCTGCCGATGTTGTGCGGGCGGTAAGGTTTGCACGCGACAATAATTTGCTCCTTTCGGTGCGTGGCGGCGGCCACGGCATTGCCGGCAATGCGGTCTGCGAGGGCGGTATCGTCATCGACCTGTCGGCGATGAAATCGGTGCGGGTCGATCCGCAAACGCGGCGCGCCAGGATCGAGCCGGGTGCAACGCTTGCCGATGTCGACCAGGAAACGCTGGCCTTCGGGCTGGTGCTACCGACTGGTATCAATTCCACCACCGGCATCGCCGGCCTGACGCTCGGCGGTGGTTTCGGCTGGCTGACCCGTAAATTCGGGCTCACGATTGACAATCTGCTGTCGGTGGACGTGGTGACGGCCGATGGCGAGCTGGTCAAGGCGAGCGAAACGGAAAAGCCTGATCTCTTCTGGGCGTTGCGCGGCGGAGGCGGCAATTTCGGCGTCGTGACCTCCTTCGAATTCAAACTCAACCCTCTCAACACGGAGGTTCTTGCTGGGCTCGTCGTGCATCCCTTCGCTGACGCGGAAAGCGTGCTCAAGGAGTACCGGCAGGCGCTGGAGACGGCACCTGACGAACTGACCTGCTGGGTGGTGATGCGCCAGGCGCCGCCGTTGCCGTTCCTTCCCGCGGAATGGCACGGCAAGGAAATCGTCGTGCTCGCCATGTGCTATTGCGGAGACATCGCGGCGGGCGAAAAGGCAACGGCCAGATTGCGGGCGATCGGAAAACCGATTGCCGACGTCGTCGGTCCGGTGCCGTTCACCGGCTGGCAGCAGGCATTCGACCCGTTGCTCACCCCCGGTGCGCGCAATTACTGGAAGAGCCAGGATTTCGCCTCCCTTCCGGATGCGGCGATCGACGTGCTGCTCAACGCCGTGCGCAAGCTGCCCGGCCCGGAATGCGAGATCTTCATCGCCCATATCGGCGGCGCGGCCGGCCGTGTGCCGACCGAGGCCACCGCATTTCCGCAGCGCAGCTCGCATTTCGTCATGAATGTGCATGCGCGCTGGCGGGAAGCCGGGATGGATGGAAGCTGCATCGGTTGGGCGCGGGAGCTTTTCGAGGCAACCAAGCCGCATGCGGTCGGCACCGCCTACATCAACTTCATGCCCGAAGACGAAGGCGACCGCGTCGAGACTGCCTACGGCGCCAACTACGCTCGCCTTGCCGAGATCAAGCGGCGCTACGATCCGAACAATCTGTTCCGGATGAATCAGAACGTCAAACCGATGGCGGCCGTGCGCGCTGCCTAGCCCGACCATCCCGCGCTCGGGTGATATACTCGGGCGCGGGATGAGGCGCCAATCGCTTGTCACCCTTCGGTGAGTTCGATCAATTCGTGCAACAGCGCCGCGTCGTCCGAACCGGCATGGTCGTCAGGCCTCAGAACATGGGCAAGCCATGCTCCGTCCGCCGCCAGGCGAACGATCTCGAGCCGCATTCCCATGTCGGTTTCGGCGTGCCTGACCAGCCGGTCATTCATCCATCTGTGCCAGAGGCTTTTGGAGTAGGGGTCGGCGAGCACGGTCATCGTTTGCGCCGACCATGGGCTATTGTTGAGGGCGCGGTCGGCAAACAGGGTGCGGACATAGGCGCGGGTGAATGTGCCGTGGCCGCCCTTATCCTTTTCCAGTTCCTCATCGATCTCCCGGTCGAGGTTTTCCATCATGCCGTCGAACACAGCCTCTATAAGCGCCTGCTTATTGGGGAAGTGGTGAAACAACCCTCCCTTGGTCACGCCGGCAGCACTTGCGACCGCCTGCAGGCTGACTGCGGCGAGACCATGCTCAAGCGCCAGCTTGGTGGCGCAATCGAGGAGAGCCTGTCGCACGACATCCGGCTGTTTCTTTCTGTTGCGGGGGCTATCTACCAATGCATGACCTGTGTTCGAGATAAGCTTCGCGCCGAGACGGCTCGAGAAGATCAGTATCACTCCCGGGATCGCCGGGCCATGGGAGTTCCGGCCATGATAGTGCTATCATACCAACCGGTAGGTATCTTGCAAAGTAAAAAAAGATCGACTATCTGTCGGCTGAGGAGGCCCGCCGAACGTCATTTCGGCGGGCTGTGCTTTTTTGGACCCCAGCGGGACCAACAGGAAGGCTAGTGAACATGCTTTTTCGAACGAAATCATTGGGTTGTACGCTTGTCCTGGCGCTGATATTCGGCGCCGACCTGCCGGCTTACGCACAGGAAGGCGGCGCGATGCCGCCAACAGCCGTCAGCGTCCTGACGCTCAACGCGCGTCCGGTTCCCGTTATCAGCGAATTGCCCGGCCGCATTGCCGCGACGCGCGTTTCCGAAGTGCGGGCCAGGGTTTCCGGCATCCTGCAGGAACGGATCTTCGAGCAGGGCAGCCTCGTTCATCAGGGCGATGTGCTCTACCGGATCGATCCAGCGCTTTTCCGGGTCCGTGTGGCCAGTGCGGAAGCAAGCCTCGATCGCGCCAGGGCGACGCAGCTGAATGCCCGCCAGCAGCTGGACCGGCAGAAGTCGCTGCGCGACCGTGATGTTGCAAGCGGTATCGAATATGATGCGGCCGCCGTCGCCCTTGCCCAGGCCGATGCCGATGTCGCGCTGGCGCAGGCCGCACTCGACGAAGCGAAGATCAATCTCGGCTATACCGAAGTCCGCGCACCGATATCAGGCATCATCGGCGGCGCGCTGGTGACGGAAGGCGCGCTGGTGACGGCCGATGGAGGCGATGCGCTGGCGATGATCCAGCAGATTGACCCCGTTTATGCCGACTTTATGCAATCCTCCGGAGACCTGCTGGCGTTGAAGCGGGCGGTCGAGAACGGCAGCCTCACATCGACCGAACCAGGCAAGGCCGACATCAAGCTCGTCTTCGACGACGGCACCGTCTATGGCGAAGCCGGGAAGCTGCTCTTCAGCAGCGCCAGCGTCGATGCGACGACGGGCCAAGTCACCCTCCGCGGTGAATTCCCCAATCCGAAGGGCGACCTGCTGCCCGGTCTTTACATCAGGGTGCGCATCGAACAGGCCGTCCGAGAGAAGGCAATCCTTATCCCGCAACGCGCCGTCATCCGCACGGCCGACGGCAAGGCGCAGGTCTACGTCGTCCAGGAGGGAGACGTGGCACAGCCGCGGGACGTGGAGCTCGGTCAATCCTTCGGCAATGAATGGGTGGTCGAAAGCGGTCTGTCATCAGGTGAGCGTCTCGTTGTCGACGGCAGCCAAAAGCTGCAGCCGGGCGCAAAGGTCGCGCCGGAAGAGTGGCGGGATGGCCAGCTCGCGTCCGGTGACGCCAAGAAGCCGGAGTAAGGTCGATGGCACGTTTCTTTATCGATCGCCCGATCCTAGCCTGGGTCTTTGCGATCTTCATCTCCATCGCTGGCCTGATCGCGCTGCCGTTCCTGCCGGTCGCCCAATATCCCAAGGTCGCGCCGCCGCAGCTCAGCATCACCACCAGCTATCCCGGCGCTTCGCCCCAGGATATCTATCAGGGCGTCACCCGCCAAATCGAGGAAGAGCTGAACGGGGTCGAGCACCTTTCTTATTTCGAGTCGACGTCGGATACATCGGGCGCGATGACGATCACCGCGACCTTTGCGGCCGGCACCGATATCGACCAGGCCTCCGTCGACGTTCAGAATGCCATTCGCCGCGTCGAACCGCGGCTGCCGCAATCCGTCAAGGATCAGGGCATCACGGTCGAGGAGGCGTCGTCGGGCTTCCTGATGTTCATCTCGCTGACATCGACGGACGGGAAGACCGACGAGGTGGCGCTCGGCGACTATCTCAACCGAAACGTCATCGGCGAGCTGCGCCGTCTCGAGGGCGTCGGCCGCGCCCAGCTATTTGCGTCGCAGAGGGCGATGCGCATCTGGATCGATCCCGACAAGATGGTCGGCCTGAACCTCACAGCATCCGACATCAGCGCGGCGATCTCGGCGCAGAACGCCCAGGTCGCGGCGGGCCAGATCGGCGCAGCACCCAATCCGATCTCGCAAGACCTGACGGCGACAGTGCTGGTCAAGGGGCAACTGACCGACATCAAGGAGTTCGGAGACATCGTGCTGCGCGCCAATGCCGACGGATCGAATGTCCGGCTGCGCGATGTCGCGCGCATCGAAGAGGGCAGCGAGAGTTATAGCTTCTCCACCCGCTTGAACGGGCAGCCGAGCGCCGCCATTGCCATCCAGCTGTCGTCGACGGGCAATGCCGTCAACACTTCCAATCTGGTCAAGGCGAAGATGGAGGAGCTGTCGCGCTTCTTCCCTGCTGGCGTCGAATATTCCGTTCCCTATGATACCAGCCCGTTCGTTTCGGCATCGATCGAGAAGGTGGCGCATACGCTCGCTGAAGCCGTGGCGCTCGTCTTTGTTGTCATGCTCATCTTCCTGCAGAGCTTCCGTTACACCATCATTCCGACGCTCGTCGTGCCGGTCGCGCTGCTCGGGACGCTTGCTGTCATGTTTGCTGCCGGCTTCTCGATCAACGTGCTGACGATGTTCGCGATGGTGCTTGCCATCGGCATTCTCGTCGACGACGCCATCGTGGTGGTGGAAAACGTCGAGCGGCTGATGGCGGTGGAAGGGCTGTCACCGAAGGAAGCGACCAAGAAGGCGATGCGGCAGATCACCGGCGCGATTCTCGGGATTACGCTGGTTCTCTCCTGCGTCTTCGTGCCGATGGCGTTCTTCCCAGGCTCGACAGGCATCATCTACCGTCAGTTCAGCCTGACCATGGTCGTATCCATCCTGTTTTCCGCCTTCCTGGCGCTGTCGCTGACGCCGGCGCTCTGCGCCACTTTCCTGAAACCGATCAAGGGCCATCACGAGAAGAAGGGCGTCGCCGGCTGGTTCAACCGCAACTTCGACCGGCTGACCGGCCGTTATGCCCGCACCGTCGAGGGACTGGCCAAGCGCTCCTGGCGGGTCATGGCCGTCTATGTCGCGCTGCTCATCGGCCTTGGCTATCTTTTCGTCAACCTGCCGAGCAGCTTCGTGCCGGACGAGGATCAGGGCTTCCTGATCGTCGACGTGCAGGGACCGCCGGAGGCGAGCCGCAACCGCACGGTGGCCTCGCTCGAAAGCATCGAGGCAATCTTCAAGAAAGAGCCGGCCGTTGCCAACGTCGTCGCGATCCAGGGCTTCAGCTTCTCCGGGCAGGGACCGAACGCCGCCCTGGTGTTTGTCACGCTCAAGGACTGGGCCGAACGCGGCGCCGGCAATTCGGTGCAGGAGATCTCCAACCGCGCCAATATGCAGCTGTTTGGGCTGAAGGACGCGACGTCCTTCGCGCTGTCGCCGCCGCCGATCGAAGGGTTCGGCACGACCAACGGCTTCACCTTCCGCCTTCAGGATCGCGGGGCGAAAGGCCAGGCGGCACTGACCGAGGCGGCGGGAATGCTGATCGGCAAGGCATCGCAGAACCCCATCATCGCAGGTATCCGCCCGGAAGGCATGCCTGACTCGGCCCAGCTCGTGCTCGTCATCGATCGCGAGAAGGCAAATACCTTCGGTGTCGCCTTCGCCGACATCAACAGCACGATCACCGCCAATCTGGGTTCGAGCTATGTCAACGACTTCCCGAATTCGGGCCGCATGCAGCGCGTCATCGTGCAGGCGCAGGACAAGAGCAGGCTTCAGGCGGAAGACCTGATGAAGCTCAATGTCCGCAATGCGAGCGGCGGCATGGTGCCGCTATCGTCCTTCGCCGTCGCCGAATGGCAGAAGGGACCGGCGCAGATCGTCGGCTATAACGGCTACCCTTCCGTGCGTATCTCTGGCGCTCCGGCGCCGGGATATTCATCGGGGGCGGCGATTACCGAAATGGAGCGGCTGGCCTCGGAACTTCCCGACGGCTTCGGCTTCGAATGGACCGGCCAGTCGCTGGAGGAGCTGAGATCGGGATCGCAGGCGCCGTTCCTGTTCGGCCTCAGCATCCTCTTCGTCTTCCTGCTGCTGTCGGGGCTTTACGAGAGTTGGTCCATCCCGTTGTCGGTGATGCTGGTCGTGCCGCTTGGCGTCATCGGCTGCGTGCTCGCGGTGATGAGCCGCGACATGTCCAACGACATCTACTTCAAGGTCGGTCTGATCGCGATCATCGGATTGTCGGCAAAGAACGCCATCCTGATCGTCGAATTCGCCAAGGACGGTTTTGCCGAGGGCAAATCGCTGATGGATGCCGCGATCGAAGGCGCTCGTCTGCGCTTCCGACCGATCATCATGACCTCACTCGCCTTCACATTGGGCGTGGTGCCTCTGGCGATCGCCACCGGGCCAAGTGCGGCGAGCCAAAATGCCATCGGCACGGGCGTGCTCGGCGGCATGATCTCGGCGACGGTGCTGGCGATCTTCTTCGTTCCCGTCTTCTTCGTCTTCGTGCTGCGTCTCTTGAGGACGAAGCGGCCCGAGACTGTGAACGAGGAGGCGGCGGCCGGGCAGGAGCCGGCAACCGTGACGTCGCCGACCTGAGGTGAAGAATTGGCGGGTTGCCTTACGCAACCCGCCACAGACCTTTGCGGCGGTCCGATTTCGGAATTATGCAGTCGGCTTCGGCGTGATCGTCACGTCGGCGCCATGGGCATCGCGCAGTTCGCCTTCCTGTCCCGGCTGCCGGTCGGCGGCCTGATGCAACAAGATCGACTCGTATCCTTGCGAGCGCGTCCCCTCGATCAGGGTGATATCGGCGTTTCCAGGATTGTCGGAGCGCTCGAACCACTCGACGGGGCGGTGCAGGAAATTCATTTCGACCGCCCGGTTGGTGACGCCATGGCCGACGATCACGACGTTGTGGTCGCTATTTTCTGCATCGTGCATGACGGTTTGCAGGAACAGGCGCACCCGCTGGGCCACATCCGCCCGGCTTTCGCCATCCGGCGGCCGTGCGTAGAACTTGCCGCTGTTGCTGCGCAGCCTCGCCCATTTTTCGAACTCCTCGGGAAACTTCTGCTTCTGTTCCGCGTGATCGTAGATTTCGGTGAAGAGACCGAAATCCTGCTCGCGCAGCAGATAATCCTCCCTGATATCGCCGACGAAACTTTCCGGCAGGGCTTCGAGCAGCGCATCCTTGCTCTGCCGGGTCCTCAGAAAGGGCGAGTACCAGATATGCAGCTTGCCGAAACCAGCGCTCGGCAATGCTTGCAGGTAGGAGGCGATCACGCCGCCTGCTTCGAGAGCCTGCCGATGGCCCCATCGCGTCAGCGGCACATTGTGATCGCCGAATTGACGGTAGGCCTGTTCGTTGATGTTGCCGAGGGATTCGCCGTGGCGAACGAGAAAGAGACGCATCAGCCATCCCGCATTGTCGAATATGAATCGCCGTCATCATGAACGCCCTGAATGCACAGGGCAACCTTGTCGGCGGGCCTGGCGGCGACGGGCATACAGCCCGCGTGGCGACGGCCATGCGGCCCGCGTGGCGAACGGCCATGCGGCCGCGTGGGATGAACAGGTTTGCAGGGCTTTTCCCCAGCTTGTCATCTTTCTGAAACACGAGTCTGGTTTTGGAAGGTTAGATGAAAGATGGGACATGAGCGGCAGCTCGTGAAAGACATGATGGAACCCAGACATTTCCGCACGCTCTTCATTTCCGATGTCCATCTCGGCTCGAAGGCCGCGAAGGCCGACTTCCTGCTGGATTTCCTGCGCCACCACGAGGCCGATACGATCGTGCTCGTCGGCGACATCGTCGACGGCTGGCGCCTGAAGCGCAGCTGGTACTGGCCACAGGTCTGCAACGACGTCGTCCAGAAACTGTTGCGCAAGGCGCGCAAGGGCACGCGCGTCGTTTATATTCCCGGCAATCACGACGAATTCCTGCGCGCCTTCCCGGGCATGCATTTCGGCGGCATCGAGGTCGTCGAGCGTATGATGCATGACGGCGCCGACGGCAGAAAATATCTGATCCTGCATGGCGACGAGTTCGACGTCGTCGTCCGCAACGCCCGACTGCTCGCCTATCTCGGCGACTGGGCCTATGACACGGCAATCCGCATCAACATCATCCTGGCGGCGGTGCGCCGCCGACTCGGCATGCCCTACTGGTCGTTCTCGGCCTGGGCGAAGCTGCAGGTCAAGCATGCTGTCAACTTTATCGGCGAATTTGAGCGCGTCGTGGCCGAGGAAGCCCGCAAAAACGGCGCCGATGGGGTGATCTGCGGACATATCCATCATGCCATCATTCAGGACATGGACCGTATCCGCTACATCAACACCGGCGATTGGGTGGAAAGCTGCACGGCTGTCGCCGAGCACGAGGATGGCACGTTCGAACTGATCACCTGGCGGGCGCTCGCCAGCAGCGTGCCGGCGCTTGCCGCTATCGAAATGCATGACGAGGGCGAACTGGCCCCGCAAGCCGCCTGATTTTGGCGCCGGCGCATCCGCGCCTGCGCTCCCACGAATTTAGCCGTTACCGTCAGGCGACAGGCCCTATTTATTTTCTAAAACGTTTCAGAACGGCTATTTCTCGCAATAGTCGCCTCCAGGGTGGTGTGTTAGGACAACGTCCAGTTTCCTTCAGGTCCACCCATGATTCCCGCTCAAAATTCCCCGACGGGTGAGGGAGCGCCGCCGCGCTTCCGGCTTCTCAGTGCGCTTTCCTATTGTGCGCCGCTGCTCGTCAACGGCATCGTCCTGCCGTTCTTTCCCGTCTGGCTCGCAACCCATAGCTTTAGCGATCATGAGATCGGCATCATCCTTGCCATACCCATGGTGGTTCGCGTGCTGGTGGCGCCTGTCGTCGCCATGATCGCCGATCGATTGAAGGAGCGCGCCGACGTGCTGCTCTGGTCGGGCGGCCTTTCGCTGCTGACGGCGGTCGCGCTGTTCTGGACGACGACTTTCTGGCCGGTGACGATCGTCTATGCGCTGCAGGGCGCCACCTTCGCACCCTATGTGCCCGTCGTCGAATCGATCGTCATCTCGGGCGTGCGCCGCTGGGGGCTCGATTACGGGTCGATGCGCGTGTGGGGCTCCATCGCCTTTATCGTCTCGACGCTGGTCGGTGGCCAGATGATCAGCCGGTGGGGCGGCGGAATGGTGCTCGATGTCATGGTGTTCGGCTTTGTCATGACCGTTGTCATGGCGATCTTCTGTCCGCGCATCGGGCCAACGCGACGGCGGGGCCAGCCGATCAACATCCCAGCCGCTACCGGCAGTGGCCTGCGCGAGCCGCACCTGCTGCTGCTTTTGATCGGCGTTGCCATCCAGCAGTCGAGCCATGCGGTGCTGAACGCTTTTTCCTCGATCTACTGGCATCAGCTCGGCTTCTCCGGCACTGAGGTCGGCCTGCTCTGGAGCGCCGGCGTCGCCTCGGAAGTGACGGTGTTCTTCCTGTCGAAGCGTCTCAACCGTCGCTTCGATGCCTGGACGCTGATCCGCTTCGGCTGCGCCATCAGCGTCTGCCGCTGGATCCTGTTTCCGATGAATACCGGTTTTGCCGGTTTCTTCCTGCTGCAATGTTTCCACGGCTTCACCTATGCCTTCGTGCATACCGGCGTGCAGCGACGGATCATGGCGACGGTGCAGGAGACGCAGGAATCTTCGGCACAGGGCGCCTATTTCTTCTATGTCGGCATGGCGATGGCGCTGATGACCCTGGCGTCGGGTTATCTCTACGCCTGGCTCGGCGTCGTCAGCTATTACGTCATGGCGCTGGTCGCGTTTTCCGGCCTCGGCCTCGTCATCTTCGCCTATTACCTTCAGCCCCAAAGGGTGCTTTCCGGCGGAAAGACCAGCGAAGCGGCGTAGCGCAGGCCGGGATCGCGGTCGCGGGCAAGCAGCAGCGGACCGTCGAGATCGACGAAATCGGCATTCTGGGCGAGGAGAACGGCGGGCGCCATGGAAAGCGAGGTGCCGACCATGCAGCCGATCATGATACTGAATCCGAGCCGTTCGGCCTCGGCCTTCATCGACAGCGCCTCCGTCAGGCCGCCGGTCTTGTCGAGCTTGATGTTGATCGCGTCGTAGCGGTCGGCAAGGCTTGCGAGATCGCCGGTGTGGTGGACACTCTCATCGGCGCAGACGAGGAGCGGGCGGCGGATTTCGGCAAGCAGGCCATCGCGGCCGGCCGGCAGTGGCTGCTCGACGAGGGCGATGCCTGCTTCGGCGGCGATATGGAGATGACGCTCCAACACCGCTTCCGGCCAGCCCTCATTGGCGTCGAGAATGATGGCGGCATCGGGGGCGGCGGCGCGGACGGCGCGGATGCGGCTTTCATCGTCGCCGGTGCCGACCTTGACCTTCAGCAGGGCGCGGCCGGCATGCTCGCGCGCTTGGGCGGCCATCACCTCCGGTTCACCGAGCGAGATGGTGTAAGCGGTGGTGAGCGGCTGCGGAGCGGCAATGCCGAGGCGGGCGGCGACGCTGTCTCCTGTCTGTTTTGCCTGAAGGTCCCAGTGGGCACAATCGACGGCGTTGCGGGCCGCGCCCGGCGGCATGGCCGACAGCAGGTCATGGCGTGAAATGCCGGCCTCGATCAGCGGTCGCGCCGCCTCGATCTGGGCGAAAACGCTCTCCATGGTCTCGCCGTAGCGGCGGTAAGGCACGCATTCGCCGCGCCCCTGCGCACCCTCTTCGACAAGCGTGCAGGTGATGACCTCGGCTTCGGTCTTTGCCCCGCGGGAGATGGTGAAGGTCCCGGCAATCGGAAAGGAATTCATCTGGATATCGAGGGTACGCGGCATTATTGCTCTCCTGCAAGCATGGAAATTGCACGGTGCTTCTGTATATTGACGCGCCGGGCGAACGATCTGCTTCGCGATTCGGCAATGTCGCTGCAAGCCTTGAAAGACATAAGTATCTTGAACGCCGAAAATCGCAACGCCGCCTCCCTTGATGTGGACGACCAGGCTGATGGCTCGGGACAGCGTGTGCGTCTTCAGGGCAATTGGCGCAGCGCCTACATCCATCTGGTGCTACGCGATTTCGAAAAGCTCCTGCAGAAGAAGACTGGCGACCTGACGGTAGACCTCTCGGATATTTCGGAGATCGACACCGCCGGCATCTGGCTACTGTGCCGGTTGAAGAAGCAAGAAGAGGCGGGCGGGCGGACGGTTCGCTTCGAAGGCACCAACTCGCATATCGACGAAATGCTGGAGATGGTTTCCGAGGAGCCGGCCAAGGTCGAGCCGGAGCAGACGGAGAAAGTCTCGCTTGCCGCGCGCATCTTCGCGCCGATCGGCAAAATGACCTACGAGGTCTGGGACAATTTCGCCGCCGCCATGTATATCCTCGGCTCGGCGGTGCGCGGCGCGCAGATGAAGTTCGGCCGCGGCAGTGGCGTTTCACCGGCCTCGATCGTCAACCAGATCGACCATATGGGCGTTCGCGCCGTTCCGATCATCTTGCTGATGTCTTTCCTGATCGGGGCGATCATCGCCCAGCAGGGCGCCTTCCAGCTGCGTTACTTCGGCGCTGAGGTTTTCGTCGTCGATCTCGTCGGCATCCTGCAATTGCGCGAAATCGGCGTGCTTCTGACTTCGATCATGATCGCCGGCCGCTCGGGCAGCGCCATCACCGCCGAAATCGGTTCGATGAAGATGCGCGAAGAGATCGACGCGCTGAAGGTGATGGGGCTGAACCCGATCGGCGTGCTGATCTTTCCGCGGCTGGTGGCGCTGACCATTGCGCTGCCGCTTTTGACGGTGCTGGCGAATTTCGCTTCTCTGGGCGGTGCTGCCGCTGTCGCCTGGGGCTATTCCGGCATCACCTTCGCCAATTTCCTGTCGCGCCTCCACGAGGCGGTCACATTGTCGACGGTGCTGTCAGGCATGATCAAGGCGCCGTTCATGGCGCTGGTCATCGGCATCGTCGCCGCCGTCGAGGGGCTGAAGGTTGGCGGCAGCGCGGAATCGCTCGGCCAGCACGTGACGGCCGCGGTGGTGAAGGCGATTTTCGTCGTCATCCTGATGGACGGGCTTTTTGCGATGTTCTATGCAGCGATCGATTTCTAGGATGGCGGACCGCGTGGACGAGAAACCGATCGATATGGAAGACAAGGACGAAAGGGACATCGTGCTGTCGGCGCGCGACGTCACCGTCGGCTTCGGCTCCAAGGTCGTGCTCGACAATCTGAACCTCAATATCTACCGCGGCGAGATCCTCGGATTCGTCGGCGCGTCGGGCACGGGTAAATCGGTGCTGATGCGTACGGTGCTCCGGCTGCTGCCGCGCCGCTCAGGCACGATCAAGATCCTCGGCCAGGATTTCGACGAGCTCGACGAACCACAACGCAACGCGCTCGACATGCGGCTCGGCGTACTGTTCCAGCAGGGGGCGCTGTTCTCGTCGCTGACGGTCAAGGAGAACATCCAGGTGCCGATGCGCGAGTATCTCGACCTGCCGACCTCGCTGATGGATGAGCTGGCGCATCTGAAGATCCGTATGGTCGGTCTTGCAGCCGATGCCGCCGACAAATATCCATCCGAACTGTCCGGCGGCATGATCAAGCGCGCAGCCCTTGCCCGCGCACTTTCACTCGATCCGGAACTCGTTTTCCTGGACGAACCGACCTCCGGCCTCGACCCGATCGGTGCGGCCGAATTCGACGAACTGATCGCCAACCTGCGCGATAGTCTGGGATTGACCGTGTATATGGTCACGCACGACCTCGACAGCCTATTTTCGGTCTGCGACCGTATTGCCGTGCTCGGAAAGAAGCGAGTAATGGTGGAAGGCACGATCGACGACATGCTGGCCTATGACGATCCGTGGGTGCAGGCCTATTTCAAGGGCAAACGCGCGCGGTCGATTGTGCCGCAGAACGATGCTGCCGCGCGGCACGACAGCAGCGGAAAGTGACCGGATAAGATGGAAACCAAAGCCAATTACACGATTGTCGGTTTTTTCACGGTGCTGGTGATCGCGGCTGCCTTCGGCTTCGTCTACTGGATGGCCGAATATGGCCGCGGCGGCCCGATGACGGAACTGATCGTGCGTATTCCGGGCTCGGCCAACGGCCTCAGCGTCGGCTCGCCGGTGCGCTTCAACGGCATCCAGATCGGCTCGGTGCAAACGCTGTCGATCGATGCCGACGATCCGCAATATTCGCTGGCCTTCACCCAGGTGCGCACCGATGCGCCGATCTACCCCTCGACCAAGGCCGCCCTTGAAATCCAGGGTTTGACCGGGGCTGCCTATATCGAACTCTCGGGCGGCCGCAAGGGCGAGGAAAGCATCCTCCAGCATGCGATCGATAACGGCAAACGCGCCGTCATCGTTGCCGACCAGTCGAGCGTCACCAATCTTCTGGCGACCGCCGACAAGATCCTCGATCGCGCCAACGACGCGGTCGGCGAGCTTCAGGGATTCATCGAAGATTCGCGCGGGCCGTTGACCGAGACTTTCAAGAATGCCGAGACGTTTTCGGATGCGCTTGCCAAGAATTCCGGCAATATTGACGCCTTCCTGCAGAGCGTGGGTGAGCTCTCCAATACGGTGAAGGCGGTCTCCAGCCGTGTCGATTCGACGCTTCAAGCCGTCGAGTCGCTGGTCAAGGCAGTCGATGCGCAGAAGATCGATAACATCGTCTCCAATGCCGAGAAGATTACCGCCAATGTCGCCGATGCCTCAGGCGACCTCAAGGGCGCGATCCAGAAGTTCGACCAGACGGCCACCACCTTCAATGATTTCGGCAAGCAGGCGCAGGCGACACTCGACCGCGTCGATACGCTCGTTGCCCAGATCGACCCGGCGAAGGTGAAGGGCTCTGTCGACGATATCTCGCAGGCGACCAAGGATGCGCGCGCCGCCGTCGCCTCGATCCGCGAGGTCGCCAACACGGTTTCGGCGCGTCAGAAAGATATCGACCAGACGATCCAGGACGTGTCGCAGCTTTCCAACAAGCTGAATTCGGCCTCGACCCGCATCGACGGCATTCTCATCAAGGTCGATGCGCTGCTCGGCACCGACAATACGCAATCGCTGTTCACTGAAGCGCGCGACACGCTGGAATCCTTCAAGAAGGTCGCCGACAATCTCAATTCGCGGATCGGGCCGATCGCCGACAATCTGCAGAAATTCTCGAGCGGCGGCTTGCGCGACGTGCAGACTCTCGTCAACGACATGCGCGGGACCGTGAGCAATCTGAACGATACGATCACCAACTTCGACCGCAATCCGCAACGCCTGATCTTCGGCGGGGACACGGTGAAGCAATATGACGGCCGGACGCGGCGTTAACTGGGAAGTCAGGGGTAGCCTAATATGGTCGCATCGCATCTGTTGTCGCGCCGTTCTTGGATCAGGGGAACGGTGATCGCGCTGCCGCTGACGGCGCTGATCCTTTCGGGGTGCGGCACCGCGGCCAAGAACGACACCTATGACCTGCCCGCCGCCGTCGATGGCAGCGGACCCGCGGCCAAATCCCGCCAGATCCTGATCGCCAGCCCGACGGCGCTAAGGTCGCTCGACAGCGAGCAGATCGTCATCCGTGTTTCGCCTTCGGAAATCCAGTATCTCTCAAAGGCGCAGTGGGGCGACAAGCTGCCGCGCATAGTGCAGTCGAAGCTGGTGGAAGCTTTCGAGAACTCGGGCAAGCTCGGCGGCGTCGGCATGCCGGGGCAGGGGCTGGCGATCGACTACCAGATCGTCACCGATATCCGCTCCTTCGAGATCGATGCTTCGCGCGGCAACCAGGCGGTGGTCGAGATCTCCGCCAAGATCCTCAACGATCGCAACGGCTCGGTGCGCGCTCAGAAGGTGTTCCGCGCCATGGCGCCGGCCGGCGGCGACAATGACGGCTTCGTCAAAGGCCTCGACCGCGCCTTCTCCACGGTTGCCTCCGAAATCGTCACCTGGACGCTGCGCTCAATCTGAACTGGAATTCCCAGACCGCCCCTTGAATATCAGGGGTTGTCGATTCTGAAAAATATTTAACCCCATGGTATGCGGGCCGTCATCGTATTCAATTTCTTCATGAATTTATGGAACGCATCATGCAGTCCCTTTCAGGAGGAATGTTGCATGGTGGTTGCACGGGTCTTCGGGAAATCGTCATTGGAGGCGATCCAACGCGAAAATGATCGCCTGGCTGTGTTGCAGCAGCTCGATATCCTCGACACTCCGAGGGACGAGGGCTTCGAGCGGATCGTACGCCTGATAAAGGAGATCTTTTCCATCGACATCGGCATCGTGTCGCTGATCGATGCGCATCGGCAATGGTATAAGGCTTGCTCCGGCCTCGCGGGCGACGAGGTGTCGCGCGAAGACACGTTCTGCCGCTATGTCGTGGACTGTGAAAAGCCTATTGTCGTGCAAGACGCCACCAAGGATTCGCGGTTTTCACAACATCCTGCGGTGACGGGCGAGAACCATATCCGTTTTTATGCCGGCGTGCCGTTGAGAACAAAAGCCGGGCACATGATCGGAACGGTATGCGCGATCGACCGCAGGCCAAGATCGTTCGGCAACAGAGATCTCAGCATTCTCGAGGAGCTGGCGGGGGCTGCTATGGACCGCATCGAGCTCATGCAGTCGGCCGCGATCGACAGCCTCACCGAGGCGATGACGCGGCGCGCCTTCAAGCAGGAGGCAGATCAGCTCATTTCGCTCGCTTTGCGGCACAAGCACGACCTATCGTGTATCGTCTTCGATATCGACCATTTCAAGAAGGTGAACGATACGCATGGGCATGCGGCCGGAGATGAGGTCCTCAAGGCGGTCGCATCGACCTGCAAGACGACCCTTCGAGCCGGCGATCTGTTCGGCCGTCTTGGCGGGGAGGAATTTGCCGTCATCCTGCCGCATGTCGATCGGGAGGGTGCTGCCGCGGTCGCCGAGAAACTCAGAGCCGCCGTCGCTTCTCACATCATACGCGGCGATCATGGCGCCCTGACCGTCACAGCCAGCTTCGGAACTTCTGCACTCTCGATTGTCAGCAAGGAGATCGAGACCCTGCTGGCTCAAGCGGATGGGGCGATGTATCAGGCCAAGCATGGCGGACGGAATCGTTGCGTGTCGTGGAGTTCGATCCACGCCGATCACGCCATTGGGGCTCGACGGCGGGTGCTGAAGGCGGGTTCGATCCTGTTTAACGATCGACGCTCGACCATCGACTGCACCGTCAAATCCATTGGATCGGAGAGCGCCGGCATTTCAGTCTCCAATACATCAGGCATTCCTTCGGAATTCGTCCTGGCCATCAAAGGCGAAGGATTCGAAACGAATTGCAAGGTGATCGCGCAAGACCGGCAGCATCTGGAAGTGGCCTTCAGATAACCCGTCAGAGCGCCGTGCGTCTTTTCGGACGTATAAAGGACGCTCTCACTCTTTGAATCTACGCATCGGGCCGACGCGCTAGCGACCTTTCGGCAGGTCTCCGCTGGTCGATCTACTTCGTCGGCTGCGAATCCGTCATCGTCGCGCCTGGCTGGCTGACCGGTGTCGTGGAAGCTGTGGCGGTCGATGACGACTGCAGAGTACTGTCCAGCAGGCTTGCCATCTTGTCGTCGCGTATGCTCGCGGTCTTTTCGCCCATGACGACGCCGACCACGCGGCGGCCATCCTTCAATGCCGATGTCACGACATTGTAGCCCGATGCATCGGTGTAGCCGGTCTTGATGCCGTCGACGCCGTCATAGCGATACATGAGGTTGTTGTGGCCGCGCAGCTTCATGCCGCGGAACTGGAAGCCGCGCATAGAGAAGAGCTTGAACTCCTCGGGGAAGTCCCGCATCAGCGAAACGCCGAGCGTCGCCATATCACGCGCCGTGGTGACCTGCTCCGGATCGGGAAGCCCCGACGGATTCTTGAAGACCGTATCCTTCATGCCGAGCTGGTGTGCCTTGTCGGTCATTGCCTTGGCGAAAACCTGTTCAGAGCCGCCAAGCTGTTCTGCGATCGCCACAGCCGCATCATTGGCGGAGAGCACGACAATTCCTTCGACCGCTTCGCGCAGCGTCACCTTGCGGCCGGCACCGACAGCAAGCTTGAAGGGCTCCTTGCTCTCGGCATTTTCCGACATGGTGAGCTTCTGGTCCCAGTTGAGACGTCCGTCATGCAGGGCCTCGAAGGCGAGATAGAGCGTCATCATCTTGGTCAGCGACGCCGGATAGTTCAGATCGTCCTGATTGGAGCCTTCGAGGACCTGACCGGACTGCACATCAACGACGAAGCTTGCCTGACCTGCCTGGGCCAGAGTGAAGGCGCCCATCAGGAAAACGGAGGAGAGCGCGGTGGCAAGGAGCCGGGATGTCGTCTTGGTCATCAATGTTGCTGTCTCGATCGTTTGGATGGTGGAGTGAGCTATTCGCTTTAATGTGAGCGGATCAGAAAAGTTTGTGACGGAATGAAGGACAGGGGGCAATAAAAAAGGGTCATCCACAGCTGATTCCTTTTGTCTCACCCTCTTCGGTTTTGACAATGATGCGCACGGCTCGTAGAAAACTCGCCATGAGCATGAAGCGCGCGTCTTTCTCTCGTCATATCAGCACCTGCCTGCAGGTCGCGATCGTGCGCGCTCTTGGCGGGCGAGGTCTTCGCGTCCTGCTGTGACGTCAGGGCGCTCCGCGTCCGGCGCGCTGCTGGACGTAAAGCCCCTCACCACGTCAATCAAGGTTGCCAGGGAGACAGGCACCGTGCTCAATATTTATCATGTCAATTCGCTCGTCCATTGGGAGGAGCGCGAGATCCAGCTGCGCGATCATATGATCGGCTTCTTCTCGCAAGAGGTCCGCAGCTTCCTCAGATCCGTCAATCCAGCCTGGGATGTCAGGAGGGTCGAGGCGCCGGCGTTGATGCCGCGGTCGCTGGTTTCAAGCGCCTATTCGAACGCCGATATCTGGGTCCAGGAACAGCTCTCCACCAGCGAGACCGCGCTGGTGCTGAGACCGGAGACCACGCCGTCGACCTACATCTACATGCAGCATATTCTCGGCAATCATTCGAAGACATGGTTGCCGCTCTGCGTCTGGCAGGCCGGCAGATCCTATCGTCGCGAGCAGGAGCAGCCGACCAAACACATGCGGCTGAAGGAATTCTGGCAGCTCGAATTCCAATGCGCCTTCACGGCCGACAGCGGCAACGACTATCACGCCGCCTGCCTCGAGCCGGTCCGCCGGATGATCGCATCGCTGATCCATCTGCCGACCCGGATCGTGCCCTCCGACCGGCTGCCGGCCTATTCGGAGGTGACTGTCGATATCGAGGTCGACAATGGCGACAAATGGATGGAGGTCTGCTCGATCTCCCGACGCACGGATTTTCCGCAGCGCTACCGGTCGCAGCCGAGGAAGGGAGCGGCCGTCGACCACGACGTGCTGGTGCTTGAGATCGCCATCGGCCTCGATCGGTGCGTCTACAACTGGAATATAGCGGCCGATCGGTGAGATATCGGAACCCGGGGCCGCCAAACGGTCCCGGGTTCCCATGTGGTCCGAAAATTTAGGAAAAGTCGATCTCGGCAGCGGGGCGGATTTCTACCGTCGCCTTGCCCGCATCGAAACCATCGAGTGTTTCATTGTGATGGGCAATGATCTCGGAGAAGGCTAAGGTCGCCGTGTCGCTGGTCGTGTGACCATCGGCAATCAACGTCACATCATATCCGAGCGACACGGCTCGCCTGACTGTCGTGTCGACGCAGAATTGGGACATGCATCCACCCACGACGAGGTGAGTGACCGATCGTTCGCCCAGGCGTTCTCCAAGATCGGTCTCGAAGAAGGAGTCGGCGCTTTTCTTGCGCACAACGACCTCGGCCTGCCTCGGCGCGATCTCGTCGCGTAGCGCCCAACCTGGCGTGCCGACAGCCAATCGATGGCCGCTGTCGCCGTCATGCTGAACGAGTACGATCGGCGCGCCCGCCTGCCGAGCTTTTTCCTGTAGCGCGGCCAGCCGTGCGACGGTCTGGTCGAGTGCGGCATCGACTTGGGGCTGCCGCTCTGGCGAGGCTTTGCCGGAGAGGATGGCATTCTGGACGTCGATGATCACGAGGGCTTTGGTCATTTCGGGCGAAGTTTCCGTGGCTGGATGGCGAAAGCCGCCTGACACATGTTCAAGCGGCTTTCCCGGGTAATTCCAGTTCAGATCAGCGAGTTCAGCCGAGCCTGCCTGCGGCATGAGCGAGCATGGTGTAGACCTTGCCCGTGTCCGAGGTGAGGTAGGACTGCGTCACCGTCCGGTTCGGGTCGGTGCGGGCGACGTCGGCGAGCAGCTTTTCGAAATCACCGATGTAGCGGTCGACGGCGGTGCGGAACTCCGGTTCGCGGTCGTATTTGCGCTTGATCTCGTCGAAGGTCTGCTGGCCCTTCAGCGTGTAGAGGCGGCGGGTGAAGACGTCGCGCTCGCCGCGCTGGTAACGGCGCCAGAGATCGACCGAGGCGTCGTGATCGATGGCGCGGGCGATATCGACCGAGAGCGAGTTCAGCGATTCGACGACGTGGCGCGGATTGCGGCTGTCGTTGCTGCGCGCGGCCGGCGCGGCAGTTTCCGCCGGGCGGGCAGGAACACGGGCGGCCGCGGCCTCGTCGGCGGCGTCCTCACGCGATGCGCCACGCAGGAGATCGCTGATCCAGCCGCCGCTTTCCGGACGAGCCGGCTCTTGGCGACCTGTTTCCGGGCGGCCTGTTTCCTGGCGAGCGGGGGCAGGCTGCGGCGCGGCGCGCTGGGGGGCGGCAGCCGGCGCAGACGGTGCGATCGCTCCGCGCAGACCTGTCGCTTCGATCGGCGGCGGTGCTGCCGGCTGCGGCGGCTGGGCTGCGACCGGCTGGGCAGGACGCGGGGCCGGCTGCACCTGAGCGAGTGTGCGGGCGACGGGCTCGGAGATCTCGAGCTGCTGGCTGGAGCGGCCGACCAGCTGGGAGATATCCTGCAGCGCCTTGATCTGCTCGGCGACGGCCCGGCGCATGGCCGAGGCGCTTTCCTTGGCTTCCTCGGGAAGATCGAAGGCGCCGCGCTTCAGTTCGGCGCGGGTGGCGTCAAGCTCGTTGCGGATGTCGGCCGCAGAGCGACGGATATCCTCGGTGGCGCCGGAGAAGCGGCCGACGGCATCATCGATCGCCTCGCGCAGCGCTTCCCGCATGTGCTGGGCGGCGCCGTCTGAGGCGCGGCCAGCTTCGCCGAGCATGCGATCGACTTCCGACAGCGAGGCGGTGAGACCGCCGCGAATGCGATTGGAGAGATCGCCGGAGCGGCGCTCGACATTGGCGAAGGTGCCGTCGATCGTCGTATTGGCCTCGTCGCCGGCGCGGGTGATCGCCTCGCGCATCGTCTCTGCCGCTTCCTGGGCACGCTTCTCGGTTTCGGTGAGAATGCGGCCGATATCGGCGAAGGAGGACTGCACGCCCTGGCGCAAATTGCCGGTAACCTGGTTGGAGCGTTGCTCTGCCCGCTCGAACACGGTCTCGATCATGCTGCCGAGGCCTTGCATGGTCTTTTCGATCTCGGCCGAGCGCGAGACGAGGCCGACCGAGAGCGTCTGCAGCGCGCTCTCGCGTTCCTCGAGCGTCGAGGCGAGGTTGGACTGGGCGGCGCCGAGAAGCTGCGAAGCCTGGGTCAGAACCTTGGAGTGTTCGTCGAAGCGGCCGATGATGCCGCCGACCTGTGCCAGCGTCTGGCCCGAAATGTCGGAGAGGCGGTCGACCTTGCCTTCGAGAAGCCTGGTCGAGGCGGAGACCATTTCAGCGGCCTTGGTGGCGGAGTCGGCAAAGCGCGTGGTGGTATCGCCGAGACGACCGTCGACGCTGGTCAGTTGCTCGGCGGCGCGGTTCATCATCATCGCCATCGCCGCGCTGCTTTCCGACATGCGCTCGACGAGGCCGTTGACGTTGCCGACCAGGCTGTTCTCGATGGCGCTGACGGCATTGGCGACATTCTCGGTGCGGGCGGCAACGGCGCTGGCGAGCGCTTCGTTTTCGGCGCGCAGGCGGTCGGCGCTGAGGTTCGCCGCGGCGGTGATGCGGGCGGCGGCCTGCTCGCCGGCATCGGTGTAGCGGTCGATGATCGGGCGGGCCGTTTCGTCGAGGATGCGCGTCAATTCGACCGAACGGCCTGATAGCATCGAGTTGAGGTCGCGGGTGCGCTCCTCGAGCGTCGAGCGGATCGAGTTGCCGCGCGCTTCGAGCGCCCGGTCGATTTCGGAGAACGTCGTATCGATCTCGCGGGCACGCTCTTCAAGGTTGGTGCGAATGGCGCTGCTGCGTGCTTCCAGCGAGCGATCGACATCCGCCATGGTGGCGGAAATCTCGGTGCCGGCGCCCGACAGGGTCGAGCGGATGGCATTGCCGCGTGTCTCCAGAGACTGGCCGGCATCCGACAGCACCTTGGAGATGGCATTGACCTGCGTGCCGACGATGGTCTCGGCCTCGGCGACCTTGTTGACGATGGCGTTACCGGCTTCCGAGAAGGTCTGGGCAACGGCAGCGGCCTGGCTTGCCAGCCGATTCTGAGCTTCGGCGACGCGGGTGACGATCTGTGACGAGCGCTCATCCATGGTGCGGGTGAATTCGTCGCTTTTCACATTGAGATCCTCGGCGAATTGCTGGCCGGTCTTGCCAAGCAGTTCGGTGGTTCTCGTCGCTTCGCCTTCCATTCCCTGGGCCGCGTCGGCAACTGCGCTGCGCAGCGTCGAGGCGAGACCGGCGGCCTTGCCTTCGATGGTGCGATTGACGGCATCGAGGCCGACAGTCAACGCACGGTCCATGGTGGAGAGGCGTTCCTCGATGCGTTCATTGCCGCGGTCGAGCGTTTCGGCGAGGCTCGCGGTGCGGCCATCGATGGCGCCGGTCAGGCTGGTGGTGCGGCTGTCCAGCGTCTCGGCCAGATTGGCGGTGCGGCTGTCGATCGCCTGAGTGAGGTTTGCGGCACTGCCTTCGAGCGTCGCCGAGATGCGCTGTGTGGCGTCGTTGCTGAGCGCGCCGATACGGGAGACGCCGTCGGCAAGCACGCCGGACAGTTGGCCGCTGGCCGCTTCGACCTTTTCGGCAACGCCGCCGACGCCGTCGCGGATGCGGGTCTCGATCGCCGCAAGGCCGGCTTCCACACGCGATCCGGTTTCTTCAAAACGGCCCGTCAGGCTTTCGACCGACCGATCGAGATGGGTGGACAAATCCTGGGTGGAGCTCGAAATCGCACGTGCCGCCTCCTGGAAGCGACCGGCGATCTGGCCGGCGCCGGCATGCATGCGATCTTCCAATGTCTGGGCGCCGGCATCGATCGCCTGGCGGATCGCCGCTTCACGGTGCTCCAGTGACAATTCGAGCATGCCGACGCTTGTCGCCACCGAGGTGCCGATGCTGGTCGCCTGTTCGGCCAGCGTATCGCTGATCAGCGCATGGGCCTGGTTCAGCGATAGGTCGATGGCGTTGGCGCGGTCTTCGAGCGTCGTGCGGATGCGCTCATGGGCAGAGGCGAGCCCGCCCTCGATGCGCGCTGCGGCCTCGTCGGCGAGGCCTCCGAGCCGTGTATGTGCATCGGTCAGACGGCCTTCGATGCGGCCGGTCAAGCCGCCGACGAGATCCTCGAAGCGGGCGCCGCCGGTATCGAGAACGCCTGAGAGGGCGGCGCTATGTTCGGAAAGCGCATTTTCGAGCCGCTGCTGATTGTCAGTATAGGCGGTGCGGATTGCATCGGTCTTGTCGGAGAAGGCGCCGGCGACTCGGGCTTCGGCACCGGAGACGGCCTCCATGATGGCGTTGCTGCGGGCTTCGAGCACACTGTCGAAGCGGCTCTGGTTATCGTCGAGCGAAATGGCGAGCGCCATGGTCTTTTCATCGAGCGTATCGGTGAGCCGATCGTGGGTTGCCGTTACGGCGCCGATGATCGCGGCGGTGCGGTGGCCCAAGGCCTCCTCGAGGCGAGCCTGGCCTTCGGTTAGCGAGGCGGCGAGGGCGGCGGCCTTCTGGTCGAGCACTCCGTTCAGGCCGACATGCGTGCCGGAAACCGCATTGGTGATCGCCTCGGCGCCTGTTGTCAGCGTCTCCTCAAGACGGCTCTGGCTCTCGTTCAGCGAAATGGCAAGCGCCATCGCCCGATCGTCGAGTGTCTCGGACAGGCGGTCGTGAGTGGCGGAGACCGCATTGAGTAAGGATTCCGAGCGGCTCTCCAGGGTGTCCTGCAGGCGGCTCTGGCCCTCGTTCAGGGAGGCGGCGATCGCCGTCGCCTTTTCGTCGAGCGTTTCCGAGAGTCGGTCGTGCGTGCCGGACACGGCCTTGAGGAAGGCTTCAGAGCGTGCTTCCAGCGTGTCTTCGATCCGCGACTGGCTCTCATTGAGCGAGATGGCGAGCGTCATCGCCTTCTCGTCCAGCGTCTCGGACAGGCGGTCATGGGTGCCGGAGACCGCATTCAGCAGGGCTGCCGAGCGGGTTTCCAGCGTGTCTTCGATACGCGTCTGGGTTTCGTTGAGCGAGATGGCGAGGGCCATCGCCTTTTCGTCCAGCGTCTCGGAGAGGCGATCATGGGTGCTGGAGACGGCGTTCAGCAGCGCTGCGGAGCGGGTTTCGAGCGTATTCTCGATCCGGGCATGGCCTTCGCTGAGCGAGGTGGCAAAAGCTGCCGCCTTGCCGTCCAGAGTCTCCGAGAGACGATCATGGGTGCCGGAGACGGCGTTCAGCAGCGCCGCGGAGCGGGTTTCCAGCGTATCCTCGATACGGGCCTGGCCCTCGTTCAAGGAAATGGCGAGCGCCATCGCCTTTTCGTCGAGCGTTTCGGCAAGACGGTCGCGCGTGCCGGATACAGTGTTCAGCAGTGCCTCGGCGCGCGTTCCAAGCGCATCCTCGATGCGGGCATGGCGCTCGTCGAGCGAGGTCGTAAGGGCCGCCGCCTTGCTGTCCAGCGTTTCCGACAGGCGATCATGCGTGCCGGACACGGCGTTGAGGAAGGCCTCGGAGCGGGTCTCGAGCGTGTCCTCGATGCGAGCCTGGCTCTCGTTCAAGGAAATGGCGAGCGCCATCGCCTTTTCGTCGAGCGTCTCGGCAAGACGGTCATGGGTGCCGGAGACGGCATTGATGATGGCGTCGGAGCGGGTCGTCAGCGCTTCCTCGAAGCGGCCGTGATGGGTGGTGAGCGCCTCGAGCAATGCGCCGCCGCGCTCTGCCATGACGCTGTCGATACGGCCGTGGGCCGTGCCGAGCGCCTCGCTGATTTCGGCCGCACGGGCGGTAAGCACGCCGCTCAGCTCCTCGGCGCGACCGCCGAAGGCAGAGGTGACCTGTTCGGTGCCAGCGGCAACGGCAGTCGTCAGATCGGTGGTGGTGGTGCGCAGCGCGTCGCGGAATTCGGCCGAGCGTGTCTGAAGGTTGTTCTGCAGCTCGGAGGTGCCCGATGCGAGCGTCAGCGCGATGTCAGACGTAGCGCTCTGCAGCGCCGAGGTCAGTTCGCCGGTGCGGCTGGTGAGGGCTGTGGTGATTTCGTCCGCGCGGCTGCCGAGCGTGCTTTCCAGGACTTCGTGGCCGGTGGCGAGGGCGGTGGCGAGCGCCAGCGACTGGTCTGATATCGACGAACCAAGGCGGTCGATACCGGAATTCAGGATGCCGTCGATCGAATCCGAGCCGCCGGTCAGCGTCTCGTTGATACGAGCGAGGCTCTCCATCAGCTTGGTGTCGAGCGAGCCGGTGCGCTTGTCGAAGGCGCTGGTGAATTCGGAGACGCGTTCGTCGAAGGCGGTCGACAGCTGGGCGACGGTCGTCTGCAGCCGCTCCTCGAAGAAGCCGGAGCGCACGTCGAGATCCATGACGGCATCGTCGGCGGTGGTCTGCAGGCTCTGGCGGAAGCTTGCGCCCTTTTCATCGAGCGCGCTGTTCAGCTTCGACAACACGTCGTCAAGCGTGCCGCCGATGGTGCGTTCGCCTGACGTCAGGCTCTCATTGATCTCGCGGGTGCGGGCGATCAGGATCTCGTTGAGCTGGTGCGTGCGCTCATTCAGCGCCGCATTCAGCTTTTCGGTGCTGCTGTCCATGGTCGAGGCGCGCGTCTCGAACTGGCTGAGCAGCCTTTCGCCATGGTCGTTGAGATTGACGGAGAGGGCTTCGAGGCGGTTGTCGAATTCGGTGGCCAGCGCAAAACCCGATGCGTTCAGGGTCTGCAGCAGGGTATCGGTCTTGGCAGCGAGCAGGCTGCCCATCGACTGCAGGGCGCTGTCCGACTTTTCCAGGATCGTGGCGGCGCGTGTATCGATCAGCGAGGCGAAGGCTTCGCCAGATGTGGCAAGCCGCACCGCGATCTCTTCGGTCGCAAGCGACAGCTCTTCCTTCAACTGGTCGTGCACGCTGCCGATCGAGGTGCGGATACGGTCGGCATGGTTGACGATCGCCTCGCGCTCGGAGCCGAGTTCGTGGACGAGACCGCGAACGCGCAACTCGTTGTCGGCGTAAGAACGTTCAAGCGCATTGACTTCGGAATGGACGAGCGTTTCCAGCTCGGAGGCACGCGCGATGGTGCGCTCGATGCCTTCATTCATGGCCGAGACCTCACGGCGCACGGCCTGGCCGACGGTCATGATGCGCTCGGAGGCGATGGTTTCCGGCTCTGCCAGGCGCAATGCCACCTCTGCCATGGAACGGGCGGCGTTGCGCATGTCCTGGGCGCGGGAGATCATGATGGCAAAGGCATAGAACATCATCACGGGAATGATGATGCCGACGAGGCCGGCGATGACGCCGGGCAGGGCGACGAGATCGGCGAGCGAACGAATCTGCCAGATCTGCGGAGCATAAAGCAGCGACATCAGGCCGAGGCCGGCCATGACCCAAAGCACGGAAAACAGCGTGGCGGTGCGCACCGCCGAGCGGCTGGAGGCGCCGTCAAAGGATTTCAGGATCGAGGCGGGCGTATTGCGGCTGGCATCGTTGGCGGGGGCGAAGGCCGGAGCCCTGGAAGTCTGCTCGCCGGCGGCACCGCGGCGGCTGCGGCGCTGCGCTTCTTCCTGGGCCTGCTGGTTACGCGCATTTACTGGATCAGACACATTAGCCTCCGGGGCCTGGGGCGCGTCGCCGCGGCGAGACGGTACGTTATCCTTGCTAAAGTCGATCTGGAGCGCCTCGTCCAATGCCTTGAACGCCTTGTCCTCAATTGACTCGTTATATTTGTTGTTCGCCATTCGGTTATGCCTCGTTACTGTCAGCCAGTCCGACAGCGCTTCCTGGGCTTCCGCCTCACCCGGGAACAACTTTGCCGTTCCAGCCTTCCATCCCAACGAAGGACGGATAAGCATGTCATTTCAGAGTAGATAGCCGCTTTTTCAAACGGAAGGTATCAAAACACTACCATTATCCACTCGCTCGGCAAAGGCGCGTACCACAAACCCGCTCCACCAGTATCGTAGTGACACATCTGGGCTCTTCACACAATTAATGAAGGCTTGAGATTCATGGCGCGTTAACCCTTTGTTAACACCTTTGAATCCCAGGCGCGGCTCAAAAGCCAATAGTTTAGGGATATTTAACGGATGTTAACCATATGGCGAGATTTCCGCCCTGACTGTGCCGGAATTTAACGTGATGGCCACCCTCCTGTCGCAGAACTGTTGCAACTGCGGACGACAGAGACGGGAGAATTGGCAATGGCAGCCCAGATGGCAGGATTGAACATCGTATTCGAGGCGCCTGATAATGCAAAGGGACCGTGTCCCTCGAAGGTCCGGCCGATCGATCTGGTCCATCTCGCAAAGCAGACGATGGGCGACAAGACACTGGAACTCGAAGTCCTTCAGATGTTTGCGCGCCAGGCTCGCGCATGCCTGCAGGATATTGCCAGCGGCGAAACCATCCGTATCGGCGCAGCCGCGCATCGGCTGAAGGGCGCGGCAAGCTCGGTCGGCGCGTTCCGCGTGTCGCAGACGGCGGAAGCCGTCGAGGAAAACGGCGGCGATGCCGGCGCGACGGCAGCGCTCGGTGCCGCCGTCATCGACGCCGAGAATTTCATTCTGAAGCTCTGCCGCGGCTGACTCCAAGTTTTTATCTGACGCATGTTGTTGTGCCAAAACCGCTGCGCACTTTTGGGCGACGTGCATAAGATACCGTTCGAACGAGGCCCGTTGTTCCATTGCGGAACCGCGGGTCTTTTTGCGACGTTCTTTATGACGCTTTGAAGACGGCGGGCGAAGGGCCGATCTGCGAGGCTGTCGCGGATTTCCCAATGTTGACTGATGCGTCGAATTGTCGGAAGAAAATCCGCCCACCCACTGAAGACCGGAAATAGTCCTGATGCCAAAACTTACCATCGTCGCCTTCGACGGCACGCGCTTCGACCTCGACGTCGACCAAGGCTCCACCGTGATGGAGAATGCCGTGCGCAATTCGGTGCCCGGCATCGAGGCCGAATGCGGCGGCGCCTGCGCCTGCGCGACCTGTCATGTCTATGTCGACGAGGAGTGGACGGAGAAGGTCGGCCAGCCGGAAGCGATGGAAGAGGACATGCTCGACTTCGCCTTCGATGTGCGCCCGACCTCGCGGCTGTCCTGTCAGATCCGGATGAAGGCTGTCTATGACGGGCTCGTGGTGCACGTGCCGGAACGCCAGGCCTGAAGCGCGCTGCGCTTCAAACGTCGTCGAAAAATTCGATACCAAAAAAAAGACGCCTCGCGCGCTAGAGCGAGCGAGGCGAGGCGGGCGCATTACCTACGGATGAGGGAGGAACATCCGCGGCTTCGGAACGCGCCAGGAGAACCCAGCGATGAAAGTGCAGATGCCGTACCTGAACTTTCGAATGTGTTCATATTAACGCGTTCCGGTTGAGTCTGCCAGGATGAAAAATGACCAGTGAATCGCTGGGGAGGGTGCAAGTTTCGCACAAGTTTCGTTATTCAGCTAAGGGTTTCCGCTCGCAACCAGACTGAAAAAGCCTTATTTTGCGCCGGCTCGACCGTTGATTCGATTGTTCAGCAACCTCAGCATCCGCTTCTGGAAATTGACCGCCTCGACCCGGTCGAATCGCGCCTGCTGCTGGTCGTGCTCCTCTATACCGCGAGCTGATTCGCCGGAGACGAGTTCCTGCATGGCTTCGCAGCTGCGCTGCTGCGGCAGCGCCCGGATGGCGCGCTCCATGGCGCGGGCCTGGTCGCGGGCGATCTCGGCATGGCGCTCCTCGTGGCGCTTGATATCGCTCGACAGCGCGTCCCAGATCATCGACAGCTCCTTGCTGGCGCCCTTGCGACTGCTCCAGCGCGGCAGGATGATCTGGGTGTGGACCGTGACCTTGACGTTACCGACGCGGCAGCGCCCGTTATTCTGAATATAGGTTGCCTCGCCGCCGAAGCGGATCTTCGTAGCGCCGGGGTGGCGTGCCGAGGAACCGCTCGCCGTCGGGCCGCGCCGGCTGAGTTCGCGGTCGAGCTCATCCGCGCTTTTGCCGCGAATGTCGAAATAGGAATAGCTTTTCGATGCGATCACTTCGGCTGCCGACGGGCTGCAAAGGGAAAGAGCAATGGAAAAGGCGATAGGAACGACCATATAACGCACTGCAAGCGGCATTCTGAACGCAACCCGTGTTGAAATCGACAGGAGCTTGGGGCATAGCCACCCCAAGCGCAATATCAGATGGCGCTTTTTTCGTCATCAATGGGATAAGTCTGGTGACAGGGCTCGAAGGCATCATATGGCGTGTCGGCCATGGCCGGGAGATCGAACTCGGGCGTCGTTCGGTGATCATGGCGATCATCAACGTGACGCCGGACTCCTTCTCCGACGGCGGACGCTTTGAAACCGTCGATGCGGCGGTCGAACAGGCGTTGCGGGCGGTAAGCGAGGGTGCCGGGATTGTCGATATCGGCGGCGAATCGACCCGGCCGAACGCTGCAACCGTCAGCCCTTCCGAGGAGCAGGCGCGCGTGCTGCCCGTCATCGAGGCGCTGCGCGGGCGCACCCAGGCGCTAATCTCGATCGACACCTATCGCGCCGAGACGGCGCGGCTTGCAATCAGTGCCGGCGCCCATATCGTCAACGACGTCTTCGGGCTGCAAAGGGAGGCCGATATCGCCGATATTGCTGCGGTGACCGGAGCCGGGCTCTGCATCATGCATACCGGCCGCGACAGGGTAAAACTCGTCGATGTGATTGCCGATCAGGTGCATTTCCTCGAACGGTCGCTTGCGATCGCCGCTGCATCAGGCGTCAACCGCGACCGCATCGTGCTCGATCCGGGCTTCGGCTTCGCCAAGGAGACGGCGGAGGAGAACCTGGAGCTGATGGCGCGGTTTTCCGAACTTTCCCGTTTCGGCCTGCCGCTGCTCGCCGGCACGTCGCGCAAGCGCTTCCTCGGCACGGTGACGGGGCGTGAGGCGCAGGGGCGGGATGCAGCGACGGCTGCGACCAGCGCGCTGCTCAGACTTCAAGGGGCTGCGGTTTTCCGCGTGCACAATGTCGCAATCAACAGGGATGCGCTCGATATCGCCGATGCTATGCTTAATGCGCGCCAGGAATTCGAGAGGAAGCGGCCGACATGACCACCTACACGATCACGCTGCAGAACTGCGCCTTCTTCGCGCGCCACGGCGTGCATGACGAGGAGGAATTCCTCGGCCAGCGTTTCTTCGTCGATGCCGAGCTCGATGTTGTCGCCGGCGAGGCGCTGGAAAGCGATTCGATCAACGATACCGTCAATTACGGCATCGCCTTTACGGTGATCGAGCAGATCGTCACCGGCAAGCGGCGCTACCTGATCGAGTCCCTGGCGCTCGATATCGCCAAGGGGCTCTGCGAGACATTCCCGCAGATCCGGCGGGCGAAGATCACGGTGCGCAAGCCGAACGCGCCGGTGCCCGGCGTGCTCGATTTCGTGCAGGTGAGCGTTGAGCACTTTGCCTGAGGCCGCATTGCAATCCGCCACACTCGGTCTCGGCGGCAATATCGGCGACCCTGTGAAGGCGATGGCCGCGGCACTGCAGAGGCTCAACGGACGGGACGACTGCCGGGTTACGGCGGTCTCGCGGCTCTATCGCACGCCGCCCTGGGGCAAGACCGACCAATCGTTCTTCTTCAATGCCTGCGCTGCCGTCGAGACCAGGCTGAAGCCGGAGGCTTTGCTCGATGTCTGCCTGTCGATCGAACGCGAGATGAAACGCGAGCGCATCGAGCGCTGGGGTCCGCGCACGCTCGATATCGACGTGCTGACCTATGGCGACGTGATCCAGGACGCGCCGCGGCTGGAACTGCCGCATCCGCGCATGACCGATCGCGGTTTCGTGCTGATGCCGCTTGCCGACATCGCGCCGGGTCTCCTGGTCAGGGGCAGGGCGGTGAGTGACTGGCTGTCGGATGCCGAGGTGGCCGGCATCGAGATTGCCGACGATAGTCGCGACTGGTGGCTGAGCGCCTGAAGCAGGGAAACTGAAACGGAAAACGGCGGGAACCCCGCCGCTTCAGGAAAATCCGCTGTGCGATTTGTCTACTGGATGGAACCCACGGCCATCTCGTCGACCTGGCGGGTCAGCGTCAGGCCGATCACCGGGATCATCTGGCTTTCGACCTTGACCGAAACGGTGACGTTCATCGTCTTGTCATCGCGCACGCGGGCAATCATCGCACCATTCAGCTTGGCGCGGTTGATGCCGACGACGACGGTATCCTCGCTGACGGCGCCGGAGACGACGTCAAGGCCCTTGCCGGCGGCGCCGTCGAGGAATTTGCCCTTGTAGCTCGAGCCCGACTGAGAGATGACGGCGGTCATCGGCTGCTTGAAGACGCCGACGCGGCAGGTGCCGTCGAGCTTGATGCCGGCGCTGCTGTCGCCGGTGGGCTCACCGATCAGGTTGCAGGTGAATTTCGTGCCCTTGTACTTGCCGGCGACGATTTCACCAGGCCCCTTCCAGGAGCCGGCGACGGAATCGAAGAAGGCCTTGTCACGGGTTGCAGCGGTGGCTGCCGGTGCGACATCTGCGACGGGAGACAATGCCGCGGCGGCCAGGCCGCATACGATGAGAAACTTGCGCGAATACATGGATTTTCCTTGGCAAACACCACTCACGAACTGGCTGCAAGTTTTGCCGAAGAATGGTTAATCCTTCCTTTCGATTGTGCCGAAATGCAAGGTAGTACAGGGTTTTCGCGCGGTGATGGTTTTAAAATCCCGTCACTAGAGCCTTGAATCTGCTGAAATTTCTCCGGCATTACGCTACGGCAAGCGAAAACTGCGGAATCGCTGCTTCGTTCAAGGATTGTTGCCGCGCGGCGACATGGATGGGGTGAGATCGCCGATGAAATCACCGATTCCCGGCCGCTTCAGGGCGCGGAAGGCGAGCGGGCGGCAGAGATCCATCGCCGCGATTCCAATGCGGGCGGTCATCAGGCCGTTGATGACGCCTTCGCCCAGTCGTGCCGAGAGCTTCGAGGCCAGCCCGTGGCCGAGCACCTGCTGGACGAGGCTGTCGCCAACGGCGATCGAGCCCGTGACGGCCAGATGCGCCAACACGTCACGCAACAGACGGAACATGCCGAGCGTGCCGGGCCGGCCGCCGTAAAGCTCGGCCATGGCACGGATGAGGCGCACGGCCTCGTAGAGCACGTAGAGCAGGTCGACCACGGCGCGCGGGCTGACGGCGGTGACGATCGAGACGCGCTTCGAGGCGTTGACGATCAGGGCGCGGGCCTTGCGGTCGAGCGGAGCGAGCAGTTCGCGTTCGGCAAGCGCAATCAGATGCGGGGGATCTATGACCTCGCCTTCGGTCGCCTTCAGCGTCGCGCGGCCCTTCGATGTCTCAGGATTGGCGGAAAGGAGCGTGGTAAGGCGTGCGACGACGGCACGCGCCTTCACTGGTCGGGTTTCGAGCATCGCCGCGTCTGCCTCGGCGTTGATCGTCTGGACGGCGGCAAGGCGCATCATGCCTGATGTTTCGCGGATGACGAGGGCCAGCACGGCGAGGATGCCTACCGCGAGCACGGCAAGGGCCGCATAGCCTAACCAGTCGGCGCGGGTGAAGAGATCGCGGATCAGGCTATCGGTCCAGAGGCCGATGGCGAGCGACAGCAGGATGCCGAAGGCGCCGGCGGCGATCTTGCCGAAGGAGGTCCGCCGCTTGCGCGGCGCTGCAACGGGGACCGCGCTCAGATCCTTGTCGGGATTGAGGAAGGGATCGTCCTCATCCGGCGTCACGACGACATTCTCGGAGAAGCTTTCCGGCTTGCGCCGCTCACCTCCTTGCCGGCCGTTGTCACGCCGCTCGGTGGCTTCGTCCTCATAGATGAAGGCGGCGGGTGCGCGGCGCGGCGGATCGGACGGGGGCTTGCTCATGCGAGACGGTCTCCGAACAGGAACTGCATGGCGCGGTCGAGGCGGATATGCGGCACCGACAGCTTGATGCCGCCGCCGGTTTCTTCGAGATGCGGCGGGCGGAACCTGACGACGTTAACATCGGGCAGCTGCAGGCCGGTCTCGCCCGAGGCGATGCGGTCGAACAGGCTTTCCGGATCCTCCGGCAGGTCACCGGGGAAGATCGCGGTCTTTCTCTGGCCGTCGAAGCGTTCGCCGGCGATGGTTTCGCCCTCTATCGGCGTGCCGACGATGACCGGAAGTTCATGGCCGTCACGTTTGACGGTCGCCTCGCGGGTGGCGCGCACGGAAGCAAGTGCCATGACGTCGATGCCGGCGCCAGCCATGCCGATGCGGTCGATGGCGCGATCCACCAGGCGGCGGGTCAGCGCATCGAGCCGGTCGTGGCTTTCATGATGGAGATGATCGGCTTTGGTGGCGGCGACCAGCACGCGGTCGATGCGGCGCCCGAGCAGGGAGGAGAGCAGCGAATTGGTGCCGGGGCGGAAACAGGCGAGCACATCGGTCAACGCGCGTTCCAGATCCTGCACTGCTTCGGGGCCGCGGTTCATCGCCTGCAGCGCATCGACGAGGACAATCTGGCGATCAAGCCGGGCGAAATGCTCACGGAAGAAAGGTTTGACGACGACCGATTTGTAAGCCTCGTAGCGCCGCTCCATCATCGTCCAGAGCGAGCCGCGGCCGGGACGCCCGTCCGGCGGCAGAGCCAGCGGCGCAAAGGTCAACGCCGGCGACCCGTCGAGATCGCCGGGCAGGAGCAGGCGGCCAGGCGGCAGGGTGGAAAGCGAGCGTTCGTCGGCCTTGCAGGCTTTGAGATAATCGGCAAAAGCGGTGGCGAGGTCGCGGGCGATCATCTCGTCGGCGCCGGCATGGATGTCAGTGGCGCGCGTCAGCGCCAGCCATGGGCGCGACAGTTCGGAGCGGACGCCCGTTTCGGCAAGTGCCAACGTTTCCTCGCTGAACGTGCGATAATCCTTGCCGAGCAGCGGCAGGTCGAGCAGCCATTCGCCGGGATAATCGACGATATCGATCGACAAGCGGCCGGGCGAAAACAACCGGTTCCAGCCGCTGGCGCTCTGATAATCCAGCGTGATGCGCAATTCTGATATGGCGCGGGTCGAATCCGGCCAGATACGGTCCTTCACCAGTGCGCGGATATGGTCCTCGTACTGGAAGCGCGGCACGGCATCGTCCGGTTGTGGTTCCAGCCGCACCGCCGAGACGCGGCCGGATTGGACCGGCTCGAACAGCGGCAGTCGGCCGCCATGTAGGAGATTGTGGACCAGCGAGGAGATGAAGACCGTCTTGCCGGAGCGGGAGAGGCCGGTAACGCCGAGCCGCACGGTCGGATTGACGATCCCGCTCGCCCGATCGGCGAGATTGTCGAAGGCGATGCGGGCGTCATCGGCAAAAGATGTCAGGCGTGGCGGCAAGGCGCAATTCCGGTTGGTGACTGCCCGCAATATAGGGAGGGCGCCCCGCCTGCAAAAGAAGCGGCGCGAAAGTCTTCAGACGACCACGAAATCGATAAGGCGCCAGACGGCGCCCGAAGCGTCGTAATCGACAACGGCAAGGCCTGCCGTCGGGAAGCCGCCGGGAAGGGCGCTTGCCATCGCCTCATGGCCGATCAGCGCCTCCAGCGTCTGCTCCATGGTCGGATTGTGGCCGACCAGCATAACGGCAGATTCGTCCTGCGCATCGATGATCTCGAGATAGGTGTCGACCGTGGCGTTGTAGAGCGCGTCGACATAACGAACCTCAAGCGTGAGGCCTATCGCCCGGTAGACCGCATCGGCGGTATCGCGGCAGCGCAGCGCCGTCGAACTGATCAGAAGATCGGGACGGTAGCCTTTGTCGGCGGCCTTATCGGCGATGATCTCAGCATCGCCGAAGCCCTTTTCATTGAGCGGCCGGTCGAAATCGCGCTGTCCGGATTCGGCCCAGCCGGCCTCGGCATGACGCAGGAGATAGATGCGGTTGGGCGGAGGCACGGGTACGGTCATGGGCAAATCCAGGATCGGGCGGGTCTTTTCAGTAGCGGTTGTAATTGGCCGCCGTCAATCGCCAGTCAGGCCGCAACTCCCTAAAACCTGGCTGACAACACGGCGTTTTGAAGGCGAAGCAAAAAACGGCGGCCGGAATAACCATGACAAAATAGATCGTTAGCCGAAAATTGTAACAGATTTAAAAATCTGTTTACCTGTCGTATTTGGCTTGAATCGCGACTAGCGCTTGGGATATACACCCGGCCAGATGAGATGTTCTTCAGGAGAATCGCGTTGAGTGAGAAGATCGATCTTAGCAATTACGTTCCCTCGGAAGAGGAAGAGTTCATGAACGTAAACCAGCGCGCCTATTTCAGGGCCAAGCTGGTTGCATGGAGAAATGATATCCTTAGAGAAGCGCGTGAGACACTCGACCATCTGGCCGAGGAAAGCGCAAACCATCCCGACCTCGCCGACCGGGCGTCGTCGGAAACAGATCGGGCGATCGAACTTCGCGCCCGTGATCGGCAGAGAAAGCTGATTTCGAAGATCGACGCGGCAATGCAGCGCATCGACGACGGCACCTACGGCTATTGCGAGGAAACCGGCGAACCGATCGGCCTCAAGCGTCTCGATGCCCGCCCGATCGCGACACTGTCGATCGAGGCGCAGGAGCGTCACGAACGCCGCGAAAAGGTCTATCGCGACGAATGAGAGTTTTCATGCGGGCATGAAAGCAGAATAGGCGCCGCGATCTGATCGTGGCGCTTTTTCGTTTATCCTTATCCCGGTGTGTTGGATAACAAGCCACAAAGGCCCAGGATCGAGCCGTTGTGGCCGCGGATTTCCGCGATTACAGCGGATCTCCTGATGCCAGAGGTTTCCACGATTGCTCTCGATCGGCCTGCATGGCGAGGTCGATCACGATAAGGGTGCCATTCTTGATTCGCCGCCGCATCACGTCTGCTGGGTGAGGATTTGTCAGAACCATGCCTTGATTATGAAGAGCCTGCAGCCGCGAGCGCGAAACTTTCAACTCGGAGGCCAGCAGACGGTCAAGCCGTGTGCTGGTTGGAAACGGGACCATCAGTTCGATTGCCAATCTCGTCCAATCTGCAGTTTTCTGGTGAATCTCCTTTGCGATTTCAAATTCAGCAAACTCGTCCACACGCTGCGACTTGTGCCGGAGAGCCTCGAGGTTGAAGGTTTCTGCCCGGATCCAGTCGGGATCGTTGGATTGTAACGCGTCAAGGACGGCAGGATCGATGTCGCGAACATTGCGGCGCTCGATGATTGGCCGGTTCCATGTCCTTTCGCAGGTCAGGCATTTGTAGATAAGCCAAGCGTCGAGCTTGCGACCGTTGGCGTTGAGCCGGATCTTGCCGCTGGATTGGAAGGCTCTCAGGCCTCCGCATCCGCCGCATGCAATCCAAGGCTGGGGAGCTGTCTTGGGAATAATGGTCCATCGGACCCGAAGCGTATTGCACATACCGTCTTGGTCTTCCGTTCGGAAGTCCACCAAGATGGTGCATGAGAAAACCCCTTGCGGGCGCGGTGTGGCGATGTTGTGGGCGGCTGAAGAGCTGAGACAGCGGAGCTGCACATGGCACATTGTAACAATGCCAAACCGGTCTCTCGCCACCACCCGATGAACATGTTCGCATGCCGCCAGCGTATCGCTCTGCGGCAGTACGGGTGAAACTGGAGTGAGACCGGTATTTACTTAGGCAAAGTGCAACCTCGAATGCGCCGACGCTCTTCAACCCTAGGGATAACAAATGATCGGCATGAAAGGGAGCCCCCAAGCCCGTTCGGGGTGCTGAAAGCCAGGGCAATGCGGCTTTTATGCAACTTAGTGATGAAGGAGGGGCGCTCTAGCAATCCGACATCACTTGTCGCGATTGACACTCATTTCGCCGAAGATGCGGGCGACTTCCTTCTGCAGCTCGGTATCGGCGCCGGTGATCGGGGCAAGCTCGGGATCACGGCGTGGCAGGTTGGCCGGCTGCGACACCGCTTGGCGAGGCGCCTGGTTTGCCGGCGCCGGCACGATGCGTTCGGCCGTCAGATTGTTCGACATTTCCTCTTCCAGCACCCGCTGGAAATCATGACGGATCGCCGCTGCCGACTGCGCAGCCGCCTCGTCTTCGGCGCTACCTGGTGCGGCGCGCGCGGCCGCCGGCATGTCCCGGACAGGCGGGGCGGAGACCTCGGGTTCGATGCGCTGCTGCGGCAGCACGCGCTGGCGGGCGGCATCGAGGATCTCGGCGGCACTTGAGGCATCGTGAAACGGTGCGGGCTGCGCGGCTGGGGGAGCGGCGGGACGCTCCTGCGGGCGCGGCTGGGGCGGGACGGCGCGCAGAGGATTGTCGCGTTCGGCCGACAGCGGAGCTGTCACGGGCTCTGCCGGAAGAGGGCTCGTGACCACCGGCGGTGCCACGGCAGGCTGAGACGGCGGTTGGGCCGGTGGTTCTGGGCGCGGGCGCGGCTCTGGCGAAACCGGCGCAGAGAAAGTGGGCTCGGCGGCCGGCTCGACACGGGCTGCGACCGGCGGGCGTGGTGGAGAGACCGGCGGTGTTTCCGGCCGCGCGACCGATATCGGACGCTGCTCGGCGGGCTGCTGCGTGCCGCTGACGCTTTCCGGCTGTTCGGCCGCTGCGAGCAGGATACGGCTTTCGATGACGATATCGCTCGGGCCGCCGATCATGATCAGGTGTTCGACGTCGTCGCGGCGCACCAGCACCAGCCGGCGACGGGCATCGACGGCTGCGGCATCCAGCACCTGCAGCCGGGGCTGCCGGTTGCGGCCGCCGCGCACGAAGGGCGAGGGCGCCCGGCTGCGGATCACCCAGAGCACGATGATGAGCAGGAGAAGCGCCAGACCGACGCCACCGGCGGCAAGCAGGAAACGGCTGCCATAAGCTCCGACAACATCATCCAACATAGTCACTCACTCCATTTCGCATTCGGCACATATTGACGACTTTTCCGTTCCTTAGGCAAGGGCCGCCGATACTGTCCAGTCACGGGAGAACGCGATTTCGTGTTCCGCTGCCAGGCACTCGGCGACCTCACACACAGGCGGCAGCTTTGGGTTTCTGGGGCAGATGGCGCTGTTGCCTGTGAATTCAAGCAGTCTTGCCGGCCAGCGGTGTTTTTGCCGACGCGGCAAATTGCTAAGAAGGAAAGAGTGCCTGATTCCTGCTTCGTGTTCGTGCTACGAAGCGGTAGGGTTTATGTGAGGAATATATGACGAAACCGCGTCAGGCCGACGACTATAACGCACCGCTTGTGGATCGTGGGGGGCGTTCTGGCACGGTCTTGCGCATTCTTCTGCTGGCGCTCGTGCTGATTGCGGCTGCCGGCGCCTTCGTCTTCTTCAAAAAATCGCTCGACAACGAGGTCGTGCTTGGCGGCCTCGGCGTGCTCGCCATGGTCGGCATCTTCTTCCTGGTGTCCTCGGTCATCGGCTTCATCGAGGTGATGCCGCAGCGCCAGTCCGACAGCCTGGCGCGCGCCTTCCTCAACAGCCATCCCGACGGTACGCTGATCACCGACGAAAAAGGCCGGATCATCTATGCCAATGCCGCCTATGGCGCGCTGACCGGCGCGCGCAAGGCGACCGAGGTGCAGACGCTGGAAACGCTGCTGTCGCGCCACCGCGAATCCAACGAGGCGCTCTACCGGCTGGTCAACGGCCTGCGCGAGGGCAAGGAAGGCCGGGAGGAATTTCGCCTGCTGCGCGCCGTCGGGCCTGGCAGCAACAGCTCCGGCGCGCATTGGTACCGGCTGAAGGCGCGGCTGCTGCAGCCGGAGGAAAACGGCGGCCAGCCGCTGCAGATCTGGCAGATCACCGACATCACCACGGAGCGCGACGACCAGGAGCGCTTCTTCAAGGAATTGCAGAACGCGATCGATTATCTCGACCACGCGCCGGCCGGCTTCTTTTCCGCCGGCAGGAAGGGCGAGATCTTCTACCTGAATGCGACGCTTGCCGAATGGCTGGGCCTCGACCTCACCAAGTTCGTGCCGGGCTCGATGACGATCGGCGACGTCGTGGCGGGCGAGGGACTGGCGCTGATCCAGTCGGTGCAGGCCGAACCGGGCCTGAAGAAGACCGTGACGCTCGATCTCGACCTGCGCAAGAGCAACGGCCAGAGCCTGCCGGTACAGATCGTCCACAGCGTCACCTCGATGCGCGACGGCGCACCCGGCGAAAGCCGGACGATCGTGCTGGCGCGTGAAAAGGGCGATGCCGGCGGCCAGTCCGCTTCGGCCGCCGCCATGCGCTTCACCCGCTTCTTCAACAATACGCCGATGGCGATCGCCTCGGTCGACGGCAACGGGCGCATCTTGCGAACCAATGCGCCGTTCCTGAAGATGTTCTCCGGCGTCGTCTCTCGCGACGATCTCGAAAAGGCGCCGCATCTTGAAACCATCGTGCAGGAAAGCGACCGGCCACAGCTGGCCGCGGCGCTGGCGGCGGCCAAGGATCGGCAGGGCGACATCGCGCCGCTCGACACCCGCACACCGACCGACGAGGCGCGCTATTTCCGCTTCTATGTCAATGCCGTCATCGACCAGAGCGACGAGGCGCCCGAGGAAGCGGCGATCGTCTATGCCGTCGAGGTGACCGAGCAGAAGGCGCTGGAAGCGCAGATGGCGCAGACGCAGAAGATGAATGCGGTCGGAACGCTCGCCGGTGGCATCGCGCATGATTTCAACAACGTGCTGACGGCTATCCTGCTTTCCTCCGACCATCTGCTGCTGCAGGCGCGGCCGGCCGATGCCAGCTTCGCCGATCTGATAGAGATCAAGCGCAACGCCAACCGCGCCGCAGTGCTGGTGCGCCAGCTGCTCGCCTTCTCACGCAAGCAGACGATGCGGCCCTCGGTGCTGAACCTCACCGATGTCGTCGGCGACCTGCGTATGCTGGTCGATCGGCTGCTATCAGGCACCAATGTCAAGCTCGACGTGCAATATGGCCGCGACCTCTGGCCTGTCAAAACAGACCTTTCGCAGTTCGAGCAGGTGCTGATCAATCTCTGCGTCAATGCGCGCGACGCGATGCCAGAGGGTGGCACGCTGACATTGCGCACCCGAAACCTGACCGCTGCCGAGGTCTCGGCCTTCAATTACTCCTACATGCCGGCCGAGGACATGGTGCTGGTCGAGGTTGCGGATAACGGCACAGGCATCGCACCTGAAATCATGGACAAGATCTTCGAGCCGTTCTTCACCACCAAGGATGTCGGCAAGGGCACCGGTCTTGGCCTCGCCATGGTCTATGGCATCGTCAAACAGTCGGGCGGCTACATCCAGCCGGAATCCGAAGTCGGCAAGGGCACGACCTTCCGCGTCTTCCTGCCGCGCCACATCCCGGAGCCGGCGGTTGCGGCCGAAGCGGGTTCGATCGACGGCGCCATCGCCGGAGCCGAAGTGGTGCCGCTGCCGGTATCGCCGCAGCAGCCCGAGGACCTGACGGGATCGGCCGTCATCCTTCTCGTCGAAGACGAGGAGGCGGTGCGCCGCGGCGGCAAGCGCATGCTGGAAACGCGCGGCTACACCGTCCACGAGGCGGGCTCGGGCGTCGAGGCGCTGGCTATCTTGGAAGAACTCGACGGCAAGGTCGACATCGTCGTCTCCGACGTCGTCATGCCCGAAATGGACGGCCCGACGCTGCTGCGCGAGCTGCGCAAGACCTATCCCGACATGAAGTTCATATTCGTCTCGGGTTATGCCGAAGATGCCTTTGCCCGCAACCTGCCGCCGGAAGCGAAATTTGGCTTCCTGCCGAAGCCGTTTTCGCTGAAACAGCTTGCTGTCGTCGTCAAGGAGACGCTGGACGGGTGAGGGAAGGGATGGTTGTCGGGGAAGCTGTGCCGTGCAAGCCCCTTCTGCCCTGCCGGGCATCTCCCCCACGGGTGGGGAGATCGGCTGGGCGCACCGGCTTCCCTAGCCAAGTATCCATTGCAGCTCGGCGAAACGTTGATGTGATGCGAAGGTCTCGCCGCTTGTCATCTCCCCATCTGTGGGGGAGATGGCCGGCAGGTGTCCGACCCGGATAGATAGGTAACAGAACGGACCGTTTACATAGGTGACAGTTCTCTAGCAGCCGGGAGGGCCCGGCGATGGTTTGGAGAGAGACTGGCATCATGGACGAGCGGCTGCGCTTTGTTGGGGAATGTCTTGCGGGCGAGGAGACGATGACGGCGCTGTGTGCGGCCTACGGGATATCGCGCAAGACGGGCTACAAATGGTTGGAGCGGTATCGGGCGCTCGGCCCTGCGGGGCTTATCGACCTGCCGCGGGCGCCGCTTGAGCACGGGCGGGCAACGGCGGCGGAGCTGGTGGCGCGGATCGTGGCGGAGAAGGAGGCGAATCCGCAGTGGGGGCCGAAGAAGGTGCTGGCGCGGCTGAAGCGGTCGGCGCCGCAGCTTTGCTGGCCGGCGGCCTCGACGATAGGCGAGATCCTGAAGCGACACGGGCTGGTCGGGCGCCGGCGGCATCGCTGGCGGGCGGCTGGTTGCGGCCCGTTCGCGCCGGCCAACGGGCCCAATGCGGTGTGGAGCGCCGATTACAAGGGCTGGTTCAGGACCCGCGATGGGCGGCGCTGCGAGCCACTGACGGTGATGGATACGGCGAGCCGCTTTCTGCTGGCGCTGGAAGCCTGCGCGACGCCGGCCGAGGTAGAGGCCTGGCCGGTGTTCGAGCGGCTGTTTGCCGAGCACGGACTGCCGGAGCGCTTTCGCAGCGACAACGGTTCGCCCTTCGCGGCGATCGGCGTCACCGGGCTGACGACGCTTGCTGTACGGTTCATCAAGCTCGGCATCGGCCTGGAGCGCATCCAGCCGGGCAAACCGCAGCAGAACGGCCGCCACGAACGCTTCCATCTGACGATGCTGCCGCTGGCCATGGCGCCGGAGGTCGACCATGCCGCGCAGCAGGCGGTCTTTGACGCATTTCGCCAGAATTACAACGCCGAGCGTCCACACGAGGCGCTCGCTATGGACGTGCCTGCTGATCATTACCGACCGTCACTGCGGCGCCTGCCCGACCGCCTGCCTGAACCGGACTATCCGGCCGAGGCGGCGGTGCGCCGGGTGCGCTCCAATGGCGAGATCAAATGGAACGGTGACCTCGTCTATGTCGCAGCAGCGCTGGCCGGCGAGGTCGTGGCGATCGAGGAGAGTGAAGCGGGCATCTGGACGCTACGCTTCCATGCCCATCCGCTCGGCATCATCGACAAGAAGACCAAGCGGCTTGTCCGCCCCAGCGCCCTGCAACCCCGACCAGCCGGCGCAGGGGCGGACACTGGTCTACAAGGGGGAGAACTGTAACCCATCTATCCGGTTCAATCTGTTACCCATCTATCGGCTGGACACAGGGCAGAGGGGGGCTTACACGGCGCGACCGTTTTGAAGGCCATGCTGGCCCAGCCCCGTCACCCCTCATTCACCCAGCGCCACCGCAATCTCAGCGGCAAGCCGCGCATTGTTTTCAACGAGCGCGATATTGGTCTTGAGGCTTTGGCCATCCGTCAGGTCGAAGATGGTCGACAGAAGATAGGGTGTGACCGCCTTGCCGGTGACTTCGTCGCGCTCGGCGCTGTCGAGCGCCCGCTCGATATAGATTTCCATTTCCTCGCGCGCGATTTCGTCGGCCTCAGGCACGGGGTTGGCGACGAGCATGCCGCCGTCGACGCCGAGTTGTTCGCGCACCGTCTGGAAGTTGGCGATGGCGGCCGGGCTGTTCAGCGACAGCGGGCTGCGGATGCCCGAGGAGCGCGACCAGAAGGCGGGGAATTCCTCGCTCTCATAAGTGACGACAGGCACGCCGCGGGTTTCCAGCACTTCCAGCGTCTTCGGAATGTCGAGGATCGCCTTGGCGCCGGCGCAGACGACGATGACGCCGGTGCGCGCGAGTTCCTCGAGATCGGCTGATATATCGAAGCTTTCCTCGGCGCCGCGATGCACACCGCCGATGCCGCCTGTGGCAAAGACGCGGATGCCGGCGCGCGCCGCCGCGATCATCGTCGCCGCAACCGTGGTGGCGCCGGTGCGGCGCTCGGCGATGGCGAAGGCGAGATCGGCGCGCGACACCTTCATGACTTCAGTGGCCTTGGCCAACTGTTCCAGCTCCGCGGCTTCAAGGCCGATATGCAGCGTGCCGTGAATGACGGCGATCGTTGCCGGCACCGCACCCTGTTCGCGGATGATCGCCTCGACGCTGCGGGCCATCTCGATATTGCCGGGATAAGGCATGCCGTGGGTGATGATCGTGGATTCCAGCGCCACCAGCGGCGCGCCGCGCTGCTTGGCGCTGGCGACTTCCTTCGAATAGGCGATCGGCAGAAGAGGGGAGATGGGCTTGGTCATGGTCTTGTCCTGTGATCGACAGAGCATGATGCCGAAAAGGGTGAGCGGTTTTCGGTCGACATCATGCTCAACTATTTAATTCGCCGCTTCAATGCAGAATTCTGACCTTGGGGACAAGGGCAAGCGCCTCATTCAGGAGATCGGGCGTCAGATTTTCGTTGACGGCGTGCCGCGACTGCACGGTCAGTATGGCGGCCGCAGTGCCGTGGCGGACGGCTTCTTCGAGCGGCAGGCCTGATATCAATGCGGCGAGCGTGCCGGCTGCAAGGGAATCGCCGGCACCCGTGACATCGGCGACGATGTCGGCAATCGGCGGCTGTAGCGTCACGGCGCGGCCGTCGCAAAGCGCGACGAGCTCGCGCCGGCCGCGGGTGACGACGGCGTTCCTGATGCCGATCTCGTTCAGCAACGGCGGCCAGCCTGCAGCCCCTTCCGGCCGCTCACCGGCAAGGGCGGCAGCTTCTGCCTCATTCAGGAACAGGTAGTCGATATCCCCGATGCAGGGTTTCAGCCTGACGACCTTGGCCGGCGAGATGGCGATTGCCGCGATGGGCTTGCCTAGCGAGTGCGCCTTCGCGACGATCGCCGCGATCGTCTCTTCCGGCAGGTTGGCGTCAAAAAGGATGAAGTCATGGGCGGCGAAGGCCTCCCGCACCCAGCGGATGGAGAGACGCCGTGGCACGAAGAAGCGGTAAAGATCCATGTCGGCAAGGGCGATCACCAGATTGCCGTCCTTCTCGATGATTGCCGTATAGCTCGGCGTCTTGCGGTCGAGGAAGACGAAGGGCCGGTCGTCGATGCCGGCAAAATCGGCAGCTTCTCCGACCGTCTCGCCCATCGGATCGCCGCCGCGCGGCGAGATCATCGTCACCTGAAAACCGAGCCTTGCCAGGTTGCGCGCCGCATTGAAGCCACCGCCGCCCGGCTCCTCGAACCAGGTGCCGGGATTGCTGGCGCCAGGCGCCGTCTCGCCGGAGATGCGGCCACGCCGATCGATATGGGCGCCGCCGAGAACAAGAATCTTTTTCTTCATCCGAGCCGCTCTCCCGATGCCCGAAAGGCGAATCGATGCGATGCGCCTTGCGCCGCTCGTGCCAGCACTTCAAACCTAAGTCGTTGCTTTCCATCGATAAAACAAATACAGAACACGGGTCGTTTTACCTTTTTCTTTCAATTATTTGATCGCCTATTGCGAAAATGGAACAAATAGGGTACAAACTCGACATTGCTAGAGCGGCTTCAATAACCTAAAGGTGGATCGGATGTCTCAGAATTCATTGCGGCTGGTAGAGGACAAATCGGTGGACAAAAGCAAGGCGCTTGAAGCGGCACTCTCACAGATAGAGCGGTCGTTCGGCAAGGGCTCGATCATGAAACTCGGCTCCAACGAGAATGTTGTCGAGATCGAGACGATCTCGACCGGCTCGCTTGGCCTCGATATTGCACTCGGCGTTGGTGGCCTGCCGAGGGGCCGCATCGTCGAAATCTACGGGCCGGAGAGCTCCGGCAAGACGACGCTTGCATTGCAGACGATTGCCGAAGCGCAGAAGAAGGGTGGCATCTGCGCCTTCGTCGATGCCGAACATGCGCTCGATCCCGTCTATGCCCGCAAGCTTGGCGTCGACCTGCAGAACCTTTTGATCTCGCAGCCCGATACCGGCGAGCAGGCGCTCGAAATCACCGATACGCTGGTGCGCTCCGGCGCCGTCGACGTTCTGGTCGTTGACTCGGTCGCTGCCCTGACGCCGCGTGCCGAAATCGAAGGCGAGATGGGCGACAGCCTTCCCGGCCTGCAGGCACGACTGATGAGCCAGGCGCTGCGCAAGCTCACCGCTTCGATCTCGAAGTCGAACACCATGGTGATCTTCATCAACCAGATCCGCATGAAGATCGGCGTCATGTTCGGCTCGCCGGAAACGACGACGGGCGGCAATGCGCTGAAATTCTACGCCTCCGTGCGCCTCGACATCCGCCGCATCGGCGCGGTCAAGGAGCGCGAAGAGGTGATCGGCAACCAGACCCGCGTCAAGGTCGTCAAGAACAAGATGGCGCCGCCCTTCAAGCAGGTCGAGTTCGACATCATGTATGGTGAGGGTGTTTCCAAGACCGGCGAACTGGTCGATCTCGGCGTCAAGGCCGGTATCGTCGAAAAGTCGGGCGCCTGGTTCTCCTATAACAGCCAGCGCCTCGGCCAGGGCCGCGAAAACGCCAAGACCTTCCTGCGCGATAATCCGGACCTCGCCCGCGAGATCGAACTGTCGCTGCGCCAGAATGCCGGCCTGATCGCCGACCGCTTCCTGCAGAATGGCGGACCGGAGCCCGATGACGGCGATGGCGATGCCTCCGCGGAAATGTAATTTTCGCGCTTAAACTCATCGGACAGTTCCAACCGGCCGCATTCCTGATGAGAATGCGGTCGGTTTTGTTTGTCTGCTGGACAGTGGCGGGGGCGAACGTTAAAAGCCGATGGATTTGTATTTACCTGCCTCCGGCAGCATTGAAGGGCATAGCATGAGCGGCGTGAACGATATCCGGTCGACCTTCCTCGACTATTTCAAGAAGAACGGCCATGAGATCGTTCCGTCGAGCCCGCTCGTGCCGCGCAACGACCCGACGCTGATGTTCACCAATGCCGGCATGGTGCAGTTCAAGAACGTCTTCACCGGCCTCGAAAAGCGTCCCTATTCGACGGCGACGACTTCGCAGAAATGCGTGCGAGCCGGCGGCAAGCACAACGATCTCGACAATGTCGGCTATACTGCACGCCACCTGACCTTCTTCGAGATGCTCGGCAACTTCTCCTTCGGCGACTATTTCAAGGAGAATGCGATCGAGCTTGCCTGGAAGCTCGTCACCGAGGGCTTCGACCTTCCGAAGAACCGCCTGCTGGTGACCGTCTATTCCGAGGACGAAGAAGCTGCGACGCTGTGGAAGAAGATCGCTGGCTTTTCCGACGATAAGATCATCCGCATTCCAACCTCCGACAATTTCTGGCAGATGGGCGATACCGGCCCCTGCGGCCCGTGCTCGGAAATCTTCATCGATCAGGGTGAGAATGTTTGGGGCGGTCCTCCGGGCTCCCCGGAGGAAGATGGCGACCGGTTCCTGGAATTCTGGAACCTGGTCTTCATGCAGTTCGAGCAGACCGCACCCGGCGAGCGTTCGCCGCTCCCGCGCCCATCGATCGATACCGGCATGGGCCTGGAGCGCATGGCCGCCGTTCTGCAGGGCGTTCAGAGCGTATTTGACACCGATCTCTTCCGCACGCTGATCGGCACCATCGAGGACACGATGGGCGTCAAGGCGGAAGGCAGCGCCAGCCACCGCGTCATTGCCGACCATCTGCGCTCCTCAGCCTTCCTGATCGCCGACGGCGTGCTTCCGTCGAATGAGGGCCGCGGTTATGTGCTGCGCCGCATCATGCGCCGCGCCATGCGCCATGCACAACTGCTCGGCGCCAAGGAACCGCTGGTCTACAAGCTGCTGCCGACGCTGGTGCAGCAGATGGGCCGCGCCTATCCGGAACTGGTGCGCGCCGAGGCGCTGATCTCGGAAACGCTGAAGCTGGAGGAAAACCGTTTCCGCAAGACGCTGGAACGCGGCCTGTCGCTTCTGTCAGACGCGACGACGAATCTTTCCAAGGGCGATATGCTGGATGGTGAGACCGCCTTCAAGCTCTACGACACCTACGGCTTCCCGCTCGATCTGACGCAGGATGCACTGCGTGCCCGTGAGATCGGCGTCGACATCTCCGGTTTCACCGATGCGATGCAGCGCCAGAAGGCCGAAGCCCGCTCGCACTGGGCCGGTTCCGGCGAGAAGGCGACGGAAACCATCTGGTTCGAGCTCAAGGAAAAACACGGTGCGACCGAATTCCTCGGCTACGACACCGAAACGGCTGAAGGCGTCGTGCAGGCGATCGTCAAAGAGGGCGCGGTTTCGACCGCGGCCAAGGCCGGCGACAAGGTGCAGATCGTCGTCAGCCAGACGCCATTCTACGGCGAATCCGGTGGCCAGATGGGCGATACCGGCGTAATCTCGTCCGACCACGGCAAGATCGAGATTTCAGATACGCAGAAGAGGGGCGAAGGCCTGTTCGTGCATCAGGGTACTGTCATCGACGGCGTGTTCAAGGATGGCGATGCAGTCGTGCTGACGGTCGATCATGCTCGCCGTTCGCGGCTGCGCGCCAATCACTCAGCGACCCACCTGCTACACGAGGCTTTGCGCGAAGTGCTCGGCACCCATGTGGCGCAGAAGGGTTCGCTGGTTGCGCCCGAGCGCCTGCGTTTCGACGTTTCGCATCCGAAGCCGATGTCGGCCGAGGAGCTGAAGATCGTCGAGGACATGGCAAACGAGATCGTGCTGCAGAATTCGCCGGTTACAACTAGGCTGATGAGCGTCGACGATGCGATCGCCGAAGGCGCGATGGCGCTGTTCGGCGAAAAATACGGCGATGAAGTCCGGGTCGTGGCGATGGGTGAGGGTGTGCGCGGCGCCAAGGCCGGCAAGGCCTATTCGATCGAACTCTGCGGCGGCACGCATGTCGGGGCCACAGGCCAGATCGGCCTGATCCGTGTTCTCGGTGAAAGTGCCGTCGGCGCCGGCGTTCGCCGCATCGAGGCCGTCACCGGCGAATCGGCGCGCGAATATCTGGCCGAACAGGACGAACGCGTGAAGACACTGGCCGCCTCGCTGAAGGTGCAGCCGGGCGAAGTGCTGTCACGTGTTGAAGCGCTGATGGACGAGCGCCGCAAGCTCGAAAAGGAATTGGGTGACGCCAAGCGCAAACTCGCCATGGGCGGCGGGCAGGGCGGCTCGGTCGATGCCGTGCGCGAAGTTGCTGGCGTCAAGTTCCTCGGCAAGGCGATTTCGGGTGTCGATCCCAAGGATTTGAAGGGACTGGCCGATGACGGCAAGACCAGCATCGGCTCGGGCGTCGTTGCCCTCGTCGGCGTTTCCGACGACGGCAAGGCAAGTGCTGTTGTGGCGGTGACACCGGATCTGGTGCAACGCTACAGCGCCGTCGATCTCGTCCGCATCGCCTCTGCCGCCCTCGGCGGCAAGGGCGGCGGCGGCCGCCCCGACATGGCCCAGGCCGGCGGTCCCGATGGGTCGAAGGCCGACGAGGCGATCGAGGCCGTTGCCGTAGCACTCGCCGGCTGATTAGCCGGCTAATCAATGCGTTTCGAAAAGGCGGAGGCTTGGCTTCCGCCTTTCTCATTTCATCGGCTCACTGCCGAGGGCAAGTCAGCAGGATTTGTCAAATCGGGATATGGTTCTCTCAAGCCGATCGATTGCACGAGGTTCCGAGATGAATGGCGAAACGGCATGGGCACTTTATGAAAACCGTCTGAGACGGGTTTCGGCCTATATTCACGACCACCTCGACGAGGAGCTGGATATGGAACGCCTTGCCGAAATCGCCTGCATGTCGAGCTATCACTGGCACAGGATCTACCGGGCGATTTACGGCGAGACGCTGGCGGCCACCGTCAAGCGGCTCAGGCTGCATCACGCGGCTGGCGAGATCGTCCGCACGGAACTTGCCGTCAGTGAAATTGCGAAGCGATCAGGCTACCCCAATCTCCAATCCTTCAATCGTATCTTCAAGTCGGTCTACGGCATGCCGCCGGCGCGCTACCGGAAAGAGGGAAGCCATACAGCCTTTGAACCCTCACCCAACGGAAAGACCAAAGCAATGTTAGACGTTACCATACGCGAGATCGGACCGATCGAGCTGATCGGCGTTGCCCATACCGGCTCCTACATGCATATCGACAGGGCCTTCGAGGCGCTGTTCGGCACGCTTTATGCTCGCGGCCTCGCCAGGCCCGACATGCGGATGATCGGCGTCTATCTCGACGATCCCGACATCGTGCCTGAAGAAAAGCTGCGCTCGATCGCCTGCGTCACCGGCGCTTCCGACGTGCCGGTCGAGGCGCCGTTCGAGCGGCGCACCATCGACGGCGGCGATTATGCGGTGCTGCGCCACAAGGGTCCCTATGCTAATATGCCGAAGTCCTATCAGTGGCTCTTTGCCGAATGGCTGCCGAAATCCGGCCGGCAGTTGAAGGACAGGGTGATGTTCGAGGAATACCTCAACAACCCGCGCGAGGTGTCGCCGACCGAGCTTCTGACGGATATTCATATGCCGCTCGTCTGAGGTCGCTATTTGGGGGGGCGGCGGATCTGCCGCGTCCCCGAGCTCTCAAGCGGCCTGCATGGTCTTGATGGCTTCGTCATCGAGGGCGTTCGCCCGCTTGTAGGCCTCGCGCTCGTTGATGCGGCCGAAATAGTCGATGAAGGCTTGGCGCTTCTCGATGGAGCCGAAGCCGAGGCCCCAGGCGATATGGGAGCCGACATAGACGTCGGCGGCGGTGAAGCGCTCGCCGGTGACGTAGGTCGAACCGGAGACGGCTTTCTCGAGTGTGTTCATCACGTCGCCGAAGCCGCCGCAGCCGGCCATGCGCAGGCGTTCCTGCGGAATTTCGAAGCCGAGAGCCTTCATGGTCACCGCCGATTCGAGCGGACCGGCGGCAAAGAACATCCAGCGGTAGTAATCCGCGCGCTCTTCCGGCCTCGGCGCCAGCGCCTTGTCGGGAAAGGTTTCGGCGAGATAGGCGCAGATCGCCGCGCATTCGGTAACGACGGTATCGCCGTGGCGGATCGCCGGCACTTTGCCCATCGGATTGACGGAGAGATATTCCGGCGCCTTCATCGTCTCGCCGAAGGTCAGGTATTCGGTGCGGTAGGGCTGGCCGATCTCTTCCAGCATCCAGCGCGCGATGCGGCCGCGCGACATCGGGTTGGTATAGAATACCAGTTCTTCGGTCATGAGATCCTCCTGTTGTTCCTATGTTTGCGGAACCACCCCTTCGAGAATCAACACTTATCAACCCTTGATGTCAAATTTCGCCAGCAGTCAGAGCGCCTTGCGATACTGGATGAAGCCGGAGCGCTCGGCGATGCTGTCATAGAGCCGGCGCGCCGTCGCGTTGGCCTCGTGCGTCATCCAATAGAGCCTGCCTGCGCCGTTTCCGCGCGCGAGATCTGCGACGGCGTCGATGAGTGCAGCACCGGTGCCGAGCCCGCGCTGGCTGCTCTCGACATAAAGATCCTGCAGATAGCAGGTCCATTGCGGCAGCCAGCAGGAACGGTGAAAGATGGCATGGACGATGCCGACGAGGCGGCCGTCTTCGTCGAAGGCGCCGAGCGCATGCATCGGTTCGTCAGGGTCGTGGAAGCGAGCCCAGGTGAGATCGGTGGTTTCAGGCGGGATGACCACTTCATAGAAGTGCTGATAGGCAGCCCATAAAGGTTCCCAGGCGGCACGGTCAGAGGCTTCGAGCGGGCGCACGGTTGCCGTCATCGGTTCATCCTCGCAAATGAAAACGGCGGGGAAAGCCCCGCCGTTTCAATGCTATACCGAAAAGACCGGCTTACGCCATGGCCTTCTGCAGGTTCTCGTCGATCTTGTCGAGGAAGGCGGTGGTCGACAGCCACGGCTGGTCGGGGCCGATCAGCAGCGCCAGGTCCTTGGTCATGAAGCCGGATTCGACGGTGTCGACGCAGACCTTTTCCAGCGTCGAGGAGAAGCGGGCGAGCTCGGCATTGTCGTCGAGCTTGGCGCGGTGCGCCAGGCCACGGGTCCAGGCGAAGATCGAGGCGATCGAGTTCGTCGAAGTTTCCTGGCCCTTCTGGTGCTGGCGATAGTGACGCGTCACCGTGCCGTGGGCGGCTTCGGCTTCGACCGTCTTGCCGTCGGGCGTCAAGAGAACCGAGGTCATCAGGCCGAGCGAGCCGAAGCCCTGGGCTACGGTGTCGGACTGGACGTCGCCGTCATAATTCTTGCAGGCCCAGACATAGCCGCCCGACCACTTCAGCGCCGAGGCGACCATGTCGTCGATCAGGCGGTGTTCGTAAGTGATGCCGGCTTCCTTGAACTGATCCTTGAATTCGGTCTGGTACACCTCTTCGAAGATGTCCTTGAAGCGACCGTCATAGGCCTTGAGGATGGTGTTCTTGGTCGACAGATAAACCGGCCACTTACGCATCAGGCCGTACATCATTGAGGCGCGGGCGAATTCGCGGATCGACTCGTCGAGATTGTACATGGCCATGGCAACGCCGGAGCCGGGGGCGTCGAAGACGTCCTTCTCGATAACCGTGCCGTCTTCACCGACGAACTTGATCGTCAGCTTGCCCTTGCCGGGGAAGCGGAAGTCGGTGGCACGGTACTGGTCGCCGAAGGCATGACGACCGACAACGATCGGCTTGGTCCAGCCGGGAACGAGGCGCGGCACGTTCTGGCAAATGATCGGCTCGCGGAAGATGACGCCGCCGAGAATGTTGCGGATCGTGCCGTTCGGGCTCTTCCACATCTGCTTGAGATTGAATTCCTTGACGCGGTCTTCATCCGGCGTGATCGTCGCGCACTTGATGCCGACGCCGTATTTCTTGATGGCGTTGGCGGCGTCGACGGTGACCTGGTCGTTGGTGGCGTCGCGGTTTTCGACCGAGAGGTCGAAATAGTCGATGTCGAGGTCAAGATACGGATGGATCAGCTTATCCTTGATGAGCTGCCAGATGATGCGCGTCATTTCATCGCCGTCGAGATCGGCGACGGGATTTGCGACCTTGATCTTGTTCATGTATCTGCCTCGTTCGAGCTTGAATGGGGACGGGGGTCCCGGGTGGGTGATGTGATGAGGAGCGCTATAGCATTGTGAACCGGGAACGCAAAGCTGCAACGGGTTTCAGAATGCGTTTTTGCCGCCATTGCCAAGTGCTGGAATTTGGTTAGTGTCCGCCACGATCTGCCGCCCCGGACATTCGACCATGAAGACAATCGCCGTTGTTATCGCATGCCTTATCGCCTTTTCCGGCACCGGCCATGCCGCCGATATCATCGCTCCCGTGAAGGAGATCATGGAGGCGACCAGGAGCAATTGGGCCGACAATAACAGCGACTGGACCGACATCTTCGATGCGAGCCGGCTCGACCATCTCTACAGCCGCGATTTCGTCGCGAAATACCAGGCGGCGGCTCAGTTTCCCGCCATCGACGATGACGGCATTTCGCCCTTCGACTACGACGTCATCGTCAACGGCCAGGATGCCTGCCCGCTGGAGGATCTGACGATGGCGGCAGCGCCTGTGGTCGACGGCGTGGCCGAGGTGACCGTGCGCTTCAAGAAATCCGCCTGCTCGGACGCTGCTGACGCCAAGGATTATACGACTGTTCATTTCCAAGTGGTCGAAGAGGGCGGCAAAACCGTCATCGACGATATCGTCACCGAAAATATCGAAACGCAGGCGCGCGATTCCCTGAAGGCAACGATGGCGCTGATTGCCAAGGGCCAATAGGCGCGCGACATTCGAGAGCATCTGGATTCGATCTCGGGTGGTTTGATTTCCGCTCTTGCGGCGGTATCTGTCGATCCCTGGGCAGCATGAGGGGCTCTTGCACTTGTTTTCCGGTTTTCAGTTCCGCGACTGGCTGCTTGCCAACGATCCGGCGCTATCGCGCCTGCGGATGGCCTCGCGGGTGACGCTGACGATCGCTTTCTCCTTTTTAGTCCTCCTCGCCATCCAGATGTTCATCCTGCCTTTGCCGACGGCGGCTTTCGGCCTTGGCATCGTGCTGTCGATCGAGGGCGGGGTGGCGGTTCGCGACAAGGGCAATGCGCGACAACTGGTGACGCGGCTCTTCGGTTGTGCCGCAAGCCTTGGCGTTGTCGCCATCGCGGCGGGCCTCGAAGATCACCGCTTTCTCTCCGATCTCGTCTTCCTGGTGGTGATCGCGCTCGCATCGGCGGGCCGCGTGTTCGGGCCGCGCGGTTTTGCGATCGGCATGTTCGCCTTCACCTCCTATTTCATGGGGTCTTATTTCCGGCCTTCTCTTGCCGAGCTGCCTGATGTGGCGATCGGCCCCGTCGTTTCGGTGCTCTTCGGGCATCTGGTGAGAGCCGTGCTCCTGCCGGACGATTGGCGGCGCGACCTGCTGCGGTCGCTCGAAAGCGTGCGCGGCCGGATCAATCAGATCCTCTTCAAGCTCGCCGCCCTTGCCGGTGGCGCCGAGATCGGCGAAGCCGACAGGCAGGAGCTGCGTCAGTTGGAAGACCGGCTGAAGGAAGTGGTACTGATGGCCGAAACCTTCATTCCACGCCCGGCCGGCGGGGTTTTCGATGCCACCGCCGATCCCGCCGCAGAGCTGGCAATCCGGCTCTTCGACGCGCATCTTGCTGCTGAGAGCGCGATCGTGCTGAGCTTCCAGAGCCCGCCGCCCTTCGCACTCGTCCATGCGGTGATCGAGGCGGATGCAGCCGAACTTGCACCCTATAGCGCCATGGCGGAAGCCATCAAGGACGAGCCGCAGGGCGAAACTGTGCGGGCGCTTCTCTGGCTCGGCGAGGCGCGGCAGCAGCTAACGCAGGCGATTGGCGAGGGGCAGGTCTCCGGCTTTGCCGGCATCGATGCCGTCAGGGACACTGCGCAGCCTGAAAAGATCGACTTTTCCTTTGCCAATCCGCTGCTGCGTTCGGCGCTGCAGATCACGCTCGCTTCGGCGATCGCCATGGGCTTCGGCCTGCTTCTGTCGCGCGAGCGCTGGTTCTGGGCGGTGCTGGCCGCCTTCCTCGTCTTCACCAATACCAATTCGCGCGGCGACACGGCGATGAAGGCGCTGTCGCGTTCGCTCGGCACGGTGTTCGGGATCGCCATCGGGCTCCTGTTGGCGACGCTGATTTCGGGGCAGCTGGCAATCGCCATTCCGGTTGCGGTCATCTGCATCTTCCTCGCCTTCTATTTCCTGCAGGTCTCCTATGCGACGATGACCTTCTTCATCTCGATCGTGCTCTGCCTGGTCTACGGCATGACCGGGGTGCTAACGCTCGACCTGCTGCAGCTGCGCATCGGCGAGACCGTGATCGGCGCGGTGGCCGGAACGGCGGTCGCCTTCCTCGTCTTTCCGGCGCGCACGCGGGGTGCGCTCGATGCTGCACTTGCCCGCTGGTTCCAGGCGCTGGAGGACCTGCTGAACGCGATCGGTGAGGGCAGTAGCGGCTTCGAGCTGATCGCCCTGTCGCAGAAGATCGATGCCTGCTACCGCGACGTGACGGTGGCCGCGAAGCCGCTCGGCTCGTCCTGGTCGGTGGTGACGCGGCCGGGCCAGATCCGCCAGACGCTGGCGATCTTCCTTTCCTGCACCTACTGGGCGCGCATCCTGGCGAAGAGTTCCACAGCGCCGGCCGAGGCCGACGACCTGAAGAGGCTGATCGCGTCGGATCTGGCGCTGATGAAGGATGCGGCCCCGCGCGGCTCGACCTGTTTCTTCATTGAGCGCAAGGCGTCGCGGACGACAGGGCGGCACCTGCCGCTGTCGCGCGAGGGCGCGAGACTGGGGCTCGAAATGATCGGTTCTGCGCTGGAAAGGCTTTATCCGCAGGCTGACGTCTTGCCGTTTGCAGCGGGCGAGGTTATTGCGCGCTCGAAACAGGGATAGAACGATGGCAGGCACGAACAGCGAGCGTCAACTTCTGGCCGAAGGGCCGGCCATCATTCTGGTCGAGCCGCAGATGGGCGAGAATATCGGCATGGTGGCGCGCGCCATGGCGAATTTCGGCCTTGCTGAACTGCGCCTCGTCAATCCGCGCGACGGCTGGCCGAACGAGAAAGCCCTGGCGACCGCCTCCAAGGCCGATCACGTCATCGAGGCGACCAAGGTCTACGATACGCTGGAACAGGCGGTCGCCGACCTCAATTTCGTCTATGCGACGACGGCGCGCGAGCGCGACGGCTACAAACCGGTGCGTTCGCCGGTCATTGCCGCCGAGACGCTCCGGGCGAGGTTTCGTGCCGGCGAGGGAACCGGAATCCTCTTTGGGCGCGAGCGCTGGGGGCTGACCAACGAGGAGGTGGCGCTTGCAGACGAGATCGTCACTTTCCCCGTCAATCCGGCCTTTGCTTCGCTGAACATCGCCCAGGCAGTGCTGCTGATGTCCTATGAGTGGATGAAATCAGGCATGGAGGATCTCGGCGCGGTGCCCTTCCAGGCAATGGGGCAGACGCCCTCGACCAAGGACCAGCTGTTCGGCCTGTTCGACCAGCTGGAGGAGGCGCTCGATGCGCGTGGTTATTTCCACCCTGCCGGGAAAAAGCCAAAAATGGTCGACAATCTCCGTGCCGTACTCTCCCGCCGGGCCTTCACGGAGCAGGAAATCAGCGTGCTGCGCGGCGTCATCTCCTCCCTCGACCGCTTCTCGCGCAAGAGCCCGCGCGGCGGCCGGTTCCCGACAGCGGCCAAGGAAACACCGCCCGATGACAGCGCCGACGCATGAGCTGAAACCCGTCCTCGTCTTCGATTCCGGCATCGGCGGGCTGACCGTGCTGCGCGAGGTGCGCGTGCTGATGCCGGAACGCGGCTTCATCTATGTGGCCGACGATGCCGGCTTTCCCTATGGCGGCTGGGAGGAACAGGCGCTGAAGGAGCGGGTGATCGGGCTTTTCGGCCGGCTGCTCGAGGAGCACGATCCCGAAGTCTGCATCATCGCCTGCAACACCGCCTTCACGCTTGTTGGTGCCGATCTCCGCGCCGCCTTTCCTCAGATGACCTTCGTCGGCACCGTGCCGGCGATCAAACCGGCGGCGGAGCGCACGCGCTCCGGCCTGGTCTCGGTGCTCGCGACGCCGGGCACGGTCAAGCGCGCCTATACGCGCGATCTCATCCAGTCCTTTGCGCAGCAATGTCATGTGCGGCTCGTCGGCTCGGAAAACTTGGCGCGCATGGCGGAGGCCTATATCCGGGGCGACGCGGTTTCCGATGAGGCGGTGCTGACCGAGATCGACCAATGTTTCGTCGAGAAGGAAGGCCGCAAGACCGATATCGTCGTGCTCGCCTGCACGCATTATCCCTTCATGGCCAATCTATTCCGCAGACTGGCGCCTTGGCCGGTGGACTGGCTGGATCCGGCAGAAGCCATTGCCCGGCGGGCGCGCACACTCGTTCCGCAGATCGCCGATGCCGTTCACCCCGATAATTTCGACTTTGCCGTTTTTACATCCGGCAATCCCGACTTTGCGACGCGCCGGCTGATGCAGGGTTTCGGTCTCAGCATGCGATAAGGCACTGCGCGCTTTATTTCACCGATGTCATCGCGCAACATCTCTGTGGGGAATCGCGGGCGGGTGTTTGCCGCTCGATACATAAAGGGATGCGCCGTGCCGCTGCAAAGACTTGTCATGCTGATCTTCTTTCTGCAGCCGATAGCCTTTGGCGCCTGGTTGCCGCGCATTCCTGATATCCAGGCGAAGCTTGAACTCGGCACCGCCGATCTCGCCGTCGCACTTCTGGGGTTGCCGATCGGCACGCTGATCACCCTGCCGTTTGCCGGCCGCCTCGTCTCGCGCATCGGCGGGCGCATGGCGATCATCTATGGTTTCATCTTCTTTCTTGCCGTGGTTTCGCTTCCAGCCTTCGCCCCCAGCGTCATGCTTCTATTCTTCGCCTTGATTGTCGTTGGGGTTGCGCTTTCGACGGTGGAACTCGGCATGAATGTCGAGGCCGATGTGACGGAGAAGGCGACGGGGCTGATCATCATGAGCCGCTGCCACGGCTTCTGGAGTTTCGGTATCATGGCCGGCAGCCTGATCGGCGTTGGTGCCATAGCCCTCGGGCTTTCGCCGCACTGGTCGATCCTGATCACGGCGATCGTTATCCTGCCGGCTGCGCTGATTGCCAGCCTGCGCCTGCCGAAATTGCCGGAAAGTCACCATGCGGAGAATTCGCAGGCAATGACCGGCTTCAAGCTGCCCAGTCTTGCTCTGCTCGGGATTTGCGCCTTCGTCTTCGGCGTGACGATGACCGAAGGTGCGATCGCCGATTGGTCGGCGGTCTACCTCCGCGATGTCATGAATGCAGAAGGCGCACAAACCGGCCTCGGTTATTCGGTTTTCGCTTTCATGGTTGCGGCGGGGCGCTTCAGCGGTGATTACATGAAAGGCCGTTTCGGCGCGGTTGCCATTGCCCGTGGCTGCGGCATCGCCTCGCTTGCCGGTATGCTCGTCGTTCTCCTTGCACCGGCGACGCCGCTTGCGCTACTCGGCTTTGCCGCAGTCGGTGTCGGCGTCTCGGTCGGGTTTCCGCTTGCGGTGACGGCCGTCGCTTCGCTGACTGATCGCCCGCCCGCTTCAAGCGTTGCGACGCTTTCCTTCGCAGCCCTGACCGGTTTTCTCATCGGGCCGCCGATCATCGGCTTTCTCGGCGAACTCCTGGGCTTGCGCGCGGGGCTTGCGGTCTTGCTGGCGCCGCTTTTCGTCAGCCTGCTCTGCACACGTTTGCTGATTCCGACGCAGAAGGACATGGCGGGCGACCTCGTCGAGCGCGAGGCGGTGTGAAGCCTTATTTCCCAGGGCTGGCTTTCCTGTGGGTTCTTAAAGGTTTGACGACAACGGTGCCTGCGAATCTGCTAGAGCATGATGCCGAAAAGTGTACGCGGTTTTCGGACGACATCATGCTCTATTTCTTTGATGTAGATCAGGAAACAGGTTTTAGGCCGATCGGGCCTAAAATCATCCTGATCTAGAGACGGGCCGGGAATTTGTAAGGGGAATTGGACGTGCAGGTTGGCATCGATATGGGATTGGCGTCCGGCGCTCCGGCGACGCTCGATATCGAGGAGCTGCTGGCGACACGTCTGCTCGTGCAGGGCAATTCCGGCTCCGGAAAATCGCATCTTCTGCGCCGTCTGCTCGAGCAATCGGCGCAATGGGTGCAGCAGGTCATCATCGATCCCGAGGGTGATTTCGTCACGCTCAGCGACAGGTTCGGCCACGTCGTCGTCGACGGTGAGCGCACAGAGGCGGAGTTGGCGGGCATTGCCAACCGCATCCGTCAGCATCGCGTTTCCTGCGTGCTGACGCTCGAAGGCCTCGATCTCGAAGACCAGATGCGCGCCGCCGCCGCCTTCCTCAACGGCATGTTCGATGCCGATCGCGAATACTGGTATCCGGTTCTCGTCGTGGTCGACGAGGCGCAGATGTTTGCGCCGTCGGTCGGTGGCGATGTCTCGGAAGATGCGCGCAAGATGTCGCTCGGCGCGATGACCAATCTGATGTGCCGCGGCCGCAAGCGCGGCCTTGCCGGCGTGATCGCGACGCAGCGGCTTGCCAAGCTCGCCAAGAACGTTGCGGCTGAGGCCTCGAACTTCCTGATGGGCCGCACCTTCCTCGATATCGACATGGCGCGCGCCGCCGACCTGCTCGGTATGGACCGGCGCCAGGCCGAGATGTTCCGCGACCTGAAGCGCGGCAATTTCGTCGCTCTCGGACCCGCGCTGTCGCGCCGGCCGCTGCCGATCCAGATCGGCGCGGTGGAGACCTCGGCGCGCTCCTCCAGCCCGAAACTGATGCCGCTGCCGGATGCGCCGCAGGATGTCGAAGACCTGATCTTCACGCCCGATCCGGAGGAATTCCAACGCCCGCTGGTGCGCCGCGCCCCGCCGGCGCCACGGCCGACGACCGATATTCTGGCCGAACTCTCGCGCTCAACGCCGGCTGCATCGGCCGTACCTGCGGAGGCGAGGGCGAGCCAGGTGGAAGTCTCCGCCGAGGAGCGGGAGGAGCGCCTTGCAGGTGTGCTGGCCGAGATACTGGACGATCCGGCATCCGCCTTCCGCACCGATTCGGTGCTCTACCAGGACTTTCTGGTAAGGCTGCGCATGCGTCGCGTGCCGGGACCGCCGATCGCGCTGCCGGATTTCCGCCGGCGCGTGGCGATCTCGCGCTCTGGCGTCGATGCGGCAACGGCCGCAACCGATGCCTGGGCGACGGCGCTGTCGCTGTCTTCAGGTGTCACCGACGACCTGCAGGGCGTCTTCCTGATGCTCGCCAAGGCCGCCGTCTGCGGCGAGCCGTGCCCGTCGGACGCCCGCATCGCCCGTGCCTATGGCACCCATTCCGCCCGCCGTGCGCGGCGCCTGCTCGGCTATTTCGAGGAGCAGGGCATCATCGTCGTGCACGCCGATTTTTCCGGCAAGCGTATCGTCGCTTTCCCTGATATGGACTGCCAGACGGCGCCGGGCGACGCCAACGCACCTGATGCTGGCGGGGACCCACGGCTGGCGGCGGAATAGTGGTGCTTTCGAGCTTTGCCGCTGTTGACAATTTCATGACGGCCCTCTAAAGACCGCCGCAAGCACCGGGCAGCAATGCCCGGTGTTTCATTTGACATGTCCCGTGGATCGTTCCTGTTCGCTAACCGGAACATCCTGTCAGGTCTCGGAAAAGACCAGAGGAGGGCGTGTTTCCTTCGTGCGGTTTGGCAACAAGCCGTCATAAACCTTTGAAAGGAAATACGATGAGCAAGCGCGAATCGTCCAAGTACAAAATTGACCGCCGTATGGGCGAAAACATCTGGGGCCGTCCGAAGTCCCCGGTAAACCGCCGCGAATACGGCCCGGGCCAGCACGGCCAGCGCCGCAAGGGCAAGCTTTCGGACTTCGGTGTGCAGCTGCGCGCCAAGCAGAAGCTCAAGGGCTACTACGGTGACCTGCGCGAAAAGCAGTTCCGCGCGATCTTCGCCGAAGCCGACCGCCGCAAGGGCGACACTTCTGAAAATCTGATCGGCCTGCTGGAATCGCGCCTCGACGCAATCGTCTATCGCGCCAAGTTCGTTCCGACGGTCTTTGCTGCCCGCCAGTTCGTCAACCATGGCCACGTCTCGGTCAACGGTGTGCGCGTCAACATCGGTTCCTACCGTTGCAAGGCCGGCGATGTCATCGAAGTTCGCGAAAAGTCGAAGCAGCTGGTGATCGTTCTGGAAGCCGTCAGCCTCGCAGAGCGCGACGTTCCTGATTACATCGAAGTCGATCACAGCAAGATGGTCGCAACCTTCGGCCGCGTTCCGACGCTCAGCGACGTTCCGTTCCCGGTCGTCATGGAACCGCATCTGGTCGTCGAATTCTACTCGCGTTAATGCATTCGTCTCGCAGTCGAAACCGATTGCGAGACAACAGCATGCGTCGATATACGGAAAGCCGCTCTTTCGAGCGGCTTTTTTGCGATCTGGAGAGAAGCAATGGCAGATTTGCAGGCGACCCTCGATAGCATCTACGCCGATATCCAGCCGCGGATCGGCGAGGGCAAGGTGGCGGACTATATTCCGGAGCTCGCCAAGGTCGACCCGAAGCAGTTCGGCATGGCGATCGTCACCGTCGACGGCAAAGTCTATCGCGTCGGCAATGCCGATACCGCCTTCTCGATTCAGAGCATATCGAAGGTCTTCATGCTGACGCTGGCGCTCGGCAAGGTCGGCGAGGGGCTGTGGAAGCGGGTCGGGCGCGAACCCTCGGGATCGGCTTTCAACTCGATCGTCCAGTTGGAGCATGAGAGCGGCATCCCCCGCAACCCCTTCATCAATGCCGGCGCGATCGCCGTCAGCGACGTCGTCATGGCCGGCCATGCGCCGCGCGAGGCAATCGGCGAGCTGCTGCGCTTCGTGCGTTATCTCGCCGATGACGAGTCGATCACCATCGACGACAAGGTGGCGCGCTCGGAAACGCAGACGGGATACCGCAATTTCGCGCTTGCCAACTTCATGCGCGCCTACCGCAATCTCGACCATCCGGTCGACCACGTGCTCGGCGTCTATTTCCATCAATGCGCGCTGTCGATGAGCTGCGAGCAGCTCGCCCGCGCCGGGCTGTTCCTGGCGGCGCGCGGCAGCAATCCGACGACCGGCCATTCGGTGGTCTCGCCGAAGCGGGCGCGTCGCATCAATGCGCTGATGCTGACCTGCGGCCATTACGATGGCTCGGGTGACTTCGCCTATCATGTCGGCCTGCCCGGTAAGAGCGGCGTCGGCGGCGGCATTTTTGCGGTGGCGCCGGGCATTGCCTCGATCGCGGTGTGGTCGCCGGGGCTGAACAAGGTCGGCAATTCGCAGCTCGGCGCCGCGGCGCTGGAAATGCTCGCAGCCCGCACCGGCTGGTCGGTTTTCGGCGATTGATGCTGTGTTGCCAGGCAGCTTTCTGCTAGAGCAAATGTGGAATTTCTGTAGGACGAAGCAATGAATATCGCAGCCAACATCGCCGATGATTTGGAAACCGGCGAAGCCGACACCAGCGGCCATGCGCTGTTTGCCGATGCACCGCGCTCGGTCTCCTTCAACAAGCTGCGCAAGCGGCTGCTGCGGCAGGTGCGCCAGGCCTTCGACGATTTCGACATGCTGAAGGGCCAGAAGCGCTGGCTGGTCGGCCTTTCCGGTGGCAAGGACTCTTATGGGCTGTTGGCGCTGCTGCTCGATCTCAAATGGCGCGGCTTGCTGCCGGTCGAGCTCATCGCCTGCAATCTTGACCAGGGCCAGCCGAACTTTCCGAAACACGTTCTGCCGGATTATCTTAACAAGATCGGCGTCCGCCACCGGATCGAGTATCGCGACACCTATTCGATCGTGAAGGAGAAGGTGCCTGAAGGCGCCACCTATTGTTCGCTCTGTTCGCGGCTGCGGCGCGGCAATCTCTACCGTGTCGCGCGGGAAGAGGGTTGCGATGCGCTGGTGCTCGGCCATCACCGCGAGGACATTCTCGAAACCTTCTTCATGAATTTCTTCCATGGCGGCCGGCTCGCCTCGATGCCGGCGAAGCTTCTGAACGACGAGGGCGATCTGATGGTGCTCCGTCCGCTCGCCTATGCCGCTGAGGACGACCTCGCGAAGTTTGCCGTCGCTATGCAGTTTCCGATCATCCCCTGCGATCTCTGCGGCTCGCAGGACGGGCTGCAGCGCAATGCGATGAAGGATATGCTTGCCGATATCGAGCGGCGGATGCCGGGCCGCAAGGATACGATGCTGCGGGCGCTTTCGCATGTGAACCCGTCGCATCTGCTCGATCCGAAACTCTTCGACTTTTCCACCCTTGGTGTCACCGATCCTTCATGAAAGGCCAGCTATGCAGGCAGGCTATTGAATGAGGCAGGATTTCGCATGACTATTTCAGATCAGGATATTCTCTTTCTCGGCGATTGCGTCAGAGAGGCGGCGCAAGCCGAGATCATGCCGCGTTTCCGCAATCTCGGCGCTGCCGATGTTTCGGAGAAGACTTCGGCAATCGATCTGGTGACGCAAGCGGATCTGCTTGCCGAACACCGGATCACCGCGGCGCTGAGAGAGCGCTTTCCCGCAGCACTCGTCGTCGGCGAGGAGGCTTATGACGCCGACCGGTCTGTCGTGCCGGCACTTGCCGATGCCGAGCTCGCCTTCGTCATCGACCCTGTCGACGGGACGTTCAATTTCGCCGCCGGGCTTCCTGTCTTCGGGACCATGTTGGCGGTGACCGTCCGGGGCGAGACGGTCGCCGGCATCATTCACGATCCTGTTCTCGGTGACACGGTGACCGCGATCAGGGGGGCAGGCGCCTTTCTGACGCGTCGGGACGGGCAGTCGACAAAGCTGAAAGTCGCTGAGCCTGCTAGCCTGAACCAGATGGTCGGTGGCCTGTCATGGAGCCACATGGACGAACCGGATCGCGCGCGTATCTGCGCCAACATGGCGAAGATCCGGATGACCTTCGCCTTCAACTGCTCGGCCTACGAATATTGGATGGTCGCCTCCGGCAAGCTGCATTTCATCGGCCATGCGAAGCTGATGCCTTGGGATCACCTGGCCGGGGTGCTCGCGCATCAGGAGGCCGGCGGCCATACGGCGAAATTCGACGGCACGCCCTATCGCCCCGGCGAGACCGTGGGCGGTATCATCTCCGCGCCCGACAAGGAGAGCTGGCAGCTCATCCGGCGCGAGATCGTCGGCATCTGATTCAAGGTTCTTCTGAGAGACCCAAGCGTGAGGATTTGACATGACTTCGATTGTCGACGCGACCCTTCTTGCCGATTTGCTGCGCCGCGCGGCAAAGGCGGAGATCCTGCCGCGCTTTCGCCGGCTCAGCCAGGCCGACGTACGCGCCAAGAGCGAGGCGACCGATCTCGTCACCGAAGCCGATGAGCAGGCCGAGCGCATGATCAAGGCGGAATCTGCGCAACTCTGGCCGGGTGCGCTGTTCCTCGGCGAAGAATCGGTCGCGGCCGATCATGATTTGCTCGGCAGGCTCGAGCATGCCGATCTCGCGATCGTCGTCGATCCGGTCGACGGCACGTTCAATTTCGCCTCCGGCATCCCGGCCTTCGGCGTCATGGCATCCGTCATCTCCGGCGGCGAGACAGTTGCCGGCATTATCTACGATCCGATGGGCGACGACTGGGTGATGGCCGAAAAAGGCGGCGGCGCCTGGCTGCGGCGGCCGGATGGCGGCGCCGAGCGGCTGTCGGTCGCAGCTCCCGTGGGACTGGAGCATATGGTCGGCATGGCCTCGACAGGCTACCTGCCGCAGGAGAAGCGGGCCGAAGTGCTCGCCAATCTCGCCAAGGTGCGCTTCCTCACCAATTACCGCTGCGCCGCCCACGAATACCGCACCTTTGCCGGCGGCCATGTGCATTACCTCATGTACAACAAGCTGATGCCCTGGGATCACCTTGCCGGTACGCTGATCTCGCAGGAGGCGGGCGCCTATGCGGCGCGCTTCGACGGCTCGCCCTACCTGCCGCATCATCTCGATGGCGGGCTGCTGATTGCGCCCGACAAGGCCTCGTGGGAGGTGTTGCGGCGTGAGGTTTTTACGGTCTGAACCCGCCGTTCCGGTGAGCTTCAGACTGCTGAGACGGTTGTCTAACTCCTCTTTCGTCATGCTCGGGCTTGTCCCGAGCATCTGCAATTTGTTGATATGCAGCAGATCCTCGGCACAAGGCCGAGGATGACGTCGAGTGAAGAACGTTTGTCAACAAACTAAACCCGCCGGGTCCAGCATTGATCCCATTTCAGAAATGCGCCGCACCCGGATCGAGCTGCGGGCTGTCGCCTGGATGGGTGAAGAGCTTGCCGTTTTCGGCCCAAAGGGTGGCTGCGATCGTCACCGCGCCGAAGAGCGCGAAGCCGCCGAAGAGCGGCTGCACCGTGCCGTTGAACATCTGGCCGACCAGGCCGCCGAGGATGGCGCCGGCCGTCGTCGAAACGAAGCCGGTGATGGCGGTCGCCGTGCCGGCGAGATTACCCATTGGCTCGAGGCAGATGGCGGTGAAATTGGTGGCGATCAGGGCAAACATCATCAGCACGATGGTGAAGATGCCGTAGGCAATGGCGAAATCGGGCTTGCCGGCCAGCGAATAAAAAAAGCCGACAGCCGATAGCGCCGTGAAAATCAGCAGGGCGGCGTGCGAGATGCGGCGCATGCCGAATTTGCGGACGAAGAAGCCGTTGGCGAAATTGGCGACGGCGATGCCGCCAGCGGTGGCCGCAAAAGCGATCGGCAGCCAGTCGCCAAGGCCGTAGACCTCGCCGAAGACCTGCTGCACCGAGATCACATAGGCGCTGATGACGCCGGTGAACATGGTGAGGCCGATCATGTAGCCGCAGGTGATGCGGTTGGTGAGCACGGTCTTGAAGCCATCCACGACAGAGGCGACCGACAGCGGCAGCCGCTCTTCCGGCGGCAGCGATTCCTTCAGCCGCAGGAGAGCCCAGACGAACAGAATGGTGGCGATGATGCCGAGCAGGATGAAGATCCAGTGCCAGTTGGCATAGAGGATAATGAGTTGGCCGACGGATGGGGCAACGATCGGCACGATCATGAAGACGATCATCACATAGGACATGACTCGGGCCATTTCGCGGCCACCGAAGCAGTCGCGCACCATGGCCATGGTGGTGATACGCACGGCCGCACCGCCAATACCCTGGACAAAACGCATGACGAGCAGCATTTCGAAGCTGCCGGTCGCTGCGGCGGCAAACATTCCGACAATATAGCAGGCCAAGCCGCCGAGCAGGATGTTGCGGCGGCCGAACGTATCCGAAAGGCTGCCGAAGAAGATCTGCGAGACGCCGAAGCCTAAGAAGAACACGCCGATGATCAGCTGCGCGTCGTTGGTATTGGTGACGCCGAGGGAATGGCCGATATTGGGCAATGCCGGTAGCATGCTGTCGATCGCCATAGCGACGCTGGCGGTCATGATGGCGATGGTGACGACGAATTCGCCAAAGCCCATGCCGATGCGGCGGGAGCCCTGGTTTTCCTGGTGCGGTTTATGCGGCGGCGTCATGTGGTGAAATCCCGGATGCGAATGAGGCCCGCCGTTCAGACGGCTGGGTTCTGCGATTGGAAGAGGCGGCCCTTTTCGGCGATCAGCACGAAGACGAGCCCGATGATCGACACGGTGAAATAACCGGCGACCATCGGCAGCGCAGTGCCGTCGAAGGCCTGGCCGATGCCGGCGCCGATAATGGCGCCGCCGACCGTGCTCATGAAGCCGAGGACCGAGGAGGCGGTGCCGGCGACGTGGCCGAGCGGCTCCATGGCGAGCGAATTGAAGTTCGAGCCGATCCAACCGAACTGGAACATGGAAAGGCCGAAGAAGGAGATGAACAGAGCGAAGGGCATCGGCTCGGTGCTGGCCAGCTGGACAATCAGCCAGATGGTGTTGATGGCGATGAAGCCGATGAGCGAGCCGTGCGACAGGCGGCGCATGCCGAGCTTGCCGACGAAGCGCGAATTGAAGAAGGACGACAGCGACATGAAGATCGCCACGCCGGCGAAGGCGAAGGGGAAATAGACGCCAAGATCGTAGATGCCGACATAGACCTGCTGGGCCGAATTGATGAAGCCGAACAGCGCGCCGAAGATGAAGGTGCTGGCGATGGTGTAGCAGAGCGCGACGCGATTGGTCAGGACCAGCTTGAAGGCGCCGAAGATCGAGCGGGCGGTGAAGGGCCTGACATTGGCGGGATGCAGGGTTTCCGGCAGGCGCAGATAGGCCCAGACGGCGATAGCGGTCGCCATGGTGGCGATGAACAGGAAGATCAGGTGCCAGTTGCCGAAGAACATGACGATCTGGCCGGTGCCGGGCGCAATCACCGGCACGATCATGAAGACCATCATGATCAGCGACATGACCTCGGCCATCTGCCGTCCACCATAGATATCGCGGACGATGGAGATGGTAATGACGCGGGTGGCCGCCGAGCCGATGCCCTGGACGAAACGCAGCACCAACAGACCGGCGAAGGAGGGAACGAAGACGATGCCGATGGCCGAAACGATATAGACGACGAGGCCGAACAACAGCGGCGTGCGGCGGCCGAAGCGGTCGGAAAGCGGTCCGTAGAAAAGCTGGGCGCAGCCGAAGCCGAGCAGATAGGAGGAGACGACGAATTGCCGGTGGTTCTCGCTCTCGACGCCGAGGCTCGCGCCGATCTGCTGCAAGGCCGGGAGCATGATGTCGATCGCCAGCGAATTGATGGCCATCAGGAAGGCGGCGAGCGCGATGAATTCTCGCTTGCCCATGGGCAGGCGGCCCGCGGACACGGCTTGTGAAGAATCTGTCACAATGAAATTCCCATAAACAGGTCAAGGCGCTGCTAGCCGCAGCGCCTCGAACTCAAGAAACAGATTTGGAAACCGGGCGGACGTCCGGTGACCGGTCAGGAGGCGGCGCGCACGGCGATGCCATTTTCCTGGAGATGCTGCTGCAGTTCACCAGCCTGGAACATTTCCCGGACGATGTCACAGCCGCCGACGAACTCGCCCTTTACGTAGAGCTGTGGGATCGTCGGCCAGTTGGAATATTCCTTGATGCCCTGGCGGATTTCCGAATCGGCGAGCACGTTGACGCTCTTGTAATCGACGCCGATGTAATCGAGAATCTGCACGACCTGGCCGGAGAAACCGCACTGCGGAAACTGCGGCGTGCCCTTCATGAAGAGGACGACGTCGTTGCTCTTGATTTCGTTGCCGATGAATTCGTGAATGCCGCTCATGGGACCTAATCCTTTCAACAGGCGGGTTAAAGGCCCACCGTTTCAATCGTTGCCTTTAGATAGCATGCGACAGCAGGAATTCCAGCCGCCCGAACCAAAAAAAGACCAGTTCGGGCAGGCCGCTGCCGGGTTGTTGCCGTCGCGTTACGGTCGACGGGCGAGATAGATCTGAATCTGTTCGATTTCCACATCGGTGAAATGGCTGAAGTCCCATTGGGAAACCTCCGTCATCACGCCGAGATCGCGGCCGCCGACACCCTTGCCGGTGCGCAGCAGCGTCTTGAAATCGGCAGCCGAATAGGATTGCGCCAGCGGCTTAAGCGCCGGCGCCAGGAAGGCTTCCGACTGTTTTGCCGTATCGAGATTGTGGCAATGGCCGCAACCCGTCTTGAAGGTATATTCGCCGATATCGGCCGGGCGAGTGGCGGCAGGGGTGATGACAGCCGGTACCAGATCGGCTTCGAAAGGGATCTTGTCGAGCGCCAGGCCGATGCGTCCGAGCGGCCCCCACTGTGTCGTTCCCTCGACGGCGTCGGGCAGTTGCTTCAGACTGCGCAGCCAGGTGATGATTGCCGCCATGTCGTCGTCGCTGATATTGGCGAAGTTGCTCGCCGGCATGATGACGGCACCGGTGCCGTCCTTCTTGACGCCATGGCGGATGAGGCGAACGAGTTCGGCGTCGCTGTACATCGGCACGAAGCGGGTCATGTTCGGCGCGACGATCCGGCCGACGCCCGGCTCATCGAGCAGCACATAACCGGCGTCGTGATGGCAGCCGCCGCACATCAGCGTGCGGGCGCGGCGTTCGGATTCTTCCGCAGACAGCGTCGTCTTGACGGTGAAATCGGTCGCTGCGACATCATAGGTCCTGGAGAGACGCATCTCCGACAGGGCATAGACGCCGGCAACGGCGATGAGACAGATCGCGACGACTGCCGCGAGAATGATTTTCACAATGCGCATCATCGGTTCAGGCCCTCAATAGCGCCGCAGAATTCGTCCGAAACCGCTCACTTTTGATCGTGCCTTAGCTGCGTCGCTGGCGGCTGCGGCCGGCGGCGGTGCGGCGCTTGCTGACCTGTTTGCGAGCGGGCTTGGACTTGGCCGAGGTCGTCTTGCGCGCAACCTTCGTTGTCGCGGCGGGGCGTGTCTTATGTCTTTTGCGCTTCGTCGTGACGCGGCCGGTGGTCTTCTTCAGGATCTCCTTCAGCACGCTGTCGACGACGCCTGATATCAATTCTTTGACTAGGTCGGCCACAAAACCCCTCCGTTCGTGATGGAAACGACATGGCTGCTATTGAATTCCGGAAGAGTTCGGTTAGCAAGACGGCTTCGAGACCATAGCTGCTTTTTTGCTGATATCAGTGGCGCAGCAATATGCCGGCTATTCGCCCGGCCGGAAGAGTGGAATGAAACTGATCGAGAAGCGGGTCGTCCTGCATTTCACGGGCTTCGAGCCGCTCGACGGCGTTGCCCACAGGGCACGCTACGAGCGCTCGGCCAGGCAGAGTGCCGCCGTCTGGGGCTATTCGGTCGAGACGGGGGCAGCAGACGAGGGGAGCGATCCGGTCAGTTTCGAGGTGATGACGGCTGGGGCGTTGGCGGAGCCCGAATCAGAGACCGGTTTCCCCGGCTGGCAGACGAAGAGCCGGATTCACATGGTCGATCACGACACACTGGTGCGCAAGCTGCGTGCCGGCAACACGCTGAGCCAGATCATTGCAGGCTTCCGAAGCTGCGCCGAGATCATGCTTGAAGGCGGGATGCGGGGATATTTCCACCACGCCTGGCGCTTCGGCCTGTTCTTCCTCTTCCCGTTCCTGCTGACGGCGCTGGCGATCGCGCTGACGGCGCAGATCGCCATCTTGCCCTATGCTCTTAGCTTTTCGCCATGGCACATGCTCTGGAGCGGGCCGCTGGCGCTCTGTTTCTTCATCTTCGCCTTCCTGCCGTTTTCCGAACGCTTCCATACGCTGCATCTCTTTGCCGATTGGAAAATGGCCGTGGCGCTCGGCCGCATGGACCAAGCCGATTTCAACGGCTGGCTGGAAGACCAGGCCATTGCGGTGCGCAAGGCGCTTGAGGAAGAGGCGGACGAATATGTGATCTCCTCGCACAGTATGGGATCGAGCGTCGCCGCCCATGTCATCGGCATATTGCTGGAAAGAGAGCCGGAGATATTCAAAGGCAAGCGCGTGGTGTTTGCCACACTCGGTAGCGCCATCCTGCAATGTGCGCTCATGTCATCGGCCACGCTGCTTCGCGCCCGCGTCGGGCTGATCGCCCGCTGTCCCGAGATTTCCTGGCTCGACGTGCAGTGCCTGACGGATTCGATCAATTTCTACAAGGTGCCGGTCGTTGCCGTCTCCGGCCATCCGGATGCACCTCACGCGAAAATGATCCTGATCCGCGTCAAGCAGATGCTGACGCGCGAACACTACCGCAAGATCCGCAAGGACCAGCTGCGTGTCCACCGGCAATATGTGCTTGGGCCGGACCTCAAGGCATCGTTTGATTTCACGCTGATGACCGCGGGACCGATGCCGGCCTCGGTCTTTGCCGATCCCGACGAAAAGAGAATGCCCGGCTGAGGGCCGGGCATCGTCATCCGGATTGCGTCTGGCTCTATTCCGGCGCGGAGGTCTGGAGGGCCAGAGCGTGCAGTACGCCGCCCATATTGCCCTTCAGCGCCTCGTAGACCATTTGGTGCTGCTGCACACGGCTCTTGCCGCGAAAGGCTTCGGCGACGACTTCGGCGGCGTAGTGATCGCCGTCGCCCGCCAGATCGCGGATAGTCACTTTGGCACCGGGAATCCCAGCCTTGATCATGTCTTCGATATCGCCGGGTTTCATGGCCATGATCGTTACTCCTTGCGCATCATTCCGCAGCGGCAAGTTCGCCGCGGCCTTCCATGAAATCAGGGAACCATGATTCATGGGCATCGCGCAATTGCTGAATCGGCAGCAAGATGAGATCGCCAACGACGAGCGCCGTTCCTCCGACCGTGCCGAGACGGCGGAAGGGAACGCCGCCACCTTCTGCATTGACGCAGACGAAATCGGCGACATCGGCAGGCAAGGTCAGGACGTAGCGCGCCTGATCCTCGCCGAAGAGCAGCGCATGCGGTTCACCCTTGCCTTCGCTCAGATCGATCGTCAGGCCTTTGCCTGAGGCCATCGCCATTTCGGCGAGCGCCACGGCAAGGCCACCGGAGGAAATGTCGTGGCAGGCGGTTGCCTGGCCGTTGCGGATGACGGAGCGAACGAAATCGCCGTTGCGGCGCTCGGCAAACAGATCCACCTCCGGTGCCGGACCTTCGCGGCTGGAAAGCACGTCGCGGAGATAGACGGACTGGCCGAGATGGCTGCCGTCGACGCCGATCATGATGACCTTATCGCCATCGTTGGCGCTGCCGATGCGGGCCATCTTGCGCCAATCCGGCAGCAGGCCGACGCCTGCGATCGTCGGGGTCGGCAGTATGGCGACACCGTTGGTCTCGTTGTAGAGCGAAACGTTGCCGGAGACGATCGGGAAATCGAGCGCGCGGCAGGCCTCGCCGATACCCTTCACCGCCTGAACGAACTGGCCCATGATCTCGGGCTTTTCGGGATTGCCAAAGTTCAAATTGTCGGTGGCGGCGAGCGGCTCGGCGCCTGTCGCGGTGATGTTGCGCCAGCATTCGGCGACCGCCTGCTTGCCGCCTTCGAAGGGGTCTGCCTCGACATAACGCGGAGTAACGTCGGAAGAGAAGGCGAGCGCCTTGGAGGGATGGCCGTCGACACGCACGACGCCGGCATCGCCGCCCGGCAGCTGCAGCGAATTGCCCTGGATCAGCGTGTCGTATTGCTCATAGACCCAGCGGCGGCTCGACTGGTTGGCGGAGCCGACGAGTTGCAGCAGCGCCTGGCCGTAATCCTCGGGTGCGGCGACGAGATTGGCGGGCAGGGGGCCATGCTTGCCGGATTCGCGCCAGGGGCGGTCATATTCCGGCGCCTGGTCGCCGAGATCCTTGATCGGCAGGTTGGCGACTTCCTCGCCCTGATGCATGACGCGGAAGCGCAGGTCGTCGGTCGTCTTACCGACGATAGCGAAATCGAGGCCCCACTTGACGAAGATCGCCTTGGCTTCCTGTTCCTTCTGCGGCTGCAGCACCATGAGCATGCGCTCCTGGCTTTCAGACAGCATCATCTCGTAGGCCGTCATTCTCTCTTCGCGCACCGGCACCTTGTCGAGCTCGAGCAGGATGCCGAGATCACCCTTGGCGCCCATTTCGACGGCGGAGCAGGTAAGGCCGGCTGCACCCATGTCCTGGATGGCGATGACCGCCCCGGTCTGCATCAGCTCGAGGCAGGCTTCCAGCAGGCATTTCTCGGTGAAGGGGTCGCCGACCTGTACGGTCGGGCGCTTCTCTTCAATCGATTCGTCGAATTCGGCCGATGCCATCGTCGCGCCGCCGACGCCGTCGCGGCCGGTCTTGGCGCCGAGATAGACGACCGGAAGACCGACGCCCTTGGCTTCGGACAGGAAGATGGCGTTGGATTTGGCGATGCCGGCGGCAAAGGCATTGACCAGGATATTGCCGTTGTAGCGGGCGTCGAACTCGACCTCACCGCCGACCGTCGGTACGCCGAAAGAATTGCCGTAGCCGCCGACGCCGGAAACGACGCCGGAAACGAGATGGCGGGTCTTCGGATGATCCGGCTCGCCGAAGCGCAGCGCGTTCATCGCGGCGATCGGGCGCGCACCCATGGTGAAGACGTCACGCAGGATGCCGCCGACGCCGGTCGCAGCGCCCTGATAAGGTTCGATATAGGAGGGGTGGTTGTGGCTCTCCATCTTGAAGACGACGCAATCGCCGTCATCGATGTCGACCACGCCGGCATTTTCACCCGGGCCCTGGATGACACGCGGCCCCTTGGTCGGCAGCGTGCGCAACCATTTCTTCGAGGATTTGTAGGAGCAGTGCTCGTTCCACATGGCCGAGAAGATGCCGAGCTCGGTGAAGCTCGGTTCGCGGCCGATCAGATCCAGAATACGCTGGTACTCGTCAGGCTTCAGGCCATGGCGTGCGATGAGTTCCGGCGTGATCGGGATGGTGTTTGAAATGGTCATGAGCGGAAAGTCCCTGGCGCGTTTTGCGCTGTCTTTAGCTTATGTAGCGACGGCGCGCGACAGGAAAATGCCCGCCGTCAACAGAGGGCGGGCGACTTCTTTGTCTTGGGTAAAGGCGGCTGCTTCTCAAAGTCTGTTTGACAACTTGCTTTCGGTTGTCGACCGATAGCAATGGGGCAAGGCTCCGGCCTCAGCTTTTGTGTGCCGCTGATGTTTCCTATAGGAAACTTTTCTTCTTGGTTGATGGTATCGAGATACAATGCCGGACATACAACAACAGGCAGACGAAAAGGTGTTTGCCGGGCGCGCGCTTGTCGCTGGCTTCGCTACGGGGTCGATCGTATTCAGCGACACGGCGCTCAGCTTCTGGGGCGGCGTCGACTCCCAGACGGGAGAAGTCATCGACCGTCACCATCCCCTGTCGACACAGGTCCTGACAGGAAAGATTCTCGCCATCCCCGGCGGACGCGGTTCGTGTACGGGCAGCAGCGTGCTTATGGAGCTGATCATGAACGGGCACGCTCCCGCCGGCATCGTGGTCTCGCGCCAGGAGGAAATACTGTCGCTCGGAGTGATCGTCGCTGACGAAGTGTTCGGCCGATCGATCCCCGTTGTCCAGCTCTCCGAAGACGACTTCGCCGAGCTGCACTCTATCCCTGAAGTCACCCTCATCGGCGACAAGGTCATCGCGAGCTGGATCGAAACCGCCCCCGGTTTCGATGCCGCCGATCGCACCTATGGAAATTCGATAGCGCTGACATCGAGGGATCGGTCGGCTTTGAACGGGGAGATGGGCAAGGCTGTGCAGGTGGCAATGAGGGCCACGACGCGCATGGCTGAAATTCAGGGAGCGACGGAACTTATCGACATCTCCCAGGTCCACATCGATGGCTGCATCTACACCGGGCCGACCAGCCTGGAATTCGCGAAACGCATGCGGGACTGGGAGGGTAGGGTTGTCGTTCCAACGACCCTGAACTCGATATCGGTGGACCAGATGCGTTGGCGGGAGCAGGGCGTGTCTCCCGGCGTCGCCGGACCCGCATCCGAATTGGGTGAGGCTTACGCCTCCATGGGAGCACGAAAGACGTTCACCTGCGCGCCCTATCAGCTGTCGTCCGCACCCAGGCAGGGTGAGCAGGTGGCCTGGGCGGAGTCGAACGCCGTCGTATTCGCGAACAGTGTTTTGGGTGCTCGCACTGCCAAGTATCCTGACTACCTGGATCTGTGCATCGCTCTCACCGGGCGCGCGCCGCTGACCGGGCCGCATATCGCCGACAACAGGCGCGCCAGCCTCGTGGTCAATGTGTCGGGCTTCGTGTCTTGGGATGACATGGTCTACCCCATTCTCGGCTACCACATCGGCAAGCTTGTCGGAGATGAAATTCCGGTCGTGATCGGCCTCGAGACTTGGAAGCCGAATCTGGACGACCTAAAGGCGTTCGGGGCGGGTTTTGCGACGACATCAGGCTCTCCGATGTTCCATATCGTCGGTGTCACGCCGGAGGCCGACAGCCTTGAGAGCATTGTCGGAAGCAACATCAAGGCGAGCTACGAAATCTGTCCCAAGGACGTCGTTGCGGAGTGGAGGAAACTCAACGGCGGGTCTGTGGATGCCATCGAGTTCGTTGCGCTGGGCAATCCCCATTTCTCTTTCGACGAATGCGAGCGGCTGGCCGCGCTCTGCGAAGGCTTGGCGAAACATCCCGACGTCAAGGTTCTGGTTACCTGCAACCGTGCGACGTTCGAAAGGGCTTCCGCTGCGAATCTCGTCGGCAAATTGTCGGACTTCGGCGTAGAATTCGTAACCGATGCGTGCTGGTGCACACTTGCGGAGCCTGTCATCCCAAAATCGGTCGATACAATTATCACCAATTCCGCGAAGTTCGCTCACTACGGTCCCGGATTGACGGGTAAGGCGCTTCGGTTTGGCAGCCTGGCGGACTGCGTCGCTGCTGCTTGTCAGGGCGAGTTGAAGCCTGTTCGTCCCACATGGGACTGAACGGTTCCCGCCTGCCGATGGCCGATCAGACGGCCGTAATGAGCAGTTCAATCATCCGTCGGCCAACCCGCTGAAATTGTCGAACGGACTCTCAGAATTTGTAGCCGACCTGCAAGCCGGCGCGCGTCATGCCGTCGTTTGGCCCGTCGCAGAGATTGGCGTGCGAGGAATGGGCGACCTGGGCCATCACATTCCAGTGGGCGTTGAAACGATAGCCGGCGCCCAGATATTCGTGGAAAAGGACGCGACAGCCGAGTTCCGGACCGTCATCATCGCCGTCGAGCTCGCCGGTATGAATGACGCCGCCGAAGCCGGCTTCGGCAAAAAGCTTCTCGTTGAAATCGACCGTCCAGGTGAATCCGGTGAAGAACTGGGTGGCTTCGCCTGACGTGCCGATCGAGGTGCCGAGATGCACACGAGGATGCAGCAGCTGTTGCTGCCAGCCGACCGCCGTATCGTAGCCGAAGGGATCGAAGAGAGCGGTAATCTCCGGAAAGACGCCGTCTTCTCTGGAATGGCCCGATTGTACCGAGGCCGAGACGCCGAAGCGTAATTCATCAAATATCTGCTCGCCGGCAGTTGCCGAGCCCGCAACCGAGATGGCGGCTGCCGCTGCTAATGATGCCATACCCAAAAAACGCAACGCGATCTTTCCGAAGTCGACCCTCATTTGCTGTCCTTTGATTCGCGTCAGACGGGAACAACAAAGAGGTAACATGGAGGTTGAGTCGGTAAAGCGCTCCGAATAGGCGTCAGCGTTTTTTCCGATTTATGGCGTGTATTTGCAACACGTCATATTTCGCCATCATAGGCGGAGCCGCCGTTTTCCAGCAGACGGCGCAGGATCATCAGGCCCGAGATCAGTTCCTGCCCGGTCTTCGGCGAGGAAAAACCGATGCGAACGCGATGATAGGGCCTCTCTCCGCGCGCCGACTTGAACTCGTCCTCGTCGTCGACGAGCACGCCGTCGCGGAAGGCGGCATTCTTGAAGGTGCCGGACATCCAGGGTTCCGGCAGTTTCAGCCAGAGGAAGGGCGCGTGTACGTGCGATTCGAAATCGAAGCCCTGCAGCTGCTCGCGGGCGAGCCGGACCCGCCGGGAAAGTTCCTCGACACTTGCCTTGCGGATCTCGTGCGCCATGCCGCTTTCGACGAGGCGCGCACAGGTCTCCGCCAGAATGAACGGCAGACCGCCGGTGATCATCCTGTGCGTCACCTTGATGCGCTGGGCAAAATGCGGCGGGCAGGCGACCCAGCCACCGCGCACGCCGGCGGCGACCGATTTCGACAGGCCGTTGACGAGGAAGGTGCGATCGGGCGCAATCGAGGCGAGCAGCGGCGTATCGTCGTCGGCCATGCCGCCGTAGAGGTCGTCCTCGATCAGCCAGACACTATGTTTCCTGGCGATTGCGGCGATGGCCGCGCGCCGCTCATAGGGCATGATCGCCAGCGTCGGATTGTGGACGGTCGGCATCAGGAAGGCGATCTTCGGATGCTGCTGCTGACAGAGCCGCTCGAAATCCTCCGGGATCACGCCGAGTTCATCGGAATCGACCGTCAGCGTGCGGCGGCCGAGCAGGCGGGCGCTGCGGCTGACCTGGGTATAGGTGAGATCCTCGAAGACGATCTTGTCGCCCGGCGCCGAGACAGCGGCGATGACTGATATCGCCGCTGCATGAGCGCCGAGCGTCGGCACGATGTTTTCGACCTCCGGCGTCCAGCCGCTGCGGGCAAGCCACAGGCGGCCGGCCTCGAACCAGTTGCGCGGGAAGCTCCGGGAATAGGAGGAAATTTCGGCAAGATGCTGCTCGCCGATCTCGGCGAGGATGCCTGCTATGATCTTGCCCTGGCCGAGATCGGGAGCGGCTGTCGTGTCGAAGCGGATCTTGTTCGCCGGCGCATCCTGGACGCGGGTGCCGCCGAGCGAGACGGTTAGCGGATCGATCTGTTCGCCGGGCGGCGTTTCGGAGCGGTTCAGCACATAGGTGCCGCGCCCCACTTCGCCGGCGACCAGGCCGCGCTCATGCACCAGCGCATAGGCGCGGCCGATCGTGCCGATCGTCACGCCAATATCATAGGCGAGGTTGCGTTGCGGCGGCAGCTTGCTGCCGGCGGGCAGGGCGCCGCTTGATATGGCGGATTCGATGCTGTCGGCAAGCCGGAGATAGACCGGCCCGGAACCGCGGGAAATATCGGGAAGCCAATTTGTCATGGTGACAATTGTATATATTGGCACATTGTATCGGTCAAGCGTATGAGTCAATTCCAATGGCAAGCCGAGAGGATCCCTGGAATGTCTGCCTTACCTGAGATCAAAATGCCGATTGTACCGATTGTCTCTTACGAGGACAGGAGGCAGATCATCCTCCCCGCCGCGCCCGCCGAGGTGACGACGCGCCGGGGCCGGATCTGGGCTGCCATTCTTCTCTGGCATCAGAAGCGGGAAGGCCGGCGCGCGCTGAGGGAACTGACGGCGACCGCGCTCAAGGATATCGGCGTGTCGCAGTCCGATGCCGCGCGCGAAGTCGGCAAGTCATTTTTCTGGGACTGATCATTTTCGGGCTGCCGTATCATTCCTTAAATCGGAAGCGATTTCAGGAACATATGCGGCATTCAGGGTGTTGCAGCGCCCTTTGTGCGTCTTGGAAGACGCGCGGCGCCGTCAGCGGGACGATCAGCTGCAGGCCTTGTTGCCGCCGGACCAGCGATTGACGTCGGTGGTGATGCGGCCGGCGACCGGTTCCTGCATCATCGGACCGAAGGCCTGAAGGCGCGACGGGCTTCCCTCGGCCTGGACGACGAGCAGCGGCCGGCTTTCCGGGCTGCCCTTATGGACGAGCAGGATGCGCGGACGGCCGGAGAAGGAATTGAGCTCCGGCGCGAGCTTATAGGCTGCAAAGGCCGGATCGCCCGATTTGAACCAGCAGGCATTGGCGCCGAGCGCCACGCGTTCCATCGTCGGTAGAGCGGCGCGGTTCGGGCCTGTCGGTGCCGGCGTCTGGCAAGCTGCCACCGTGGTTGCGATGGCGGTCAACAGGGCGGCGTGTGCGACGGAGAGGCGAGGGCGCATCGATCTTGCTCCAGATCCGGATGAGAGGATTTTGAGTGCCGAGGTTTAGGCGGCGATGACGTCGAGCGCCGAGGCGAAGAGGCCGCGGCCGTCCGAGCCGCCATGGGCAGCCTCGATCAGGTTCTCGGGATGCGGCATCATGCCGAGCACGTTGCCCTTTTCGTTCATGACGGCGGCGATATCGTTGATCGAGCCGTTCGGGTTGGTGCCCTCGGCATAACGGAAGACTACCTGGCCATTGCCTTCGATCGCAGCCAACGTCGCATCGTCGGCGAAATAATTGCCGTCATGATGGGCGACCGGGCAGCGGATGACCTGGCCCTGCGCGTAGGCGCGGGTGAAGTCCGTCTCGGCATTGACGACTTCGAGCTTGATCTCGCGGCAGACGAATTTCAGCGAGGAATTGCGCATCAGCGCGCCGGGCAGCAGGCCAGCCTCGACGAGGATCTGGAAGCCGTTGCAGACGCCGAGCACCTTCACGCCCTTTGCAGCCTTGTCGATGATTGCCTGCATGACCGGCATGCGGGCGGCGATCGCGCCGCAGCGCAGATAATCGCCATAGGAAAAGCCGCCGGGGATGACGATCAGGTCGACATCGGGGAACTCGGTTTCCGTCTGCCAGATCGTTACCGGTGCCTGGCCGGAGATCTTGGTCAGGGCCGCGATCATGTCGCGGTCGCGGTTGAGGCCCGGAAGTTGAACGACGGCTGATTTCATAGGGTCCCTGCGTTTCGCGAAAGATATTGAACTGGAACGCTTTCAGCGAGCCATACTCCATTGTCGGAGACAAAGAAAGAATGACCTTCTGAAAACATGCGGGCCGCGTCCACACGTAGGATGATATGTTCACCCTTGCGGCGCGTTGCGACGATTTTCGCCGTTTCGACATCCGCCGACAGATGAATGTGGTGCCGCTGCATCTTCTTCAAGCCTTCGCGCTCGATCGACTGCCAGTTCGTCAGAGACGTGCCGTGAAAAAGAGCGGCGGGCGGTTCAACCTGGTTCAATGCGAGATCGACGTCGACGCTATGACCTTGGTTTGCGCGAATTCTGTTATCGGTAAGCGTAAAGCGCTTCTTCGGATTGTTCTCGACAATCTCGATGATATCGGCGCGGGAAACGTCGTATTTCGACGCCAACGCTTTTTCGAGTTCGTCAAACGACACCCAACCCTCGCTATCAAGCGTCAAGCCCGCAGCATCAGGCGCATGACGCAAAACATAGCTCATATATTTCGAGACTTCCGTCTCCAGCTTTGCTTTCATCATGACGCCAAATCCTCAAAGTCCGCCAGACGACGGGTCTGTGATCATCAGTCGATCGCGATTGCGTAGTTCTCGATCACCGTGTTGGCGAGCAGTTTTTCGCACATGGCCTTGAGGTCAGCCTCGGCCTTGCCCTTGTCGGCGCCTTCCAATTCCAGGTCGAAGACTTTGCCTTGTCTTACATGGCCGACGCCCGAGAAGCCGAGGGCGCCAAGCGCACCCTCGATAGCCTTGCCCTGCGGATCGAGAACGCCGTTTTTCAGCGTGACGGTGACACGAGCCTTGATCACTTTGTCTTTCCTGCCTTACTTGACGAGAACCGGGCCGGTGCCGCGCACAGGCTCGTTTTCATTGATGATGCCGAGACGGCGCGCGACTTCGGAATAGGCTTCGAGCAACCCGCCGAGGTCACGGCGGAAGCGGTCCTTGTCCATCTTCTCGTGGGTTTCGATATCCCAGAGCCGGCAGCTGTCCGGCGAGATCTCGTCGGCGAGGATGATGCGCATCATATCGCCTTCGAAGAGGCGGCCGCATTCGATCTTGAAATCGACGAGCTGGATGCCGACGCCGAGGAAGAGGCCGGTCATGAAGTCGTTGACGCGAATGGCAAGCGCCATGATGTCATCGAGTTCGGCGGGGTTTGCCCAGCCGAAGGCGGTGATGTGCTCTTCGGAGACCATCGGATCGTCGAGCGCGTCGGACTTGTAATAGAATTCGATGATCGAGCGCGGCAGCACGACGCCTTCGTCGATGCCGAGCCGCTTGGCGAGAGAACCGGCCGCGACATTGCGCACGACGATCTCCAGCGGGATCATCTCCACTTCCTTGATCAACTGCTCGCGCATGTTGAGCCGGCGGATGAAATGAGTAGGGATGCCGATCTTGTTCAGATGGCTGAAGATATATTCGCAGATGCGGTTGTTGAGGACGCCCTTGCCATCGATGACTTCGTGTTTCTTCTTGTTGAAGGCAGTGGCATCGTCCTTGAAGAACTGGATCAAAGTACCCGGTTCCGGGCCCTCATACAGAATCTTTGCCTTGCCCTCGTAGATACGGCGGCGACGGTTCATCGTGGTCATTCTCTGTTGTTGGCGCTCTTGGGATAGCGCGAGTGGATCTATCTCGTGGCGTCCCCTTAAAGGAAAAGAGATGGTTTCACAATCCGCCTGTCGCTCCTTCCCTGGTTTCCGGATTTCGCGGCCCGGTTTCCGATTTTACGGAATACTGCCAAGAGAATCGAATGAATTCGCAAGACCAGTTTAGCGCCTTTTCCTCTACGGTGGAATGAAGGCGAAATGGCGGGCCGCTTATGCAGGTTTTTATTTGGCGGCTCTGCCTGGCAGGGCGCGGCGAAGCTGCGCCTGCAAGGCGCGAGCGGCGATTTGCCCGTGGCGCCAGCTTCCGGCGCGGATGAAGGAGGGGATCTGCATGGCCGGCATCGGCCGGGCGAGCGCGTAGCCCTGCAGCGTGTCACAGTCGAGTTCTTCGAGAATGCGGATATGCTCCGCCGTCTCGACGCCCTCGGCGATGACGAGGATGTTCAGCGAGCGACCGATATCGATGATCGAGCCGACCAGTTTGCGCTGCTCTGCCGATTGCGGCAGCATGCGGATCAGCTCGCGGTCGATCTTCAGCGTCTTCGGGCTCAGGCGCAGCAGGCTGACGATCGAGGCATGGCCGGTGCCGAAATCGTCGATCTGGATGTCGATGCCGAGCTTGCGCAGCTTTTTCAGGTTGGCGACCACCGCCTCGTCGCAATCGTCGAGCGAGATCGATTCCAGCAGCTCGAAGGAGAAGGTGCCGGGCTCAATCTTCAAGGCGCGGAGCTTTTTGCCCAGATCGGGATCGGCGAGCCGCCTGGCGGAGACGTTGACCGATATCTTCGGGATCGGCAGCCCGTCCTTCAGCCACACCTTCCGGTCGGCAATGGCACGCTCCAGGATGAGGGCGTCGATAGTCGAGACGACGTCGAGATCCTCTGCAATGTCGAGGAAGCGGTCGGGCGTCAGCAGCCCGTGCACAGGGTGCTGCCAGCGGGCAAGTGTTTCGACGCCTGCGACATCGAGCGTGCGGGCATCGAACTGCAGCTGATAGAAAGGCACGAATTCATTGCGCTCAAGACCGATCAAGATCTCGTCGGCAAGGTGCTTGGCGGAGATGATGTCGCGGCGGGCAGCGGCCGAGAAGAATTCGAAGCGGTTGCGGCCTAGGCCCTTGGCACGGTAGAGGGCGATATCGGCGTCGAGCAGCATCTGCTTGGCGTCGAGCGTCGGTCCGCTATCGATGGCGATGCCGATGCTGGCGCCGAAACGGCAATCGTGTCCCTCATATCTGACGGGTTTGCGCAATTCGCGGATGACACGTTCGGCAAGACTGGCGATCTTCTTCGATGCGGGATCGACGATGCAGAGGATGACGAATTCGTCGCCGCCGATGCGGGCCACGAAGTCGACGGCGCGGACGGACGTTCTCAGCACGCTTGCGGCATGCTGCAGCATGGCATCGCCGGCCCGGTGGCCGAGCGTGTCGTTGATCTGCTTGAAGCGGTCGAGATCGATATGCAGGATCGCCATCGCCATGCCCTTGGCCCGGCATTCGGCCGCACGCTCGTCCAGCATCTTGTCGAGATAGCGGCGGTTCGGCAGGCCGGTGAGGTAATCGTGCAACGCCAGATGCTCGATGCTCTCCTTGGCGGCTTCGAGCTCGCGGTTGCGCGCCTCGGCCAGATCCTTGGCACGGCGCAGCTCGTTGCGCAGTGCGACTTCCTCGGTGACGTCCCAGTTGGCGCCGATCAGCTTGCGGTGGCCGTTGCCGTCGATGAAGAAGGCCGAGCGGGCGCGGATGACGCGTTCGGCGCCGTCGCCGCGGATGATGCGGTATTCCTGCTGGAAATCACTGCCGCTTTCGACGCTACGGTCCGACAAGCCAAGCACACGCTCGCGGTCGTCGGGATGCAGGCTTTTCGCCCAGGCGTCGCTGGCGATCTGGCGTGAGGCGCCCTGCAGCCCGTAAATGGCAATGAGGCGGTCGTCCCATTCGACGGTATCATGCTCGATATCCGCCTCGAAGACGCCGATGCGGGAAATCTCCAGCGCCAGATCGAGCCGGCGCGACAAACGCGACAGCGTCTCCTCGGCCTGCTTGCGGGCGGTGATATCGGTATCCGTGCCGACGATGCGCGTCGGCACGCCATTCTCGTCCCATTCCACGCAGGCGCCGCGACACTCGATCCAGACCCAGTGGCCATCCTTGTGACGCTCGCGATATTCGAAGATCTGGTAATGCGGATCGCCGGCATTCTGCCGGTCGATCGCATGGACGACGAAATCGCGATCATCGGGATGGACCAACTGCAGCCAGGTATCGTATTCGCCGGCGGCTTCTTCGTCGGGTGCCATGCCGCGGATGGTTTTCCACGTCTGCGAGTAATATTTCCGGTCGAGACGGTAGTTGTGATCCCATACGCCAAGGCCCGAGCCGACGAGCGCATGGTTCCAGCGGGTTTCCCGCTCTGCCAGGTCGGAATCGTCGGTCGGCCCATTGCCGATACCTGCCTCAGCCGCATCGCCATGCGGATCACCGGCCTCTGGATGGGCTTTCTTCACGGGCATTCTCGCTTATCTCACCTCGGCGCAGTCTGCTGTCATTCCATTAAGAAAGACTTAGAAAGCACTTGCTCAACAAGCGGGATAGCGCCTTTTCCTCGATCAGGGGGAGAGCCGGCCGAGGAACTGGGCAAAGACCATGGTGCCTTCTGGCCACGGGCCGTGACCGGAATCGGCATTGATATGACCGGACTCGCCGGCATCGACGAGGAAGGAGCCCCAGCTGCTGGCGACATCGTCGGCATGCTCGTAGCTGCCGAACGGATCGTTGCGGCTGGCCACCGTGATCGACGGGAAGGGCAGCGGATCGCGCGGATAGGGGCCGAAAGTCATCAGGTGCTTCGGGCGAATGTCGGGATTGGCAACATCGGGCGGGGCGACCAGGAAAGCGCCCGCCACGCGGTTGCGGAAATGCGGGATGGCGTGGATCACCGAAGGCACGCCCAGCGAATGGGCGACGAGGACGACCGGGCGGGTCGAGGCGTTCACCTCCTCGGCGATGCGGGCGATCCAGTCCTCGCGGACCGGCTTCGTCCATTCGGCCTGTTCGACGCGCCGCGCCGTGCTGAGCTTTGCCTCCCAGCGGCTTTGCCAGTGGCTCGGGCCGGAATTGGTGTAACCGGGGATGATGAGGATATCTGCGTCTGAGGCTTTCATAGTGCCGCCGATGTGAGAAAGCTGGTCCAAGATGTCAAGAGGGAGTGTCAAGGGAGAGAGCGACACAGGCGTTGAAAGTTGCTATATTGCTCCAGTGCCGGTTGCGGAATTCGTATCGGCTTGCCCGCCGATGCTGTCCGCCGCCGATCAGGTCTCGGCTGAGGAGGAGAAAACCATGGCGGCATTTCATGTCATGACGGGTGCCAGCGAAAGCTTGGCGCGGCCCGTTGTCAATCGCATCGGTATCGCTGACGTCTTCGACGCGCTAAAGCGCGGATACGAAGATTTCATGGAGAAACCGTCCCATTATGTGTTCCTGTGCCTGATGTACCCGATCGCCGGCGTCTTCCTGACGCTGTGGACCTCGGGCGCCAACCTTTTGCCGATGGTCTTCCCGCTGATGGCGGGTTTCGTGCTGATCGGCCCGATCGCAGCGATTGGCCTCTATGAGATCAGCCGCCGGCGCGAGGCCGGCCTCGACGCGTCCTGGACGCATGCGCTGGACGTACGCCATTCACCGGCGCTGCCGTCGATTGTCGCGGTCGGGCTGATGCTCTGCGGCCTCTTCGTCGTCTGGCTGGTGACGGCGCAGACGCTCTATAGCAATCTGCTCGGCGAGGTCTTTCCGCGCAGCATGGGGGATTTCTTCCGCCAGGTCTTCGGCACGTCAGAGGGCATGCAGTTGATCATCTGGGGCAATCTCACCGGCTTCGTCTTTGCGCTCGTCGTGCTGGCGATGACCGTGATCACCTTTCCGCTGCTGCTCGACCGCGATGTCGGGGCAGTCGCTGCCGTCACGGCGTCGATCCGCGCGACGATTCTCAATCCGGTGCCGGTGCTGCTCTGGGGCCTGATTGTCGCCGCGCTACTCCTCATCGGCACGATCCCGGTCTTTGCCGGGCTTGCGCTCGTCATCCCGATCCTCGGCCATGCGACCTGGCATCTCTATCGCAAGCTGATTGCGCGGGAAGCCACAGCGTAACCACGGCGCTTTCTGCGGGGAATCCCGGACCGGGAGGAATCTCGATTCCGGGGGGAACCTCGAACCTGCCTCGGAGTTTGTTTAGCCGAGAGCATGATGTCGTCGGCATCGTGCTCTGGAGACTTCGAGGGAGGATCTTTGAGGTGACGATGAAGCATCTGTTTGCCCACTTCGCAACCAAGGTATCGGAATGGGCGGGCAAGCCTGTCATCTTCATCCTGGCACTGATTGCCGTCGTCATCTGGGCGGCACTCGGCCCCTTCTTCGACTATTCGGAAACCTGGCAGCTGGTCATCAATACCGGCACGACGATCGTCACTTTCCTGATGGTCTTCGTGCTGCAGAACGCCCAAACGCGCGACACCAGGGCGATCCAGGCAAAGCTCAACGAAATCATCCTGACCAGCCATGCCGAGAACCGTTTCATCGGCATCGAGAATCTCGACGAGGAAGAACTGAAACGTCTCGACGAGCTGGTCGCGAAGGCCGCAAAGGGCAGGGGTGAGAGGGAGGCTTGCTGGACATCGGACTCAACCGAAGCAGCGAATGCGGCGCCGTCGAAAAAGGCGGAGGTGCGCAAACGACGGGTTTCAGCCAAGCCGGTGAAGCAGAGGTAGAGATCGGTCGGCTATTTTTACCAGGCTTATCTTTCCTGCATCGCTTCCGATCCGATCTCCGCTAACGCAAGAGATATTCAAGGATGCGCCGGCTGCCAGTCTTGACTTCAACGGTGACGGACATGCCCGGCGAAAGCGCCAGGCCCAATGCTTCGGCAGTGAAGTCGCCGGGGTATAAGCATGCAGGCCTGACAAAGCTCCCTAAACCCTGTCAGTCAACGACAGTTACACGGGCAGTGATCTCCCAAACGCCAGCCTCAGACTCGCTCGACTCTCGCAACTTGATTTTATCGGATCCAGTGAACTTGGCGCCTGGCGTATAGTAGACCACAGCTCCCTCGACCTGGCGGCCATTGCATTTGAAGCGGGGATTGCTTCGCTTGAAAATCGGAAACACCTTTTCATGGACGATTTGAATCTCTCCATGTTTGCCGCCGTCCAGAATCTTTAGACGCGGCACAGCGGCCAAGCTGCAGTCGGGATTCACAAATGACGATTGATAAATGATGGTTCGACTGCCGGAGATGACTGTAGCGGAAGTATTTACCTTTTTGATCTCCTGCGCTTGGGCATGTCCCCCGGCAATGAGAAGAAGGGCCGAACCCAAAAGTCCGTATCGGATGTTCATGGAATTCTCACCAGTATTGAAATTGGGTTCTGGGGCAGGCGGCATCATAAGATTACGATACCGGCCGCCAACGCAGCATGACTATTCGACAACCGTAATATTCAGCACCCCTTCGGTGACAATGCCGTTTTTATCGGACGTGCGAATTACAATTCTGTCCTTGCCGACAAAGCCCTTGTCAGATGTATAGTACCCTACCGTGGTAGGTACCTTTGTGCCATTGCACTTCTTATATTCACCCTTGCCATGGGGGAACGCGAGTTCGCGCAGGCTCTCCACGTTGCCATGTTTTGGGGCCTCGCGGATGCGGACCTCGGGTACAACTTTCGCGCTACAGTCAGGGTTGAGGCTGAAGGCAACGCCAATCTTGGTGCGCTCGCCGCTCGCCACGCTGATATTCCTTTGGTAATGCGACAATCCATCCGGACCGGTCGTCGTGCAACTCGCCAATGCTGCACTGGCGCACATCGTGGCAACCGACAGAATGAATGCTTTCTTCATGAGAACCTCTGTTGTCATTGTTGATATTGTGTTTTGGGCGGCACGCATCACCGCGTCAGCGGCTGAAATCCGGTCATAGCGAATTGTGAAGCAGGGGGCGACTTTCACCTCTCATCAAATCCAAAAACGCGAAATGCGTCGGCCGGGCGTGGGGATATCATCATCACTGAGATCCAAAGCGCTACTTCCGAAGCAGGCGTCGAGCTTATCGCTCGCTTCCATCGATAAACACCGATCTCAAGCCCGCTTACGCTCCTCCAAACACGCGCCGGAAGATCGTGTCGACGTGTTTCGTGTGGTAGCCGAGGTCGAATTTTTCGCGGATGTCTTCCTCCGAGAGGGCAGCGCGGACTTCGGCATCGGCGAGCAGCTCTTCCAGGAAATCCTTGCCCTGTTCCCAGACCTTCATGGCGTTGCGCTGGACGAGGCGATAGGCATCCTCGCGGGAAGTGCCGGCCTGGGTCAGTGCCAGCAGGACGCGCTGCGAATGGACGAGGCCGCGGAACTTGTTGAGGTTCTTCTCCATGTTCTCGGGATAGACCAGCAGCTTTTCGATGACGCCGGCAAGCCGCGACAGGGCGAAATCGAGCGTCACGGTGGCATCGGGGCCGATCATGCGCTCGACAGAGGAATGCGAGATATCGCGCTCGTGCCAGAGGGCGACGTTTTCCATCGCCGGCATGGCGTAGGAACGGACCATGCGGGCAAGGCCGGTCAGGTTTTCGGTCAGAACCGGGTTGCGCTTGTGCGGCATGGCCGAAGAGCCCTTCTGGCCGGGGGAGAAATATTCCTCGGCTTCCAGCACCTCGGTGCGCTGCAGGTGGCGGATTTCGGTCGCCAGCCGCTCGATCGAGGAGGCGACGACGCCGAGCGTGGCGAAATACATGGCGTGACGGTCGCGCGGGATGACCTGCGTCGAGACCGGCTCGGCCTTCAGGCCGAGGGCTTCTGCGACATGTTCCTCGACGCGCGGATCGATATTGGCGAAGGTACCGACGGCGCCTGAGATGGCGCAGGTCGCGACTTCCTCGCGGGCGGCGACGAGACGCTGGCGGCAGCGCTCGAATTCGGCATAGGCAAGCGCCAGCTTGACGCCGAAGGTGGTGGGCTCGGCATGGATGCCGTGCGAACGGCCGATGGTGACGGTTTCCTTATGTTCGAAGGCGCGGCTTTTCAGCGCTTCGAGCAGCCGGTCGATATCGGCAAGCAGGATGTCGGTGGCGCGTACCAGCTGGACGTTGAAGCAGGTGTCGAGCACGTCGGACGAGGTCATGCCCTGGTGGACGAAGCGCGCATCCGGGCCGACGATCTCGGCGAGATGGGTGAGGAAGGCGATGACGTCGTGTTTGGTGACGGCCTCGATCTCGTCGATGCGGTCGACGTCGAAGGTGGCGGCGCCGCCTTTCTCCCAGATTGTCTTTGCAGCCGATTTCGGGATGACGCCGAGTTCGGCCAGCGCGTCGCAGGCATGCGCCTCGATCTCGAACCAGATGCGGAACTTGGTTTCGGGAGACCAGATGGCGACCATTTCGGGCCGGGAATAACGCGAGATCATGGGCGGCTGCCTTTCAAGAGGTTTGTTAGCGCCCCTGTAGCAAAGACAGGCGGCAATCTCAACGCATGCGTTTGGCAAGATGATAGCTGCTTGCGACAAGGCAGACGAGGCCGAGCGGCAGGAAGAGGCGCAGGCCGATCACCAGGAACTGATAGACTGCGCTGATACTGGTGAAGACGAACTGGAAAGCCCAGACGATACTGCCGAAGGGCGCATGCCAGCGCGAATAGAAGATCCGGTATTCCATGGCGAAGAGGAAGGCGGTCATCAGGATCGTGGCCGCTGTCAGCGTCACGAAAAAAGCGGCAAAACGCGTTTCCAGCGGCCTGTCAAAGGCAAGGAAGCGGGCAACCGGCAGGGCGAACGGCCAGGCGAACAGGCCGCCGGCGAAATAGAGTGCGGCGATCTCGGCAAGGCGGCTCGTCTGCAGGCCGTTGCGCAGGTAAAGGCCGAGCATTGCGGCGGCAAGCATCTGCATGCCCCAAAGCAACGCACCGGCAATCAGATCGGGATAGGGCGGCCGTGCAGCTCTTAGACGATCCATCCTGGGGCGATCCGTCCTCGGGCGATCCATGCTCAGGGATGAACCGGAACGGCAATCCAGCGTCCGTTCCTGTCGGCATCGAAGGCCAGGACGAGGGCGATGTGAACCTGGTTTCCGGCCTCCGGCTGATAGACCACGGCGCCGCCGATCCGGTATTCGACGGAACATACGCGCTCGGCCGGAACTGCGGTGGCCTGGCGCGCCGCCTGCCGGTTCGGAGCGCCTTCCTTCTCGATCATCTGCAGGCTGAAGCTGATGACCCGCTTGTCGACTGCAGCGCAATCCTTCGGCGTCGGCACCGGCATCTCGCCGAGCGAGAGCGTGTAAGGCGCTTTCGGCGGGCCGTCGGTCGCAAGCGTCGTGTAGCGGATCGTCTTCGAAGGGGAGCCGAGTTCGGTCGGCGGATTGAAGGCGGCGATCAGGCCGGGATTGGTCAGGAGATCGTATTTGTCCATCTGGCTGCGCGCCGCCGTCAGGTTCTGCCGCCGCGCCTTGGAGAGATTGGCGTCCTTATCGGTCAGTTCGGTATGGAAGGGCGTGCCCTCGAGATAGTGGCCGTCTTCGGTATCGATGAAATAGGTGTTGGAGTAGGGAAGGTTGCCGCTCTCCTCGATGCCGAACTCCTGAAATCCAAAGACCTTGCCGTCCGCGGAAAAGCCGATCGGCTGGATATTGGCGATGTCGCCGGCAAGTGACAGGCCGGGCAGGCCGGCAAATGCGGCAGCAAGCATGCCACCGATGATCAGACGTTTGTTCATGCTCGTGCCCCTTCGGCTGCCTGACGCAGATCGGCGACAGTCCGGCGATAATCCTCGACCGTATCGCCCTTGAAAATTGCCGAGCCGGCGACCAGAACGTTGCCGCCCGCCCGCGCGATCGCAGGCGCCGTTTCCACCGTGACGCCGCCGTCGACCTGGAGTTCGATCGGCCGGTCACCGATCAGTGATTTCGCCGCCGCGATCTTCTTCGCCATCGCCGGAATGAATTTCTGCCCGCCGAAACCTGGATTGACCGACATGATCAGGATGAGATCGACATCGTCGAGCACGTTTTCGATAGCGCTGAGCGGCGTCGCCGGATTGATCGTCACGCCAACCTTCTTGCCGAGATTGCGGATGGTCTGCAGCGAGCGGTGCAGATGCGGTCCGGCTTCGGCATGGACGGTGATACGGTCGCAGCCGGCCTTGGCGAAGGCTTCGAGATAGTCGTCGACCGGCGAGATCATCAGGTGGCAGTCGAAGGTGGCCGATGTATAGGAGCGCAGCGACTTGATGACATCGGGGCCGAAGGAGATGTTCGGCACGAAATGCCCATCCATCACGTCGAGATGGATCCAGTCGGCGCCGGCGGCCGTCACGTCGCGCACCTCCTCGCCGAGCCTGGCGAAATCCGCCGCGAGGATCGAGGGGGCAATGCGAATGGGCAGCGTCATCAAATCTTACTCCGTATGGGCCGCCATTTGAGCGCCGGGCCCGAATTCAAGGCTGGCGCGCCGCTCATTGCGTCGGCGCGGCCGGTGGAAAAAAGCCGTTGCCCCGCCATTCGAGCAGGCGGTAGGGATTTTGCGAAAGTTCATGCGCACCGGTGAAGGCAATGGTGCCGACCGGTGTCTGGAATGTCGTGCCGAGAAGCGTCTCCTGGAGGGGCTTGCCCGCCGCAGCGGCGGCTTGCCCGGCCTGGCCGGCAATGAGGGCCGCGGCCAGCGACGGCAGGACATAACCTTCCGGCTCGATGCCTTTGGCGCGTAGCGCGTCGGCCGCAGCCGTGCCTTCCGGCAGGATGGCGTATTCGGGCAGGGCGACAGCACGCACGCCGGCATCCAGCGGCAGCGGCTGGTCGGCAGCGCGCATGGCATCGCCGCCGAGGATGGATAGCTGGATGTTCTCGACCTTGGCGTCGCGGGCGATGACGGCGACATCGTTGCGGTCGCCGCCGATGAAGACCCTGGTGGCGCCGGCTCTTTTCAGGCGGCGGACGAGGGCGATCTGCTGTTCCTGTCCCGGCCGGTAGGTGTCGGTAAAGACCGGCTTCAGGCCGTTCTGCTCCAGCGCATTGCGCACCGCTTCCGTCAGTTCGCGACCATGGATGGTGCCGTCCTCGATCAAGGCGATCGGATCGGCGGCCCAGTCCTTCAAGATCACCTCGATGATCTTTGCCGCTTCGGCACCGTCGGCGGGCGCTGCCCGAAAGAGCGGCCAACCGTTCTTCAGCGCATCCTCCATCAGGATGCGGGAGCGCACGGAGACGGTGATCGCGGGAATATTGGCGTCCTTCAGCTTCGGCAGCGCGCCTTCGAGCGTTTCGCTGCAGAGAAAGCCGACCGCGACCTGCACCTTGGCATTGACAAGCGCATCGGCGATCGCGGCACCGCTATTGTCCTCGCAGGTCTCGTTGATGGCGACGAGGGTATTTCCGGATTGCTGGATCTCGAAACCGGCGCCGGCGGCAATCTGGGCGCCGAGGAGGGCGAGCGGTCCGTTCTGAGGGGCGACGACACCGATCGTCAAGCCGGCCGCATGGCTTTCAGCCGCCGCTCCCAGCAGCGCCAGAAAAGCTGCTATGCCACGCAGGTTGATCATGAAAGGCGGAGATCCCTAGCCATCGTCCATGCCCTTTTATCCGCAAGGCCGCGATCGTCAAAGAAAAACAAGCGCAACACAGCGCTTTTCACCGGTCCTATTGTAGAAAAGGTAACCGATGCTCGCCATATTGGCGCGATAGCAAGTGGATCCAGACAGAGTAAGCGCGTACGGGAGAAGCAGGTGTTGAACAGGCAGCATATCGACCCCGGCCTTTATCGCGATGCCATGAGCCGTTATGCCGGCCACGTGCAGCTCGTGACGACGGCGATGGGCGAGCTGCGCCGCGGCGTCACCATCACCGCCGCCTGCTCGGTCTCGGACAATCCGGCCTCGGTGCTGATCTGCCTCAACAACACCAATCCGAAGAACGAGATCTTCTTTCGCAGCGGCATTTTCGCGCTGAACACGCTCGGCGCCCACCATCAGGGTGTTGCCGATGCCTTTTCCGGGCGCACGTCGCTTGCCAATGACGACCGTTTCGCCAGCGCCCGTTTCGAGATGCTTGCCACCGGTGCGCCCGTGCTAGCCGACGCACTTGCCGCCTTCGATTGCCGGGTGATCGATATCAAGGAAATGCCGACGCACAATGTCATCTTCGGCGAGGTCGCGGCTGTCCGCTTCAGCGAAAAGCACCCGGCGCTCATCTATATGAACCGGGATTATCACGCGCTGTGATAAGAGCGCCGTGCATCCTTTCGGAAGCATTTCGAGGGTAGTAGAGAATGGACAATGCCGGGATCGAGGAAATGTTTCAGGGGCTCGGCCCCGTCACGGTCAAGCGCATGTTTGGCGGCAAAGGCATCTATCATCTCGGGCGGATCATCGCGCTTGAAGTGCGCGACGAGATGCTGCTGAAGGCCGATGAGACGAGCGCCCCGGAATTTGCCGCTGCCGGCGCCACGCAATGGACTTATGAGGGCAAGAAGGGCAAGCCGGTAAAAATGCCCTATTGGTCGATCCCCGACGAGGCCTACGACGATCCCGATCTGATGGCGAAATGGGTGAGGCTTGCCTATGAGGCGTCGCTTCGCGCCGAATAGTTAGCCGCGTTCAGCGGGCGACAAGGCTGCGATCGCCGCCTTGGTGAAGGCCGACAGTGGCTCGGGTAAATCCGTCAGGGGAAACCAGCCGAAATCCGAAAGCTTGTCCGGTTCGGTCAGCTGCGGCTCGCCCTCGACGTCGCGGGCGAGATAGAGAATCGACATCCAGTGTTGGCGGTCGGCATCGATGATCTGTTCGGTCATGCCGATTCGTTCGATGCGGCCGATCGTCAGACCGGTTTCTTCTTCGGCCTCGCGGCGCGCGGCAGTCTCAGCCGGCTCCATGTGATCCACCTTGCCGCCAACGATATTCCAATAGCCGGCTTCAGGTGGTCGCATGCGTTTGTAAAGAAGGATCCTGGCGTCGCGCAGAATCACCAGGCCAACGCCGAGACCCGGAAAATCAATGCCGGGCCTACCCATGATAATGCTTAGACCTTGGCGCTGCCGGCGATCAGCATGAAGGCGGGGATATCGTCGCCGAAGCCGACCGGGGTCGGGCCATCGTCGTGGTCGCGATGACGGCGGCGGTCGCGGCTGTCGTCGTTTGCCGGGTAAGGCCGACTGTTGCGCGCGTTGTTCTGCGGCTTCTGCTCTGCTTTGCGCTCGTTCTTCACGATGTCGGCCTTTACTGGTGCTGCTTCAATCACGTCGACGCCATTATCCTGTATGTCGTTATCAGATTTATGACTCGCGGCGGCGCGATTGCCTCGTCCGCGTCCACGATCCTTGTCGCCATTCTCTCTCGGCGCGCGATCTCGGCCTGCACCATCTCTGGCGCCACGCTCGCGGCCGTTGCGGCGCGGGCGTTCGCTGTCCCGGCTGTCTTCTGCCGGCGGCGGCAGCGACGTCAGGTCACCGCTCAGCCATTCGACCTTTTCGCCGATCAGCTTCTCGATGGCATCGACGAACTTAGTGTCGCGCTTGGTGACGAGCGTGAAGGCGGCACCCGAGCGGCCGGCACGGCCGGTGCGGCCGATGCGGTGGACGTAATCCTCGGAATGAATAGGCACGTCGAAATTGAAGACGTGGCTGACATCAGGGATATCGAGGCCGCGGGCGGCGACGTCGGAAGCGACCAGAAGCTGGAGATTGCCGTCACGGAAGCTTTGCAGCGTCATCGTGCGGGAACGCTGGTCCATGTCGCCATGCAGGGCGCCGACCGAGAAGCCATGACGCTCGAGCGACCGGAAGAGATCGGCGACATCCTTCTTGCGGTTGCAGAAGACGATGGCGTTCTTGAGCTCGGTCTGGGCGCGGACGAGTTCTCGCAGAACCGCTCGCTTCTCGTAATCCTTGCCGTGGGAGGCGACGAAACGCTGTGTCACGGTCTCGGCCGCGGAAGCCGGCTTTGCGACCTCGATACGTTCGGGATTCTGCAGGAAACGGTCGGCGAGCTTCTGGATTTCCGACGGCATGGTTGCCGAGAAGAACAGCGTCTGGCGGGTGAACGGGATCATCTTGGCGATGCGCTCGATATCGGGGATGAAACCCATATCGAGCATGCGGTCGGCCTCGTCGATGACGAGGATCTCGACGCCGCTCATCAGCAGCTTGCCGCGCTCGAAATGGTCAAGAAGGCGGCCGGGGGTGCAGATCAGTACATCGGCGCCGCGTTCGAGCTTGCGGTCCTGGTCCTCGAAGGAAACGCCGCCGATCAGAAGGGCGACGTTAAGGCGATGGTTCTTGCCGTATTTCTCGAAATTCTCGGCGACCTGGGCAGCGAGTTCGCGCGTCGGTTCGAGAATCAGCGTGCGGGGCATGCGCGCACGCGCACGGCCCTTCTCCAGAAGCGACAGCATCGGCAGCACGAAGGATGCCGTCTTGCCAGTGCCGGTCTGCGCGATACCGCAAATATCGCGGCGCTCAAGCGCAAACGGGATGGCTCCCGCCTGAATAGGCGTGGGGATCGTGTAGCCCGCGTCCGTAACAGCGGATAGCACTTTTTGGCTTAAGCCAAGGTCAGCAAATGTCGTCAAAGGGAAAACTGTTTCCATTCCGTTCGGCCGAGCTCTGAACGAGTCGGCGGGATTGCATGCCGCAATGCAGCGCGACATAGCCCCGAATGGCCGGCAAGTCAAGAAATAGAGACGCCGCACCCATTGCAGAGTGAAGCGTTGGTTACCGGGCAGGAGTTACTTGATATAGGTGGCGAGTTTAAGGCCGGCATTCATGAAATATACTGGATCGACGGCATGGCCGTCCTGGCGCACTTCATAGTGCAGGTGCGTGCCCGTCGAGCGGCCGGTGCTGCCGGCGAGGCCGATGACATCGTTACGGCCGACCGTGTCGCCGACCTTGACCAGAACCTCCGACATATGCCCGTAGCGCGTCGAGATGCCGTTGCCGTGATCGACCTCGACCATGTTGCCGTAGCCGCCGGTCCAGCCGGCCGAAACTACCTTTCCAGGTGCCGCCGGGCGAATTCGTTCGCCGGGCGAAAAGCGGAAATCGATGCCGGAATGGAGCGCGAGGCGGCCGAGGAAGGGATCGCGGCGATTGCCGAAGGGGCTGGTCACGTCCTTGCCGATAGCGGGATTGCGGAAGGGCAGGGATTCGGCGGTGCTGCGGACCTCCTCAAGACGAGTCAGCGCGCCGTCGAGCGCCACCAGAGAATTGTTGAAGTCGTCGTTGCTTTCGGGCTCGACATAGGGGCCGCCGACGGCATCGTCATCGTCTTTCTTGGCAGCGGTCTCTTCCGGTACCGGAATCTTGAAGCGGGTCAGCACGGTCTCGATGGCATTGGCGGCATTGCCGGCATCGCTCGTCAGCTGTTCGACACGGCTGCGCTGATCCTGTTCGACATCTTTAAGCGACAGCGTCACCTTGGAGAAGATGCGGTCGGCACGATCGCCGACGGTGTCGGTGGCCGGCACATAAGCAAGCGTCGAATTGTCGGGCGTCGCATCGGCGGGGGCGCCGTTCGCCAGCTGTTTCTCGATCGCCTCGATGCCGCTACCGGAGAGCGAAGCACGCTTGTCCTTGACATCGGGCGCATAGGACTGAACGGGCGAAGACGGCGCAGGCAGGGCGCCGTCCTTTTCCGTCAGGCCGGAGCTTTCGGCCCGGTCGAGCAGATTGTCGAGCTTGCCATGGCGCGAGGTCAACGCCATCTGCTGCTCCATCAGCTTGTCGACCTTGTCTTCGACCACCTGCTGGTCGAGAAGCTGGCGGGAGGTGATGCGGTCGACCTGGGCGCGGAGGGCGGCGATGCGGTCTTCATAGTCGTGCTGCATGCGGGCCTGGCGGGCCATGGTGGCGCCGATCAGGTCGTCGCGCAGCACGAGATAGGATGTGGCCAGGAGGTAGCCGATCGAGAAGACGCCGACGAAGCAGAAGGCAAGCGCGGCCATCCACGGCCGGACCGTCATATGGCGGACTTTGTCGCCGCTTGCGAGGATGAGGATATGTTCCTGCGCCCGCCTGCCGAATACCCGGTGCTGATGTCCGCTGTTCACGCAGGCTCTCCCGATTGATGCTCTACGCCTCTTTCGGAAATTAGACACCGTTATGGTTAATGAATGCTTTCATTGTTGCCGTCGCGTCATAAATTTCAGTGACTTCAAGCGTAGCTGATCGATGCGAGCGAGCGGTAGAAGGACGGCGTCAGCCCGGCCTCGGCGCGGGCAAGATCGTTGAAGGGCGGCTTCAGCGGTCCGCGGAAGTTGGCGCGCACCAGCTCCTGGAAGGCCTTTGCTGGATCGCGCTTCTCGCGGGCGCAGAGGAAGCGGAACCATTTGGCGCCGACGGCGACATGGCCTTTCTCGTCATTGTAGATGACGTCGAGCACCGCAGCACTTTCGAGATCGCCTGTCTGGCGCATTTTCGCCTGCAGCGACGGCGTGACGTCGAGGCCGCGAGCTTCCAGAATCAGCGGCACGACGGCGAGCCTTGCCGTCAGATTGTTGCGCGTCGAATGGGCTGCCTGCCAGAGCCCGTCATGGGCGGGAAGATCGCCGTAATCGGCGCCGAGATCGTTGAGCCTGGCGCGCACCATGCGGAAATGCTTCGCCTCCTCGAAGGCGACCAGCATCCAGCCGTCGAAAAAGGAATTCGGCACCTGCTCGGTCGCGAATCGCGCGACGATATCGAGCGCCAGATCGACGGCGTTGAGCTCGATATGGGCGATGGCATGGAGCAGGGCGATCCGGCCTTTGAGCGTATGCAGCGAGCGCTTCTCCACCTGGGTCGGCGGCGTCAGCACCGGTTTCTCAGGACGGCCGGGCCTGTCGGGCAGGGCCGCATCGAGCGGCGAGCGCAGCGACACCCGGCGCGCAAACCAGCGGGTGGCGCTTTCCTGTGCAAGTGCCGTCTTGCGGTCGAGATCGGCGGACGAGATTGCATCGATGGCGCCGCCGCGCAGCGAGGTTATCGTCAGATCCCCTATCACGCTGCCAGGTTCCTCACGGCCTCGAGCACGGTTTCGGCATGGCCCTGCACCTTCACCTTCTGCCAGATGGTGGCGATCGTGCCGTCCTGGCGGATCAGGAAAGTGGTACGCTCGACGCCCATGAAGTTGCGGCCGTACATGCTCTTTTCCTTCCAGACGCCATAGGCCTGCAGCGTCGTCTTTTCCTCGTCCGAGGCGAGCGCCACCGAAAGACGGTGCTTCTTGATGAACTTGTCATGGCAAGCGGCCGAATCGGGTGACATGCCGATGACGGCAGCACCCGCCGCTTCGAACTCGGCTGCTAACGCGGTGAAAGCCAGCGATTCGGCGGTGCAGCCCGTCGTGTCGTCCTTGGGATAGAAGAACAACACCAGCGGCTTGCCGTGGAATTCGGCCAGCGAAACGCGGCCGCCGCCGTCGCGGGGAAGGTTGAAATCAGGGGCCGAAACGCCGATGCCGGGAACCGCCATTAGGAAAACCTTTCTTTTGCCGGGTTTGTGGATGACACTTTCTCTCCCCGAATTATATAGTGGACGGATACCCGTCCAGCATGGCCGGGTTCAATTCTTCACTTAAAGGGAGAGCCCGAGGGCGCATGTCAGCCATCCGCGGCGAAAAGGTCACGTTTCGCAAGAAGGATATCGTTGCGCTGGACCGCTTGCCGTCCGCCCAGGCCGAGGATCCGATCATCGTTCATTGCCCGCCGCCGCGTTCGCCGATGCGCCGCACGGCGAAGCTGACCTGCGGATTTCTGGGGCTGATCCTCGTTATTCTCGCTGGCATCGTTTTCACCGTCGAGAGCGGCATGTTCGACAAGCCGCTGTCGCAGCAGGCGCAGGCGGCGCTGAACGGGGTAGCCGGACCGCGCTATCGCGCCGAGGTCGGTTCCACCGTCATCCGCTTCACCTCGGATTTCCGGCTGGCGCTGGAAGCGCGCAACGTCAACATGATCGACCAGGAGAGCGGCCAGCACCTGTCGACGACGGGTTCGGTGCGCCTGGGGCTCGATCCGCTGCAGCTTTTCCGCGGCCGCATCGCCGTCGCGGACATCGAAGCGGAGGATATTGCGCTCGATACCGCGCTTCTGCCCTCCGGCAATGCCGTCAAGCTCGACGATCTGCGCATCGACGCCATGCCGGCGGCGATGGAAAAGATCTTCTCGCAGTTCGACATGTTCGACAGCATCGTGACGCGCGGCTCGACCAATTCGGTGCGCATCTCCGGCCTCGACATCAAGCTTGCCGATACCGCCAACGGTCCGCTGTCGCTCGTCATCGACAATCTCGTCTTTGCCCATGCCGGCCCGTCCTCGCTGCAATTGACCGGCGAAGTCGCGCTCAACGGCGAAGTGGCGGAGCTCGACGTGCGGGCCGAGAAAGACGACGGCCACGTGTCCAAAGTCGTGGCGACGCTCAGACATGCCGACCTCACCCCCTTCGCGCTGAAACGCAACGATCAGGGCATGATCCGGCAAGGACTGAGCGCCTTTGCCGATCTGACAGTGTCGGCCACCCGGGCGCGCGATGGCGCGCAGCCGGCGCTGACGGCGACGGTCGACATCGATCCCGGCCAAATCTATGCGGACGGCGATCCGCAGCAGCTCTCGGGCGGGCAAATCAATCTCGTCTACGATTTCGCCAAGCAGAAGCTCGAGATTGCCCGATCGAACGCCCGGTTCGGCGCGACTACGCTTCCCATCAATGGCGCGCTGATTGATCTCGACAAGCTCGACCCGCAGGCGGGCAAAGGCTTCGGCATCGACCTGCTCGTCAGTGGCGGCACGGCTGCCCCCGGCGGCTCCGGCGAGGAGCCACTCTCCTTCGACATCCAGGCGACCGGGCGCTACATGGTCGCCGGCCGTGAGTTCCAGTTTCCCAACATAACCGTTTCCAGCCCGCTCGGCGCGCTCTACGGATCACTGCACGTCAAACTCGGCGACAAATCGCCGGAGATCAGCTTCGCCGGCCAGTCGGCGCAGTTGCAGACGATTGCGATCAAGCAGCTCTGGCCGTTCTGGATGGCGCCCAAGGTGCGCACCTGGGTGCACGGCAATCTCTTCGGAGGCACCGTCACCGACGCTTCCATTTCCGTCTTCATTCCCTTCGGCAGGCTGGACGAGGCAGCCGGCGGAAAAGGATTGAAGCTCGACGCCAACCAGATCCGCATCGGCTTCGACATCACGGGCGCGCGGATGAACGTCGCCGGCGACATTCCGCCGATCCGCGACACGTCAGCGCATTTCGACCTGACAGGCCCGGTTGCGACGATCGCGATCAAGAGCGGCACCTCCTATTTCCCCTCCGGTCGGTCGGTCGGTCTCGGGCAGGGGACGTTCATCCTGCCCGCCACCTACGATAAACCGCTGATGGCCGATATCGATCTCGCGGTCTCCGGAGCCGCGGACGCCGTCGGCGAGCTTCTGACCTACCGGCCGATCCGGGTGCTGCAGCGCGCCGGCTTTACGCCCGACGATCTCAAGGGCCGGATCGAGGCGAATGTGAAGGCCCATTTCGGTCTGCTTTCCTCGCAAAACCCGCCGCCGGCCGAATGGTCGGCGGCAATGAAGCTCACCAATATCGATCTTGCCAAGCCGTTTTCCGGCAGGATGATCAGCAATCTCGACGGAACGCTGAACGGCAATCCTAAAAGAATCACGCTTGACGCCAAAGCCCAGATCGACGGCGTCCCGGCCGATATCGATCTTACCGAACCGGTCGAGGCATCCGACGCGGCGGCCAAACAACGGGTGATCACCGCGACCCTTTCCGAGGACCAGCGCAACAAGCTGATACCCGGCCTTTCCGGAATCGTCGGCGGCAGCGTGAAGATGGTGCTGACGCGGATCGACGACGACCGGCAGGACGTCCAGCTCGACCTCACCAAGTCGCTGCTCGAACTGCCCTGGATCGGCTGGGCGAAGGGCAGCGGCATTGCCGCCACGGCCGAATTCGAAACATCCGGGCCGGCCGACAATACCCAGATCAAGAACTTCCGACTGAAGGGCGACGGTTTTGGCGCCAATGGATCGTTGAACATCGGCAAGGGTGGGCTGATCTCGGCCGATTTCGACAGCGTCAAGCTCTCCTCGCTCGACGATTTCGCCCTGTCGGTGAAGCGCAGCAAAGGCAATTTCGACGTCTCGGTCTCCGGTGACAGCGCCGATGCGCGACCGGTCATCCAGCGGTTGAAATCGGGCTCGGACGGCGATGGTGACGGGGATGGCGGCGACACCGGCGTCTCGGTGCGCGCCAGGCTGAAAAACGTCATCGGTTTCAACGACGAGAAGGTCGGCAATTTCCAGGCGCAAATATCACTGCGCGGCGACAAGCTGCAGGCGCTCAATTTTTCCGCCGTTACCGACAGTGGCGAGGCCGTGGTCAGCCAGATGAAGGACGGCGGCGTCATCAACATCACCAGCGGCGATGCCGGCGCGGTATCGCGTTTCGCCGATCTCTACCAGCACATGCAGGGCGGCCTGCTCAACCTGGCGATCCGGCTAGGGGCGGAGGGCGGCTGGGACGGCTCGCTCGACGTGCGCCGCTTCGCGATCGTCAACGAACAACGGCTGCGCTCGATCGTCTCGACACCGGTCGGAAATGAGCAGCGCAGCCTCAACGAAGCCGTCAAGCGGGACATCGATACCTCGTCGCAGCGCTTCCAGCGCGGCTTTGCCCGTGTCGTATCGCGCAATGGCATGGTCGGCATCGAGAACGGCGTGCTGCGCGGCGATCAGATCGGCGCGACCTTCCAGGGCATCGTGCGCGACCGCAAGGGCAACATGGACATGACCGGCACCTTCATGCCCGCCTACGGCCTCAACCGCCTCTTCGCCGAACTGCCGCTGATCGGGGTCATCCTCGGCAATGGCAGCGACCGCGGCCTGATCGGTATCACCTTCAAGCTGACAGGCAAGTTCGACCAGCCGAACCTGCAGATCAATCCGCTGTCGATCATCGCGCCGGGCGTCTTCCGGCAGATTTTTGAATTCCAGTGAGGCGGGAAGCGGTTACGGCAGAGGTCGTGGCGAGACCTACCTAAATCTCCGTCCGCCTGAGGAGATAATCGAGACCGCCGACGCGATACCAGCGATAGCCGTAGGCATCGAGCATGACGGTATGAAATCCTTTTTCGTCCGCTTTGCTGCTCGCGCCATCGGCGATATCGATTAATTGCCGCCCGTCTTCGCCTATCTCGGGATCGAAGGTCACTTCCGCCGGCTGCGCATGCAGATTGTGCAGGATCAACACGGAATTGCCGCGCCAGTCATAACGAAGCGCCAGCACGCCGTCATCCCCGGTGTCGATTACAGAAAAGTCGCCCCAGCCGATCTCAGGGGCTTCCTTGCGCATCCGGATCATCCGCTCGGTCCAGTTCAGCAAAGAATTGGGATCGCGCCGCTGTTCGGCAACATTGACATGCTGGAAACCGTAGGGACCGTCCTTGATAACGGGCGAGATCGGCTTTTCACTTTTGGTGAACCCGCCTTCCGGTTCGGTCGACCACTGCATCGGCGTGCGTGCGCAATTGCGCTCGGGCAGGCCTAGATCGTCGCCCATGCCGATTTCGTCGCCGTATCGGATGACGGGCGTTCCAGGCAGTGAAAACAGCAGGCTGTAGGCCATTTCGATCCTGCGGTGGTCGCCGCCGAGCATGGGCGCGAGGCGACGGCGAATGCCCCTGTCGTAAAGCTGCATGTCCTTTTCAGGCCCGAAGGCGGCAAATACCGCGGCGCGTTGTTTTTCCGTCAGCCGGCCGAGATCCAGTTCATCATGGTTGCGGAGAAAGAGGCCCCATTGCGCGGTCGCAGGGCGCGGTTTGGTGGCCTCCATGGCCTTCTTGAGCGGCCGGGTATCGGCGCTGGCGAAAGCATAAAATAGCGCTTGATTGACCTGGAAATTGAACATCATCTGCATGCGGTCGCCGTCATCGCCGAAATATTCGAAATTGTCCTTCGGCAGGATGTTGGCCTCTGCCAGGATGATGGAATCGCCCAGCCGCCACTGCAGGAATTCGCGAAATTTCCTCAGCATATCGAACTGTTCGACAGGCTTGGTAACGTCGGCGCCTTTCGTTGCGATGATGAAGGGGGCGGCATCCATTCGGAAGCCGGAGACGCCGAGCTGGATCCAGAAGCCCATGATCTTCAGGATTTCTGCCTGCACCTCGGGGTTCGATGTATTGAGATCGGGCTGGTGATCGTAGAAGCGGTGAAAGTAATAGGCCTTGGCTCTATCGTCATAGGTCCAAGTGGTCTTCTGGACGCCGGGGAAGACCATGCCCTGATCGGCATTATCAGGTTTTCTCTCCGACCAGACGTACCAGTCGCGATAGCGCGAACGCGGATCGCTCCTGGCGTCCTGGAACCAGGGATGGTCTTTGGATGTATGATTGATCACCAGATCGATCAGTACCCGGATACCGCGCTGCTTGGCGCCGTGGGTGAATTCGACGAAATCGCCGAGCGAACCATAACGCGGATCGACATTGTAATAATCGGAGACGTCATAACCGTCGTCGCGACCGGGCGATGCCTGGAACGGCATGAGCCAGATCGCCGTCACGCCGAGGCCGGAGAGATAATCGAGGCGCCGCATCAGACCCTGAAAATCACCGACGCCGTCACCGTTCGCATCCATGAAGGTCTCGACGGACAGGCAGTAAATGACAGCGTTCTTATACCAGAGGTCGTTGATCATGCCGGCACTCCAATCCAATCTGGTCGCAAATCCCGGCGGGCGGAAAAGGTTCCGATAAAGCATTCGCCATGTGGGTCGTGTTGCTTTCCAGTGGAAAATGCGGGGGCTCCTCCTCGGCAAGGCCGAATCCAAGCCAGGCTGACAAATCCGGCAGTGATGCTTTGCCTATTTTAGGAAAATCTGATGTACTATACTGCCCCGGTCAGAACGCAACGGCCGGTGCAATGTCGGAGGATGCCATGCAGTGCGCCCGGACAGTTTCTTTTGCATCGGCCGCCATGATGGCCGTCACGATTGCCGACGTGTCGCTTTCTGCGGAAAAGAGCGTGCGGCTGAAATCGCAAGAGGCGGTCATCCGTTCCGACCACGTCCTGGTGGTTCCTCTGGACGCGGAAATGACGCCGCCGATCTTCTCGATCAGCTGGTGGTCGCGGGTGAAGCCCGCTTCAAGCGTCGATCCGCCCGGTTATCTTCTCAAGAGACCAGACGAGATGACGCGGAATACCGGCGGGGAGCTGAATGATCTTGCTCGCCGACCCGAATAGTGAGGCAAAGAAAAGCCGGCGCGGACGCCGGCTTCGATATCCGTTCAAAATTTGACGCCGCTTACGCCGCGCGGCGGATCAGGATGTGTTTCTTCTTGCCGAGCGAGAGCTTGATGACGCCGTCGGCGGTGATTTCGCCGCTGCCGATCATCTTGCGTTCGTCGTTGACCGCCTCGTCGTTGATGCGGACCGCGCCGCCCTGGACGTGACGGCGGGCTTCGCCATTCGAGGCGGCAAGGCCGGCACGAACGATCAGCGAGAGGAGGCCGATGCCGCCGTCGAGTTCGGTGGCGGGGATATCGACCGAAGGCAGGTTCTCCGAGAGGCTGCCTTCCTCGAAGGTCTTGCGCGCGGTTTCGGCGGCCTGCTCGGCGGCCGGGCGGCCATGCAGGATTGCCGTTACCTCGGTCGCAAGGATCTTCTTGACCTCGTTGATCTCCGAACCGCCGAGAGCGGAGAGACGGGCAACCTCATCCATCGGCAGCGTCGTGTAGAGCTTCAGGAAGCGCGAGACGTCGGCATCCTCGGTGTTGCGCCAGTACTGCCAGAAATCATAGGCCGAGAGCATGTCGGCGTTCAGCCAGATAGCGCCGGTCGCCGACTTGCCCATCTTGGCGCCCGACGACGTCGTCAGCAGCGGCGATGTCAGCGCATAGAGCTGCTGTGTCCCCATGCGATGACCGAGATCGATACCGTTGACGATATTGCCCCACTGGTCCGAACCGCCCATCTGCAGGCGGCAATCGTAGCGCTTGGCAAGCTCGACGAAATCGTAGGCCTGCAGGATCATGTAGTTGAATTCCAAGAAGGAGAGGGACTGTTCTCGGTCGAGGCGCGTCTTGACGCTATCGAAGGACAGCATGCGGTTGACCGAGAAATGCTTGCCGACATCGCGCAGGAATTCGAGGTAGTTCAGCGAGCGCAACCATTCGGCATTGTTGATCATCAGCGCGTCCTTGGGACCGTCGCCGTAGTTCAGGTAATTGGAGAAGACACGCTTGATCGAGGCGATGTTGCCTTCGATCGTATCGACGGTCATGAGCTGGCGCGCCTCTTCCTTGAAGGAGGGGTCGCCGACCATGCCGGTGCCACCGCCCATCAGAGAGATGGCGCGATGACCGGTCTTCTGCATCCAGTGCAGCATCATGATCTGAATCAGCGAGCCGGCATGAAGGCTGGGTGCCGTGGGATCGAAGCCGATATAGGCCGTCACGGTTTCCTTGGCGAACAGGTCGTCGAGGCCGCTTTCGTCGGAGACCTGATGAATGAAGCCGCGCTCTTTCAGCGTGCGGAGGAAATCGGACTTGAACTCGGACATAGGTTTCGTCTCTTGGTGTCTGCTCCGCACCCCATGGGGGCTAGGCGCAAGTTCGTTGTTGTTGATCTGTCGCGGCGCGTTTAGCACTGTTTTTATAAATGTGCATCCGGGAATCGCATGGGAGGCAAGCCTCATGGATGTCATCAGGACCTCGATCGGGCTGATGAGCGGCACGTCGATGGACGGAATCGACGTCGCATTGATCAGGACCGACGGCCGCGGCTTTATTGAGCGCGGCCCGTTCATGGGCGTGCCCTATGACGCGGATTTTCGCGGGCAGCTCAAACGGGCGCTGGAACTGTCGCGTCCACTCAGTGAGAGAAGCCAGCGACCGGCTGAGCTTCGCGATATCGAGCTTGAACTGACGTTGCGGCATGCAATTGCCGTTACGGTATTCCTGGAGCGTTTCGGGCTTTCTGCCGATGCCGTCGATATTCTCGGCTTCCATGGCCAGACGGTGCTTCATCGCCCTGATGAGGGATTGACGATCCAGATCGGCGACGGCCAGGAACTTGCGAAGAGAACCGGCATATCGGTGGTCTACGACATGCGCGCCAACGACATGGTCCATGGCGGGCAGGGAGCGCCGCTGGTGCCAGCCTATCACGCAGCACTTGCAGGAAAATTCCAGCAGGCGGGACAGGCGGTGTGCTTCGTCAATATCGGCGGCATCTCCAATCTCACCTTTATCGGCACGGACGGCCGGATATCGGCCTTCGACAGCGGTCCGGGCAATACGCTGATCGACCAGTGGGTGGAGATGCAGACCGGCAAAACCTATGATCCCGGCGGCGCGATCGGCGGACGCGGCAGGGTGGTGGCCAGCCTGGCGGAACGTTATCTGCAAAGCCCGTTCTTCCGCGGCAATGTTCGCCGTTCGCTGGACCGCGGCGATTTCGCGCCGCTTCGGCCGGAGGACGCGAGCCTCGAAGACGGCGCACGCACGCTGGCCCATGTCGCCGCCGCGTCGATCATCAAATCTGCCAACTTCCTGCCCGAGACCCCAGCGATCTATATCGTCTGCGGCGGCGGGCGGCTGAACGCCACCGTGATGGCGGAGTTCTCGGCCATGGCCGAATGGCTGGGATCGAAGGTGTTGACGGCCGAGGAGGCAGGTTTCGACGGCGATGCGATGGAAGCCGAGGCCTGGGCCTATCTCGCCGTCCGATCGCTGGATGGGCTGTCATTGACATTTCCCGGCACAACGGGGGTCGACGCCCCCGTCAGCGGCGGGGTGCTTGCAACGCCATGAGAGAGCCGAGCGTTATATTGAACACGCCGCGGCTCAGCTTCGTCATGTGGGACGAAGGCGATGCGGCCCTGGTGCAGTTGCTGCATTCGACGATGGCAACGACCCGATATCTGTCCGGCAATGCGCCGTGGAGCCTCGAGAAGGCTGAGCAGCGGCTGCAGGGCTGGTTCGAGGAGCAGGCGCGCGACGGCACGACCAAATTCAAGCTCCTCGCCGAGGACGGCAGCTTCATCGGCCGCGCGGGGATTTCGAGGTTCAGGAACGAGCAATTCGAACTCGGTTATTCCCTGCGCGAGGAGGCCTGGGGCAAGGGCCTGGCAACGGAAGCGGCGAGCGTGCTGGCTGACTGGTTCTTCGAAAGGCAGTTTGCGCCAGGCTTCATTGCCTTCACACATCCCGACAACATCGCTTCGCAGCGTGTGCTGAGGAAGATCGGCATGCGCGAACGCGCGCCGATCCTGATCGATGGAGTGCTGGGCACGGCTTTCGAACTCACCGTCGATAAACGGCCGGCAAAGCTCTAACTCTTTACGGCGACCGGCCGGACATGGGATTCGCGCCCAGCCTGATTGCCATCCTCGACGCCCCTGACCTGGGCGATGAACGAGAATTTCTTGCGAAGGCCGAGGATCGGCTTCTCGATGAAATGCCAGGACAGCACCGCAACGGCGAGAGCCGATGGCAGGCCGACGAGATAGAGCGCCAGCGCACCATATTTCGGATAGAGGAAAACCGACGGGAACGAGCTGATCCAGATCTGTAAAAACGGGTCGTGATAGAGATAGACGCCGTAGGAATAGTCGCCTTTCCTGAAAAAGGCCGGAATGGGCACCTCGGACAGGCCGACGAAGACGGTGATGTAAACGAGAGAGGTGATGACCAGGGGCCGGTTCATCACCGATTCCGTCGCACTGCTGTCGAGGGTGAGGATAGCGACGATGCAAACCAGGCAGGCGGCGGCAAACAACCAGCGAGAATGCGGAATGACCGCTTTAAACTGAAAGACGACGATGCCCATCATGAAGGCCGTTATCAGCTGGGAGCCGCGGCTCATGAACAGGAAGCGAGCGATCGGCTTGATCGAGCCTGGCAGCAGATAGGGCATCTTCTGCACGATAAGGCCGATGACGATGTAGGCGATCGTCACCGCGAGCAGCTTGTAGCGCGTCTTGACGATGGCGGTGATCATCAGGAACGACATGATGATGTAGCAGAAGATTTCCCAGGGAACCGTCCACAGAGCGCCGTTGACACGCTGGCTCGGATTATCCTGGAAGACGCCCGGAAGTTCGTAATGAATCCAGCCGACGATATTCAGGAAGTATTTGAAAAACCGCTGATCGGTAAAATATTCGGAGTGGTAAACGACCGTAATGATCGGCCCGATGATCAGCGAGCAAACGACGATATCGACGGCAAGGGCCGGGACGATGCGCAAGCCTCGGTTGATCAGAAAATTCCGAAGGCTCAAGCGCTGGGCGCTACCGGCAATCAGAAATCCGCTCAAAGCGAAGAACATCGGAACAAGAGCGTATTCAGTAAACCAGAATACTGACCCCCTGATGAAGTCATTGTTGTCGGTTAACAAAAAGGAATGGGTCAATACGATGGAAAAGGCGAGCCCTATTCGAAGAAAATCGAACCCCGGACCAATTCCCCTATACTTATCCAGGACTTCCCCGAACGACTTGGTCATTACGGACCTCGCTTTTGTTAGGATCGCGAGGACCCTACCGCACTGCAACATGGATTGCAACACGGTAGGTGATCTGTTCCGGGACAGCCGGCCCGGTTGTGTTGCGGACCGTCATGGCCTCGATGAGGCCGAGATTTGGGTGTCAGCGAATCCGCTTGGCGGCGGGTTCCGGCACCAGTTCGCCGTTGAGACGACGGTCGAGGTAATCCTCGCATTCGCCCATCAGCGTTTCCACCTGGCCATTGAAAAAGTGGTTGGCGTTGGTAACGGTGCGGTGGGTGATGAGGATGCCCTTCTGGGTCTTCAGCTTCTCGACCAGGCCGTTGACATCCTTTTCCGGCGCCACCTTGTCGGCCTCACCATTAATGATCAGGCCGGAAGAGGGGCAGGGCGCCAGGAAGGAGAAATCATAGGTGTTCGGCTGCGGCGCGATCGACATGAAGCCCTCGATCTCCGGCCGGCGCATCAGGAGCTGCATGCCGATCCAGGAGCCGAAGGAATAACCGGCGACCCAACAGGTCTTGGAATCAGGATGCAGGCTCTGCACCCAGTCGAGCGCCGAGGCGGCGTCCGAGAGTTCGCCGGCGCCGTGGTCGAATTCACCCTGGCTGCGGCCGATGCCACGGAAATTGAAGCGCAGCGTCGTGAACCCACGCTTCTGGAACATATAGAAGAGCTGGTAGACGATCTGATTGTTCATCGTGCCGCCGAACTGAGGATGCGGATGCAGAATGAGCGCGATGGGCGCGCTTTTTTCCTTGGAGGGCTGGTAGCGGCCTTCAAGACGGCCGGCTGGGCCGTTGAAAATAACTTCGGGCATTGGTACTCCGGGTTTTATTTCGCGTTCGCGCTGCGTTGGATGACAACATGACTTGACTAGTGTTGTCAGCTTTTCTAAAACGCAGTTTAGAACAATTCGAAACTTGCATGGCGATCCACGCATCGTGGAATGTGTCATAAGGCAAGCCCGGCGGAAATTTCAAGAAAAATGAGCCGCGGGTGCCGAAGCAAGCTCGTCAAGCGCAGGACTGAAGATCATGGCGCCGCCACGCCTTTATCTCGACTGGAATGCCACAGCGCCGCTGCACCCCACGGCACGCGCGGCGATCATGCGCGCCATCGACATTTTCGGCAATCCAAATTCCGTTCACGGCGAAGGGCGTGCCGCCCGCGCTGCGATCGAAGGCGCACGACGCAAAGTGGCGGCACTGGTCGGCACCGACGCCGGCAATGTGGTCTTTACCAGCGGCGCGACTGAGGCCGCCAATCTGGTGCTGACGCCGGATTTCCGCATGGGCCGCACGCCGCTTCGGCTCGGCCAGCTTTATTTTTCGGCGATCGAGCATCCGGCGGTGCGCGAAGGCGGCCGCTTCGCCAGAGAGACGATGACGGAGATCCCGGTGACGGAAGCCGGCATCGTCGATCTCGATGCGCTCGGCCGCTTGCTCGAAGCGCATGACAAGGCTGCCGGCCTGCCGATGGTCGCTATCATGCTCGTCAACAATGAGACGGGCATCGTGCAGCCTGTCGAGGCAGCGGCAAAGATCGTCCATGCCCATGGTGGCCTCTTCGTCGTCGACGCCGTGCAGGCGGCCGGCCGCATCGCGCTCGATATAGAGAAGATCGGCGCCGACTTCATGATCGTTTCCTCGCACAAGATCGGCGGGCCGAAGGGGGCCGGCGCGCTCATTGCGCGCGGCGAGGCGCTGATGCCCAGGCCGCTGATCCAGGGCGGCGGACAGGAGCGGGGTCACCGCTCGGGGACACAGAATTCGCTGGCGCTGATCGGCTTCGGCGCGGCAGCAGAAGCGGCGGTCGACGAACTCGAGGCGCGCAATGCGGCAATCGGCGCGTTGCGCGAGCGGCTCGAAGCCGGCATGCGTCAGACGGCAGCCGACGTGATGATCCACGGCGAGGGTGGCGAGCGTGTCGCCAATACGATCTTCTTCACCCTGCCGGGGCTGAAGGCCGAGACCGGACAGATCGCCTTCGATCTCGAAGGCGTTGCACTTTCCGCAGGTTCGGCCTGCTCATCGGGCCGGCTTGGCGAAAGCCATGTGCTGACGGCGATGGGACGTGACGCCAAGCTCGGAGCGCTGCGCATTTCGCTCGGCTTTTCGACGACGGAAGAGGATATCGACAGGGCGATTGCGGCTTTCGCAAAGATCGCCAACCGACGCAGGTCGGCTGGCGAGGCGGCTTGCCCTGTGTCAAAACTTGCGGAAACGCAAATTTCTGCTTGCCAATCGGGCTGAAAAGTCCCTTTTGGCCCCTTACATAAAGGGCAAGACAATTGCCCAAACACTACAAGCTGCCGGACCTTGTATCCGGCGAGATTGGAGAATGAGATGGCTGCCGTGCAGGAAACAATCGACCAGGTCCGCCTGATCGATGTGGACCAGTACAAATACGGTTTCGAGACCGTCATCGAGATGGACAAGGCGCCGAAAGGCCTGTCCGAGGACATCATTCGTTTCATTTCGGCGAAGAAGCAGGAGCCTGAGTGGATGCTGGAATGGCGTCTCGAGGCCTATCGTCGCTGGCTGACGCTGGAAGAGCCGACCTGGGCGCGCGTCGACTATCCCAAGATCGATTTCAACGACATCTATTATTACGCCGCGCCGAAAAGCACGCCGGGTCCGAAGTCGCTTGACGAGGTCGATCCGGAGCTGTTGAAGGTATATGAGAAGCTCGGCATTCCGCTGCGTGAGCAGGAGATCCTTGCTGGTGTCGAGAGGCCGAAGATCGCCGTCGACGCCGTTTTCGACAGCGTCTCGGTCGTCACCACCTTCAAGGCAGAGCTGAAGAAGGCCGGCGTGATCTTCATGTCGATCTCGGAAGCCATCCGCGAATATCCGGAACTGGTGCAGAAGTACCTCGGCTCGGTCGTACCGACCACGGACAATTATTACGCGACGCTGAATTCGGCGGTCTTTACCGACGGTTCCTTCGTCTTCGTGCCGAAGGGCGTTCGCTGCCCGATGGAGCTGTCGACCTATTTCCGCATCAACGAGAAGGGCACCGGCCAGTTCGAGCGCACGCTGATCATTGCGGAAGAGGGCGCCTACGTCTCCTATCTCGAAGGCTGCACGGCGCCGCAGCGCGACGAAAACCAGCTGCATGCCGCCGTGGTCGAGCTGGTTGCGCTCGACGATGCCGAGATCAAATATTCGACGGTGCAGAACTGGTATCCCGGCGACAAGAACGGCAAGGGCGGCATCTACAACTTCGTCACCAAGCGCGGCGATTGCCGTGGCGACCGCTCGAAGATTTCCTGGACGCAGGTCGAGACCGGCTCGGCGATCACCTGGAAGTATCCGTCCTGCATCCTGCGCGGCGACGATAGCCGCGGCGAGTTCTACTCGATCGCCGTGTCCAACGGCCATCAGCAGATCGACAGTGGCACCAAGATGATCCATCTCGGCAAGAACACGTCGAGCCGCATCGTCTCCAAGGGCATCGCGGCCGGCGTTTCCAACAACACCTATCGCGGCCAGGTCTCGGCTCACCGCAAGGCATCGAATGCGCGCAACTTCACCCAGTGCGATTCGCTGCTGATCGGCGACAAGTGCGGCGCCCATACCGTGCCCTACATCGAGGCGAAGAATTCGACGGCGCAGTTCGAGCATGAGGCGACAACCTCGAAGATCTCCGAGGACCAGCTGTTCTACTGCCTGCAGCGCGGCATCCCGACCGAAGCGGCGATCGCACTGATCGTCAACGGCTTCGTCAAGGAAGTCCTGCAGGAACTGCCGATGGAATTTGCCATCGAGGCGCAGAAGCTGATCAGCATTTCGCTGGAAGGCTCTGTAGGCTGACATGAGCGAAGCGGACAAGAAGCGCATTCTTGAACGTCTGACGAATATGCGCGGGGAGATATTGGCGAAAATTCGCCCCCGCGAGCTAAGAAACGAGACCGAAACGCCGCCGGAGCAGCCTTATGTGTTTCTCCGGCAGCGCATGGAAAAACCGGGAATGATCTTTCAGGGGATCTCGGATTTTCTCGAATGGGTTGGGCTCGTAACGGTCGCGGTTTTCCGCGTCGTCCGCTTTTTTGCTCGATAGCGCCGAGCGCAACATGTCGATGTCCCTTAGATATTACGCGAGGCTCCTAGTGAGCTGCGCAGAGAAAAACGCAGGAACCAAAGATGCTTGAAATTAAGAACCTTCATGCCCGCATCGCCGAAGACGGCACCGAGATCATCCGTGGCCTGAACCTGACGGTGAAGGCCGGCGAAGTTGCCGCGATCATGGGGCCGAACGGCTCCGGCAAGTCGACGCTCTCCTATGTGCTGTCCGGCCGCAGCGACTACGAAGTCACCGAGGGTGATATTCTCTACAATGGCGAGAGCATTCTCGAGCTCGATCCGGCCGAACGCGCTGCCAAGGGCATCTTCCTCGCCTTCCAGTACCCGGTCGAAATTCCGGGCGTTGCCACCATGCAGTTCCTGAAGGTGGCGATGAACGAGCAGCGCAAAGCGCGTGGCGAGGACGAGCTGACGACGCCGGACTTCATGCGCCGGGTCAAGGATGCCGCCGGCAAGCTGCAGATCAATACCGAAATGCTGAAGCGGCCGCTGAATGTCGGCTTCTCCGGCGGCGAGAAGAAGCGGGCCGAAATCCTGCAGATGGCGCTGCTCGAGCCGAATCTCTGCGTGCTTGACGAAACCGATTCCGGCCTCGACATCGATGCGCTGAAGATCGTCGCCGACGGCGTCAACGCGTTGCGTTCGCCGGACCGCGCAGTCGTGGTCATCACCCACTACCAGCGCCTGCTCGACTATATCGTGCCGGATACCGTCCACGTGCTCTACAAGGGCCAGGTGATCAAGTCGGGCGACAAGACGCTGGCGCATGAGCTGGAAGCCAACGGCTATGCCGACATCATCGGCACGGCGGCCTGAGTTTCGGGTGGAAAGGATGATGTCCATGAACATGCAGACGACGAGCCGCCTGACTGCGGCCGAGACGGCGCTGATCGAGGCCTTCAATCAGCAGATCGGCGAACTGCCGGGCAATGGCACGGTGACGGCCCTGCGCGACCGGCTTCTCGACGACCTGAAGAAGGCCGGCCTGCCGACGCGCCGGATCGAAGCCTGGCATTATACCGACCTCAAGAATCTGCTGCGCACCGTTCCGCAGCAGGCGGGCGATGCCGGCTCGGAGGCTTTGGAGCCGCTCGTTGCTGATGCCACGGTGCTGGCGGTGATCCAAGGCCATTCCAACCAGAAGGCTACGGCCGACGGTCTTGGCGTTTCGGCCTATTCCGAACATCTGCTCGACGGCTCCGCCGCGGATGGCCTGGATGCGCTCGGCAGCGACGACGCGGTCGGCCGCATCAATGGCAGCTTCGTGCGCGATGGCTATGTCATCGACGTGCCTGCCGAGACCGAGCTTGAAAACCCGCTCGAAATCCAGTTCATCCATGCGGGCGGGCAGACGCATACTCGCTTGCCTGTGTCCTTCGGCGCCGGTGTCAAGGCGACGGTCATCGAGCGTCACCGCACGGTGACCGGCGATGCTGCGCTGGTGTCCCACGTCACCGACATCACGGTCGGCGAAGGCACGGAACTGACCTGGATCATCCTGCAGCAGCAGGGAGCCGACGATACGCATCTCGGCCAGATCCGCATCGATCTCGGCGCAGACGCCAAGCTCCGGCTTTTTGTCATCAATGCCGGCGGCAAGCTGGTGCGCCAGGAGCTGCATATCAAGGTGACAGGCGAGGGCGCCGACCTGACGCTGCGCGGCATCAATCTGCTCGGCGGCGACACGCATACCGACGTGACGATGGTACTCGGCCACGACGTGCCGAATACCGGGTCGACCGAAGTCATCCGCAACGTCGTCTTCGACCGTGCCAAGGGTGTCTTCCAGGGCATGATCCGGGTGGCGCCCGATGCGCAGAAGACCGATGCCAAGATGGCCTGCAACACGCTGCTGATGTCCGACGATGCCGAATTCTCGGTCAAGCCCGAGCTCGAAATCTTCGCCGACGACGTGCAGTGCGGCCACGGCGCCACGGTGACCGATATCGACGCCAACCATCTCTATTACATGATGGCGCGCGGCATTCCGGAGAACAAGGCGCGGGCGATGCTCGTCAACGCTTTCGTTGCCGAAATCGTCGAGGAACTGGAAGACGAAGCCCTGGTCGAGGCGCTGGAAGGCGTGATTTCGGCCTGGCTCGAAAAGCACGCCTGATCGGATATATCAATGGACAAGATAGTGCCGGCCAAGCCATACGACGTCGAAGCCATCCGCCGGGATTTTCCGATCCTAGCGGAGAAGGTGCATGGCAAGCCGCTGGTCTATCTCGACAACGGCGCGTCGGCGCAGAAGCCGCAGGTGGTGATCGACGCCATCTCGCATGCCTATAGCCATGAATATGCCAATGTGCATCGTGGCCTGCACTATCTCTCGAATGCGGCCACGGACGCCTATGAGGCAGCGCGCGAGAAGGTCCGCCGCTTCCTCAATGCGCCTTCGGTGAACGACATCGTCTTCACCAAGAATTCGACGGAAGCGATCAACACCGTCGCCTATGGCTGGGGCATGCCGAAGATTGGCGAAGGCGACGAGATCGTGCTTACGATCATGGAGCACCATTCCAACATCGTGCCCTGGCACTTCATCCGCGAGCGGCAGGGCGCCAAACTTGTCTGGGTGCCTGTCGACGACGAGGGCGCCTTCCATATTGAGGATTTCGAGAAGAGCCTGACGGAGCGCACCAAGCTCGTTGCCATCACCCATATGTCGAATGCGCTCGGCACAATCGTTCCCGTCAAGGAAGTCTGCCGGATCGCGCATGAGCGCGGCATTCCGGTGCTGATCGACGGCAGCCAGGGCGCCGTGCATCTGCCTGTTGACGTGCAGGATATCGATTGCGACTGGTACGTCATGACCGGCCACAAGCTCTACGGCCCGTCAGGCATCGGCGTGCTTTACGGCAAGAAGGAGCGGCTTTTCGAGATGCGCCCGTTCCAGGGCGGTGGAGAGATGATCTTCGAGGTCGCCGAGGATATGGTCACTTATAACGACCCGCCGCATCGCTTCGAGGCCGGCACGCCGCCGATCGTGCAGGCGATCGGGCTCGGTTATGCGCTCGACTACATGGAGAAGATCGGCCGCGAGGCGATCGCCCGGCATGAGGCCGATCTTGCCGCCTATGCGGTCGAGCGGCTGAAATCCGTCAATTCGCTGCGAGTCTTCGGGACGGCGCCCGACAAGGGCAGCATCTTTTCCTTCGAACTTGCCGGCATTCATGCCCACGACGTCTCGATGGTGATCGACCGGCAGGGTGTTGCAGTCAGGGCCGGCACGCATTGCGCCATGCCGCTCTTGAAACGCTTCGGCGTCACCTCCACATGCCGTGCATCCTTCGGCATGTACAATACCCGCGCCGAGGTCGATGCCCTGGCCGATGCGCTTGATTATGCGCGCAAGTTCTTTGCTTGAGGAGTGTCCGTGATGAGCCTGGACGAAAGCGAACAGAAGATCGACGTGCGCGAAGGCATCGTGCATTCCAGCATTCCGGCCGATGAGCTGGCGCGACTCAGCGACGACGTCATCAGCGCGCTGAAGACGGTCTACGATCCGGAAATTCCCGCCGACATCTTCGAGCTCGGTCTGATCTACAAGATCGACATCGAGGACGACCGGATGGTGAAAATCATGATGACGCTGACCGCCCCCGGCTGCCCGGTGGCCGGCGAGATGCCCGGGTGGGTCGAAAACGCCGTCGGCGCCGTCGAAGGCGTATCGGGCGTCGAGGTGGCAATGACCTTCGATCCGCCGTGGACGCCGGATCGCATGTCGGAGGAGGCGCAAGTCGCCGTCGGCTGGTACTGACATCCCGCGGTATTGATCCGTTTACTTCAGGGTACTACATTTGAGTCACGATGCGCCGGATCTTGACCCCGGTTGCGGAAGGAGAATGAGCCGATGGGCTTTGCAATCATGAGCATGACGGACGGGGCTGCGGCCCGCGTCAAGGCGATCGTCGAGAATTCGGGTGCTGATGCCAAGGGTGTCCGCGTCGGCATCAAAAAGGGCGGCTGCGCCGGGATGGAATATACCATCGACCTAGTGACCGAGCCCAATGCCAAGGACGACCTGATCGAGCGCGACGGTGCAAGAGTCTGGGTCGAGCCGTCGGCAGCCCTCTATCTGCTCGGCACCGAAATGGGCTTCGAGACGACGACGCTCCGCTCCGGCTTCACCTTCACCAATCCGAACCAGACATCGGCCTGCGGCTGCGGCGAATCCGTCGAGTTGAAGCCCGCCGATCTCGCAGCCCTTGCCGCCCAGCGCCAGGGCGAGCCGGCGCATTCCTGATAGCCGCGCCCTTCAGGCTGGCGGGAAATTCTCAGCCAGCCAATTCTCGATGAAATCCGGGTGTGCTCAGTCGCGCTTGATGCTCATCAGCATTTCCCACATGTCGGCGCCGGTCTCGAAGACCACGGCATTTGCCTTGTAGCTCTGCTCGGCTTCGATCAGGTCGGTGAGCTCCGTGGCCTGATCGACCTCTGACGTCGTCGGGCTGACGACGGCCTGTACGCCGCCTGACACAACGGATGTGAGGCTGGTGTTCAGCCTAGCATAGTCTGGCGTGCTGGTGTTTGCAATGTTGTTGGCAATCGCGCTAACCCGCGTCGCCTGTGCCCGCATTCCCGAAAGAGCAGTACTCGCAATATCCGATAGGCTCATCAGCCGTTTCCCCAGAACTGGATGGTAAGCTTGTAGCTGCGAGGCTTTAGGAAATGCTGAAGGCTTTGCGTTAGCAAAAGCCTTAGGTCAGGGCCTCGTGCCGTCGCCTCTGTTCGGGATCGGCACGGCACTTTATCCAGGATAAGCGGCAGTGGAGCCTGCGGCGGCGATAAGAGACGCCGCCACCAGGGCCGACATGGGCGATGCGGCGGCTGCAAATGCAAGCGCCGCAGCCAGGATGAGCAACTGGCCGATGATCAGCCGGCGTCGATTGACATGGTTCCCGAACGACCGCAACGGAGGCCATTCGCGTCCGTGACATAGCGCTTCATAACAAGTGTCGACGAAAGCTGATCCGTTGGCGGCCGCCTTCGCCAGACGACCAAATCTTCCGAGTTGAGGATCCTCAAGTGTCCGGATAGTGGTCATGACATTACCGCTTTCCAGCGGACGGTCAGCCGGTTATGCGGCGTTCCGGGTTGTTTCGAACAGGAACCAGGCGCGGCGTTCCGTCTCGTCGATCCAGACTTCGAGCAGGCTTGATGTGGCGACGTCGTTATGCTCGGCGCAGACCTCGTGCGCCTGCCTCATGAACGAGATGAGCTGCTGGTTGTCGTCTTTCAGTTCTGCGAGCATGTCGCGCGGCGTGACGAAATCGGCGTCATTGTCGAGAAGGCGCTGCAGCCGGCCGATATGACCGATCGAGCGAATCGTCATGCCGCCGATCTTGCGGGCGCGCTCGGCGATCGCATCGGTCATCGCGAAAATCTGGTCGCCCTGTTCGTCGAGCAGGAGGTGATAATCGCGAAAATGCGGGCCGCTCATATGCCAATGGAAGTTCTTGGTCTTGAGATAGAGGGCAAAGGTATCGGCAAGCAGCGCTGCCAGCGGGCCCGAGATGTCGGCGGTCGCGTTGGAGGCAAGGTCGGACGGAGTGGCAAGCGACGCCTTGCGACGGTTTTCGAGTTCGATACGGTCCATGGCTGTTCTCCCTGGCTGGGGATTTCGGGAATGAGCGATCTGGCTGCGCGGCCGTCAATTTGGCGTTCCTGCTTCGCTGGCCTTGAAAGAACCGTAGAGCAGGTTTGGAAAGCAGGACATTCAATGCTGGTGTAGCCGGACCTATCCTTCTGTTTAGGTCTCAGCGGGCACCACGAGCTTGGGCAATATGGTATCAACAAGATCCCCCATACCTATGTATAGTTTCGTGGTCTGCTGCCGGGACGTAAGGTCTGGCTGTCTCTCGGAAGTGACTTCCATGTGGAGACCGGCATCGCGAATGTGCCGATAGACATCGGCATGTCCCCTCCCGCGCCGAGTCTCGTGGATCCCATGATCCGCCAGGACCGCTCCGCCCCCTCGGAGCGGTCCGATCTTTTAAAAGGATGTCCGCGCCATCTATCGCATGGCATCCCTTTGCATTGATAATAGGCGCTGGCCCTCGGACGGATTTGTGGAGCAGGTGATGACCAAGAAGCGGCCGAAAGGCATCGAGAAATACACGGCCCCTGCCGGCGGTTGGGGTGCACTCAAAGCCGTCGCCGAAACCCTTGCGCGCCAGCAGGTCATTGCGCAGGGGGCTGCGACGCTGCTGAAAGCCAATCAGCCCGAGGGGTTCGATTGTCCGGGCTGCGCCTGGCCCGATCCCAAACATACGAGTTCATTCGAGTTCTGTGAAAACGGCGCCAAGGCGATCACCTGGGAATCCACGGCGAAACGGGCCGGGCCTGACTTTTTCGCAGGGCATACGGTCGCCGAACTGTGGCAATGGAACGACCATCAGCTGGAAGACCAGGGCCGCCTGACGCACCCGCTGGTCTATGATCACGCCAGCGACCGCTACCTGCCGACCGGCTGGGAGGAAGCCTTCACGCTGATCGGCGCCGAACTGCGCAAACTGCCCGATCCTGACATGGCCGAATTCTACACATCGGGACGCGCCTCGAACGAGGCGGCATTCCTGTTCCAGCTTTTTGTCAGGGCCTACGGCACCAACAATTTTCCCGACTGCTCGAACATGTGCCATGAGGCGACCAGCGTCGGTCTGCCCGACTCGATCGGGGTCGGGAAGGGCACGGTGACCTTGGAAGATTTCGATCATGCCGATGCGATCTTCAGCTTCGGCCACAATCCCGGCACCAACCACCCGCGGATGATGACCACTCTGCATGATGCCGCGAGGCGCGGCGTCCCGATCGTGGTCTTCAATCCCCTGAAAGAACGCGCGCTCGAGAAATTTGCGGCACCGCAGAACCCGGTGGAAATGGCGACGATGTCTTCGACGCCGATCGCATCTGCTTATCATCAGCTGCGCACCGGAGGGGATCTCGCTGCCCTCAAGGGCCTGATGAAGCGGATATTCGAGCGCGACGATGCCGATATCGCGGCAGGCGGCAAAGGCTTTCTCGACCGGGAATTCATCGAAGCCCACACGATCGGACTGGAGGCTCTTAAGGCCGATATTGCAAAGACGGAGTGGGCGTCGATCCTGAAGAGATCGGGATTGACGCTCGAGGCGCTCGACAGCGCCGTTGATGTCTATCTCAACGCCCGCAACGTCATCCTCTGCTATGGCATGGGCATCACCCAGCACAGCCACGGCACTGCCAATGTCCAGCAGCTTGCCAATTTCCTGATGTTGCGGGGAAATATCGGCCGCCAGGGCGCCGGTATCTGCCCGCTGCGGGGGCATTCGAACGTTCAGGGCGACCGGACCGTCGGAATCACCGAGATCCCCAACATGGCGCTTCTCGACGGCATGGAGAAGGCCTTTGGCTTTCGCCCGCCGGAGGAGAAGGGCCATAACGCCGTCGAGGCCATCGAGGCGATCATCGAAGGCCGGTCGAAGGCGCTGGTCTGCCTCGGCGGCAATCTCGCCGTCGCCATATCCGATCCGGAGGCGACATTCGCCGGCATGCGCAAGCTCGACCTTGCCGTCCATCTGGCGACAAAGCACAACCGCTCGCACCTGCTGATCGCCCGAACCTCCATCATCCTTCCCGTTCTCGGCCGCACCGACCAGGATATTCAGACGACGGGACCACAATCGGTGACCGTCGAGGATTCCATGTCGATGGTGCACGCCTCGCGCGGCTTCCTGAAACCACCAGGCGAAGAGCTGAGATCCGAACCGGCGATCATCGCCGGCATCGCCAAGGCAACGCTCGGCGTCAAATACGGTATCGATTGGGACGGGATGATCAGCGATTACAATCGCATTCGGGAAAAGATCGAAGTGGTCTTTCCCGATTTCCATGATTTCAACACACGGGTCAGGAAACCCGGCGGCTTCCGGCTTACAGTGGCGGCCTCCGACCGGCAATGGCGCACGCCCTCAGGAAAAGCACAGTTCCTCATCGCGCCTGGGCTGGAGGAAGATCCGCGCCTTGCAGACGCAGACACACTGGTTCTGACAACGCTGCGCAGTCACGACCAGTACAACACGACAATCTATAGCCTTGACGACCGCTATCGTGGCGTCTTCGGCCGCCGTGACGTGATCTTCATGAACAGCGGGGATCTCTTCGCACGCGGCCTCGCCGATGGCGATAAGGTTGATATCGAGTCGGTCGCTGAAACCAGCAGCAGGGCGGTCAGAGGCTTCACCGCAGTGGCCTACGACATCCCTGTTGGCTCCATCGCCGGATATTATCCCGAGATGAACAGGGTCATCGCGCTTGGCGATTACGACCGGAAATCGGGAACGCCTGCCTACAAAGGCGTGCCGGTGAAGGTGCAGAAGTCCGCGTGAGGACGGGGCGCGGAGCCATTGCAAGCTTCGGCTATCGCGACGCCACCCAGTCGTGCCAATCGCTTTCATTGCCGTTGAACACGTTGAGGTCGATCTTGCCGTCAACGCCATCGGAAAGGCCGGAGCCGGAATATTGCCAGAACAGCCACTTGCGACCCGGATAGACCTTGGAGGGGTGAGCGGCCACAGAGCGCAACCAGAAGGGGTAGTCGAGCAGTTGGCCCTTCAAATTGTCGCGGTAGAAGTCCGGCGCCGTGTAGATGATCGGGCGCTGGCCGTAATAGCGCTCCAGCTTGTCCATGAAGACCTGCATCTTTTCCCGGACACGTGCAGGCGAGATGCGCCTCTTGCAGCTCGATTCGCCGTTCCATTCGACGTCGATGACGGGCGGAAGAGCGTTGGCTTCCCTTGGCACGTTGCGGATGAACCAGTCGGCCTGCTCGCCTGCCGTCCGGCACCAATAGAAGAAGTGATAGGCGCCGTGTTTCAGGCCGGCTTCCTTGGCGCGGCGCCAGTTTTTCTTGAACATCGGATCAAGGTGATCGCCGCCGTCCGTGGCTTTGATGTAGACGAAATTGGCGCCTTGCCTCCGCAACGTTTCCCAGTCGATCTCGCCCTGCCAACGCGAGACATCGACGCCATGCACGGCAAGCTTTCTCGGCGAGGTGGAGCCGAAGTTGATCGGCTTGGCATCGCGGAAGCGGTGGCCGTAAATTTGGCCGCGTGTCGGCGATCTCGTGCCGACATCGGGCATTGCATTGCCGGCGGGATTGGCCGGCATCAGCAGCGCGACCGGTTTATCTGTCGGCAGCGGCATGCCAACCGGCCTGTCGGCGGGCACGAGCGCCTGCGGCTCCGGAACCTCTCCCGCCCAGCGCAACGCTTGCTGCGGCGGGCTTGCCTGCGGCGCAGGATCGCCCACGGCAGCGGCAGGAATCGGGCCGCTTGGCTGGGCGATGGCATTGGTCGTTTCCGACGACGGCACGTTGCCCAGCACATCTTCGGCGCCAGAACTGGCGGCGCATCCCGACAGGATCAGGGCGGCGAGGAGGATTGCTGGCACTGCCGATGTACGCATAAGAACCTGCACGCAGAACAAGGGATCGACGGAGATCCATGTTGATGGAAGCCGCCTTTCTGAATTGCTAACAGAGACTTGCTAAGAAAGGTTAAATTTGATCCTTGCGCACCAAAAGCATGCAGACCCTCCCAACCTGGGGAAGGAGCTTTGCCTAACGCTGCTACTCAGCCGCCTCTGCGTAGCTTTCCACCGGCGGGCAGGTGCAGATCAGGTTGCGATCGCCATAGACGTTGTCGACGCGGTTGACCGGCGACCAGTATTTGTCGACACGGAAGGCGCCGGGTGGAAAGCAGGCCTGTTCGCGGCTCCCAATCGCCGACAAGTTCTTCCACCTTGCGCGCGGAAACCCTCCATGTCGATGTCCCCAACCGTCATCTGAGACAGCCGTGCCGCAATGGTACGACAGCCTCAGCGACTGGCTCTCATACCCGCAATCAGAATATCGATGAGTTGCCTTGCCGCATCCCGCCAGGCGGGGCCACTGCTGATGCTCGCGCCGCCGGCCAGGGCGCGCAGGATATCGAGCGGGTCCATCGCCAGACGGATTTCACCAGTGGCGACTGCGCGATCCACCAGCAGATTGACGGCACCTATGATCAAATCGGCAGAATCGGCATAGAGCTCGGAGGTGCCGCCGACCAAAGAATCCAGCACTTCGGACATGCCGTGTTTCGTCACGACATAGTCGACGAACTGCACCAGCCACAGGCGAAGCGCTTCGACAGGCGGATGTGTCTCGGCAAGGCTTTTGGCGGCAGCGGCAAGCTGCGCCGTCTCGTTGCGGTAGATGGCGGAAACCAGTGCGTCGCGGGTCGGGAAATGGCGATAGAGCGTGCCGATGCCGACGCCGGCGATGCGGGCGATTTCCTCCAGGCTGGCGCTGGAACCCTTGTCGGCAAAGACGGTCTTTGCCGTCTCCATCAGCAGAAGACGATTGCGTTCGGCATCCGCACGCGGCTTTCGGGCGGTGGGCTCGTCGCTTTTTTCGGCCATTTCCGAGAGGCCCCTTGATAAGCGGAGGTACCCTCCATATTTATCTGGAGGCATCCTCCTTTTATTTCATTTGAGGCCGGCGGGCAATGGTCCACCAGCCTGGAGCGGTGCGTCCATGATCAAGGAGATAATCATGAGTGGACTTTTTGGCGCGACATCGACCACCGATGAGGTGCTCGCCGGCGTCGATCTCAAGGGCAAGCGTGTTCTGGTGACGGGTGTTTCGGCCGGCCTCGGCGTGGAAACCGCGCGTGTGTTGGCAGCCCATGGAGCGCAGGTGACGGGTACGGCACGTGACCTTGCAAAGGCGAGGGCGGCAACGGAAGTCGTGCGTGCCGGTGCGGCCAATGGCGGCAGCCTTGATATCGTCGAGCTTGATCTTGCCTCTCTGGCAAGCGTGCGCGCCTGTGCCGATGCGCTCATTTCGGATGGCCGGCCCTTCGATGTCGTCATTGCCAATGCCGGCGTGATGGCCGCTCCCTTCGGCCGCACCGCCGATGGCTTCGAAACGCAGTTCGGCACCAACCATCTCGGTCATTTCGTGCTGGTCAACAGCATCGCACCGCTCGTCAAATCGGGCGGCCGAGTGGTGATCGTCGCATCCTCGGGCCATCGCATGGCACCTTTCAGCCTCGATGACCTCAATTTCGAGAGCAAGACCTATGAGCCCTGGGCGGCCTATGCCCAGTCGAAAACCGCAAATATCCTGTTCGCGGTGGAACTCGACCGGCGCCTCAAGGAGCGCGGCATCCGTGCAACGGCACTGCATCCCGGCGGCATCCAGACCGAGCTCGACCGTCATCTCGACCCTGACATGATTGAAGGCATGATAACGCAGATCAACGCAGCACTCTCCGCCGAGGGCAAGCCGCCTTTCCAGTGGAAGACGATTCCTCAGGGTGCGGCTACCTCCGTCTGGGCAGGTTTCGTCGCCCCTGCAGACGCGGTCGGTGGCAGATATTGCGAGAATTGCCACGTCTCCGAAGTGACGGATGCGGAGATCAGCCCGATTTCCGAAGGCGTGCGTACCTACGCGCTCGATCCCGAGACGGCCAGGGGATTGTGGACGAAAAGCGAGCATATGGTCGGCGAGCGCTTCTAGAGCATGATGCCGAAAAGTGTAAGCGGTTTTCGGACGACATCATGCTCTAACTATATAATGTAGAACAGGATTCAGATTTTAGGCCGACCCGGCCTAAAATCATCCTGTTCTAGCCCGCAAACCGGCACGCTTCGACGCTGATAGAGAGCAGGGGAACTGGGAAACTGGTGCCCCTGCCGAGGAATTGAACCTGGATCGGCTAACAAGACAGGTTAGCCGCACATTTCTATCAGAATTAGGAAAGCCCCTCCCTTGATGGAAGGGGCTCAGATTGCTGGGCCCGTCGCTACAGCGTCAGGCTTGACCGCTATTCGGCGGCCTCTGCGTAGCTTTCCACCGGCGGGCAGGTGCAGATCAGGTTGCGGTCGCCATAGACATTGTCGACGCGGTTGACCGGCGACCAGTATTTGTCGACGCGGAAGGCACCGGGCGGGAAGCAGGCTTGTTCGCGTGAGTAGGGGCGGTCCCATTCGCCGACGAGGTCTTCCACCGTGTGCGGAGCGTTCTTCAGCGGGTTGTTCACCTTGTCCATGCGGCCATCCTCGATGGCGCGGGCTTCCTCGCGGATCGCCAGCATCGCCTCGCAGAAACGGTCGAGTTCGGCCTTGGTCTCGCTTTCCGTCGGCTCGATCATCAGCGTGCCGGCGACCGGCCAGCTCATGGTCGGCGCATGGAAGCCGCAGTCGATCAGCCGCTTGGCGACGTCGTCGACGGTCACACCCGAGCTGTCGACCAGCGGACGGGTGTCGATGATGCATTCATGCGCGACGCGGCCGGCAGACGACTTGTAGAGCACGTCATAGGCGCCCTTCAGCCGGGTGGCGATATAGTTGGCGCTGAGGATCGCCACCTTGGTCGCCTGCGTCAGGCCTTCGCCGCCCATCATCAGGCAATAGCTCCAGGAGATCGGCAGGATCGAGGCGGAGCCGAAGGCGGCGGCCGAGACCGCACCCGGACGGCCGTCGGTTTCGGGATGGCCGGGCAGGTAGGGGGCCAGATGCGCCTTGACGCCGATCGGGCCCATGCCGGGTCCGCCGCCGCCATGCGGAATGCAGAAGGTCTTGTGCAGATTGAGATGCGAAACGTCGGAGCCGATGTCACCGGGGCGGGATAGGCCGACCATGGCGTTCATGTTGGCGCCGTCGAGATAGACCTGGCCGCCATGCTCGTGCACGAGGTCGCAGATTTCCTTGACGGTCTCCTCGAAGACGCCGTGCGTCGAAGGGTAGGTGATCATGCAGCAGGAGAGGTTTGCCGCATGCTGCTCAGCCTTGGCGCGGAAATCGTCGAGATCGATATCGCCATTTTCGCGCACCTTGACGACGACGACCTTCATGCCGACCATCTGAGCCGAGGCCGGGTTGGTGCCATGCGCAGAGGTCGGGATCAGGCAGACGTCGCGATGGCCGTCGCCATTGGCGATATGATAGTTGCGGATCGTCAGCAGGCCGGCATATTCGCCCTGCGCGCCGGAATTCGGCTGCATGGAGAAGGCGTCGTAGCCGGTGACGGCGCAGAGCTTTTCGATCAGGTCGTCGATCATCTCGCGGTAGCCGAGCGCCTGGTCGGCCGGCACGAAGGGATGGATGTCGGAAAATTCCGGCCAGGTGATCGGCAGCATTTCCGCCGTCGCATTGAGCTTCATCGTGCAGGAACCGAGCGGGATCATCGAGCGGTCGAGCGCCAGATCCCGGTCGGAGAGCCGGCGGATGTAACGCGTCATCTCGCTTTCGGCGCGGTTCATGTGAAAGATCGGATGGGTGAGGTAATCACTGGTGCGGAGCAAGCCCTTCGGCAGGCGGTAGGAAGGCTCGAAATCGGCAATGGTAAAATTGCCGCCGAAGGCGCGCCAGACGGCTTCGAGCGTCGCCGGCCGGGTGCGTTCGTCGAGGCTCATGCCGATTTTGGTTTCGCCGACCTTGCGCAGATTGACGCCTTCGGCGACGGCGGCACGCAGGATGAGACCCTGCATATGGCCGACATCGACGGTGATCGTGTCGAAGAAGGTCTCGGGTTCGACCTTATAACCGAGCTTTTCCAGGCCCTTGGCCATCAGCACGGCCTTCTGGTGCACCTGCTGGGCGATCGCCTTGATACCCTTCGGGCCGTGGAAGACGGCGTACATCGAGGCCATCACGGCAAGCAGTACCTGGGCGGTGCAGATGTTCGACGTCGCCTTTTCGCGGCGGATATGCTGTTCGCGGGTCTGCAGCGACAGGCGATAGGCGCGGTTGCCGCGGGCATCGACGGAAACGCCGACGAGGCGGCCGGGCATGGAACGCTTGATGGCATCCTTGACCGACATATAGGCCGCATGCGGGCCGCCGTAGCCGACCGGCACACCGAAGCGCTGCGAGGATCCGACGGCGATATCGGCACCCATTTCGCCGGGCGATTTCAGCAGCGTCAGCGCCAGGATATCGGCGGCGACGATCGCTATGGCGCCGGTCTGGTGCAGGCGCGAGATCAGGCCGGTAAAATCATGCACGTGACCGTGCGTGCCGGGATATTGGAAGATCGCGCCGAAGACGTCGACGGGATCGAGATCGGTGAAGGGATTGCCGACGATGACGCTCCAGCCGAGCGGCTCGGCGCGGGTGCGGATCAGGGCAATGGTCTGCGGATGGCAGTCGGCATCGACGAAGAAGGCCTTCGCCTTCGACTTGGCGACGCGCTCGGCAATCGCCATGCCTTCGGCGGCGGCGGTCGCCTCGTCAAGCAACGAGGCGTTGGCGACGTCGAGGCCGGTGAGGTCGCAGACCATCGTCTGGTAGTTCAGCAGCGCTTCCAGGCGGCCCTGGCTGATCTCCGGCTGGTAAGGCGTATAGGCGGTGTACCAGGCCGGGTTTTCCAGGATGTTGCGCTGGATGACCGGCGGCGTGATCGTGCCGTAATAACCCTGGCCGATCAGCGAGACCAGCACCTTGTTCTTGTTGGCGGTCTCGCGCAGCTTGTCGAGCGCCTCGCGCTCGGTCATCGGCGCGCCCCAGACGAGCGGCGCCTTCTGGCGGATCGAGGGCGGCAGCGTCGCGTCGATCAGGCCGTCGAGGCTGTTATAACCGATCACCTTCAGCATGTCGGTCATCTCGGCCGGCGAGGGGCCGATATGGCGGCGATTGGCGAAATCGTAGGGCTGATAGTCGGTGAACTGGAATTCTGTCGGCGTCGTCATTACGCAGTGAGCTCCTTGTAGGCCGCCTCGTCGAGCAGGCCATCGGCGTCGGCAGCATTTGCAAGCTTCAGCTTGAAGAACCAGCCGGCGCCATGAGGATCGGAATTGACCAGCGATGGATCTGCAACGATGGCCGGATTGACCTCGGTGATCTCGCCATCCAGCGGACAATAGACGTCGGAAGCAGCCTTGACCGATTCAACGGTCGCGGCATTGCCGTTCTTGGAGAAGGTCGCGCCGACTTCCGGCAGTTCGACGAAAACCAAGTCGCCGAGCTGATCGACGGCATAAGTGGTGATGCCGACCGTCGCAACGCCGCCTTCGATCTTCAGCCATTCGTGTTCTTCGGTAAATTTCAGCATGGTTGGTCCTCTCTGGAAAAGGTTTAGCGTTTGTAGGTCGGTGTGACGAAGGGCAGGGCGCTGACGGTGGTCGGCAGATATTTGCCGCGCACCTCGGCGTAGACGAGCGTGCCTGCCGCAGCATGGGAGAGCTGCACGTAGCCCATGGCGACGGGGCCTTCGACGCTGGGGCCAAAGCCGCCCGAGGTGACCTCGCCGATTTCGATCTTGCCCTCGGCATCGGTATAGAGCTTGGCATGGCCGCGCACTGGCGCCTTGCCTTCTGGCTTCAGGCCGACGCGGCGGCGTGCGGCGCCGTTTTCGAGTTCGGAGAGGATGCGGCCAGAGCCCGGGAAGCCGCCGGCGCGCGCACCGCTGCCGCGCCTTGCTTTCTGCATAGCCCATTCGAGTGCGGCCTCGACCGGCGAGGTGGTCGTGTCGATATCGTTGCCGTAGAGGCAGAGGCCGGCTTCGAGGCGCAGCGAATCGCGAGCGCCAAGGCCGATCGCCTGGACGTCCGGATGTTCGAGCAGCCGCTTGGTGACATCCACGGCCTTGTCTGATGGAATCGAGATCTCGAAGCCGTCCTCGCCGCTATAGCCGGAGCGCGAGACCAGACAGGAAACGTCGTGCAGACGGCAGTGGCGCACGTCCATGAATTTCATCGCTGCGACATCGGCCCAGAGTTCGGCAAGAACCGCAACGGCGCGCGGTCCCTGCAGCGCGATCAAGGCGCGATCGAGGACGGTGATGTCGCATTGGTCGCTAATGTGTGCCTGCAAATGGGCGACGTCGGCCTCCTTGCAGGCGGCGTTGACCACGACGAAGAGGTGGTCGTCGACATGGGCGATCATCAGGTCGTCGAGAATGCAGCCGGTATCGTCGGTGAAGAAGCCATAGCGCTGGCGGCCTTCGCCAAGGCCCAATATGTCGACGGGGACCAGGCTTTCGAGCGCGAGAGCCGCATCCTCATAGCTGCCCGACTTCGCCTTCACGATGACCTGGCCCATGTGGGAGACATCGAAGAGGCCGGCTTCGGCGCGGGTATGAAGATGCTCCTTCATCACGCCGGCCGGATATTGCACCGGCATGTCGTAACCGGCGAACGGCACCATGCGGGCGCCGAGCTGGAGATGCAGGGCATGCAACGGGGTTCTTTTCAGGGCAGCAGTATCGTCCAAAAGACGCCTCCGGGGTTTGCGCCTTCTTCACGAAGGCGCGGGCTCAAATCTGAAGGCGCGGTTGCGCGCTTCTCTCCTGAGCCCCCTCTGTCCTTGTGCCTGAGATTGTTATCCCTTCGGCGAGCGTTTCGAGAACGCTTCTCTCCAGAGTTCCGTCTGCCCCTTGCTGGTCCTTTTGCCTGAGAGTTTCCGGGGCGGTTGCTCCTTCGGCACCGGTGGCGAAAGCACCGGCTTCTCCCAACAAGGTTGGCGCAATTATCCGGCGGGTGCAGCACTTGGCAAGACCAAATGTCGTGACCGGGCAAATTTTTGTCGTCTTATTCCCAGCAAGCGTTGATCTCAGGCAAATCTGCTTTTGCATTCCGTGCTAAAACCGGCTATCGCGGCCTTCTGTTGAAGGGGATCTCATGCGGCAGACCGGACTGAAAGCGACGCTCTTCCTGCGCATGCTTTGCGCATTGAGCCTGCTTTTGCTCGGCCTCGCCCATCAGGTGCCACAGGCTGTCGCCGCCGAAGGCTATGATGCCGCGGCCTATGTGCTGCCCGACGGCACCTTCGCCTCGCTCTGCGTCACCGTGAAGGATGCCGACGGCAAGACCGTCGCCTTCAAGCCGAATTGCGAAGCCTGCCGGCTGTCGGCCTCCACCATCCTGCCGACGCCGGATGCGGGCTCGTGGCTCGAGCGCAAACTCGCTTCGCTGATGAATTCGCCGATCGAAACATCAGCCGTTTCAGGCGCAAGCGCTGTCTGCCGGCCGAATTCCCGCGCGCCTCCCATCCTCGCCTGATCTGCCTTCGCAATCCATGATGCAGCATGCCGGTCCGCCCGAGAGAGGTCCGTGGCCGGCGAGGAGACATCCGATGAAAACTATCAAGACATTTGGCAAGACATTCGGGCTTGCCGCCGTTCTTTCCGCGACCGCCTTTGCCAGCGCCGAGGCGCATGTGACCTTCCTCGACAGAGAGGCGACGCAGGACAGCACCATTCTCGCCACGCTGCAGGTGCCGCATGGCTGCGACGGCAAGGCGACCACGGAAGTGCGAGTCAAGCTGCCTGAGGGATTCGTCTTCGCCAAGCCGCAGCCGAAGGCCGGCTGGGAGCTCGAGGTGATCAAGGGCGACTACCAGAAGACCTACGACAATCACGGCGACAAGGTGAAGACGGGCGCGATCGAAGTGCGCTGGAGGAACGGCAATCTCTCCGACGATTTCTACGATACCTTCGTCATCCAGGGTAAGGTATCGGGTGTCGAGGCCGGCTCCTCGCTCGTCTTTCCGGTGACGCAGATGTGCGGCGAGACGGTCACGGCCTGGGATCAGGTGGCGGCGGAAGGCGGCGACGCGCACGGACTGAAAAGCCCGGCGCCGCTGTTGAAGGTCGTCGCCGGCGAAGGTGGCCATGACCATGACGACATGGCCGGCATGGATATGTCCGGTATGAACATGAGCGGGACGGCGGGCATGGGCGCTGCGGCGCCGGCCGGCGAAACGGTCAAGGCCGGCGATCTCGAAGTCTCCGGTGGCTTCGCCAAGGCAATGCTGCCCGGCCAGCCGGTCGGCGGCGGCTTCTTCACGGTGAAGAATAACGGCCAGACGGACGATCGCCTGGTGTCCGTCAGTTCGCCCGCAGCTGGTGAGGTTCAGATCCACGAGATGGTGACGAAGGACAACGTCATGCGGATGCGCCAGCTGAAGGACGGCATCGCCATCGCCGCCGGCGAGACGGTCAAGCTCAAGCCCGGCAACCTGCATCTGATGTTCCAGAAGGTGAAGACGCCGTTCAAGCAGGGCGATACGGTGCCGGTGACGCTGATCTTCGAAAAGGCCGGCAAGGTCGATCTGGTCCTGCAGGTGCTCTCCGCCCAGGGCAAATGAAAGTAGACTCGTTAAACAGAAAAGCCCGCGACTGTGACGGCAGTCGCGAGCTTTCGTTTGGAAGGCGATGGCCTCAGAAGTCTTCGTAGGATCGCAGCGCCTGTTTCAGGCCGGCCTGCGGCTGGCGATTGCCCTTGGCCATCAGGTCGAGGGCCACTTCGGTCGACTGGATGATGCTGGAGGGCTCGTCTATTTCCTCGGTGCCTTCGGCCTTCAACTGCCGGTCGGCAACGCGGCGCGCATCGCGGGCGGCGGTGCTCGTCGCGACACGCTGCGGGATTCGGAGCGACTCGAACGCAATAGCGGCGGTGTTGGCCGATATGGACAGGAGCTGGGTCATGCCGTCACGGTATCGGCACGATCTTGGCGCCATTATAAGAAAATCATCGGCATTTTACCGGATGGTAAGAATTCATACCTTCTCGATTGGAATCGCTGCGGAGTTGCGATAAATCCGGCTGATGATCCAGGCTCTTCTCGTCGCCGTTGGCGGCGCCATCGGTTCTCTTCTCAGATATTATGTCGGCCAGTGGGCGCTGAGACTCATGGGGCCGGCATTTCCGTGGGGCACGCTCGCCGTCAATGTTGTCGGCTGCTTCGTCATCGGCGTCTTCGCCGAGCTGATCGCGCGGAAGTTCAACGCCTCGGTGGAGCTGCGCCTGCTGCTGATCACTGGCTTCCTCGGCGGCTTCACAACCTTCTCGGCCTTCTCGCTGGATGCGATCTCGCTGTTCGAGCGCGGCGAGGCCGTCGCCGGCGGTATCTACATCGCTGCGAGCGTCGGACTTTCGATGGCGGCCGTCATCGCCGGGCTCGCCGTCATGCGCGCTTTGGCCTGATTTCTTTTCCGGTTTCCGTTTTGCTTGAAAATGCTCTAAAGGCTGCGGCAAGAACGCCGGCTCGGCCTGCGCTGCAATTTCCGAAAGATCGTTTATGGCTGGCATAGAACATATCAAGGTTGAACCCGACGAAGCCGGCATGCGGCTCGATCGCTGGTTCAAGGTGCATTTTCCCGGGCTCGGCTTCGGTCCGCTGCAAAAGCTCTTGCGCTCCGGCCAGGTGCGCGTCGACGGTGGGCGTGTCAAATCGGATGCACGCGTGCAGCC